>JAJFHQ010000076.1 GCA_021775525.1 Hyphomicrobiales bacterium
AATGCAAGCGGGAAACTTTGGAAGATCCTGATAAGTGCGAAAGTAACTTCAACGAGGCGAAAGCCCAGCATGCTGCCGTCGCGCCAAAATATGCAACGAAAGAAGACTGTGCTGCTGATTTTGGAGCGGAAAAGTGTGAAAAAGCACCCTACCAAACATCATCCGGCGGTTCCGTATTTATGCCGTTAATGGCGGGCTATATGATGGGATCGCTTCTTAGGGGAGGACGGTCGGGAATTGGAGCGCAGCCTCTATACAGGTCGGCTTCTAGCCCGGGTACGTTCCGGACTGCAGACAATAGAAGTGCTGGTTCAACGACAGGACGCACCCAAGTGGCAAAATCAGCCACATCGCGGCCCTCCGTAAAATCCACAACGATGAGACGCGGCGGGTTTGGATCTTCCGGGCGTCGGTTTGGGTCGGGGGCGACGTGATTAATCGTATCACGTTTCCAATTTTATAAGCCTCATGCAGCGTATCTCTGTAAACGAACGACCGGACCTCAAGCGTGCGGCATCGGAGCATGGCCTTGAATACAGCGCGAGCGGCGGTATCACGGGCTGGGACGAAAGTGCCTATTACCAATTCAGTACGCGCGAGATTGAAGAAGACCTAGAAGGGCCTACCGAAGAACTCGAAGGCATGTGTATGGAAGTCGTCGACCGTGCGGTCGGGACTGAAAGCGTTTTACAACGTCTCGGAATCCCCGAAAATTATTGGGCTTACATCGACGACAGCTGGCGTAGTGGTGACCGAAATCTCTACGGTAGAATGGATCTGTCATACGATGGCAACGGACCTGCCAAACTTTTAGAATACAATGCCGATACGCCAACCGCGCTTTATGAAACGGCGGTCTTCCAATGGGAATGGTTTGAGCAAGCGACAGAGATGGGCTTGATCCCAGCGGGTGGCGATCAGTTAAATGATGTTCATGAAAGTATCATCAAAGCCTTCCCCCTTTTAGGGATAGAGGGTGTGACTCACTTCGCCTGCAATAACGATATTGAGGACGATAAGGGGACCCTTGAATACTTAAAAGAATGCGCACAAGAGGCCGGGTTGGAAACATGCTTTCTTGACATGGAAGAGATCGGTCTAAATGAGCACGGGCAACTGACTGATCTAGATGATCGGGCCATTCGAACCTTGGTCAAATTGTATCCTTGGGAATGGATTATGGCGGAAGAGTTTGGCAAGCAAGTACCGACGTGCTGTGCTCGATTTATTGAACCCCCATGGAAGGCTATCCTCTCTAATAAAGGCCTGATGCCTTTGTTGTGGGGCATGTTTGAAGGCCACCCAAATTTGCTACCAGCTTATTTTGAAGACGATCAGGTAGCGGCTGAACTCGTGAGTTCTGGAAATTATGTTCGTAAGCCGATGTTGTCACGCCAAGGGGCAAATATTGAGATCGTCACTGACGGTCAAACGCATTACAAAAGTGAGGGGCCATATAGCGAGAACGCACACATTATCCAAGGCTTTCAATCCTTGCCTGAATACGAGGGATATTTTCCCCTCGTCGGGTGTTGGATGATTGCGGGCAAAGCTGCTGGATTGTGCATACGAGAGGATAAAACACTGGTCACAAGCACGGACTCTCGTTTTGTTCCTCACGTCATCATAGATTAAGTACCGCAACGTATAGGGAGCACTAAACGACAATGAACGTCGAAGATAATTCAGCGAGTAACGTTCGGGGATTGATGCCAGGTAAATACGGCATTGAGCTAATCCTCGACCTACACGATTGCGATGAAACAAAATTTACCCGCCCGAGCATTACTGAATATTTTGAACGGCTGTGTGTGCTGATTGATATGAAACGTGAAGACCTTCATTTTTGGGATGATGAAGGCCTGTCAGAAGAAGACCGGCAAACTTCGCCTCATACCCAGGGGACATCGGCGGTACAGTTCATCCTCACCAGCTCTATTGTCATTCATACCCTGGACCAACTTAAAGCCGTCTATATCAATATCTTTTCATGCAAAGAGTATGACCCAAAAGTCGCGGAGAAATTTTCAGTTGAATGGTTTGGCGCCACGGAATGTTCCGCCAGATTTTTAGATCGGGTTTAAGAGAATGCCTTTGCAATTGATTGAACGGCACTTTCCGATCCCCGCAGCTCCTGATCATCGCAATATGATTGCGCAAATCGAAAAGGCTATTGAATTCCGTTTGGAAGAGGGTGCGGTTCCCGTTCGTTTCGCCATCACCGGCATGGACGAGACTCATTATCATTGTGAATTAGGAATGCTGAGTGGTGTGGATGCGCCGACTGCTGATGGACTGGAATCCATCTTTGGATTTCAGCCCCGGAAGTTTGAACGAACGGATGAGTTCAATGCGGTATTCCTAGTTCCAACAGGAATTGGTTCTGAAATCGGCGGCCACGCCGGAGACGCCACACCGACAGCACGGGTATTGGCCGAAGCATGCGATCGATTGATCACGCACCCAAATGTCGTGAATGCATCAGACTTAAACGAAATGCCAGAAAACGCGCTTTACGTCGAGGGTAGCGCCATTACGCGCATGATGATGGGGACTGCCGCCTTGCAACGGGTGCGGTCAAACCGCGTGCTGGTGATCATTGATGATCATGAAATTGAGATGTTTGCGAACGATACGCTTAATGCGGTGAGCGCTGCGCGTGCAACCTATGGTCTCGATTGTCCCAAAGTCGTGAAGCTTAGTCCGACGCTCCGCATGACGACCGAATTTGCGAAATCAGGAAGGGCCGCGGGCAAAGTTGAAGGGCTCGACCGCATTCGTGCTGCGTTGGATGAAAACAAAGGGACGTATGACGCCGTCGCAATCGCGTCCGTTATCGAGTGTGATGACGAATACCACGAAGAATATTTCCATTGCGACGGTCAAATGATCAATCCGTGGGGGGGCGTGGAAGCAATGCTCACACACACAGTGTCGATGCTTTATGAAATTCCAACGGCGCATTCCCCAATGCTTGAAAGCCAAAAGGTCGCGAATTTTGATCTCGGCATCGTTGACCCACGCCTTGCTGCAGAAGCGGTCTCGCTGACATTTGTTCAATGCATGCTGAAGGGTTTGCAACGCAGCCCCCGCATTGTGACCGATCAGGATGCGATGCGGGCAGCAGGGTTGTTGACAGCGGCAGATGTGTCTTGCCTCGTGATTCCGGATAAATGCGTTGGCCTTCCTACTTTAGCGGCACTCGACCAAGGTATCCCGGTCATTGCTGTACGCGAAAATACAAACTTGATGGAAAATGACTTAGGCCTTCTCCCTTGGGCAGAAGGGCAATTACATATGGTTGATAACTACTGGGAAGCTGTTGGCGTGATGACGGCAATCAAAGCTGGCATCACACCAAACTCACTTCGTCGACCTTTGGGTGCCACGAGAGTCGAAGATAAAAAAATAGACTCTCAAACTTCAATGATCGACGAAGCAGAACGGATTATTAATACCTGAGGCAGAGGTATCTCTCCCATCAGAAATTGGTGTTATAATTTTAAAAAAGCATCCAATAAAAGTGGCATAAGTCACATCGTAGTGTCCATCAGGGAGGTAAGGCAGAAAAATCCTTTTTGTCTGTCCATGATTGATCATTGGATGTGATGAGTTTGTGGGAATTGGCGTTGGAGGCTGGAGTATTCCGGCCATCGCTGTGGTGCGGTTGCCCTCATCCCACTCGTCGCCCACCAGAGCCATCGCCTGACATAAATCCCAAGCGGAGAGACATTTGACGGTGTCCTCCGCTCATGCTCATAAAACCGAGATGCCTGATGTCCGCTACTGGCACCTAGCGGACATTCCAAGATGTTCCGTTTTATGTCCGATTTCGGGGGTAAAGCGGACATTCCATGCTGAGTGGTTTTATGTCTGCTTTCGTGGGCTAAGCGGAAGTAGTTGAGCGCTACGTACCGTTTAGCAATAGCTTGAAGTATTTCTCCAAACAGTGTGACATTGACCAGTCAACTTTGACCACTGGATCAGTCATATGGGACATATCAGGCTTGGAACCCTGCCAGCCACGCGAAAGTGGCGGGAGGTGGTCGGCCTGGTTTCCGGCGGTGCTCCTCCTGATTCCATCGCCGGCGCAAGCGCTTCCGCGGCAGAGTCCTCATTCCGTCACGCGCGCGATGATCCCGCACTTCGGCATTCCTTCTGGTTGCTGACCCAGCTTCCGCTGGCGGCGCGCTCTCCCGACTTTCTGGAAAGCCTTGATGCACTGGGGCTTCGGATTGATCGTGATCCATCGCTGTTGGAAATTGTGGGGGCACTCACCGAGGCGATTGACCGACAGACGGAGATCGCGGGCGGGCGGACCGACCTCGGCGAAATGGCACAACTTGCTGCGGCCGATAGCCTGGCGGCGGTTGTGGGTGAGCGCCTGCCAAGCCTGTTTGGCCCGGTGGCGGAAGACGTGCGTTTGGAGCTCGGTAAGTTCGCCGCGCGCGATCAGTTTGCCGTTCTTGCGCGGGATTTTTTCGCCCGGCTGACACAGCGCCATCTCGACTATTTCCTGAGCCGTGAACTGTCCAACCACACCGGACCAGGAAAGAGGATAGCCTCAGCTGAGGCTCATGCGGAGTTCAACGCCTCCCTGGCGCAATATTGTCGTGAGGCATCGCGCATCGTCGAGGCCTTTGCAGGCGGCTGGTTCTCGAAAACCACCTTCGAGGGAGGAATCACGCCGGAGAAGGCCGGCGCCTTCGTGTTTGTTGCATTGCGCAAGATCAGCAGCGAGCTGCAAAAGCGGAGTGCGGGCGATGGCTGATGCACTCATTCTGTGCGGTGGAGCAAAATCGCCTGCACTGGATGTGGCAATACCCTTGCGCCTGTCGCTCTCTGGACTAAACGCCAACATCGAACTCCAGATTGAGGATATCAGCCGGCTGATGCTCGCCGATGTTCCTCCTGTACTCACAGACCTTTTGGAGATTGCGGCCTATGTCTATTGTGCCGATCAGCTGGTGAGCCGTGGGGGTGCGACAATGAGCAGGCTGGGCGCTGACTGGCGTCGTGATCTGAGGTTCGTTATTCCAGTACGCGAGCCAGAGTTGTGGCAAGCTTCTGAGATCAAGGACAATCTGGAGAGTCTTCTTGCATTCATGTCAGAAGACACCATCCGCTTCGACTTCATCCCTGCCGAAAATCCCGAGTCGATAAACAGATATTTCAATTTTTCTTCCACGGATGATGTGTCAATTTCGGCCGAGGAGGTTGCCCTCTTTTCCGGCGGTCTGGATTCACTGGCAGGTGCCGTGGAGACGCTCGAAAGGAAAAGCGCAAGGTTGCTGCTCGTCAGTCACCAGTCCTCGACTAAAATCGCCGGTCATCAACGGCATCTTGTCAGGGAACTTCATAAGCGCTTCCCTGGAGAGCTGTTGCATGTGCCGGTGCGCATCACGAAGAAGGGTGTTTCGACGATCGAGAATACGCAGCGGAGCAGGAGCTTTCTGTTTGCCGCTGTGGCTCTTACCGTCAGCCGGCTCTCTCAGGCGGCCTTTTTGCCCGGAGGAGGGCCATTGACGGGGAGGCGGACCGTGAAAGTGCTGCCTACGTCTTTCCTGCTGTCGATCGATATCGAGCCATCATGCATCTCGACCAGCGTCTTCACAAGTTTCAGCCCAATACCGGTGCCGGCTATTCCGGCTGAGGTCTTGGCCCGGAAAAAGCGCTCGAACAATTTTGGCAAATCATCTTCGTCGATGCCAAGTCCGTGATCCTGCACCTGAATTAAAACATAGTCACCTTCGCTGTGGGCCGTCACCTGGATATCAGGTGCTCCGGGGGCATACTTCACCGCATTAGAAAGCAGGTTTGTAATTACCTGGTCGAGCGCGCCGGCGTCAGCCCTGATGGTCTCGGGCAGGGCGCAGATATCGCAGGAGATAACATGGTCCTTGGCAATTTCCTGTAAACGCCAGCACGCATCGGAGATGACCTGCCCAACATTGCAAGATTTGATTTCAACGGCGATCTTGCCCTCATCCACGCGAGCTGCTGTGAGTGTGTCCTCCATCAGCCGCGTCATGCGGTTGACCGCACTTCTTATTTTGTCGACCCGCTTCAGCGTGTCTTCGCTTGAGAGGTTGCCTGCTTTCTTTTTTAAGCGTTGTGCCGTCGAATCAATAATTGCGAGTGGTGTGCGGAATTCATGGCTGGCCATGGATACGAACTGGCGCTGCAACTCATTGAGTTCTTTTTCCTTGGCCAATGCTGCTTCAAGTTCCAGCGCTTTCGCTTTTAAATCCGATGTCGCGCTGTTCACGAGTTCCTGGAGATGATCGCGATGCTGCAGAAGTTCCGCTTCAGCCTGTTTTCGATTGTCGACATCAAGGACAACACATTGCATTGCACTTGATCCGTGCCAGTCAACTTGCCGTACGCGATACTCAACCCAGAACTCTGAGCCATCCTTCTTCAGCCCCCGGGATTCGTACACTTCTGGTGCATACCGGCCCTTCTTACGGGCGTTATTGTAGTCCCAGATGCGCTGACGTTCTTCCGGAGCAATCAGCGGATCAACATCGCGCAGGTCAAGGATTTCCCCAGGGTCCGCATAACCGAAAATATCCGCCAGGGCCTGATTGGCGAATAAGAGCTCCCAGTTCCTGGCTATGAATACACCTTGAATCGAGCCTTCAATCAGGTTGCGGAAATGTTTTTCGCTCTCGCGAAGCGCCTTGTCCGCCCGTTTCTGCTCCGTGATGTCTTCATGTGTCGCAACCCATCCGCCTCCTTGAAGCGGCCGACGGCTGATAAATACCGTCCTTCCATCACTGAGGTCATGAATCTTGGTTTCAACCTGTGGATCACCACCCCATTCAAACCGCTCTTGAATGTAGGCAGGGGCATCCCTTCCTGCGTAGATGCCTTTGGCTATGCGGTGTTCAACGATCTGGGCCAGTGTCGTTCCGGGCCGCAGGAGATCATGCGACACGTAGTACATCGAGGCGTACCGCTCATTGCACACGATCAGCTGCTGGTTTTCATCAAACATCACCAGGCCCTGGTTCATGTTCTCCAATGCGGCCTGGAAATGTTCATTTTGTGCACTGAGAGTGGCTTGTTGTTCGCGCAGTTTATGCGCTGCCGTTTCTGTGATCGCCTTGGCGTCGATAAGCTTTTTTTCCGAACTGGAAGCCGACTTTCGGGATTCGAACAACGACATAATGACCTTGCCGAGTCCGCTGAGGGTGTCACGTTGACTCTCAGTGAGACTTTTCGGTTCCTTCCCAATCAGGCACAGGCCGCCAATTGCATATCCATCCGGGGTTGTCAGGGGTTGTGCTGCGTAGAATCGAACACCAATCTCGCCCGTCACAAGCGGATTGTCAGCGAAACGAGGGTCTTTCGTCGCATCTGGAATTTCAAAGGTTGATTCGGGTTTCAGGATTGCATGGGCGCAAAAGGCGATTGCACGCGGCGTTTCCTGCGGCTCCATTCCGTTACGTGCAAAAAAAAATTGCCGATCCCGATCTATGAGGGCGATGACGGAAATATCAACATCGCAGACATCGGCAGCAATCCGAATGATCGTTTCGAAAACCGTGTCGGCATTCCTGTCGAGAAGATCGTACTCATACAGAGCACTCAATCGTTCATTTTCATTCTCGGGTATGTTTGCCTGCGCCATCTGCGTGATCTCGTCAGCCTCAACTCCCGTAAAAATAAATGGTCAATGTTAATAACCAGATACGAACTGATTGTTTGGTGGTTACAAGAATAGGAATTGGAATATTTCTACTTTTGCGTGAAATAACTGACGAGTTGGATGTACATCGGGCTCGCCAAATACAGGTTATTCCAGATTTTTGGCTGTGATTCAGGCAGCTTTTTCGCCGGGTACGGGGCCATCTACGGGGAGGCGAACCGTGAAAGTGCTGCCTTCGTCTTTCTTGCTTTTGATTGACACTGTGCCGTCATGTAACTCGACAAGTGTCTTCACCAAGCTCAGACCAATCCCTGTTCCGACAATACCGGTTGAAGTTTTGGCCCTGAAAAAGCGCCCGAATAAATTGGGAAGATCCTCTGCATCTATGCCCAGCCCGTTGTCACTCACCTGGATGACCACTTGATGGTCTTCAGCAAAAGCCATGACATGAATGTCGGGAGCGCCGGGTGCATATTTAATGGCGTTTGTGAGCAGATTTGTAAGCACCTGTTCCAACGCGCTGTCATCCGCCCTGATTGTTTCCGGCAGGGCGTTCAACTCGCAAGTGATGACATGGTGTTTGGCGATCTCCTGGATACGCGAACACACGTCGGTAATCACTCGTCCGATATTGCAGGACCGCATGTCGACGGCGACTTTTCCCTCGTCGAGGCGGGCAGCTGTCAATGTGCTTTCCATCAACCGCGTCATGCGCACCACAGCGTCCCTGATCTTGTCGATTCGTTTCAACACGTCGTCTGACGACATTCGGTCAGCACTTTTCTTGAGACGCTGTGCGGTCGAGTCGATGATCGCCAAAGGTGTACGGAATTCGTGGCTCGCCATAGAGACAAACTGGCGTTGAAGTTCGTTGAGTTCCTTCTCCTTTGCCAGGGAGGCTTCGAGTTCCTGCGCCTTGGCCTTTAAATCCGAAGTTGCCTCGTTGACAAGTTCCTGTAGCGTGTCACGGTCCTCCAGCAATTGGCGTTCTGTCGCCTTGCGCTCTGTAACATCGTGGGAAATATTGAACAGCCGTGGTTCGCTGCGAACCATGACCCATTCACCAGACACCATCATATCGCGCAGCTCACCACTCTTGGTGCGGTACTGCGTTTCGTAATCGTTGATGCTGCCTTTCTTCTTGAGAAGTTCAACAAAACTTGCACGCTGGTTCGGATCGGCCCACACCCCAAGTTTTAGAGCTGAGTTCCCTATCGCCTCCTCACGCGTGTACCCCATGGTCGTGAGCCACGCCTCGTTCAGATCGTAGATGGCGCCATCGGGTCCAGAAATAGAAAAGGGAATCGGGTTCGACTGGAACGCTTTCGAAAACAGTTCCTCGCTCTGCTTGAGATCTTTTTCTGTCGCACGGCGAGTGGTTACATCTTCAACGATAGCGGCAAACACCTGCTGGTTTTGCGATTGAATCTGCTGCAGTGTGACCTTCACATCATACAGTGAGCCGTCCTTCCGACAATGAACGGTATCAAACTGAATGTGTTTCTTCTCACCATTGCGGAGAGGAATGATGAGGTTTTCAAATAATTCAAGTGTGACTTCAGGCTTGATGTCCACGGGCGTGAGTTCACACAACTCGCTCATGGTGTAGCCAAGATTTTCGCAGGCGCTGGTATTGACCTGAATGAATTTGAGCGAGTTGGCATCAAAGACATAAATCTCGTTGATCGCGTCCTCGACAATACGCGCCAGTCTTTGATTCATGGCCTCGGCTTTTGCCAACTCCGAGATATCTTCATGTGTTGCAACCCAACCACCATCGGAGAGTGGCCGGTGAGAAATTGCAAAAACACGTCCATCTGAAAGGAGTTGAATTTTGGTCGAAGCCTCGTCTTCACTGACGGCCGCGAGTCGCTCCTCGATGTATTTCTCTGAGTCATCCCCCACGAAAACATCGTGCCGTATCCTGTGTTCCAGTATTTGTCGGAAGGCCGTGCCTGGTTTCACAAGATCATTCGATAGTCCGTACATTGAAGCATAGAGCTCGTTACACACTATCAGGCGCTGTTCATGGTCAAACATGCAAAGACCCTGGGACATGTTTTCTAGCGCGGCATGAAAGCGTTCATTCTGGCCGGTGAGTTCTGCTTCACGCTGGTTCAGTTTGGATAGTGTGGTGACAGCCTCCTGGCCGATCTGGTGGACATGGCTCTCGCTCGCTTTAAGCTTATCGATGACATCCGATGATCTCAGGATGCTTCTCGCAAACCCAATAGCCATGAGAATGGATCCGCCGGGGACCATGATCCAAATAATGTCGTGATGCAGAAATTCGAGCCCGGTCAGTAGAGCGGTGAAATGTGAGAGAAACGGAAACAGGTACAAACAGGAGAGATCCCAAATATAGGATATTCCGATTGCGCTCATCCCTGCGACTATAAGGAAAAAGTCCCTGCGCAATTTTTTCACGAGTACAGCTTTTTTATGCCTCTGAAAAACCCAGAAGGCATAGGCAAACGCCCCGATGGTCATCAGGTCAATGACTGTCTGCCATGCCTTCGAAATTTCGGGCATATCCGACCCAGTGCTTTTACAATTCGAATTGAGCCCATGAACGGGCTTATTCCCAAGGTCAGACTTTAGGCTTGAATTCTAAATAATTAGGAAAACCCGGCGTCGTTGATGACGGTTCACCGCTGGGGCATCGAATGCCCCCTGATGAAGATGGATCATTCCAATTGTGTACGTCGCTTAGTCGTGAAGATTTTAGCCGTTATGCGTATCGTAAATGCGTCTAGTAACAGACTTGGGCTTTCGCTTTGCAGTTCCTGTGTGGAAGCATGTACTTGATGAACCATTCACCGCACTTGATGCGCACCTTGCCGACGCGGACGCGCTTGACACCCTTCTCCTGCTGCCATTGTTCGACATACCACAGCAGCTTGTTTTTAACCGTACCCTCGGTGCCGGTATCATAGAACATGTCGGTGCCGTTATGGCTCGCATCGAACGTCTTGCACAGGGCTTCGGCGCGTTGCGGCGTTGCAACTGCAAACACAAGGAAAACCGTCAAAGTGAGGGTTGAAAAGCTAACAAAATCACGCATGGATGTTCCCCGCAAAAATTATTCCCCTCGGTGCACCGGACAGGTAATGCTCAATAGCAAACACGTCCTTTTGCGATGCAGTGTTTGTGCGGCAATGCATATTTGATGAACCAGTTACCGCATTTGGTCTTCGACATGCGGATCTTGTAACGCTTGATGCCTTTTGCCGCCGTCCACTGGGTGATTGCACTTTTTACCTTCCATTCCGCGGTACCAGCCGCACCGTCGGAGTAAAAGAAGTCGGTGCCGTTATGGGTCCCCTTGAACCACCGGCAGCGAGCCTCCGCCGGGTCCGGCATCATCACCGAACCCACGACGATGAAACTCACCAATAATAAGAATCCTACACGAAACGCGCGCATCATATTTGCCCCCTGAAATAATTCAGGGGGAATTTTACATTTAACTTGTAGTGAGGGCCATATTCGGGGAGCGCACACGCGTGATTTTTTTCCCATCTGTGTCTATTCAACAACAGGTATTCATAACACTCTGGAATCAATTAATTTTTCAAGAGAAAATCGAAATCACAACCCTTGTCTGCTTGCAGGATTGTCTCATCAAACAGCTTGGCGTAGCCTCGGCTCGGGGTTACCCGGGGCGGGGTTTTATCCCTTATTGCAGCCCGCTGCTTGAGCTTTTCATCGCTCAAATCAACATTGAGGCTTCGGGCCGGAATATCGAGCGTAATCATGTCCCCCGTCTCGATGAGTGAGAGCGGTCCGCCAATGGCGGCTTCCGGCGTGACATGCAGGACGATCGAACCGAAAGCAGTGCCGCTCATCCGTGCGTCTGAAATCCGCACCATGTCCTTGATACCGGCCTTTGCCAGTTTCTTCGGAATGGGCAGGTAGCCTGCCTCGGGCATCCCTGGCGCACCGACGGGCCCGGCATTGCGCATCACAAGGATGTCGTCCTTGGTGACATCGAGATCGGGGTCATCAATGCGGGTTGCAATATCCTCCACGGAGTCAAACACAATGGCGCGGCCGGTATGGGTGCGCAGGGCATTTGAAGACGCACTTTGTTTGATGATCGCGCCACCGGGTGCAAGATTGCCGCGCAACACAGCCAGCCCACCCTCGGGAGACAGCGGATTGTCCAGTGAGCTTACGATTGATTGCTCCCAATGCGGGGCGGCGTCGAGATGCTGCTTCAGACTCTGGCCCGACACGGTGATTTGCTCAAGGTCGAGCAGGGGAGCGAGGGTGCGCATTATGGTCGCAAAACCGCCCGCCTCATGCAGTTCCTGCATGTAATATTCACCAGAGGGTTTGAGATCGACAATAACGGGAGTTTCGCGCGCAAGCTCATCTACCCGGTCCAATGAAACCTCGATGCCCAGCCGTCCCGCCATGGCGGTAATGTGAATGAGACCATTGGTCGAGCCTCCTATCGCCAGCAGCACCCGAATTGCGTTTTCGACGGCTTGCGGAGTCATGATCTTGTCCAGGGTCAGCCCTGACGTTGCCATAGCGACAGCCTGCGTGCCGGTCTGCTCCGCATGGCGCAGGCGTTGCGATTGTACTGCCGGAATGGTCGCACCGCCGGGCAACATCACGCCTAGTGCTTCGGTCATGAGCGCCATGGTGCTGGCCGTTCCCATGACCATGCAGGTGCCCGGTGTGGGGCCAAGCTGGTCAGTGATGTCGGGCAGCTGTTCTTCGGCAATCTCACCTGCACGAAAACGCGCCCAGAAGCTGCGGCAGTCGGTACAGGCACCGACGCGCTGCCCCTGGTAGGAGCCGGTGAGCATCGGGCCTGTTACTTCGAGAATGGCAGGCACATCAGCGCTGGCAGCACCCATGAGCAGAGCCGGTACAGTTTTGTCACACCCACCCACCAGCACTACCGCATCCATGGGTTGGGCACGGATCATTTCCTCGGTGTCCATGGACATCAGGTTTCGCAGATACATGGATGTGGGTGCGGAGAAAGATTCGTGTAGGGAAATCACCGGGAATTCAAATGGTAATCCGCCCGCCAGCATGACCCCGCGCTTGATGGCCTCGATGAGCTTGGGCACCGTCGCATGGCAGGAATTGTAGGCAGAATATGTGTTGGCGATGCCGATGATGGGGCGATCGAGTGCATCTTCGGTATAGCCCATGGATTTCAGGAACACGGTCCGCAGATAGACTGAGAATTCCGCATCACCGTAGCTCGGTAGCTTGTCGTAAAGTCCACCCTGTTTCGGTGCCTTCTTCTGGGCCATGCGCTCAGCCTTTCTGTACCTTAAAGGAGTTGGTGTTGGCAGGTTGCGCCATGATAGCGTGCCAATCTGCCCATGCCCAATGTTCCAACTTTCAATTCCACTACCGGGCTGGATATTAGGAGGATAAAATTATGCGCGCCATCATTGTTGATTTCGAAGCACTGCCGGGAAAAGGAGATGAAGTGCGTGATGTCCTTCAGACCCAGGCTCGTAATGCGCTGGAGAAAGAACCCGGATGCCGTCAATTTGATGTGTGCGGTGATCCCGATGACCCTCATAAATTCTTTCTGTACGAGCTGTATGATGACGATGCCGCAGTCGAGGCTCACGGTCAGTATGATCACTATGCCGCTTTTCGCGTAAGCATTGACCCCCTGCTCAAGAGCCGTAATCGGCGCGATATGGTGAAACTCTAGTTTTACTATTAACGTGTTGAGTACAAATGTCATTCTCGTCCATTTTTAACCAAAAACTTGTGTTAGTCTCCTGTAATTGCCATATGAATCGGACCCACACATTTTTGGCCAATGGAATTATTGAGACGGCATGGCAGCGAGCAATACGCAAGTTGTAAGTTCAGGGAAGGGCAGTCTTGCTGCCAAGCCTGAGCGGCTGCCCGCGCGCCGGAAAAAGCCTGCCAAGATCAAGGTGCGTAAATATGGTCCCGTGGGCGCATTTCTGCGTCCTATTGGCATTTCGCTCGCGCTGCTGCTTGCTGCCTATGGCCTTGTGTCATTGGGATCTACCTTTTGGCGCTCATGGGAGCGCCATCAGGACTACACGGTGGCGGCACATTCCGACAAAAGCATCTTCGATATTTTCGTCAAGTCGTCACTTCCTGAAGATGCGGTTGATCTGGTGGTGCGTGATGTGGATGGCAAACTGCGCCGGGTCACCGCAGCAAAAACGCAGACCGACCTGTTCGTCAATGAAACCATAGGAATGCTGGATGACGAGCGCGACTTGATCAAGCAGGCGTCCGGCGCCGATATTGACCGTGTTTTCGAGCAGGCCTTCGCCGACAAGGAGCAGGTGCTGGAGGCCTATGCCGACTGGTTCTTTGAGTGGAAGCGTTCCTACATCGTGCTGAAGGAAACGCTCACATCGGCTGCCAACCGCTTTGTGCAAACGGGAGAGTATGAAAGCCTGAGCGAGGCTGTGGAGCGCGACCTCAAGGACTATTTCATGCGTCACTACAAGGACCAGGTGCTCAAGCCCGAGGTGCGCGATCAGAAGATTACACAAGGGCTGGAAACGCTGGTGCGCCGGGGTCATGAAAATTACCGTCGGGTGATTGCCAATGGCGACATGCGCCTGCAGTTGTTTCTCGCCAAGCATACGCGGCATCTCGCCGACATCCCCGCCGATGGAAAACTAACTGATGTGATGCTCGACTGGGACGCGCAGAAATGGAAAGCGCCGGTCTATCTGATGGAAGACCGGGCGTTCGCCGGGATTGCCGGGTTAGGCGTTGCCGCGGGCAGCGGGACAGCAGGCGCCCTGGTACTTGGCCCCGTGATGAACCGGGTCATGGCGCGAAGTTTCGGAATGCTTTCGAGGCGCTTCGTGACCGCGTTCGGCTCCAGATTGGCGCTGGCAGAGTCGGGTGCAGTCGCGGGTACCGTGGTACAGCCTGCCGGCGGTCAGATCGTCGGCGCCATTGCCGGTGTTCTGATTGGGGTGGCGGCGGACTATTTCATCAACGAAGCGCAGGAAGAGTTCAACCGCGACAAATTCATGGCCGCCAACCGCGAGGCGCTGGAGGCGACCATTGATGCGTGGAAGTCGAAACTCACCGGCAATGTGGATGCTGCAATAGATCGCTGGTTTGATGATGCGCGCAAGGGCGTGGTTCTGGCGCGAGAATAATCTTTCTTTCAATGACATCTGCAGATATCAAGATTCTGCATAATTGATTTGGCACTGACCAATCACGTGGATGAGGCGTGCAATGGACTCGAGCCTGACCGATCTTACACTGATCGCGGTTGTCGCGCTCATTGCCGTTGCCCTCGGCTTGGTCCTCGTCAGGCTCCGCCAACCGCCAATTGTTGGCTATATCATTGCCGGTATTCTACTCGGACCAACGGGGCTTGGTTTCGTATCACATACCGAATCCATCAGGCTTCTGGCGGAAATGGGCGTGCTGCTGCTGTTGTTTCTTATCGGCATGGAGTTGTCGCTGCGCGCCTTCGTTCTCGTGCTCAGGCCTGCGCTCATCACTGCTTCCCTTCAGATTGTCACATCACTTGGCGTGACATTCGCGTTCGGTTATTTCGCCGGATGGACAGTGCAGGCTTCAATCCTACTGGGCTTCGCCATCGCCGTCTCAAGTACCGCGCTTGTTATCAAGATGCTGGAGGATATAGGCGAGTTGCGTACAGACCTGGGCCGGATCACCGTCGGCGTGCTGATTGCCCAGGACCTTGCCATCGTACCGATTCTGCTCCTCTCGGAGTCGCTGGGCCAAGGCCAGAGTATCGATTCAGGTATGGTTCTGAAGATGGCTCTCGCCATCGGGTCCTTGTTCGCGCTCGTGTGGGCGTTGGGGCGGCCGGGTAAAATTACCATTCCCTTCTCCGATCGTATTGCCGGGAAAAGCGATCTTCTGACCCTCGCCATGCTGGGCATGTGCCTTGCGGGTGCAGCTATAAGTGGCTTGATCGGCCTGTCGCCAATTTATGGGGCTTTTGTTGCCGGTCTCGTGGTCGGCCAGTCAAACTTGCGCAGTGAGGCCATTCCTGCAACGCAACCCGTGCAGAGTCTTCTGATCGTCGTTTTCTTTCTGTCGATTGGCCTGCTGATTGATCTGAAGTTTGTTGCCGAGAACTGGGCTTTGCTGCTCCTGTTCGTGTTCGGCGTCATCGTGATCAAGTCCGTGCTCAATGTAGCAATCCTGCATCTTGCGGGAGAGAAATGGGAAACCGCGTTCCCTGCCGGCATTATCATGTCCCAGGTGGGTGAGTTTTCCTTTGTCACGGCTGCCGTCGGACTCAGAACCAGCGTGATTGATTTTTCCGCCTATCAGATTGTCATCTCGGTCATCGCCTTTTCGCTCCTCATCAGCCCCTTCTGGTTGATAACGGTGCGACGGTTTCATGAAGTCGCGCACAAGGGCATCAACAATTTCCGCCTGGCCTTGGCGGAGGTCTATGAGGATGAGCTTGCAGGCGTTGAAAAGGGTGCCGAGGGAGTTAAACGCGCAGGCAAGAAGGCCAGGCACTGGGTGCGTGCGGCCAAGCGTACTGCCGTGCGCAGGAGTGGGCAGATTGTCAATGTGTAGCTGGATAAGCAGGAATCGGAACATGAAAAGCCTGCAGCTGGCGAGAGCGTAGACAGGACAGGCTCTGACGTTGCAAAGCCAATGCCTTCAAGTGTAACCGAAACTGCAAGGGAGGGTTTATCCGCTCAGAATGAGGATGAGGTTGCGGAAGCGCCACTGGAAGACCGTGGTGTGGCCAGTGACCCGCAACCCGTTACGGACAATCAGGATACATCTCTCACCAAGGGAAAAGACCGGCTTTCAGCCGAGGAACACTAGCGATATCCCTTTTGAACGTTTCAAATTCAGCCAACACTATTCGCACCGGGCGTTTCAAAGTGCTACACTCGCCATAGAGGCTGTGGGATCATAGTATAGGCGCGCCCCGCATGAAGAAAACAGGCAAGAAACTTGATCAGCCGGCAACGGCAACATCGCTGCGTGAAGCCATCCACATGGCTCGCGTTCAAGAGGCGGATGACCTCGACAATTCTGTTGATCGCAGAAGCACCGAAATGGCTCGCCTGGAAGTGCTGCATGCCGCGGTCGAGCATGTGTTCGACGATATCCCGTTTGAGGATGACCGCTTCGCCCTGGCCTTGGTGCCGAGCCGGCCCGCGCGCCTCTGGATTGACATCATGACATATGTCTCCATGGACAATTCTGGCGAAATCTACCGTATGGTCCGCAACGAGGGCACGGGCCGCAAGGTCATGGTCGAAACGGAAGATGTCGGTGTCATGGCAGGTCGGGTAACCGAATTTGTCGCCCGTGAGATTGTCGCACGTGAGCGCTACACTTCGGGGTTCGATTATGACCGGGCGCCAGCGCGGCGTCGGCGCAAGGGACGTACCGGGCTTATCATTTCCGCATTCATAATCGGCGTTCTCACCGGCGTTGCCGGACTGCTGGCCATGGGCTGGAAATTCATCCAATAAGCATCCTTTGCTCAACTCTGCTAACTTGCCCATCAGCCGTGTGCAGACCCCGTCCTGTCATTTCGCAGCGCCAGCGTCCGTGTTCATGCCAAATGCGGAACAGGTTGTAGCGTGCCAGGCGGCCTTCCTTTTCCTGGCACGATGATGCTGAAGGAGCGCCAACGACGGGTATCGTTCCTGATCTGCTTGGCAGCACATTGATGTTATGGATGTGGTTGTGCCCATAGAGCACCAGTTCCGCACCCATGGACACCAGTACTTCTTGCAAATGAGCTGCTTCACGCAAGGCGCGGCGCCACTTGGTCAGGGCAGGCAGCGGAGGGTGGTGGATATGAACGATCCTGAACTGGTTTTCCTCACCCAGGGTTTCCAGGATGCGCTTGAGCGCATCCAGTTGACTCTGATCGAGATTTCCCCACGCGGCAAAAGGCGGTGTGGGCACGGCAGTTGACAAACCTATGAGTGCGATATCATCAAACCGTCTCACGGTAGGAAATCCGTTAGGGCCAGAAGCTAGTTTTTTCGAACGTCCGACATGAGTTCGCATATAGGCGTTCCATCGCCCAAGCCCGTCACGCTGTTTTACACTCACATAGGTATCGTGATTGCCAGGTACGACGCTCACCTGATCGGGCGAACCAAGGGTTTCCAGCCAAGAGTGTGCCGCAATAAATTCATTTGGACTTGAGATATTTATGATGTCGCCACTCACCGCAATATGATCGGGAGAGTGGGACAACATATCAGCCACGATGGCATCCAGGACGCTGCGCGAATGGATGGCCTTGCGGGAACGCAGCCAATTGATGTACCCGATGAGGCGCTTGCCGGCCAGTTCGCTGGCCGTGGGTTGCGGCAAGGGCGCCAGGTGCGGATCAGTAAGATGTGCGAGCGTGAACATGGGTTTGCCGGGTTAAGGGATATCCAGCGCCCATTTATCCTTTGCAGTGCGGGCATTACAAGCTGAACAAATAGAAACGGCGGTGAAGACGAACATGCCCAAACTCGTGAACTCAACTCTCAGAGCCTGGTGGCGGTTCTCCCGGGGTCTCACGCTGGGAGCGCAGGGTGTGGTGGTAGACAAGGCATCACAGGTGCTGCTTGTCAGGCACGGTTACAGGCCGGGGTGGCATTTTCCCGGTGGCGGGGTGGAGCGAAATGAAACGATGCTCGATGCTTTGGCGCGCGAGCTCGAGGAAGAAACAGGTGTCTCCCTGAATAAACCGCCAAAATTGCACGGCCTCTTTTCCAACGGAGATAATTTTCCCGGTGACCATATCGCGCTTTTTATAGTGCATGAGTGGGACCAGCCAAGGGTGCCGCCACCCAATGCGGAAATTGCCGAGCAGCGCTTCTTCACCATGGAGAATATGCCGGCTGACATGGATGCGGGGGCACGGCGGCGTCTGGCGGAACTGTTCGAGGGCGGAAGCATCAGCGAGAAATGGTGAGAGCGCTGTCGGGATTACCAGTTAACCCGCCTGGTCCATGATCTGAACCGCGCGCACTTCTACATTCACGTTCATCTCGATGAAATCGTCTGGTGCGCCTTCATAGGAGCCTGAGACCGGCATGGCCTGAATGGGTTCGCGTGTGACCGCAACGGGAATGAGATTTTGTCCGCCGTAAGAGGCGTTGGTAGGATCGAACTCAACCCATCCAGCACCTGGCAAGTAGACCTGGACCCAGGCATGGGTTGATCCCGCGCCGGAAACTTCACTCTGCACGCCATCAATGCCTGGATCGTAGAGATAGCCGCTGACGAAGCGCGCGGCCAACCCGACAGTACGAACCGCCTCCATCATGAGGAGTGCGAAATCGCGACATGTTCCAGCACCCCGTTGCAGGGTTTCCACCGGTGTTTGGACACCGGGTGAATAGCGTTCTTCGTAACGCAACTCGTTACGGATTGCAGAGTTCAGGGCGCGCAGAAACGGCTCCGTCTCATGCGAGCCGGCTGGCGGAAGGAGGAAACG
Source organism: Hyphomicrobiales bacterium (assembly GCA_021775525.1). Taxonomy (GTDB): domain Bacteria; phylum Pseudomonadota; class Alphaproteobacteria; order Rhizobiales; family Methyloligellaceae; genus UBA2767. The sequence continues at coordinate 19,110 of JAJFHQ010000076.1, forward strand.
TCTGGACCATTCGGTCACAACCCTGTCCGGGTCCGAATAGTGGCGCTCGATGGTGCGGCCAAGGTCGGGGATTTCCGCCAGCGGATAGCTGAACGGGATCGTCCGGGCAAAGCCTTCAATCGGAAATTCCACCGCCGGGAACGGGTAGCGGTCAATCACGATCTGCGATTTGAAATAAAGCCGGTCTGTTGGCTGTTCAAAGGATGCGATAGTGACGGAGTTGCCAAACACATCGTGGAGCCAGCGCAGCTTCGCCTGGGGCTCGATCGTAAGAGTCGCATTCAGCAAACGGCTGTCATGGCTGTCGCGTGGGCGGAACATCAGGAAATGCTCCCCAGGCATGACCGGCCGTTGATAGCGGTAGGTCGTTTCGTGATTGACGGTCAGCCGTTGCAGCATTGCGTACACATCCATCGAATCGTAGTTGGCTCAAAATCGATTCGTTATTTAGTGGCTCAGTCTTCCATTGCCTAGAGGCAAGGTCATAACGGCAGAGTCTATCTGAAATAAGTCTCGCTAACCGCATTTGTCACTTTTCCCAGCAGGACCTGGATTCTGTCAAGAAAGGCATGCAGGCGGTCCGGAGTGATGTCAATTCCCGGTCCGGTTTCCAGCGCAAATTCAAGATCCCGGCGGGTGCGTTCCATTTCCGAATGTCGTTTTGTGCCGTGGCGCTTTTCGAGGTCACGGACCCGTTCGGTTATCCGGGCAACGCAGAGCGTCAGAGCTCGGGGAAACTCGTTGTCATACAGCAGGAAACGCTCAATATCCTCCACGCGTGTGCCGCCGGGGTAGCGGCTGCGATAGGCATGATAACCCGACACCGACCGTAGCAGTACATTCCATTGCACCGATGTCACGGCATCGCCTTCACCAAGTGGCAGCAGTGCATACCCGATGTCGAGAATGCGCGTTGTCTGGTCCGCGCGCTCTATATATTTGCCAAGATGGTAGAAGCAAGCAGGTTCGCCGCGCAGGAATGTCCCCTCCGCGATTCCCTCAAAAGTCTGGCAGCTGAGTATGATCTCATTTGCGGTGTTGGCCAGTGCCGAGGGCTGGATTTCTCTCGGCTTCATCTTTAGCAGCTGGCTGTAGAAAATATTGAGATGTGTCCACATCTCGGTTGAGATGAGATGGCGTACCGAGCGTGCATTCTCACGTGCGTTGACGATGGAAGAGACAATGGAGGAGGGGTTGTCGCGGTCCAGAACATAGAACTGCAGAACTGACTGTGCGCTGGCGTCATCATGGATTTTATGGAAGCGCTCGGAATCTGAATATAAATCCAGCACGCGCTGCCAGTCGGGTCCTTCCGGCTTGTCGCGCGCGTAGGTTTCATTGATATGCAGGATCCGGGCTACATTTTCCGCCCGCTCCAGGTATCGGCCCAGCCAGAAGGTGTTGGCGGCAAAACGTGATACGAGGCTAGACAAGGACCCAGGTATCCTTTGAACCGCCGCCTTGCGACGAGTTGACGATCAGCGATCCGCGTTTCATGGCGACGCGCGTCAGCCCTCCCGGTAAAACCCAGGTGTCCTCACCGGTGAGAGCAAAAGGACGAAGGTCCACGTGGCGCGGTTCGATGGCACGGCCGATCAACGTGGGTGAAACGGAAAGCCCGACCATTGGCTGGGAAATGTAATTGCCCGGATCGGACTTTATCAGGGCCCGCAGCCTGGCCAGTTCCCGCTTGCTGGCCCGTGGACCGACAACGACACCATAGCCTCCAGCCTCGCCGACGGGTTTGCTAACAAGTTTATCCAGGTTGTCGAGTGTTTTTTTAAGGCCTTCCTCCTCGCCGCAGATATTGGTCTGCACGTTCGGCAGGATCGGGTCCTCATCGAGATAGTATTTGATGATACGCGGCATGTAGGCATAGACCGCCTTGTCGTCGGCCACGCCGGTGCCGACCGCGTTGGCGAGGTTCACATTGCCCTTGCGGTAGGCCTCGAACAGACCGGGCACGCCAAGTTGGCTGTCGGGATTGAAGGCTTTGGGGTCGAGAAACGCATCGTCAATACGGCGATAGATCACATCCACCTGCTGTTTCCCGCTGGTCGTGCGCATGAACACCTTATCATTCTCGACCAGCAGATCCCGTCCTTCGACCAGCTGAACACCCATTTCGCGCGCCAGGAATACATGCTCGAAATAGGCAGAATTGTAGATGCCGGGCGAGAGCAGGGCTATGGTGGGATTCGATATATTGAGCGGTGCGACCTTTGACATGGTGCGGGCCAGCCGCGATCCGTAAGCGTCGACATCGGCAATGGGAATGCCATCGGCGAGGTCCGGGAATGCACGCATCATCAGGTGGCGGTTCTCAAGAACGTAGGAAACCCCTGACGGGCAGCGTCCATTATCCTCCAGCACGCAAAATGTGCCCTCCTGATCACGCACCAGGTCGGTGCCGCAAATATGCACATAGGTGCCCTTCGGCACATCGACACCCTGCATTTCAGGGCGGTAGTGCTTATTTCCCTTGACCAGCTTTTCGGGGATGATGCCGTCCTTGAGGATATGCCCGTCGTTGTAGATGTCATGCAGGAACAGATTAAGCGCCGCCACGCGCTGCTTCACGCCGGTCTCAATGGTGCTCCAGTCCTGTTTTGAAAGGACCCTCGGGATAACGTCAAAGGGGAGAATACGGTCGATCGCTTCCCGGTCCGTGTAAACGGTGAAGGTGATGCCGAGATTGAACAGCTCACGTTCAGCGTCGCGCGCACGCCGCCGCAAAGCACTGATATCGAGCTCATTGAGCCGATCGGTAATTCTGGAGAGGTGCGGCTGGTCCTGCTGCGATTGCATCTCGCAATAGAACACACCGCAATCATAATCTGACATCAGGCCCGCTGAAAGAGCGCGGGCTTTCGTGTTTGCAGATGTGCCGATGCAAGCCACCCAAATTGAACATTTTTATTCGGGCCACTATAGAGCACCAGCGCCGATCAGACAAAGGCAGGCATGTTTCAATTTCAAGCAATGACCCGGCAGCGGTATTTGACCGCCGCCGGGTTTGGTTTGTGCCCGGTATGCGAGTGCGGGTCAGCGCTGCCGCAGTGCGCCGGCGCGGCGGCGGTGGGGCCTGAAGCGGGGCGGACTCTGCAAATGGCGCGCATTATAGATCCTGCGCTGTGTCCATGGACGCAGGGTTGGGCGAGGTTGCTGCGCGTTATGAATTCTGCGTCTCACCCCTGGCCGCCACGGCTTGGGGTCGGGTGACGCGCCGGGCCCGCCGCGCGGGCCAGGCGGGTTTTCCCAGTTCGTTCCACGCCCGCCACGTGGTCCGGGCGGGTTGTTGTCATTGTCGAACAGCTTGCGCCAGACCCAGGGCCGCCACGGTTTGGCGTCGGGGGAAGCCCCGGGACCGCCGCGAGGTCCAGGAGGGTTCTCCCAATTGGTGCCGGGACCGCCGCGCGGTCCGGGTGGATTATTGTCCCGGTCAGGGGCAGCAAGTGCAAGGGTTGCAGTGCCCAGAACAAGCCCTGTCATCAGCGCCACAAGCGCAAGGGCGCGGCAGCTCGTATGTTTGGAGTTTCCAAAGCTCGTTACGTCTCTCTCCTGTTTGTTCCACATATTTTGCTCTCCTGATGATCTGGCAACTCCGGGGCAGGGGTGCTGCGGGGGCCGGAGCGCCAGATACGTGGGAAAATATCCCACAATAATGAGATTAATATGTGGGAAAATTTCCCATGTCAATAAATATATGATATGTGAAATAGTAATTAGTGAATGGGAAAACCTCCCACAATATGGATTTCTTGAAAGAAAAATTTGATACCAGGCGAACCACATCCGGCATTATTGCTGACGCTACACCGGCTTTTGCGCCCGCTCATGCGCGTGCTCATTGCCAAGGGGATCACTTTTCCAGTGATCTCACGACTGCTGAAACAGGTCTATGTCGAGGCGGCGCAGGAAGATTTCCCCGTTCCCGGTAAGCCCCCGACCGACAGCCGTATCAACTTGCTGACGGGCGTGCATCGCAAGGATATCAAGGCGCTACGCGAGCGCAAGCGGGGTAATGAAGCACCATCGCCGGTGCTGTCACGCAATGCGCATCTGGTTTCGAAATGGACCGGTGCGCCGGACTATCTGGATACGCGCGGGCGGCCCCGTCCCTTGCCGCGTCAGGGTGGAAAAGACGGCGGGCCGTCATTCGACAGTCTTGTTGAGTCTGTTTCTACGGACATACGCCCCCGGGCCGTGCTCGATGAATGGGTGCGCCAGGGGCTGGCGCGCGTGGATGATGAGGAATTCGTTCATCTGGACATGGACGCTTTCGTGCCAAGCGAAGATTTTGCTGACCTCGCCTATTATTTCGGGCGCAACCTGCGCGACCATATCGCCGCCAGTAGCCATAACCTGCTGGGAGATGCGCCTTCCATGCTGGAGCGCGCGGTCTACTACGAAGAGCTCAGTCCGCGCTCAGTCGGGGAGTTGGCCGCGTTGTCACGTGAGCTGGGGTCTGACGCGCTGGTAAAAGTAAATCAAAAAGCTTTTGAGCTGGCTGAGCAGGACAAGGGTTCTCTGGAAGCAACAGAGCGTATGAGCTTCGGCGTTTATTTCTATTCCTGCCCCGATGATGAAGGGCAGGACGATGACTGATTATCCTGCGAAATCCCTATTTGGTGTTGTGCTGTCCAGATCAATTGCAGCGCTTGTATTGCTGTTGCTTGGCGGGTGCGCGTCTGGCCTTGGAACGGGCGGGGCTCCTGCGATCCCGATTGCGTCAACCCAGGCACCTGCCCAACAGGGCGATGCCAACACCACTGTTGCTCAGGCCAATCCGGGAATTGGCGGCACCGGCGAGAAGGACGGTAAATCACCGGGCATCGGCGGCACGGGTCAGGTAGCAGGCTCACCCGGTATTGGCGGGACGGGGATCATTGGTACCGTCACAGGCTTCGGCAGCATATTCGTCAACGGTTTTGAAGTGGATTATGCGCCCGACCTTGCCATTACCTTCAAGGACCGCACCGTGCGGCCAGACGCCTTGCGTATAGGACAGGTCGTCGAGGTTGTGGCCGAGGGAAGTGGTCAACGCCTGGCGGCGCGACGTCTTTCCATACGTCACGAGGTGGCCGGACCCATCGAAAAGGTCGATCCGGAGCGCCGCATGGCGTTCGTGTTCGGGCAACGTATTGAAATCCCGTCCGGCGTGATTTCAGCATCCAACGGATCGCGGCTGGTATCGATCAATGACCTAAAGGTTGGCGATCATATCGACGTGAGTGGATTGAGGCGGGCCAATGGCGTGATCGCCGCTTCGCGCATCGACAAAACCGCAAGGAGTGAGCCGGCGGTACTGCGCGGACGGGTGACAGCTTCGGGACCCAACGGTTTCTCCGTCAATGGCATGCGCATCGATGCGACTGCCGGCAGCCGGCCGGCCAAGCTTGGCTCGGGCCATGATGTTCTGGTTATCGGTTCCGCCAGTGGCGGCCGCTTGCGCGCACAGCGCATCAACCGGCTTGCACCCCGACCATTTACCGGACAGGTGAAGCGCCTGTCTGTCGAGGGCTATGTCGGACGCGCCATTTCCGGAGGCGTGGCTGTCGGGCGTATACCGATTACCCAGCTGCCTGCACGTGCTCGGGTTCAGGCCGGGGAGCGGGTCATTCTTGATGGATCGATAAATGCTCGCGGAAGTTTCGCACCGACGCGATTGCGCGCGCCGCTGGTTAAACTACGTTTCCGTGGAGAGCCGCGCAGAAACCTGAACTTGCAAACCCCGCCGTCCCGCCGTCAGGTCGCTCCAGTGCCTCTGCCACCAGCCATAAACCGGGTACCCGCGCCGTCTCGCCCGCCGGTATACCGGGCCCCGCCGCGCAGGCCTATCCGGTGAAGTTTAGCTTGCCTGTTCGGCCAATAGTTTTTCGGTTACACCGAGAAGGATCGACAGGGAAATACCTTCACCCGCCAGCTTGATTTCAGAGAGTTCCGGGTAAGTGGGTGCGACGCGGATATTGCGGTCGCGCGGGTCCTTGCCATAAGGGAATGTCGCCCCGGCGGGAACGAGGGCAACCCCTGCCTGTTTTGACAGTTCTATGACGCAGGTTGCACAGCCGTCGAGCACATTGACATCAATAAAGTAGCCTCCCTCGGGCTTGCTCCAGACGGCGGCACCCGTGCCTTCCAGATGTTCATCGAAGGCTGCGTAGAAAGTCTCGAACTTGGGAAGGATCACGGCACGGTGGCGTTCCATCAGCTGATCCAGCCCGGTCCGATTCTTCAGGTAGCGCACATGGCGCAACTGGTTGAGCTTGTCAGCGCCGATGGACCTTTTCTGCATGCTGGCCAACAACCAAGAGATATTGGCGCGGGATGATGCGAACAGCGCCAATCCACCGCCGCCAAATGTGATTTTTGAAGTAGACCCGAAAACGAATGCACGATCCTTATTTCCCGCATCCACGCAAACCTCGAGGATATTCAGGATTTCCCGGCGTGGGTTGGTCAGGTTGTGCAGCGCATAGGCATTGTCCCAGAACAGCCTGAAATCCAGTGCGCCAGTCTCCATGGCCGCCAGCCGGCGAACGGTCTCATCGGAGTATGTGTCGCCGGAAGGGTTGGAATATTTCGGTACGCACCACATACCCTTGACGGCCGGGTCTTCGGCAATGCGTTCGACCTCATCCATGTCAGGCCCTTCACCAGTCATCTCCACCGGGATCATCCCGATCCCGTATTCCTCGCAAATGGCGAAATGCCGGTCATAGCCGGGCACCGGGCAGATGAAGGAAATCTTGCTTCCAGTACTCCATGGGCCATCACTGTCCACCACGCCCTTCAAGAGCGCGTAGACAATGCAGTCATGCATCAGGGCAAGGCTTGAATTGTTGCCTACGACGATCTGCTCGACCGGTGCACCGAGCGTGCCTGAGAACAATTCGCGTGCTTCCATGATCCCTTGCAGGGAACCGCCATAGTTCCTCGCATCGCTGCCGTCTTTCAGCTGGTGATCGATATTGTCCGGTAAGCGCAGCAGTGCATTCGACAAATCAAGTTGCTCTGACGAGGGCTTGCCGCGCGTCATGTCCAGTTTAAGTTCACGTGCGCAGAAAGCGTCATAGCCCTTGCGAATGCGTTCATGAAACGCACGCAAATCTGTGGTGGATAAATCTGTCAGAAGGGGCATGTCACCGGTCTTGTGGTCGAGATCATCCGTTGATGAGTTTCTGCGCGATAGAAGCCACGTGATGGCCCTGGAAACTCGCCAGGTTGAGTTCCTTCTGGGAGGGTTGGCGAGAGCCGTCCGGTCCGGCGATTGTGGCAGCACCATAGGGCGAACCGCCGCGCAGCTCGGAGATGTCGGCAAGATCAGGCGCGGAATACGGCAGGCCCACAATGATCATGCCGTGATGCAACAGCGTGTTGTGGAACGAGGTGATCGTGGTCTCGTTGCCACCGCCGGTTCCGGTGGAAGTAAATACCGAGCCAACTTTTCCAATCAAAGCACCTGCCGCCCAGAGCCCGCCTGTCTGGTCGAGGAAATTACGCATTTGCGACGACATGTTGCCGAAACGCGTTGGCGTTCCGAAAATGATGGCGTCGTAGTCGGCGAGATCATTTGGCGAAATAACTTGTGCTGGTTGCTCAACCTTCATGCCAGAAGCCCGCATGGTATCGTCCGGCATGAGTTCAGAAACACGCCTGACCTGCACCTCTGCGCCTTCCACGGCGCGCGCGCCGGTAGCCATGGCATAGGCCATGGTTTCCACATGCCCGTACGAGCTGTGATAGACGATCAGGATTTTGGGTGCTGTGGCCATGTGCTGTTCCCGTGGGCTTTGTGTTCTTATTAACGCAGAGCCACCAGAGTTCCCTCATGTAGAATCGCAGAACAGCATAAACCACGCAAGCCCTGTGCGGAAAACACCAAAGTAGTATATTGGCCCGGTCCGCACGGTTAAAATTCCCGTAGTTGAAAGAAAAATTTTGTAAGTACCAGCCCATGACCGACCCCGAAATCCTTATGCGCCCGGAGCGCGAAGAAGATATTCAAGCTTTAAACGACCTCGCCGCACGCGCATTTGGTCCGGGCAGGTTTGCACGTACGGCACACAGGGTCCGTGAAAGCGCCTCTGTTGTCGAGGCGCTCAGCCATACGGCGTGGTTTGGAGATGAGCTGGCGGGGTCGATCCGGTTTGCCCCCATACAGATTGGCGAGCGCTCGGATGTCCTGCTGCTCGGACCGCTGATGGTTGACGCCAAGTGGGCCGGAAAAGGATACGGGCGTGCGCTGATTGAAAAAGGGCTGGAGCTTGCCAAGGCCCAGGGCTTTACGCTGGTGCTGCTTGTTGGCGATTTGCCTTATTACAAGCGTTTTGGCTTTCAGCGTGTACCGCCCGGGCAGATCGTGTTGCCGGGACCTGTTGATCCATCACGCCTGCTCGGTGTTGAACTCAGTCCCGGTGCTTTGAAAAACTTTGAGGGATCAGTAAAGGGGATTTGTTAGCGCCCTTCTCGGAACCATGTGAGGGACAACGCGCCAAGCAGGATGGCCAGAGCGATAAGGCCGGAGAAGAGTGGGATGAGCCGCACGCCGCGCGTCACATAGGCATCGCGTTTTTTAAAACCCATCCAGTCCGACCCGTGCATCAACCTTCCCGAACGCAGCATTGCCAATCTTGGCAGTTTGACGGTGTCGGCATCCGTTCCGGCCCAGAAAGCCCCGCCGCCGGTTTCCTTCAGGAGGGGCTGAACCAACTCATTGGTAGCATTCAGCGTGGACAGCTCCTTGGAGTTCATCTGTCCCACATGGGCAACCGCACTCAACGCGTCTGATTTCAGCCGGTAGACACCGTGATCGCGCACCTCCAGCACCTTCCTCCAATGTCCCGGCCCCGCGCTCTCCAGCTCCACGGATTGTGTCTCGCCATTTGGCAGGGTGACCTCCACTGGTGCCACGTTGTCCTTCATGGAGCGGCGCTCAATCCTGAGGGATCCTTCCTGGCCAGATGCGCGCAGGACATCTTCTTCCAGGTCAGGTTCCTTCATGAGCCAGTGGGCGAGGCGGCGCAGCAGCACCGTGTAGGGACCACCGCCTTCATAACCGCGTGCCCACAGCCAGGCATGGTCAGACAACAGCAGCGCGACGCGGCCCTTCTTCAGCCGGTCGAGAATAAGCAATGGCTTGTCTTCTGGTCCGTGCATCAGCACATCCCCACTGGGTGCCTCGGTTTCGATAAGCCTGAACCAACGGCCCCATTTGGGTGGGCCTGAGTTGCCATCGCGCAGGCCACGCGTCACCGGGTGCCGTAACCCGGTCTTGCTGACGGCAGGCCGGTACGGGCGCTCGATCAGCCGCCCAGTAGGCGCGGCGGGAAGGACGGTGGAAAGCGGCGTCCGGAACAGGCTTGTGGGAGAGGCGTAGCGCTGGCCAGCGGCCACCAGTACGGCGCCGCCATTTTCCACATATTGCGCGACGTTATCCAGGTAGAGCAGCGGCAGCACGCCGCGGCGGTGATAGCGGTCGAAGATGATGAGATTGAACTCTTCCAGTTTTTCCGAGAATAGCTCACGCGTCGGGAACGCGATCAGGGACAACTGGTTGATCGGCGTGCCGTCCTGTTTTTCGGGCGGGCGCAGAATGGTAAAATGAACGAGGTCAACCGCGGCATCAGATTTGAGAAGGTTGCGCCAGGTGCGCTCGCCCGCGTGGGGTTCGCCTGAGACCAGCAACACGCGCAAATTCTCGCGCACGCCTTCCGCCGCCAGAACCGCCTTGTTGTTAGCTGTGGTCAGCTCGCCCGGTGCGGCCTCCACTTCAAGTTCAACGATATTCAGTCCGGCATGGGGAAAGCGAATGGGGACGCGGACGATTTCGCCGGGCAGAACACGGAGAATTTCCTTGCTCTGATCTTCGCGGCGAACGGTCAGCCTGACACTCTTGCGCCCGTTCTTTGAGGGCACATCGACCACGCGAACTTCGGCCTCCTGTATGCCGTCGACTATGCCGAAACGCGGCGCACGCACAACCTCCAGCCGCCGGTCAAACTCGTCCTGCTTGCCAGTGATGACACTGTGGACCGGAACCTGGAGACCAAAATCTTTAGCGTTTGCGGGCACGTCGTGAATCTGCCCGTCGGTGACAAGAACCACGCCGGCAAGACGGTCAGGCGGAATATCCGCTAGCGCCTTGCCGAGATCGGAAAACAGCAATGTGCCGTCGCGTCCCTTACCTCGTCCCAATGGTGAAGCAACCCAGCGCACATCCAGGTTTGGGATGGCTGCAAGCTTGTCGCCCAATTGTTCGCGCACGGCTTCGCTGGCATCTTCGCGACCGGCAAAGCGCTGGCTTGCGCTCTGATCCATGACGACAACGGCGATGTTCGAGAGTGGTTCGCGGTCTTCCTGTCGCAGGGAGGGATTGGCGAGTGCGAGCAGCAGCAATGCCAGTGCGCCGGTGCGCAGCAATGCGCCCCGAGTGCGCGTCCATAACAGCAGGGCCGCGAGAACCAGCCCAGCGCATGCCATGGCAATGAGGACATCGCGAGGCAGCAAGGGTGAGAATTCGATAATCCAGGTCATTGTCCGAGCCGCTCCAGCAGGGCCGGCACATGCACCTGGTCGGCCTTGTAGTTCCCGGTCAGCGCATACATGACAATGTTAACGCCGACGCGGAAAGCCATCTCGCGCTGGACTTCACCACCTGGAACGACGGGAAAGAGAGCGCGGTTACTCTCATCAAGTGCCCATGCAGCAGCAAAATCATTAGATGTGATCATCAGTGAAGAGACACCATCGGTTCGTCTCGCCCGGCGAGACTTGTCCGCTTCGTTGGTAGGTGTTGCTTCGACCCACAGCGCCCCGCCATCCCAACGGCCAGGGAATGCTTTAAGCAGGTAGAAGGCTTTGGTCAGAACGTGATTTTCCGGCACAGGCTCAAGCGCAGGAATGTCGAGTTCACCGACGAGCCGCGACAGTGCCGTACCACCAGGCCCTTGTGCACCCGTGGGCAGGGTTGTCTGGTAATTGCGGGTATCAAAAATGATCATTCCACCCTGTTTCATATAGGCGTCAATCTTGGCGAGCGTTTTTTCAGGAAGCTTCTCGGCGTCTTCGGGCACGGGCCAATAGAGCAGCGGGTAGAAGGCGAGTTCGTCGCTGTCAATTTGAATGCCGACCGGATCCGCCGGCTCGATCGCCGTGCGCGCCTTGAGCACGCGGCTGAGCCCGGTAAGCCCTGACAGCGAAATGCGGTCAATACCCGGGTCCCCTGTCACCACGTAGGCGAGCCTGGTGCCGAGCGTTGCTTCCAGGGCTTGCTTGTCGGTAGCGCTTGAAGACTGCTGTGCATGCAGGGCTGGTGCGAAAAGTATCAGATACAATAATGCTGGTGCGGTAGCGGCCGCCGCCTTCCGACCCATGGCCAGCATGCGTGCACCGGAAGAAAACAACAGCACGGCAATCATGTCGGCCAGGAAAATGAGGAAGGCCGCACCCAGGAGCCAGGGTTTGAGTTGAACCGCTTCGCGGACTTCATAATCGATGAGCTTGCCAAGGCCGGACAGGGGCGGCATGGGATTGAGTATGGTGCGCGGGCCAATGGTGTTGAGCGCACGTGCCGAACCAGCCGGACCGTAATATCCAGGAGGCCGGGTCGGTCCGGGTTTGACCTTGTCAATCTCGCCCGCCTCGATCGGCGTCACGGCTGAGAGCGGCGAGACCAGCCGGCCAAATCCGTCAAGCACCTGGCGCGGTGAGAGCAGGCCGGTTTGCTGCGTAGTGGTGGCCGCGGATGCTTTTGCAGCACCTGGTTCCTTGATGCCCCCGGACGTGATGACTGAGCGCTCGGTAATGCGGCGCAGCATCTCTACGAACAGGCCGGACATGGGCACATTCGACCAGTCGGAATTGGCGGTGATGTGGAACAGCGCCATCCAGCCTTCACCACGGCGCGCAGCGCTCACCAATGGCGTGCCGTCCTTGAGGCGCGCCCACACATTCGACTGCGGGCCCGCGGCCGGGTCAGTCAGCACCTGTCGGCGCACCGTAACATCGGCAGGGGGTGTTAATCCGTGGAACGGGCTGGTGTCTTCAAATGGAGCCAACGGTTGCGGGGTACTCCAGGAGAGGGAACCGCCAAGCGTGCGCCCGCCGCGGCGCAAGGCTGTCGGCAGCAGCCGATCGGCGTTTTTCTCCAGCCTTGGCCCGGCAAAACGCACCAGCGTTCCACCGCGTTTCACCCAGGACTCGATGGCATCTAGAGAGCCTGATCCGAGCTTTCCAATATCCGCCAGCACCAGCACGGAAAGATCGCGCTGGAGCAATTCAGTAACAGCGGAAGAAATGTTACTGCCCTTTGCCGTGACCACCTCCGCGTAAGGAGACAAGGCGCGTTCTACATAGTAGAGCGGGGAAAGTAGAGGTTGCGCCAATTCCCGGGCCTCGCCGGAGATCACGCCGACCCGGCGCCACTGGGAGCGCGCGTCTAGCAAATGAACCGCGCCGGCAGATGTTTCGCCGGCAATTTCAATGCGCGCGATCTGGTTGCGGATTTCAAGCGGCATGCTGATTTGCGCATTGCCGGTTTTTGCTCCTGCAGACAGTGAGAAGCCAACCTCGCCCAGTTGTTCGCCCTTCGCCGTGAAGGCACGGACCGTTCCTCCCCTCACGCCACCCTTGGCACGCACGATCTGCGCAACCAGCACGCCCTTCTTGCCTGTACCTGCGCGAATACCGAGGGCTCCGGTACTGCCTTCGGGTGTGGCGATGGCAAAGGAGGCATCGCTCTTGCTCAGACCAGACAAGGCCTTGGCGAATGCGTCGGCACCACCATAATCCTGACCATCGGTCAGCCACACAATGGCGAGCGACTCCTGACCCTTGAGTTCATTTTTAAGCTTTGCTGAAAGTCGCGCACGGTCAGGATTGAAAGGTTGCGGCTGCAGGCTCGCCGCGGCTTCGCGGGCCTTTTGCGGGCTGAGCGTGCTAAGCCGGGCTTCATGCGCCCCGGCGGTCCCCGTCAGAATGATCGCGCGGTTATCGCGTTCTGCGCGGGAAATATATGTGTCGATTAGGCTCGTGCGGGCACGCCACTGACTGGCTGATGCCCAGCCATTGTCGACAACAATGAGCACCGGCCCAGATCCCGGCAACGCATCACGGTCGGGGTGCAGGACGGGGCCTGCAAGCGCGCCAATCAGCAACGCCGCCATGAGAATGCGCAGTGCGGTCAGCCACCAGGGACTGTGGGTGGATGTTTTCTCAGAATCTTCCAGCCCCTTGAGCAGGCGTGTCGGCGGGAAGATGACGCTTTTCGGGCGTGGTGGCGTCAGGCGCAGCAGCCACCAGATCGCGGGAAGCGCAATGAGTGCGGTGAGCACCCAGGGTTGAAGGAACCCGATTGGACCAAGTGCCATCACGGAGCTGACCCCGCGCTATCTGTCTTTGTACTTTCCGCTGGCGGACGGTAGCGATAGTCATGCTCAAGTCCAGCAAGCCGGCCATGTAGCGCCAGCAGGGCTTCTTCAGGGCGATGATCTGTATGGTGCACGAGAAGCGACCATTCCAGCCGTCGCAAAAGTTCCAGCAATTGCTGCCGGTGTTCGCCAAGGCGTTCCTTGTAGCGCTCGCGAAGGGTTTCAGCGCGACCGGCAGTCATGCGCTCACCCGTCTCGGCGGAGGTGAATTCCGTACGGCCCTGGTAGGGGAGGGTTTCTTCGGCGGGATCGAGCACCTGGATAAGATGACCGCGCACGCCCTGCACGGCAAGTTGCTCCAACCGGGGTGCCAGGTCTTCAATGGGCTCGAGAAAATCGGAAAACAACACGCATTCTGAAAAGGCCCCGAGTGCGGCGGCGGGTGGTAGGGAACCGCCACCGATTGCGGGGTCATTTACCCTGCGGGCAATCGACAGGGCCAGCTTGGTCACAGCTGTTTTTCCGGTGCGCGCCCGCCCGCCCATGATGCCGATACGCTCACCGCCCTGAACCAGCAATTCCCCCATGGACAGGGCCAGCACGATGGCGCGGTCGATCTTGGAGGTGTCAGAGAGATGCGAACGGAACGCCATGGAAAGAGAAAGATCGACCCACATCCAGGCGGTGTGCGCCGCCTCCCATTCGCGCTCACGAACATACAGATGATCAGAACTGGCGGAGCGTCGCCAGTCAATGGTCTCGGCCGCGTCGCTGTCCTCGAAATGGCGGAACTGCCAGAAGGTTTCACCGGGGCCGCGCCGGTGACGGCCATGTATGCCATGGGCCACAGTATGCGAGACGCGCCTTGCTGCTACCAAGAGCGAGGGCATGCGCGCGGCGAGGCCATGAGCGTGCGTTTCCAGCTCATGTAGTGGCGAAGTGGTTTCTCTTTCAACGAGCGGCGCCACGGGGGACGACTATTCCAGCCGCTGGGTAAGCGTTTCGATGACCGACCGAATAGTGGTGCCTTCAGCGCGGGCAGCGAATGTAAGCGCCATGCGGTGCTTCAGAATAGGCTCGGCGAGAGAAATAACATCATCCACGGAGGGCGCCAGCCTGCCATCGATCATGGCCTTGGCGCGAACCGCCAGCATGAGAGCCTGGCTCGCACGCGGGCCGGGGCCCCAAGCGATTTGTTCGTTGATGGCGTCATCAGCCTCGGTGCCGGGACGGGCCGAACGTACCAGCTTCAAAATCGCATCGACGACTTTCTCTCCAACCGGGATTTGCCGTACCAGTCTCTGGGCGGCCAAAAGGTCACTCTCGTTGAGAATTGCCTTGAGCTTGGTTTCCTTCGTCCCCGTGGTCGCGAACAGCATGCGCCGTTCAGCGGCTTCATCGGGATAGTCGATGTCGACCTGCAGCAGGAAGCGGTCAAGCTGGGCTTCGGGAAGCGGGTAAGTGCCTTCCTGCTCCAGGGGGTTTTGCGTGGCCAGAACATGGAACGGGCGCGGCACGGCGTGATTGACGCCTGCAACCGTGACATGATGTTCCTGCATCGCCTGCAAAAGGGCCGACTGGGTTTTCGGACTGGCGCGGTTGATCTCGTCCGCCATCAGCAACTGGGTGAAGACCGGTCCCTTGAGAAAGCGGAAGGAACGCTTGCCTGTCGCGCTTTCCTCCAGCACCTCCGAGCCGACAATGTCCGAGGGCATCAGGTCCGGCGTGAACTGGATCCGCTTGTTGTCCAGGCCAAGAACGGTGCCGAGCGTTTCCACCAGGGACGTCTTGGCAAGGCCGGGAACACCGATCAGAAGCGCATGTCCGCCGGACAGCAGGGTTATCAATGTCAGCTCGATAACCCGGTCCTGCCCGAAGATGACAGATGCCGCAGCTTCGTGAACGCGGCGGGTTTTATCGCCTGCTTCTTCGAGGTGTTCAGCTAGTTTTTCGTCTGTTTGACTTACTGTGCTCATGGTGATGAATATAAAGTCGAATTGGTTTGAGCGGAATAGCTTGCAGCCAAATTAGGTCACAATATTGTCAGGGCCATAACCTTCACCTCGGCAAGGAATACGGCTTAGTGGCCGGTAAGATGAGACGCATTACGCGATGACAGGACGATAGGCGATGGCGCTGATAGAAGACAAGGAGGTTGAGTCGTTTACCACAGCCGATTTGCGGCGCCGTGCACACGGAGTCCTGGCGCCCCTGAAATCACGGATAAGCTCAGAAGTCGAAGTGCCCGCAGGGCGCAGTGATTTCGAACTCAATCCTGAAATGAAAATCCTTGAGGGCGCTGAACGCAAGCAAACCGCGGCTGTGCTCATCCCGGTAATAGAGCGTGAAAACCAGGCTTCAATCTTGTTCACTCAAAGGACTGACGAGATGCCCACCCATGCCGGGCAGATATCTTTTCCCGGTGGTAAAATGGATGCACGCGATGCCAACGTGGTCGAGACTGCGCTCAGGGAAGCGCACGAGGAAATAGGTCTTGAGGCCGAATTCATCGACACGATCGGATTCCTTGACGATTATGTCACCTCCACGGGTTACCGGATTTCGCCGCTCGTGGCGATCGTCAGGCAGGGCTTTTCCATAACGCCCGACCAAAGTGAAGTCGCTGACGTGTTCGAAGTACCGCTCTCTTTCCTGATGAATGCCCAAAACCATGAAATGCACACGCGCGAGTGGCGCGGTGCACATCGGAAATTTTATGCCATGCCCTATGAGTCACGCTTTATATGGGGCGCGACAGCGGGCATGCTGCGAAATCTTTATGATTGGCTCTACAAAATGGACTCAAACACATGATCCGCGTTTTCATCGCCGTATTGGCCATGTTCTTCCTGCCCTTTTTCGCCTACGCAGCATTCAAGTTCGTGAAGGATCGTGGTGATGTGAAGGACGGTTTTTTGAACGGTGCACCAGTCAACTGGCTGCTGGTCATCGGCACTATTCTCGCCGTGGGCACGCTGGCAAAGCTGGTCTCGACCGACATCCTCGAATATGAGGCGCAACAAGGTTCACCTGCTGCAATCCAGGGACCTCAGACCCCTGGCCGCAGCCCGTAACCTGAACACGCCGCGGTCACAACCGGAGGACCATCGCTCTATTGTCCCCCACCCGAACAGCGTCTTCGGCCTCGCTCGCCAATGCCGATTGGCTGAATTGGCCTGAAACCGTTGACGTCTTCTCGGCCTTGGGCGCACAGGGCCACGAGGTGCGCGCGGTCGGCGGCGCGGTGCGTGATGTATTGCTCGGGCGCATTGTTCAGGATGTTGATATTGCGACTACTGCATTGCCCAAGACGGTCATGGAGCTGGCAGCAGCCGCGGACCTCAAAGCCATCCCCACCGGTATCGACCACGGCACGGTGACAGTGATTGCTGGCGGCCATGCTTTCGAGGTCACAACATTACGCAAGGATGTAGAGACCTATGGCAGGCGCGCAAGTGTCTCTTATACCGACGACTGGGAAGCAGATGCTAGCCGCCGCGACTTTACCATCAACGCTCTCTACGCGGACGCGGATGGCAAGCTGTTCGATCCATTGGGTGGCTGTGGCGATCTGGAGGAGCGCCACATCCGGTTTATTGGCGATGCGCGCGCGCGGGTGCGCGAGGATTATTTGCGGATCTTGAGGTTTTTCCGTTTCAACGCTGAATTGGAAGCAGAAAATTTCGATGCTCAGGGCCTAGAAGCCTGCGTGAGTGAACAGGCCGGACTCAAAGGACTATCAGGAGAGCGCGTGTGTTCCGAGGTCCTGCGGCTCTTGAACGCAAAGGGTGCTTACAGAGCAATTGTCAAAATGTTTGATTATGGGCTGCTTGTGCCTCTTCTGGGTGGCGTGCCCCATCTTACCCGGCTTGAACATCTGATAGCCATTGAGGCAGAGCTTGGCACAGAGCCTGACGCGATCCTGCGGCTTGGGGCGCTGTGTGTCGAGGTGCCGGAGGACGCCCTGCGGCTGGCAGACCGGCTGCGTTTGTCAAATGCCGAGCGCTCACATCTGGAGCATGCATCCGGCTATCGTGCCATGAGCGTGGCACTGGACGAGGCGCGGGTGAAGGGAGCGATCTACACACTGGGCCGCGAGGGGTGCCGCACCGCCGCCTTCATGGCATGGGCGGCATCGGGAGATGCAGTCTCGGATGCCGCCTGGCGCGGGCTTGTCACGCGCATTCAAGACCTGTCCATACCGGAGTTTCCTCTCCAAGGGTCTGATATCGTGAAACTGGGAGTGCCTGAAGGTCCCGGGGTTGGAGAAATTCTCAAACAAGCCAAGGAGCGCTGGATGCAAGGAAGGTTCGCAGCTGAAAAGAAAGAACTTCTGGAGTTTGCATGCCAAATAGCAAAAGTGACTTCGAAGAAGGCATGACAGGAAGGCTGGTAATGGAAGGTGGCAACAGGCAGCGTAAGGATAATCACCGCATGGTGAAGCGTGTGCTGGAACTCACGTCGCTGCTGTGCCTGGCGACAGCGCTCTTCGTTTATCTGTTTTCAGAAAAACTAGGCTTTTCTGAAGATACAGCATTCTTTGTGTCGATCGCATTTCTGGCCGCAGGCGTTGGAGACTTCATCGTACTGAAGCTCTGGGACCGGATCACGGCACAGCGTTAGCAGTCACTCTGAATTGCTGCTAACATAATGAAATTCAATACAAAATATTGCTTCATCAATAAAACATGCTAGGATTCGTCTGTCTTGAGCACAGCTCGCCGGAAAGGATGAATCCGCTATGGCAGACAGTGATTTTCTCAGCCAGTTGCAAGGACACAGCCTGACCACGGCGGAAATTCTGTACCGGTTGCCGGACCATCCCTCACTCATCCAGTCTTATCTCTGGCAGGATTATGATCTCGCACCACGGTTCCCCAAGCTCAAAAATTTCCTCAAATTCTGGGCCTCAAGTCTCGATGGTCCGCTTTACAGGATCCGTGTCGCGCATAAGCAATTGCTTGTCCCGACCGAAATCAGGTTTCTGGACGGAGAACTACGTCTGAATTGAAAGATGTATACGGCGTGTGCCTATTGGCTCGCCAGCGTCGGCTTGATGATCACCCGGACCAGGGATGTCTTGACAAAAGTACTCCCGCTGATGCGGCGAAAATAGTCGAACGCCAGATCGGCCTGGCCGGAAGCCTTGGCCTTGACCGAGACGTTCAGCACGCTTTGTGACTGAAAGAACATGGACTTTCCCTTGGGTGCAATCAGCCAACCGATCTGATCTACAGATACAAGATCAAGTCCCTTGCTCAGGTCTTTGTTGAGCCGCCATTTGTAGCCGGCTTTTGGGTTGCCGGGCAGCTTGAGGAAGACCACATCACCGACTTTTGTTTCCGATGTTTGTATGAGCTTGAGCTCTTTCGCGGCTTGTGCAGGATCGGGTCCGGACACCAGCAAGAGCATGGCAGCGATACCAAACAGTCGGTGCATAACCTTCACCTTAGGGACTCTTATCATTGCGATAGAATAAACTAAGAAGGTTAGCGGACGGTAAAGCCTTGCGTCGCGCAGCCAGATGAGAATGATGTCGGCCACGGGATAGCGAGGGGGAAGACCATGCCATATTCAGACTACCGGCCAGACCTGATGGGCTCGGCTACCCTAGAACCGGCGGGCCGGTTCGAGGCTGGATCCTGGCAGAGTTTCACGCTTGTCTATACCGCGGGCGCCTTTGGGATAGACGACACGGGCAGCTTGAAGGTCGCCTTCCGCTTCGCAACCGATTTCGGCCCGGTACAATTCGATGACCCCAAGGCGCCGGGTTACACCACCGTGGAAGCCTCGAACGGAGCAACCCTCAATTGCCGATGGGAGTTCAAGAGAAATATCCGGCCCTGGAGTCGGTCGCTCTATATTGGCATCGCCAAGCATTTTCTGGCCGAGGGCGACACGATCACCATCCGGTTCGGTGATCAGAGTCAGGGCTCGCGTGGTGTCAGGCTGCAGACCTATTGTGAGAAGAATTTCGAGTTCAAGGTCTTCGTCGATCCGATCGCGACCTATGACTATGTGATGCTTCCCAACTCGCCTTACATCGAGATTGGCGCAGGCGAGCCGGATGAGTGGCTGGCGGCCGTTCCAACACTCGTCAAGACAGGAGAGCCGTTCCGGCTCTCCATCAAGGCCAATGACCAATGGGGTAACCCAAGCGACCAGGTAAGCCGGAGATTGAAACTGGAGGCAAGTGGACCCGTCGAGGGCCTGCCGGAGCAGGTGACCTTCGAAAAGGGAGCCTTCGCCTGTATCTTGGAAGAGTTGAGCCTCAAAGCACTTGGTGATGTCACTTTCCGGGTCTGTGATGAGGAGGGCGGTGAGCTTGCCGTCACCAACCCGGTAAGGGCTGTTGACTCTCCAGACCTAGTGCATTTCTGGGGTGACCTGCATGGTCAATCCAACGAGACGCTCGGCACCAACACGGCCGAAGATTATTTCCTGTTTGGCCGCGACCGCGCCTTCCTCGACGTCTGCTCACACCAGGGCAATGACTTCCAGATGACCAGGGAATTCTGGGAGGATCTGAACGCGCTCACCAAGCGCCTCGATGAACCGGGCCGCTATGTCTGCTTTCCCGGATACGAATGGTCAGCCAATACGGCCATCGGCGGCGACAGGAATGTATTTTACCGAGAGGAGGGGCGTCCCATCTACCGCTCCTCCCACGCGCAAATCGAAGACCGGAGTGATGCTGACCTCGATGCCCATGACGCCCATGAGCTGTTTGAGAAACTGAAAGACGAGGACTGCGTCATGTACTGCCATTGCGGCGGACGTTACGCGGACATCACGTTCGCACATGACGGACGGTTGGAAACGTCAATCGAAATACATTCCGCCTGGGGAACATTTGACTGGCTGTTGCAGGATGCATTTTCAAAAAACTATCGTGTTGGCATTGTTTGCAACTCCGATGGCCACAAGGGCCGGGTCGGGGCGAGTTATCCGGGTGCAGGATTTTTTGGAGCGCTTGGCGGTTTTACCTGCTTTTTGGCAGAGCGGCTGGACCGGGATGCGATCTTCGAATCCCAGCGCCGTCGCCATCATTACGGCACCACGGGCAACCGGATGTATCTCGATGTGAAGGTGACGCCATCCTCACCATGTGAGCTGTTCATGCGCGACCCGACTCTCGGACAGGCTGAGAGCGAACAGGCTGCCTCTCTCATAATGGGCGATATTGCCCGTGTGGAAGACAATACAGTGACGGTGGATATCGAGGTCAACGGTTCTGCTCCCATCGAAAAGATCGAACTGTTTGACGGACCGGAGTTGATTGAAACCCACCGTCCTCACGCGGTAAATGCAGCCAGTTCACGTATTCGCATGCTCTACGAGGGGGCCGAATATCGCGGCCGGGCCCGTACGACGATCTGGGATGGAGGTTTGTCGGTCTCGGGAAACAAGATCGAAAGCGCCTCCATGATCAACAACTGGAATCTGGATCGGGGTGTGACCCTGGAGGCCCCGGACAAGGCAAGCTGGAAGGCTGTCACGACGGGCAATTTCGGTGGTATCGACTTTCTGCTCAATGTCCCGGATGCCGGTCGGCTGGAGATCGAGACCGGTCCGGTCTCCACGGCGGTTGATATTGCAGATATTGGCGCTGCCCCACTTCGTTTTGATGGCGGGGGTCTGGAACGGGGGCTTGAATTACAGCGCCTTCCAGAGATTATGACGGAATGTCATGTGCGTCATAGCATCAATGCCAAAGTGCGATCACAAGGCGATACGCGGCTATATGTGCGCATTACTCAGGAAGATGGGCACCGTGCCTGGTCGAGCCCGGTTTACCTGTTCAAGGAGCAGGGGTGAGTGTTCTTTAACCTGGTGTGTCGGCGCCTGATTTGAGCCTTACCTGGCTGTGTGATTCTGCATGATCTTGTCACGGTTGAGGGCACGTTCACCGAAAACGCGTTTCGGACCTGACTTGTTGTCAGTGTCTTCGCCAGGCCGGTTGGTACGTACGGCCGCCGGGGTGACGTCGATCAGCTCTTCCACGAAGCCGAGCAGGCTTTCAGCCGTCATTTTCATGGGCAGAAATTCGTTTGAAGTGCAATAGCGCCGCTGAACTTCCTCGGATACGGGCTGGCCAACGAAGCACATGGACCAGTCAGCAAAGCGTCTCTGTTCGATGGCACGTGCGTCGAGGATGACGTGATCACTGTGGCGCGGATCTTTAACGATCCTGCAAAATGTCTCGGTCACGGCCTTGCGATCACCTTCCAGCACCTGCGCGAAATAGGTCTGGTTGAACAGCAACGCGCCGGTTACACCGCTGGCCATATTGTTTCGCTTGGCGGATTCCAGAATATTCTTCAGATCCGCACGCAATTTCGGATCATCCGAATGCGCCGCAACGTTCTTGGAATAATAAATCAAACGAAACAGATACATTTATCTGCACCTTTCCTGGTGCGGAAATTAGCATTGCGCTTATGTAAATCTGGTTAATGTCAAAGTTGCAGTGAAGGGTCAATGCCTGTGCTCGAGGATGTGCGAGCCTTACCAAGAACATCGGGCAATAGAATGCCTAGAGGACAAGAATCCCTCAGGTTGATCGGGGCCCAGGACAGCGAGCCCTGCAAATGCTTCCCCGGAGCGGAATAGCCTGAAGATGTTATTCCGGGAGGGTGTTTCCATAATCGGTTCACACACTCCCGGTGCAATGGTCTAGGTCGTATATTCCCTTGCTCTAGTAGACATCCTCGCGTGTATTGAAGACGTTGAATTTACCAGTCGGCGTGATCAGGCGCTTGTCCTTGATCACCGCTTTTTTCTTCAGCGTCTTGTCGTCAACAACCACGATTGCCGACACCTGGTCCTTGGCATTCCAGACGGAGAACCAGATTTCGTCTC
Organism: Hyphomicrobiales bacterium; assembly: GCA_021775525.1. GTDB lineage: Bacteria > Pseudomonadota > Alphaproteobacteria > Rhizobiales > Methyloligellaceae > UBA2767. The sequence continues at coordinate 41,342 of JAJFHQ010000076.1, forward strand.
CCGCCTTGTTGAACTCGCCCTGTACGACACGGCGGGCGCCTTCCGAGATACCGGACCATTCACCAATCGGCAGAACCTTGTATTGAGGCTCTTTCTTGACAAGGTCGGAAATCTTGAACACGGCTACTGAAGATGAAATCTCGGCTTCGGGATTGAGAGGTGTATCCACGTAAAGATGCTTCGATTTCGGATGGCTCTTTATGAACAGCGAACCACCGCCCTGACCTTCCAACGACTGAACGACTTTCCAGGCCTGTTTCGGATGTTTTTTCGGATCGGTACCGATCAATGCAATGGTTTCATCCCCCAGATGACTGGTTGCCCAGACCGGACCCAACTTGGGGTGGATGATGTTGGCACCACGGCCTGGATGCGGTGTGGTGCCGGTTTCCACTATTCCAGCAAGCTTGTTTTCCTTGGTGTCTACGATTGCAATTTTGTTGCGAGCGTTTGCCGCCACGAGGAAGTACCTTCCCGATGCATCGAAACCACCGTCGTGCAGGAAACGTTCCGCTGCAATCGTCGTAACCTTGAGATTATCCAGATCCTCATAGTTCACGAGCAGGATTTTCCCGGTCTCCTTGACGTTGACGACAAACTCCGGGTGATAGTGAGACGACACAATGGCGGCGACGCGGGGCTCTGGATGATATTCCTGGGTGTCGTATGTCATACCGCGCGTGGAAACGATCTTCTTCGGCTCCAGTGTCAGGCCGTCCATGATTACAAATTGCGGCGGCCAGTAGGCCCCGGCAATGGCATATTTGTCTTCCCAGCCCTTCATCTTTGAAGTCTCGACGGAGCGCGCCTCGGAACCGATTTTAACCTCAGCAACCGGCGTTGGCTCTTTCATCCACAGATCGATCATCACAATCTTTGCATCTCTGCCAATGGTAAACAGGTAGCGGCCGGATGCGGATACACGTGTAATATGGACCGCGTAACCGGTCTTGATGACCTTCACGATTTTTTTCGAATTGCCGTCAATCAGGGCAATTTCACCTGAATCCCGGAGCGTCACCGCGAACAGATTGTCGATATCAAGATCATTCATTTTCTTGGTTGGCCGCTTATCAACGGCAACATGCACTTTCCACGAGGCGCGTGCCTCGGGCATGCCAAATTCCGGTGGTTGCGGCGGGTCGATCAGAAGGTACCGCGCCATGATGTCGATTTCTTCTTTCGTCAAATCGCCCGAGGTGCCCCAGTTCGGCATGCCTCCAGGTGATCCATAGGTTATAAAATCGTTCAGGATTTCGTAGCCCAGTTCACGGGTTATGTCGGTCGTAAGCGCCTTGCCTGTTGCGCCCTTGCGAAGCACGCCGTGGCAGCCCGCGCAGCGTTGAAAATAGATTTTGTTTGCCTGTCTGTACTCATCTTCCGATATGACGGGATCACCTGGTTTGCGGCCAGGAATCTCAACGCCAAGATCCCGCAGAACATCTAAGCTGGGCTGATATTGCCCGCCAGGAGAGGTCTTGTGTTTCTTGATGTCGGCTTTCTTGGGTGATTGAGCTATGGCCGTACCGGGCAGGATGCCGGTGACAGCGAGAGCCAATACCATGCCGCCGAGAATAACGGGACGATTGTACGGCGTGGTCATAATATGCTTCCCCCTTTGAAAATTCCGCGTGAAATCTACGTCAGGGTGGCAGGGAGAAATATGACATACATCAAGTAAGCGCGTTTTTGTTTTCCTAAGAGGCGTGCAGTTGATCGAAATCATGTTGAAGCTTGGCAAGGACGCATAAAACGATACGACTATGAGACCCGCCGGGGCAGATAGGGATTACTTAGCAAGCTTCTTGCTCGCTTTTTGTCGTTTTGTGATCCTGGCTGCCGCATGTGTTGTTCTGCCGTTCTCTCAATCCCATTCTGCCATGCTCGACACGGCGGAAGTTGCGGTTCTCTTTGGTAAAGAGAGCAAGAATATTGCTATCCAGGCGGTTGAGGGCGATCCTCCTGCCGCTGCAGTCGCCAGGCATGGCAAGTTGTTCGGTTATGTTTTTTCCACCCAGGCAGTTTCGGGATCGGTCGGTTATTCAGGCCAGCCGATCGATATTCATGTTGCCCTGACACTTGATGGCAAGATTGCGGGTGCGCGCATCGTTGCGCATCAGGAACCGATACTCGTCATTGGCATTACGACCGAGGATCTAAATTCCTATGTGTTCGGCTTTGCCGGGCTTGATATCCGGCAATCCTCCATGATCCGCAAGATTGAGGGCAAGGCAACCGGCGTGCCCGACGTCGTTGTGGGTGCAAGCGTATCCAGCGCCGTAATACGTGACGCCATTTTCAGGTCTGCACGTGTCGTTGCGAGATCACGCGGGCTACTGGACAGCCCCGATACAAAGCACCGTTTGAACAGAACGGCTTTCGCAACCAAGAGGTGGGAGCAGCTGGTCTCCATGGGTGCCGTCTCCAGGCGGATCATTACACGTGGTGAGGCCGCCACGGAACTTGGAGAGGTGATCGAAGATCCATCAGGCATATATGTTGACTTCAATACAGCACTTCTAACTCCGCCCATGATCGGTCAGAACATTCTCGGCCGGCAGGTTTATGAGAACCTCTTCGCGGAGATGGGCGAACAGGACAATGCCGTTCTCATCGCCGCAAACGGACTTTACTCCTTTAAAGGCACGTCTTGGAAACGTTCCGGTGTTTTTGGTCGTATCGAGTTGGTCCAGGGCACGAAAACGATCCGGCTCAGCAAGGAGAATTATCGCTTCGTCGAGCGTCTGAAAGCTGAAGGAGCACCGCCGTTCCGGGAGATCGCGGTCTTTAAAATTCCATCGGGCACGGGTTTTGTTCCACTGATGGCATGGCGTTTGAATTTACTGGTGTCACAGGAAATAGAGGGAGGGGGTGAGCGCATCACCAGATTTCCGCTCGATTACCGGATTTCGGATCACTTTATCTTTGATGGCAGCGATACCGTTCAGACGAAGCGCGGCGGTCCCGAGACCGCAGTCTGGGAGGAAATCTGGCGGGCCCGCATGGGTGAGATCTTCGTCCTTGCGGCCATGCTTTTTGTACTGAGCTGCATATTGATATTCCAGGATGCACTGGCCCGGCGGCTGCGGCTTTACATTGGCGTACGCACGGTCTTCCTCGCATTTACACTGCTGTTCATCGGCTTTTATGCCGGTGCCCAGCTCTCGGTCGTCAATGTAATCACCTTCGCTCATGCCTTCCTGACCGGTTTCAAGTGGGAGTTGTTCCTGCTTAATCCGCTTATTTTCCTTCTGTGGAGTTTCGTTGCCGTGGCGATGCTGTTCTGGGGGCGCGGCGTTTTCTGTGGCTGGCTTTGTCCGTTTGGCGCTTTGCAGGAATTTACAAACATGGCTGCCAAGCGTCTCAAGCTGCCGCAGATAGAGGTGCCCTGGGCGCTGCATGAACGGTTGTGGCCCATCAAGTACATCCTGTTCCTGGGAATTGTCGCGGCTTCTTTGCAGTCCCTGACATGGGCATTCGAACTCGCGGAAATTGAACCCTTCAAGACGGCAATCATTCTGAAGTTTGTCCGGCCCTGGCCATTTGGGCTTTATGTGCTGGTGCTTCTTGCTGCGGGTTTATTTATCGAGCGATTTTTCTGCCGGTATCTGTGCCCGCTCGGCGCAGCCTTGGCGATCCCAGCTCGGATGCACATGTTCGAGTGGCTGAAACGTCGCCGTGAGTGCGGCAGCGAGTGCAAGATTTGCGCAACACGCTGCACGGTTCAGGCCATTCACCCCATGGGGGCAATCAATCCCAACGAGTGCATCCACTGTTTGCGCTGCCAGTCCAATTACTATGATGCGAACACCTGTCTGACACTCAAGAGGCGTCTTGCAAGACGTGGCGGCGCGAAACCGGCCAGTCCAGCTGTAGAGGGGGGCAAAGATGCAAATTAATTCTGGAGGCATCACCCGCAGGCGGGCTTTGACCATTGTTGCCGCAACCGCTGCAACCGTGGCACTCCCGATATCCGGATCCAGAAGCGCGACGCGTAATGTTGAGTGGACAGGAACTGCTCTCGGCGCCGATGCGAAGCTCATTCTTTATGGCAATGACGAGGCAAGAGCACGTGCGGCAATTGCCGATTGTCTGGCCGAGGTCGAACGATTGGAGAATATCTTCAGTCTATATCGGAAAGGGTCTGAGATAAGACGGTTGAATGATTCCGGACATCTTGATGTGCCTTCGCATGATATGCGGTTGCTGCTTGCGACCAGCCAGAGAATGAGCGAGCTGACAGAGGGGCTTTACGATCCTACGGTGCAGCCTGTCTGGGAACTCTATGCGGACTGGTTCACAACCAATCCCGGACAAGACGGCCCGCCTGCTGAACTAATCAGGCAGGCGCTTGGGCGCGTGGGGTATCGTCGTATGGATGTTGGGGCGGGGTCTGTAAAATTACCGCCCATCGGACGTCTTACACTCAATGGCATTGCGCAAGGCTATATCACAGACCGGGTCGCGGACCTCCTGCGTGAGCGGGGTTGGAGGCATGTCCTTGTGAACATGGGAGAATTGCGGGCGCTTGGTGCAAAAAGCAATGGTCAACCCTGGAAAGTTTTACTCCGCAAGGCCAGCAAGGCCATTACGCTCACCAATACGTCGCTGGCAACATCAGCAGGTGAGGCATCAACGTTCGGTGACAATAGGCAATTCTCCCACTTATTTAATCCGGGGACCGGCCGCTCACCACACCTGTTTAGAAGCCTCACCGCAGGCCACGAATCTGCGACAGTGGCCGATGCGCTATCAACCGGCCTGTATGCAGCCACCCCTCAACAGATATCACGCATTGTGGCCCGGATACCCGGCGTTCGTGTTTGGGCACGGGATGCGGGGGGAGTGACGCGCACTTTTGGAGGCTGATGTCCACGATGGGTCATTAGCAGACATCAGAGATTGATGCCCGGAATGTCCTCCGTGGTGTTTGATGCAGCAATGCGTGTCTATTTCGAAAGGCTGCGCTTAATGCCCGTATTCGTGAATACGCGAGCCCTGCCTGTCCAGCACCGGCTTTAAGTCCCGGAATGCTTCCGGGTAGAGATAAAACGGGATGCGCGGATACAGGTGATGGATCAGGTGATAATTCTGGAACAGGTAGACCCAGTTCACGATGTTCGCCAATGGCCCTGAGATTTTAACAATCTGGGTGGCTTTCCACCTGTTCTTGGTGTCGTGGGGCCTGTGCGGCAGGTAGGCGAAGAAATATATGATGATCGCGCTGCCGATCCAGTGAGGGCCGAGCCACAGGGCCATAACCTCACGGGTATATCCGGATATGCAAAGCCAGAAAGAGAGCGTGTAGAGAACCCAGTAAACCGCGAGCACATGAGCCGTGACCTTGAAGTTTGCGGGGTCCTTGGGGTTGAGCGCAATATTCTTGAAAAAGAAGTAGTGGTAATAAGGCACGATGGTGAAACAGCGGAACAGTACAAAGAATGGGTTAGAGACCTTGACCCAGTGGTCGGGGTCCAGATCATCGTCATTTGTTTCACGGTGATGCATCAAGTGCATATGCCGGAAAGCTTTGTATTCATGGAGTAAAATTGCTCCACAAATAGTACCGATTAAATGATTGAGCCACATCCAGCGGCTGTCACGCCCGGCGATGTTGCCATGGCAGGCTTCGTGGAGCGGGGTCTGGATGGCGTATAGCAGCAGGGAGTTGATGACTAGCCCCGCCCATAGCGGAATAACCCCCGTGACGCCGAGTATGCACACCAGTGCAAAGGACCCGATGATGGCAAAGGCGAGCAGCACGCTTGGCCACGCCACCATGCCCAGATATGGCCTGATTATTTTCTGCGCTTCACGTTCAGCGTTTGCCGCTGCGGCCGTCATTGTTACGCGCCCCGATTGTTACAATCCGGGACAGCCCGCCCCGGTTCAGACTCGAGTCAGCCGATTAGTCCAACTCGTGTCCGATTATGCGCATTCTTTCGTGTTTGATCAATTTCCAACCGCACTATGCGGCTTCTTGACCCGGCTATCTGTTGACAAGTCCGCATTGCTGCAAGCGCCAAACTAGCAAATCCAGCCGGTCCTGCCCGAAAAAAGGCTCTCCCTGAAAGACAAACAACGGCACACCGTTATGCCCCGCCGACACGTGTGCTTTCTGATTCTCCTCGATCGCGTTGTCGTATCGCTCCGGGTCCATTGTCACCGCGCGTCTGAGACCTTCAGGGTTCAGGCCTGCCCGGGTGATTGCTGAAGACAAATGAGCGCCCTGGTCCCAATTGTCCGTTTGACCATCCCACAACAGCCGCATCACCTTGTCCTGGAACTCCAGCCCATGGCCGGCTTCCGAAGCTGCTTGCGCCAGCCGTGTGAGCATATGGATATAGGGCTGCTCAACGGCGATTGCATTGGTCTCCATGTTCTGGACAATGGGATCCGGGATCGGCCGACGATAGGGTATCCCTAATAACTCAGCGATCCTGTTTGAATCGCGCAAATGATAGGAGCGGTAGTGATTTGGAGCGTTCCTGAAGAAGTCCGGGTTGCGAATGGCCACGGGATAAACCACCCGCAAATTTACATTGAGGTCATAATGGGAGCGCAGCGCCAGCACCCGGTCGAGTGCGAGGTAACAGAACGGGCTGCGCATGGACCAGTAGAGATCAAACGTCAGTGTCATGGGTTCAAGTGTAACCCCGCCGGCACCAGCATGGCGAGCCGCTACAAATTACTGGATTAACAGGATATTTCACATAAAAGGCCCGCCAGTGAGGGCGGGCCTTGTGATCTGCAGTTTTGTATGATCTGCGCGTCTGGCTAGGCCGCGCGTTCGATCTTGGCCGCACGCAGCTTGCCGCTGCCGGTTGCCGTCGTCGCGGTCCGGAAGGTATCGACATTCGATGACGCCTGGGCAAGCGGATCATCCGAGCGCCGTGACTGACCCTCAAAGTAACCGCCATGCTCAAGTTTAAGAGCCTGGTGGCAGATATCGCCTTCGACGTGGGAGTTGGATTCCAGCGTTACATGCAGGGCGTTGATTGAGCCCGCGATGCGGCCGTGGATCGTGACATCCTCGGCAACGATACCGCCCGTCACCCGTCCGCGATCACCGACAACGAGCGTGGCGCAAAATACGTCGCCTTGCACGTCGCCTTCGATCTGAACTTCCCCCTTCGAGATAATATTACCGGTAATAGTAAGGTCTTCGCCTATGATAGATGGAGCCATAATGACTGATCCTTCTGGTTTCAGTATGGTCAATTGTCCCCCGACAATTTCCGTGTGCTCACGAGTTCGTCCCAAGCAGCCGAATCGTTGATTTCAGACTGTGTTAAGTGTGGTTAATGAACCGTAAACATGCGTTCCGATACGGGAATCTATGGCGCTTTTTTCAGGTTTGGGCAGGGGTGTTCGGCGGGGTCTCAATCAGAGTTATCCCCAGACTTTTCCACAGATCGACTCAATGGGGTCCAGCGGAGTCGGTATCGGTGGCTGTACGGCACGCGCACAGCTATCATGATACAGCGGCAGGATTCGACGGTTGTTCCGGCTGGAGTAGTGTATAGCCGTTTATGTCTTGTAGGTATGTATCAAGTTGACTTCCCCTGCGTTGCGTAAAAATAGGGGAGCCAGGCAGCGTATGAATGGGAGCAAATGGTATGTCGGAATCAGTTATTGCGGACGATCTGCACATAAAGGGTGAGGTCACCACACTGGGTGACATTGAACTCAAGGGCACACTGGTAGGTGAGGTCACCTGCCGGACGTTACTCATTGCCGAGGACGCCAAGGTCGAAGGAACGGCGACAGCGGAGAAAGTTGTTGTACGCGGGGCCGTGGACGGACAAATCAACGGTATCCGGGTGACTTTGACATCGTCGGCAAAGGTCAAGGGCGAGTTGGTTTGCAAAGCTCTCTCAGTTGACGAGGAAGCCTATTTTGATGGCACGTCCCAGCGCGTCAACGATCCACTTGGACAGGGGGAGAGTGCTCCCGCCAAGCCGGCCAGTGGCAGCGTTACCGCATCGGGCAACAGTAACAACAAGCCTGACAAGGGCTCGAGCGAGAAGCTTCAGCCGCTTGCTGCGAGCGCGGGCTCAAGCGCCAGGGCAGGTCACTAGCACAGAGCACTGCCGTTAGAGGCCGAGTGTTTTTTACAACGAATTTCATGAGGGGCCCGTGCAACCGCACGGGCCTTTCTTTTTTCATCTCTCAATCCGAGAAAGCTATCTCTCTCAGGGCCATTTCACTATCGGGGGCATGGAGGAGAGAATAGACTCCACATTGCCTCCGGTCTTAAGGCCGAACACAGTGCCGCGGTCATATAGCAAGTTAAACTCCACGTAGCGTCCGCGCCGCACAAGCTGTTCTTCGCGGTCCTTCTCACCCCAGAGCCTGTTCATATTGCGCCGGACGAGTTCCGGATAAATTTTGATGAATGCGCGGCCAACATCCTGTGTGAAGGCGAAATCCGCGTCCCAGCCGCCCTCGTCTTTTCCTGAATGTAGATAATCGTAAAAGATTCCGCCAATGCCGCGCATCTCGTTCCTGTGCTTGAGAAAAAAATACTCATCGCACCAGTCTTTGAAATGATCGTAGTCAGCAACTGCGTGGGGGGTGCAGGCGGCCTTCATTGCGGCATGAAAATCCTTCGTGTCCGGGTCGGACTGGGTGCGTCGCGCATCCAGTACCGGTGTCAGGTCAGCACCGCCGCCGAACCAGCTTTTCGTGGTGACGACGAAGCGGGTGTTCATATGCACGGCCGGAACGTACGGGTTATGCAAATGGGCGATCAGGGAAATGCCGCTGGCCCAGAAGTGCGGATCTTCTTCAGCGCCGGGGATTTGCGACCTGAATTCCGGTGCAAATTCTCCATGCACGCTCGAGGTGTGCACACCGACCTTTTCAAACACGCGCCCCTTCATGATGGACATCACACCACCGCCACCCTTGGCGCCGGTATGATCCGTGCGCTCCCAGGGCGTGCGGGTGAAAGTGCCGGGCTTGCGTTCTGACAGCGGGCCCTTGTTCTGGTCGCGTTCGATAGCTTCAAATTCAGAACAGATCGTGTCGCGCAACTCCTCGAACCAGGCACGCGCGGTTGCCTTGCGCCCCTCAAGGTTTGCAAGGTCTTCCGGGGTGTGGTCTGGCAGTTCCGCAGCTTTGTTCATGTTCCTTTAGTGCGTCAGGAGCGCGCTCAGTGCAAGACCACTGACAAGTCCGAGATACTCAATTACCAAATTGTCGCAGCGGCGCATGGTCTCCTTTCCCCTGGCATCGGGACAGGTCATTTTGACCCCGCGTGATTCATATTTGCGGGACTGAAGGATTGGCAGCCGAGTGATGCTCATCCGTCAGCCCATGTCTCCGTTTCTATAAAGAGGTGAGCCATGATTGATCTTGAAGCGATCTGGCAGACAGGCGTCAACGAGATCCCGTTTAAGTTTTTCATCGCCGAAAATATTCTTAAACCCGCCGACCTCGATCAACTGAGTGAAGATTTCCCGAACATTGAGCAGCCCGGCGCCTTTCCACTTCAGGAGCTGGACTACGGCCCCTCTTTGGCACGGCTTATCGAACAGGTGCGCTCAAAGGACTTTACTTATCTCATGGGTAAGAAGTTCCGAATCAATCTTACGATGAAGCCCCTGTTTATTTCCGTTCGTGGGCATTCGCGCCTGAGTGACGGGAAAATCCATACCGATTCAAAATCCAGGATCGTATCCAGTGTTCTTTACCTGAACGATGATTGGGAGGGTGAAGGAGGGCGGCTGCGGATGCTCAGGGGGTCACACAGTTTCAGCAGGGCTTATGCCGAGGTGCCGCCCACGGGTGGAGCACTCGTGGCACTGCGGCGATCAAACCACTCCTGGCATGGACACCTGCCCTATGAAGGGCCGCGTCGTTGCATCATGTTCAACTGGATGTGGTCACGTCGCGTGAGGGAAGTGGAACGCGCACGCCACAAAATGTCTTCGAGGGTCAAACGCATTCTGGCCTGAATTCAGCCTAGCCTATTGTCGCCGACCGAATTCAGGAACATTATAGCCGCACCAGAACGAGCCGGTATAACCGGCTGAATGAGTGGGGCAGTGTCATGACCGGAATTACGAAGCAGTTGGCATCTTTTGTCGCGGACCTGCGTTACGAGGAGTTGCCGCCCGAGATTACCGAGCGCGCCAAGCGTCTCATTCTTGATCTCACGGGGATCATCATCCGCGCACGCAATGATGCGGAGTCGACCCCTAGCCTTATCTCGGCCGTCGAGAAGCTGGGGCTCACCGAGGGCAAATGCTCTGTCATGGGTGATCGGCGGAGCTATGCGCCGACGGCCGCTGCGCTTATCAATGGCACGCTGGCCCATTCGCTTGATTTCGACGACACCCATGCGGCGGGGTCTATCCATTCATCCGCCCCCATCGTTCCGGCAGCACTTGCAGCTGCTGAAATGAGCGATGCATCGGGCAAGGAGCTTATCGCTGCCGTTGTTGCCGGTTACGAAGTGCAAATCAGGCTGTCCCTCGCTCTTAATCCCACCGCCCATTACGATCAGGGGTTCCACCCGACCGCCACTTGCGGGGTGTTCGGGGCAGCAGCGGCTGCGGGTAAATTGCTCGGGATGGATGCGGATGGCATCAGGAGCGCCTTCGGCATCGCACTCAGTCAGGCGGCGGGCTCCATGGAGTTTCTCACCGAGGGTGCGTGGACGAAAAGATCCCATGTTGGGCAGGCAGCGCAAAACGGGCTCATTTGCGCGGTTATGGCAGACGAAGGGTTCAAGGGACCGTTGAACGCGTTTGAGGGACGGGCCGGGTTCCTGCATGCTTATTCTCCAAGTTCGAACCCCGACAAGGCGGTCGCTGGTCTGGGTGAGACGTGGGAGACCATGCGGCTCGCGGTCAAACCCTATCCGTCCTGCCGTTATAGCCATGCGGCCATCGACGGGATTGTTTCGCTGATAAAGGAACACGGGATTGATGCCGGCGACGTCGAGAAAGTCGAAATCGGCTTACCGGAAACGGGCTGGAAGATCATTGGCGGACCCGATGACAAGACCAACCCGCAAAGTGTCGTGGATGGCCAGTTTTCCATGCCCTTCTGCGCGGCGGTTGCCCTGCGCGAGGGCGGGCTTACCTGGGATGACTATAAAAAGCATCTCGATGACAAAACGACTCGGGCCCTGACACACAAAGTCTCGGCAGTGGTAGACGAACGCGCGGAAGCTGAATTCCCGGACAATATGAGCGGCGTTGCCCGTATCAGGACATCGAAGGGAGAGTTCGAAGCTTTTGTGGTCGTGCCCAAGGGAGAGCCGGACAACTTCCTTGCCGATGACGAATTCCGCGAGAAATTCGACGGGCTATGCGCGCCATATCTGGGTGAGCCGCAGGCCCACCGCCTGGCGGACCAGCTGCTGGCGCTGGAGCAGGCCAATTCCATCTCCGCCGTCATGGCGCTCAGCCAGGGCGGAGGGGCATAAGCCCATGGTCGCTGAAGCAAAAGAAGTCGGTAAAGGCCGCTACCGGGAATCCTACGGCCGTTACTTCGAGGAGTTCGAGGCCGGAGATGTTTATGAACACCGGCCCGGGCGCACAATCTCGGAAGCCGACAATACCTGGTTCACTTTGCTCACCATGAACCAGCATCCGCTGCATTTCGATTTCGAGTACGCAAAAAAGAGCGAGTTCGGAAAACCCCTGGTAAATTCCTGTCTCACGCTTTCCATCGTGGCGGGCATGAGCGTGTCGGATATCAGCCAGAAGACAATCGCCAATCTGGGCTGGGACAAGATCAAGCTCACGTCACCGGTTTTTATCGGCGATACGATCTATGCGGAATCTGAAGTGCTTGCCAAACGCGAATCCAAGTCGCGGCCCACCCAGGGCATCGTTACCGTCAAGACAACGGGCAAGAAGGCCGATGGCACCGAGTTCATGTCCTATGAACGCTCCATGCTGATACCCAAGCGTGGTCATGCAATCGACGACAAGGCGGACTATTGATCTCATGAACGAGCAATTGCGAAACATCACATCGGAAGAAGACGAGGCGCTGATTCTCGACAGCGTTCGCGAGTTTCTCAAACGCGATGTTGCTCCTTACGCTCACGATCTCGAGGCGCGTGACGAATATCCGCAAGAGATCGCCGACAAGATGGCGGAACTCGGTCTGTTCGGCACCACCATCTCTTCCGAGTATGGCGGGCTTGGTCTCTCCAGCGTCACCTTCGCCAGGATCATGGAGGAGATTTCTAGCGTTTGGATGTCGGTTGGAGGCATTATCGGGGCACATCTGGTGATGGCGCGCGCGGTGGAGCATTTTGGCTCGGAGGAGATGAAGCAGGAATACCTGCCTAAATTTGCAACCGGCGAATTGCGCGGCGGCATCGGCCTTACCGAGCCTGATGCCGGGACCGATCTTCAGGGCATCCGCACCCGCGCCGACAAGGATGGCGATGACTATGTCATCAACGGTTCAAAGATGTGGATCACCAATTCGGTTAAGGGAAATATCCTTGCCGTCCTGGTTAAGACCGACCCTAAGGCCGAACCAGCCTACAAGGGCATGAGCCTGCTGATGGTGCCCCGCGAGGCGGGCTATGTCCCCTCCAAGCTGGAAAAGCTCGGCTATCGCGGCGTTGATACGGGTGGCATCGAGTTTTCCGATGTGCGGGTTCCGCAAAAAAATCTCATCGGCGGGGAAGAAGGGAAAGGCTTGCAGCAAATCCTCAATGGTCTTGAACAGGGGCGGATCAACGTGGCGGCGCGCGGTGTGGGCCTGTCGCGGGTCTGCCTTGAGGAATCCATTGCCTATGCGCAAACTCGCAAAACTTTCGGCAAGCCGATCTGCGAACACCAGTCCATCCAGATCAAGCTGGCCGACATGGCAACCCGGGTTGAAGCTGCGCGGCTGCTGACCGAGCAGGCGGCACTCGCCTATGATGCGGGCCACCGTGCCGACCTGCAGGCGGGAATGGCCAAGTTGTTCGCCACGGAAACCGCGATGGAAAATGCAGCCGAGGCCATGCGTCTGCACGGTGCCTACGGTTATTCCAAGGAATTCAACATCGAGCGCTATTACCGCGACGCCCCGTTGCTGGCGATTGGCGAGGGCACAAACGAGTTGCAGCGTATTGTCATTGCCCGCCAGCTGATCAAGAAATTCCCCGTCTAGGCATGGGCAACCCTCTTCCTCTCGAAGGCGTCCGCGTGCTGGCCGTCGAACAGTATGGTGCAGGACCCTTCGGCACCATGTTTCTGGCCGACCAGGGAGCGGAGGTTATCAAGATCGAGAACCCGAACATGGGTGGTGACTTTGCCCGCGATGTCGGCCCCTATTTTTTCACGCCCGAGGATTCCGAATTCTTCCACGCCTATAATCGCAACAAGAAGAGCCTCAGCCTCGACCTCTCGAAGCCTGAAGGCGTAGAGGTGTTTCACGACCTGGTGAAAGCGTCGGATGCAGTGGCGTCCAACCTGCGCGGTGACGTGGCGGGAAAAC
>JAJFHQ010000077.1 GCA_021775525.1 Hyphomicrobiales bacterium
AATGAAGAGCCTTGGTGTAATTCTTGCGCGCGGCGCATCGAAGCGGTTGCCGCGTAAAAACGTGCGGCTATTGGCCGGTCTGCCGCTGGTTGCGTGGAGTTGCCGGGCGGCATTGGCCAGCAATATTGATCGTGTGGTGCTCTCGACAGAAGATGACGAAATAGCTGCAATCGGCGCCGAGCAGGGTATTCCCGTGCCGTTCAAACGACCCGCAGAACTTGCTGAAGATTTTGCCCGTGACACCGATATTGTGTTCCACGCTATCGAGGCATGCCAGGAAATATATTCAGAACGGTACGATGTGCTTGTGCTGATCCAGGCGACCACGCCTTTCCTCCGGCCGGAACATCTCGACGCCTGTGTCGAGCAGTTGAAGAAAAACAATCTGTCTTGTGTCTTTGCCGCCCGAAAGGTGACGGAACATCCTTGCTGGATGTGGGTGGTTGGAGAGGACGGACAGGCACGTCCCTATTCAGAAAGCATTCCGACAGCCGATGAGCAGCATGGTCAGAATTTATCGAGCGTTTATTATCCTAGTGGTGCTGCCTGGGCCGCGCGGATTGACGAGGTGCGGCGGCAGAAAACACTTTATTGTGCACCGCTTGGCCTCGTAGAGATGCCTTGGCAGTGCGCCGTGGATATTGACGATGAGCAAGACTGGATGCGCGCTGAAAACGTCATTGCTCAACATGGCATAGAGCCCGTTTCTGTCCTATCTATCCAGATGGAATCACAGAGTTGAACATAAGCAGACGATGATTCCCGAACCTCATCCCGAGATTGCCGGCAGCAGCGTGAAACTGCGCAAGTTCGACGCAAGCCAGATTCACGACCGCTATATCGCGTGGCTCAATGATCCGGTTGTCAACAAGCTCTCTCGCCGGGGATTCGCGGCACCTGTCAGCACTGAAGATGCGAAGAGCTATCTTGAAGGGCTTTCTGCGGACGAGATTGTGCTGGGAATTTACGAGGGCCAGATCGGCCATGTTGGAAATTTGAAATACGGGCCGGTTGATTGGGTCAACAGCCGGGCCGATATCAGCATTCTGATAGGAGAGCCCGCCATGTGGGGTTCAGGGGTCGGTAAGCAGGCAGTATATCTGGTGACCAGGTTCCTGTTCGATGAGCTGGGCCTCAACAAGGTAGACGCGGGTAGCAATAATCCGGCGTTCCTCCGTCTGGTGGAGAATCTTGGTTGGAGTGTCGAGGGAGTTCTTCGCCAGAGAATCCGTATCGCTGATGGTTATTCGGACAACACGCTGGTTGGCCTGTTATCAACTGAATTTGAACGACGCCCTGCCTTTGAGCAGTGAGAAAAGACAGTTCATGAATGATCATTCCAACAACTCATACCGTCAGGGTCAGGAGCTTGCGCCATGATCACTGATCGCATCCTGATGACTGCTCATTCACAGTTCCGGGCCCTGCAGATGAAATTGGCGCGGCATCTCAAGGAAGAGCATAACTCAGAGATTTACATCTATTGCTCAACGGAACAGGAAAAAAAATACTGGGTCCTGGGCGGTGAGATTTTTGCCGGCGTTCAGGTGAACAAGGCGATGTATGACACTGCCCGCCAGCCGGTAACCGATCCCGGTGATCTCTTGGAGCGTGCGCGCTTCTACGAGAAGAAGCTGGGTACGACAATCAATGAACTGGCTGTGACTGACCGTCATCTCGGACGGGGCTACGCACTTGGTGGGTTTCATCATCCCCGGTCGCGTATTTCGGAGGGCACCGACTATCACCAGATGGTAGCTGCCTTGGTCGGCGAGATCGAATTTTGGGAGAAGGAATTTGATGAGAAATCCCCCACGCTGGTGCTTGGCTTTGGCAAAATTCCGGCACTGACGGCAAGGGGTTTGGGAGTGACATATCGAACAATCGCCGGCTCCCGATACAAGACATTTTATCAATGGGCAGACAACGAATTTATCGAAAATCCCAGGGTCAAAGAAGCGTTTGACAGATTGGCAGACGCCCAAGACAACGAGACTTCGGTCATCGAGGCACCCTACCATGCGCATATGGAAATCCGGGGAGACTTCCTGAAACGCGTGAGGCTGCTCCCGACACTGAAAGTTTCCGTTCGATCGGTGCTTCAATATATGTACTGGCGGTTGCGGGGATACCAGAAGGCGAAGGGATATTATCTTTCCGACAACATACTATACCATTGGCGGCAGCGCTCTGACACCAGAAAGCTCAGTGCGGGCAACACAAAGACACTGGCGTCCCTCAAGGGGCAACGCTTTATTTATTACCCGTTACACACTGAACCCGAAATGGCGCTGCAATCCTTGTCGCCTGAATATTTCTATCAGTTGTCCTC
This sequence comes from Hyphomicrobiales bacterium, assembly GCA_021775525.1. Taxonomy (GTDB): domain Bacteria; phylum Pseudomonadota; class Alphaproteobacteria; order Rhizobiales; family Methyloligellaceae; genus UBA2767. The sequence goes on from JAJFHQ010000077.1 coordinate 2,333, forward strand.
TATCGCCGCGTTGTCCCGCGATCTGCCTGCAGGCGTTATCCTCGCGGTCAAGGAAACCTTCCAGGCAACCGGGCGCAGACCCCGCGAATTTTACGAACAGATCACGGAATTCAAGAATGTCGTGATGCTCGAAATGCTGGAGTTAGGCCCGAATGTCATCCATGCATGTGAAGCCGTCGCCACGATTACCGGAACAGCGGGCTTTGAGGCCGCGGTAATAGGCAAACCGGTCATTACATTTGGCCAGCACAATCTCTACAATTTCTTGGATCATGTGTCGGTCGTTACCGATGAATCAAAATTGCGCGGCTATCTTGCCAAAGCTCTTTCAGGTGATTTCGACCGCGCTAAAACGGCACGCGACGGTAACCGCTTCCTGCAAGCAGTGATGCAAATCTCGTTCGATCTTGAAGATTATGTCGTGACCTCACCGGAACGGATTTCTAAAACGCTCGGTGAAAACCTCTACCAGGCCCTGATTGCCTCACTCCCCGAAATTGATGCGGGTGCAGGTGGTGCGGTGGCAAAGGAAAATGCAGGTGCGGTGCAGGCCGCTGCCGACGGTGTGACCGGGTAGTTGAGCAAAACAATTATTTTTTATCCTGCGCGTGTTTCGCGCAACCGTCGGGAACTTGGAAATGACGTATTTTCAAAGTCGCGCCAATGAGCACCGCTCTGCAGGTCCTGTTGTGTTTCTAGTGCTGGAAACTATAATTCTATTTTTTAATCAACCTTCGTTCGAACAGATATCGCAAGGTAGACAGTCATGAGTGTCGCTACCGAAAATATTTCCTCCGGACATCAAGAGACCAACCAGATTCTGTTCTTCGACGACCCGGATTTGTGGAACCAGGTCCGCTTTCGGCAAAAGTTACTTGAGTCACTGGAGCGGGAGAAGTTTGACCAGCGCTCGATCACGCTGGTGGCAGAGCTGTTCGAGCGAAACGAGACGCGGGATTTCCCCGCTTTTAAGCGCGCCGTAGAGCAGATGATCAAGACCGGCATATTATCACAAGATGACCGTGACCGGCTGACTGCCGTTGCCGATCACTGGAGTTATGTTCGCGAGAACAACAGCTCCGTCTATCGTCCAAAATCTGTCGAGGACCATCGGGTTCGCTACTGGCCCAACAACCCAAAAAACCTGCAGACCAATTGGGAGTATTACTGCGATATATACGAGATGGATCTGTTCTTTGAGCCGAGCCGCTTTATCACCAAGGATACGGCGATTGGCAGTGCCGGATCATGCTTTGCGGCTAATATCTCGCGGCAACTTCAGCACTGGGACTATAATTACGTCCTCGAGATGGGGTTGTCCAAGGAGCATTATTCGAACCCGATGCTTTACGAAACAGACCCAGCCCAGTGCGGCAATATTTATAATGCGGTCTCGATGCGTCAGATGATTGAACGGGCCTTCGGCGAGTGGGAGCCGGAGCAGTTTTTGATATCAAAATCGCCGAAGTTCATGGACCCGTTCCGCTCGACAAAAACTTTCGACAGCGTTGAGAGCTACCAGAAATCATGGAAAGAGCACAATGCGGCCCTGGCACGGGCCATGCGCAAATGCGAGGTCTTCATTCTCACGCTCGGGATGACCGAAGCTTGGGAGTTTGCAGATTCAGGCTTGGTGACCTCCGCTTCTCCTACGCACGGAGACCCGACATTGTTGCGCCACAAGAATCTCACCGTGGAAGATAACTTCCGTGAGCTGGAGCGGATTTATAAGCTGTTCCAGAAATACAATCCGGGCATAAAGATCATCACAACGGTCTCGCCCGTACCACTCAATTCAACTTTCAATCGCGATCAGCACGTTGTCGTCGCGAACGGGATTTCAAAGTCCATCTTGCGTGTTGCCCTTGAGCAATTTTCGCAAGCGCATCCGCAAGATGTATTTTACTTTCCATCATTTGAAATTGTCACCACGGGCACTCGAAATCCGTGGGAGATCGATATGCGCCACGTTAGCAACGAGGCGGTTGAGCGCGTAATGAAACAGTTCCAAAGACAATTTATGGTATCTCAGGAGCCCTTGGAAACGATCAAGGTGGCAACGCTTGTGGACTATACCTCTATGCGCCGCAATCCATTGCTTCGTTACGCACGTGCCTGGTTCGTTCATCCGCTCAAGCGTGTCTTGGGTATCGAAGGGAAACCGTTTGGTGCGTTGTTGCAAAAAAAGAGCAGTTAGGCTTTGGATCACGGTTGAACCAATGCTGCTGCTGTTCAATATTTAATGTGATGACACTTTCGGGAGTAACGTCATGAGAGCAAGAACACTTGTTGACCCATTCTATGCGTGGCAACGGATTAAGCACTACGGTATTGAGCGCTCTATCATCCATTTCCTGGGAAAGGGGATTTTGAGGCGGCCAGTGAATGGCACAATTCGACTGTGCAAAAAGGTGATCTGGTTTCCCAGTTATCTTCGCCGAATCCGGACGCGCAATTCCATCATGATCAATAGCGCTTATCACAGATTCATCGATCAGAAACTTGGCTATCGTATCTGCTCTGCCGGTGAGATTCCAGGCATTGAACCCGTGTTGTCTCACTGTCAGGATCTCCTGAAGGAGTTCAGGAAACGGGAAGGAGATTCACCTGCGGACGGCAGATCATATTCTGAACTTTTAAGTCCTGATCCAAGCAATTTTGGTTCAGGAATAGCTGCTGATCTTACCAAACATCCGGTGCTGATGAAATTTGCTGCCAGCCGGCCGATAATGGAAATAGCGGCAGGCTATCTTGGTGAATTGCCAATAGTCGGCTCAATCCAGCTTTACCTGACACATCCCAACGATAGTCAGGTGGGGTTCCAAAACTTTCACTATGATCATACGGCACCCAACGATCTCAAACTCTTTATCGCTGTGAATGACATCGACGAGCAGACCGGACCGCTAACATGGTTCGGTGCTGACCATAGTGATCAGATTTCCGAAGTCATTGGAACTCGTATCGGAAGGGCGAATGACGATGATGTTTATACTGCAATCGGTGATGGCAAGGCACAGCGTACCATCGGGCCCGCAGGTACCTGCTTCTTCGTCGATGTCGCCAGATGCCTGCATTATGGAAGCCGCGGAAATACCAAGATGCGTGCGGTTGTCGTATTTGAGTTTGTGAGCAAGTTCAGTTACGTGGAATCAAATTTGGAACGCGGACGAATTTTATTGGATGCGAACGACTTGAAGAATCCACTGGATTGTTTGGCATTTAACCAAGCCTGAAAAACTCGGCAATGAATGCATGCCGATAGAGGTTATAAGTTCGGTTGGATCAAGGTTCATTCTCTTTCTGGAGTTAATAGGAAAGCCTGGGACGAGTTCGTCCATTCGGCTGGCTTAGGCACAAATATGACTTACAGGCTAAGTTCACTTACCGATTTCAAGGTGTACGCCTGTCCGCCGGACATCTCGGTAAGGGACGTGCTGCGCCGGATCGATTTATCGCCCTACCTGTTCCAGATAGTTCTGGACGAGGGGCGGCGTCTGCTGGGTACGGTTACGGACGGAGATATTCGCCGCGGCATGCTGCACGGCGTCAATCTCGACGATCCTGTAAGCGCCTGCATGCACGAGAAGCCGATAACCGGGGTCAAAGGTGATCTTCATGGCAACCGGGCAAAACTTGCAACACTGGGCAGCACGCGCAGTTTCCTGCCGGTTGTCGACGTCAACGGTGTGGTCAGCGAAATCTTAGCAGCCACTGGCAGCGCTGGAATCGCCAGAGCCCTGGTGATGGCCGGCGGCCCTGGCTGTCGTCTGGGAGAACGAACCCGGACGACACCGAAGCCACTTCTGCAGGTTGGCGGGCGCCCGATCCTCGACCATGTGCTCGATACGCTTGAAGATGCCGGGATTGAACATATCGCAATCGCGGTGCACTACCTAGCGGAACAGATAGAGAGCTTCGTTGAAGAGCGCGACGGCAGGGCTTCAATCAGTCTCATTCAGGAGACCCGGAGGTTGGGAACGGCGGGTGCACTTGGCCTGCTGGATGTCGAGATGCAGAGTGAGTCACTTCTGGTGGTGAACGGTGATGTCATTACCGGCATCGATTTGGCAGCCTTGCATGATTTCCACAACAGGCACGGTTTCGAGGCCACCGTCGCAGTGGCGCGACACGAAGTCGACATTCCTTTCGGCGTTATCCGCTATGGCGATGATGGTCTGCTGGACCGGATCGATGAAAAACCCCAGATCAGTAACTTTATTGCTGCTGGCGTCTACTATCTCTCACCGGAGTACCTGGCACTCGTTCCGAAGGATAAAGAAATGGACATGCCGGAGCTGCTCAACACTGGAAAAGGCATAGGGTTGCGTGCCGGCCTTTTCCCGATTCATGAATACTGGACAGATGTTGGACAGCCGGATGACCTGCTCAAGGCTGACTTGGTCGCGAAGGCTGTCGAGTGACTGAAGTCAGTTTCAATTCTGACCGACGCCAAAGGTGTGGAAACCAGAAAAGTTCAGGTGGTTCATGTCGATTATCAACACCCGGCCACGTCCAAAAGCCTGAAGTAACAATCGTAAGTTTACTCGCCCATAATATAGCTGACATGCACAAGATGCCTGGCAAGGACATAACGGAATAATGCTTCTTCCTGGTTTTATCTCCCTCGCGCGACGGCTCGGTTACGAACCGCGCTGGGTCGTCATGATCTTTTCTCTTCAGCTCTGCGCTGTCCTGTTCGAAGGGGTCGGCGTCAGCATGGTTCTGCCGATCCTGGAATTTCTGCGAGCAGGAGGCGATACTGCGGTGCTCGCAACAGATTCCCGCATGTGGCGCTGGATGGTGGACGCAGCGGTCACGATCGGAGTTCCGCTCAATCTGATAACGCTAATGTCAGGCGCATTTATCGCTATCCTGATTAGGCAGGCATTCATGTTTGCCCGGGACCTTGCGACCGGCTGGGTGCAGTTTGAACTCACCCGACGATTACGGAATCAGTGTTTCCACGACTTCATTCATGCCGATCTGGGTTATCACGACCGGGTCAGTGTGGGCGAATTCGTGAATGAGTTGACGACAGAGCTCCTGAACGGGGTCGGGACGATGACCGCGGCCGCTGATTTTCTCGGTACGATTGTTCTTGTCTGCGTCTATGTCGCCATTGTCTTCCTGCTCTCGCCCTCGCTGACGATTATGGCCGTGCTGGTTCTGCTGGCGGTTTCGATACTTCTTATCCGGATGATGAGAGGTAACCGTTTTCTGGGCGAACAGGTCACACAGGCCAATCAGAAGATGTCCGGTTTTCTTGTGGAGCGGCTGAAGGCTATACGGCTGGTTCGTCTTTCAGGCGTTGAGGCACTGGAAGAGGCGGCGCTTGGCAAACATACACTAGAGCAACGCGACCGCCTGCACGCTCGTAACAAGGTGCTCGCTCTGCTGGGCGTACTTATTGAACCGATTGTGCTCGTTGTAGCCTTTGTACTGCTCTACGTAGCGGTCAATACGCTGCACATGCAAATGGAGACGATCCTTGTTTTTTTCTTTATCCTCCTGCGTCTCATACCAATCGTTAAAACGGCGATCCTGCAGCGACAAGGTTACATCGCAAACTTGGCGTCGATTGAAATAATTGACCGGCGGTTGAAAGAACTTGTCAGCAGACGGGATCCTTCGGGTGGAGCAAGGATTTTTGAAAAGCTTGCGCAGGGCATCACATTCAAAAATGTCACATTCCATTATGAAGGATCTGCGGATGGAACCGCTGCGCTCGAGAACGTAACCCTCAAAATTCCGGTGGCAAAAATGACGGCCCTGGTTGGACCTTCGGGCTCGGGGAAATCCACCCTGGTTGATTTGCTGCCGCGGTTGCGCACGCCTCAGTCAGGCCAGATTCTGTACGATAACGTGCCTCAGGGAGAATTCAACATTGCAAGTCTTCGCAGCGCAGTGTCCTTCGCCCCTCAACAGCCTCAGATTTTTAACGTGACGATGGCAGAGCATATAAGTTTGAGCAAACCAGATGCATCTATGGATGAAATAGTTTCGGCCGCGCGTTTGGCCCAGGCAGATGATTTCATACGTGCCCTTCCTGAGGGTTACGAGACATTGCTTGGCGAAGGCGGCTCTCGCCTCTCCGGCGGTCAGTGCCAGCGGCTTGATCTTGCAAGGGCGCTAGTGCGCCGCGCTCCTATACTCGTTCTCGACGAGCCGACGGCAAATCTTGATGCCGAGGCCGAGGCCAAGTTCCGTTCAGTGCTTCGCGCAATTCAGTCTGAAACCGACATCACGATTGTTATCATTGGCCATCGTCTGTCGACAGTACGGGCTGCTGATCAGATCGTCGTACTTCAGGATGGCCGGATAGGACAGATCGGCACTCATGACGTGCTCATGCGAAAAGGTGGCTGGTATGCCAGTGCTTTTGAAAGCCAACATAGTGACAACCCCACGGCGCCATTTGTGACGACTTAATGACGCCATAGGATGCAGAGACACATGACAGTACGTACATTCGAAAAGCCCTCTCCTGACCTCGACGGGAAGAGCATTCTGGTCACCGGGGGGACTGGTTCGTTTGGAAAGGCCTTTATTCAGACCATCCTCGATCAGTTTACGCCCGCGCGCGTGATTGTTTTTTCACGCGATGAGCTTAAGCAATATGAGATGGAACAAACGCTCCTGCCCGAACAGCGGAAGCGTGTCCGGTTTTTTATCGGCGATGTCCGGGATGCCCAGCGGTTGGAAATGGCCATGCGCGGGATCGATTATGTGATCCACGCAGCTGCGTTGAAGCATGTTCCCGCAGCTGAGT
>JAJFHQ010000078.1 GCA_021775525.1 Hyphomicrobiales bacterium
TAGCGCGTGTGCGGGCTTCCTCGGCTGTTATCGTGCCATGGGTGCCAATAGTAATGCGCCTGGTCCGCCCCTTACGACCACCCAGGCGGTATTGGATGAGATAGACCTTGCGCCCAGAGGGTGTGACTTTGAGGCCGAAGCCGGACAGGGCGTCGGGATGACCGGAATCCCAAAGATAGGTGTCTTTGTCGTCTGGACTCTGTGCGTCCACGGTACGTTTGGTTAGTTTCCCGGTCGCCATCGTCTGTGCCTCGCGTGATTACTGAATCGTATCAGTAAGCACATAGTAAGCGCGACGAGCTGCAATCGCAAGAAGGCACAGGAAAGAAAGAGTATAAAAACTGGGAAAAATATAGTTTTAGGCAAGTGTAGGAAGGTCGAGGAAATAGAGAACTTGAAAATGGCATTCACGAGGTCGTCGGTTCGATCCCGTCTGGCTCCACCAATTTTTTCAAAAGGTTAGCAAAATGTCGCTAGCCTGTAATTTGCTCTCGTAAGCGCGTAGCGGGTATTTCAACTGCCTCTGCCTGACCGGTTTCACGGCGCACGCTGCTACCAAAATATCATCTTGCTTGGCCATTTCTCTCTCTAGCAATCACGGCAACCGGTTTTCGGCTGGATATTGAGAGCGGATGCTTTAGGCAATGCCGCACTATGTCTGCGTTTGGGAGTAGGACGGCTATGTTGAAATGGCGTCCCTGATGTCCACTTTTGACCAAAACGGACATTGCACAGTGGCAGATCAATTTTATGGATAAGAAGCCGCCGTTTGTATTCCAGATCGAAATGATGAAACAATTTATTCTGCATCCATAGATAGTAGAAACCTTCAATTAACCAAATGCGTGCAATACTCGCAATAGTTGAAAAACTTAAATTCGGCAAAATATTCAGCGGGTTAACACCGAATCCAAGACATGGAGATGCAAAAATGGCACGGGAGACTTCTCTCACTGGCGTTGAGCAGTTTTTTGAAGAAGACGAAATTATTGTCAGCAAGACCAACCTGAAGGGGCATCTGACTTATACCAATGACGTGTTCCTGCGCATCGCCGGATACACCGAGCAGGAATGTCTTGGACAGCCCCACAGCATGATCCGGCATCCGGAAATGCCGCGCTGCATATTCGGCCTGCTTTGGGAAACTATTCAGGACGGCCGCGAAATCTTCGCCTACGTCGTCAACCGCTGCAAAAATGGGGATCACTACTGGGTGAATGCCCATGTCACGCCCAGTCGCGACGGCTCGGGAACTGTTGTCGGCTATCACTCGAACCGCCGCGTTCCGGACCGGAAAATTCTCGAAGGTGCGATTATCCCGCTCTACAAGGATTTGCTCGCCGAGGAGCAGAAACATTCCAACGCCAAGAGCGGTCTGGAAGCATCGACCGGCATGGTCACGAACCTCCTAAGGGAACGTAATCTGGAATATGACGAATTCGTCGCGACACTCTAGCGCCCAATGTCCTCAAAATTTCGACCACCTCGACCCGATCACCAATGCGAAGAAAGTGCAGCCATATGTTTTCCCAAGACCACAAGTCAGCAATCTCGAAAGCCGTCGATGTTTGTGAAGCTGTTGCCGGTGGAGATTTCGAAGCCCGCATCATCAATATCACCGAAAAAGGAGAAGCGGGCAGATTGCTTCATGCGATCAACCGCCTGATCGACAGGTCTGACGCCTATGTCCGCGAGTCACGCGCCTCTCTGGAGTATGTTGCTGCCAACAAATATTTCCGCCGTATCTCCGTAAGGGGGATGACAGGGTCTTTCGGTGAGGCGGCAGGGACCGTCAACACCGCCATGGAGGCCATGGAAGAACGCGTCACAACCTTCAAGAGCGTTGTCCAGAACTTTGAAGACCAGATGAAAGAGGTTGTCGAATCCGTGGCCTCGTCAGCATCTGAACTGGAAGCATCGGCAAAAACCATGGAAGGCGCCACATCTTCTGCCAACGAACAGGCAACCGCGGTTGCTGCCGCGGCCGAGGAAGCCTCTGCCAACGTCGGTTCTGTTGCGGCCGCGACCGAGGAGATGACGAACTCGGTCGGAGAAATCAATCAGCAGGTCAGCCACTCGGCACAGATAACGGGTGATGCCGTGAAGGAAGTTCAGCAAACCAACGAAGACATCAGCGGCTTGTCTGCGGCGTCAGAGAAGATCGGCCAGGTGGTCTCCTTGATCACCGATATCGCCGATCAGACAAACCTTCTGGCCCTGAACGCGACGATTGAGGCGGCACGTGCAGGCGAGGCCGGCAAGGGCTTTGCCGTTGTTGCATCTGAAGTGAAGGAACTGGCAAGCCAGACCGGAAAAGCAACAGAAGAGATCGGTGCGCAAATATCCGAGATACAGTCTGCCAGCAACCAGGCTGTGGCCTCCATTGAAACCATTGGAACGACCATCTCCAAGGTAGATGAAATTTCCACGACAATCGCTGCCGCCGTCGAGGAGCAAAGTGCCGCCACCACGGAAATTGCCCGCAATATTGACCAGGCTGCGTCAGGAACATCTGAAGTGAGTTCCAATATTTCCACGATCAGCCAGGCCATCGGTGAAACAGGCACTGCCGCCGGCCAGGTCCTGAGTGCGTCCAGTGAGTTGGCGCAAAAAGGCGAGTCGATGCGCGCCGAAGTCGATAACTTCCTCAGTGAAGTTCGGAAGGTCGTCTGACATCAGGGATAAAGACAAACCGCGGCATACCGAACAATTCAAGAATGGACCGACACTGGACACGGAATAGTGTCCGCTTTCTGAGCTAATGCGGACATTGTGGGCGTGTGCCTCTGATGTCTGCTTATGACCCAAAGCAGACATTTTCCAGAGCGCGATTGAATGTCTGCTTTTTCCAGCAGTCGCCGTGCGATGACAAGGACCTCCAATCGGCCGTGCTGGTAGCGGAAAGCTGCGGAAACGGGTTTTTGGGTTTGAAACTCTTGAGCGTCCGCTAAGAGGGCTTTGCCAGATGCCACGGGACAGGGAGATTAAAACCGCACCCCGCGACCAGCTTAGCCAAATCTTCTATCTCCAGACCGGAGGGTAGCCCTAGTGAGCAGCCTGTGCGGGACGCATGGTTTTGGAGAGGAGCGCCTCTTCAATTTTCAAGATTGCACTTGCCTCATCAAGTTTCTGCACCGCGGCGATTTCGCGGGCCATGCGGTCAAGTGCGGCTTCGTAGAGCTGGCGTTCGGAATAGGACTGCTCGGGCTGGGCCTCCGAGCGGTGGAGATCACGCACCACCTCGGCTATCGAGACCAGTGAGCCGCAATTGATCTTGGCTTCATATTCTGGCGCGCAACGGTTCCACATGCCAGAGCGCTCTACCTGGGCCTTGCCCTTGAGGGTCGTAAAGGCCTTCCGGACAACCTTGTCCGCAGACAGCTTGCGCATACCCACGCGGTCCAGTTTCTCGGTTGGCACCCGAACCGTCATCTTGTCTTTTTCAAAATTGATGACGAAAAGCTCTAGCTTCGCTTTGGCGATTTCCTCTTCCTCGATCGAAACGATCCGGCCAACGCCGTGCGCCGGGTAGACGATCTGCTCGTTGGTATGAAAGCCATTTCTCTGCTGGTTTTTTGTCATGTCAGCCCTGCGCCCTTATTGATTCGTTAATCATGTTAATTCTCAACCCTAAACAATTCCCTATTAAGCGGCGCTGGTCGAAAACCAGGCGGAAATCGTAGGAAAACCGGGACATAACGGCCGGGATTAGGCAGTTTCCATGGATGTGACGGGTGATCATTCGTACTCAGCAGGGCCAAATCTGACGAAAAACATCTAAAATAATCAGCACAAATCTGCAGATGGTTTATGCTTCACGGTGCATGACTGGCGTATAAATTTGATGCAAGTCAAAGTGACTGGTCTGTGCAGATGGCACATTGTCATGAACGGGACGCACCGAATTCGGGGGTTTGAGAAATGGCTACGGCGAGCGCACTTGCGGTAGAGGTTCATCGCGTCAACAAGATTCCCTTTGATGCAGCCTGGAAGTGGCTGGCCGCGGGGTCGCGCGATATGTGGCGCGCACCTGGTGTGAGCCTCGCATATGGCGCGATCTTCACCCTCGTTTCCCTGGCGCTGGTCGTCGGGCTGTATTTCGCAGGCGCCCTGTCTCTGGTCCTGCCACTTGCTGGTGGAGCCTTGCTGCTTGGTCCCATGATTGCTGTCGGGCTTTATGAAACCTCTCGCCGTCTCGAAGAGGGAGAGCCGGTTACCCTCTCGGACATGATTTCGTTCAGCACGAGTTCGCTGGGGCAGCTGGCCTTTATGGGCGTGTTCCTGCTGATTATCTATTTCGTCTGGCTGGAAATTGCTTTTCTCCTGTTCATGATGTTTCTGGGGCCTCAGTCGCTCCAGCTTGAGAATATCGTACCAACGCTGCTGTTCACACCAAGCGGTCTCGGGCTTTTGGTCGTCGGAACGGCGGCCGGCGCGGTCTTGGCGCTGCTGGTGTTCTCAATTACCGCGGTCTCGATTCCGCTGCTGATGCGTCGCAAGGTCGACATCGTAACAGCGACGCTGACAAGCATTCAGGCGGTCTCGCTCAATCCTGCGGCAATGCTGCTCTGGGCGGTCCTGATTGCAGGCTTGATGACGTTCGCCTTCGCCACGCTGTTCCTGGGGCTGATCGTGGTTTTCCCGTTGATCGGCCACGCAACCTGGCATGCCTACAGAACCCTGGTCGTCCCCTTGCCGGCAAAGGGCAAGCCAAAGAAACGCTAGCTCGGCTCGTCCTCGTCTTCCAGCGCCCGCCAGGCCGCCCCTTCCAGGTCGTCATACTGGCCTGCGCGCAGCGACCATAAAAATGCCGCCAGCCCGAGCCCGCCCAGTATGAGTGCTGCCGGGATAAGCCACGCAAGCGCGCTCATGATGCTTCTCCCCGAGCCGGGGCGGCAAGCCTGAGCGCATTGGCGGTCACCAGGATGGAGGAAGTGGACATGGCAATCGCTGCCACCAGCGGCGTGACATGGCCACTCATCGCCAGCGGCACGCAAACCGCGTTATAGGCCAGCGCGACGCCGAAATTCTGCAGCGCCATGGAGCGCGCCCGCACAGCGATTGAAACAGCTTCGATGACCGGCGCCAGCCTGTCTCCCTGGAAAACGAAATCCGCGGCGCGTTGGGTAATGTCAGCCGCACTCGCAGGTGACATAGACACATGGGCTTGCGCCAACGCCGGGGCATCGTTCAGCCCGTCACCGACCATCAGCACCTTGTTAAGTAGGCCAAGTTTCTTGAGGGTAGCAATTTTGTCAGCCGGGTTCACTTGGCCCGTCCATTCAGGGATACCAACGGCATGGGCCGCATTCTCCACGGCCTTGGTGCGATCTCCCGAGAGCAGGGAAAGCGCAAACCCTTGTGCCTGAAGCCTCTCCACCGTTTCACACGCATCGGGACGCAAACTGTCGTTGAACCGGAAGGCTGCGAGCTCACCGTCAGGTGCACGGTACCAGAGAGATGCCTGTTCATCGGTTTTCACTCCGCACCATGCGGCAGAGCCAAGCCGTTCCGCGCCATCGCCCGTGAGGCGCTTCAACCCTTCGCCAGCGGTCTCTTCCACGTTCAATGCTACCTCCACTGAGCCCAGGCGCGCCCGCGCGGCTTCTACCAGCGCCCTGGCATATGGGTGGTTGCTGGCAGCGGCAAGCTTGGCAGAAGCAGTCAGGGTCTCATCCGGAATTTTGTCGCTGTTGAGGAGCACAGGTCTCCCAAGGGTTAGCGTGCCCGTCTTGTCGAACACGATCGCGTCGATGTCG
>JAJFHQ010000079.1 GCA_021775525.1 Hyphomicrobiales bacterium
TCACTCGATTTCAAGTGTGGAGGACAGCACTATGGCCGAATGCAAAGTAAACCTGAAATTGCGCGTTCTGTCTTCGCACAGACGACCGGCACTCCGTTGGTGGGAGCAGCTTCAGTGAATTCGAATTGAAACCTTTCAAGGAGCATACCGATGAAAACACAACTAATCATTTGCGGCTTGTTCATCATCGCCCTCGGGTCCTACAACGGGACCGACTCGAACGCCGACCAGCGTGAGAGTACTGTTACGACTGCCGTTAACGAGTTGGCCGTCGACAAGCCGATCGCGGAGAAAACTGCCGCCGAGCAACTTGCCGCCAGAGGAGAGTATTTGGAGGTTCACAATACAGCGGTGGCGTCAGGGGCGCAACCGGAGACTGGGACTACCGGTGACGAAACCACGTTGGCCTGGAAAGTCCGCGAAGGCTCTCATCTGGGCGTGCCGCTGGATGGCTTGGCCGTCGTCGCCGTGGTCTTCGAAAACCGAGCTCCAGGAGTCGGCGAGAAGGCCATTAGGCGGGCAACCCTTTTCGTCGACGCCAGGGCAAACGAATCTCAGCAGGCGGCACTGGTGGCTATGGCCAACGCCCTCACAGGAGACACGATTCACGAGGTCGTTGCCGTCAAGCCGGTGAAGATCGACATGAACGTGTGCCGAGGGTGCGCCATCGGCTATGCGTCTCTCGTGGCCGATACGGTTACGGTCCGCACCCGACGAATGCTTGATTCGGACAAGACCACCGCCAACCTGGAAATGGCGCGTCCGATGCTCGCCGACGCTTACTACCGGCGCTCGGCCTTTACGCTTGAGCATTCCTACTCAGGAGGTGACTTCGAAGGGAAACCAGTCCAATTCATCGACCGAGATCTGCGCAGCGCAGTGGTCGGTGGATTCTGACTTTTGATGTACACGGGGAGAAAAGATGAACCTGCGGCGTCTCGACAGGCCCTTGGGGGCTGTCGGGCTCGACGAGAAGTGCTGGAGCCGGCCGGGCGCCGACGGAATCCGTGATCCCGCGTCGCAAACACCATGATCCTTAAGACCATGATTGCAACCGGCATGAACCGTTAGAAACCAAAGTGGTCGGAGACGTTCCAAATGTCTAGTAAATCCAACGACACGCTTTACGCCCGCCTCGGCGGCTACGATGCCATCGCATCGCTAGCGGACGATCTCCTGCGGCGTCTGATGGCGGATGAGCAGCTTGGTCGCTTTTGGCAAAACCGAGGCGAAGATGGAATTCGGCGCGAGAAGCAGTTGCTGATCGATTTCTTGTGCTCCGCTAGCGGTGGCCCAGTACACTATGGTGGGCGCGACATGGCCACTTCCCACAAGGGTATGCGGATCACTGAGGACGATTGGCGAGTTTTCATCGGGCACTTGCAAGACGCCGCTGGCAAGTTCGAAGTGCCCCAGCAGGAAGCGTCGGAAGTCTTGGCTTTCGTGCAGAGCGTGAAGAACGAGATCGTGGAACCATAACTCGGAATACCGATAAAATACGGTTACACAAGGAGCTCAGTGCAATGAACCGTTACCTGGCAGTGCTAACATTCGTTGGTTATCTAATCGGAACGACAACGTGCGGCGCGGCGCCCCCGCAGTGCGTAGACGAGGAGTTTCGCGTTGAAATTGCAAAGGTCGCGAAGATCCAAAAACCCGTCTTCGAGGAAACGAAGAGGGCACGCAACGAGAGGCTAAACGAGCTCTTTCGCGAATACGTGCAAAGGCTTGGCGGCACGGTGGCGGCGGAGACTATCAAGCAGTTCAATGCCCTGGTCAAAGAACAAGGCTTGAGCAACTTCGATGATTTTCTGGTCGCACAGACGACGCCAATGAAGTACGTGAAAGACCCAGTCTCTGGCGACCAAGTGCCTGTTTTTGGGCCTTTGGGTTCGGACGTGATTAATTCTTGGCTGGCAAAGATGGGGATCGTTGATGGGAAACCGCTGCATGAGCAGCCCATGTACACCTTGGCCGGCAACGCCCTGAGCGAACACATTGATTTCGCGCTCATCGGAATCAGAGACCCCACGTTGTCAATGGAGTTGCTGCCGCCGGGACTCCGCGAGAACGCGAAATGGGCCTACCAGCGGCTCAATCCGACCAACGAGTTCGATGGCGGATTCGACCACCCGCTCTTCTATGCCACGATTCGCGAAGCGGCCGGGAAGCTATTCCGCCAAGATTATCCTGAAGCGAGACTTTCCATGGCCGATGTCGTGGTCCCCGTGGAGCAAGGAGGACTCGGAATCCGTTCGTGCTTGCTTTGCCACGACCGCAATTATAGTGACGTCTACAAACGGCTTCTGGGACAGGGTCTTCTGTCTAAGGCGAAGGTCGTTGAGCTACGCGACGGCCGCAGTGCGTCGTTGGCTTCGGCGCCCCTCGACGTCGTTGACGACAGCGAAGAGCTCAAGCAGGCCGAGGGACACGCCAAGGTGTTCCTACTGGCCGCCCAGAATGTGCTGGATTCCTTTCCCGGCCAGATCGACGCGCAGGCGGTGAAGGAGTCGCTGGCGGCGCTTTCTCGGGAAAACGTCTCTCGCTTCTTGCCTGGTTACGACGAATTCCAGGCCACCTTGGAAAAGGTGGGCTGTTTGGAATGCCATGGGGCGGACAGCGATCCCGAGCCGACTCAGAATCCGGCCAAGTACGGCGCGTTCGTCCTTGATACAAGTCCCTACTACAAGGCCAGGAACGTCGCCGCTCTCGTGGAGGTTGTCAACGTAGACGATCTCGAGAAAAGCAAGCTGTTGCAGAAGGCCGGGGGAAAAGTGAACCACCGCGGCAAGAAGGTTCTGCAACTGGACGAGGCCGGCCTCGAAGAGCTGCACGGGGCTCTGCACAAGTGGATTCACCCATTCGATACGGACTAGATACGATAGGTGCGGCCGTTATCGGTCTTCCCAGCGTGTCGCAATAGGAAACGACCCAGCGCGTACTCACATTGAGAGGGTCGAGCGAGGAACCACGAGACTATGAACGTTCGACACCTGCCCGTCTGCATGGGACTCGCGCTGGTAATCGCAGCGCCCGCGCTTGCTCAATTGCCGGCCGATGCGGTGATTCTCGAAAAAGTCAAGATCGCCGAGAAGCAGAAGTCGGTGGAACTGTGCCCCGTCTATCTCGAGCCGTCGGATGCGAGTCTGCCGGCATGGGAATACAAGGGCGTGAAGTATCGCGGCAGCAAGCCGGACGCGCAGGCAAAGTTCTTGAAGGATCCGGCCAAGTACGCCAAGGCGGCCGAGAAGCAGCGATTCGTCAACAACTTCATGCTGGCGATG
>JAJFHQ010000080.1 GCA_021775525.1 Hyphomicrobiales bacterium
CAGTTTCCTGAACTTGTTGCTCTCGGGCAGTTTCTCAGGTTCCAGCTTGGTGAAAACGCTCACCCCCTTGGCGATGGTGATTTCTGCGTCGTCCGCGACAATGTTCTCAAACAGCGCTTGCGCGCGTTCCGGCAAATCCGCAACCTTGATGGTCGGCTGCGTATCCATGTTGGAGCCGACCATGACCCCGCTCTGGATGGGGAAGTCGCCAAAGGTGCTCGGGAGTTTCCGTGAAAAATGCTCCGAGAAGGTGCCTAGGTTGATGTCCTTTGCCGCCAGGTACAGTGCGTAGTCTGTGCTGTCCGGCTCTCTCGACAACACACCGTCCAAGGTGGCGCCGCGCCCGCTCACCTGACTGGCGATCTCGTATCGCGACAGCTTCACGTCGGAGAATGTCAGCGCGTTGACACCGGGGATGTCATTGATCCCGGGTAGTGCGGCAATTTTCACCGAGCCGGGGATTTCCAGCACCATGTCTTCTATTTCGTGAATGTCGGAGACAATTAGCTCGCCCTTGAGAACGAGACGCTGGCCCGGTGTCTGGTCCTCCACGATCGTCTGCATGCCGACATTGACCGTGACATCGCCAGTGGTGCCGCCATCGGTGAAGGATCCACCGATACTCATTTGTTCAACGGTCAGGAAAGGAATGCCAAAAGCCGTTTTCCATCCTTGCGATGGCTCGCTCGTCGGCACCAGTGAGCTGACCGCCTCTTCGGCATCAGGGTCATTCAGGGCCTTCAAACTGGCAAATGGTGTCTCGTCCGCCTGGGTCCCATTGAGCTGGGTGGTCGCTGCGAATTCCACTTCCAGATTCTCTTTGAGCACGACTGGTTTGACCTTGCCGACCATGTCCATGGCCTTGATGCCGGTCTTGCCGGAACCCGGTAACTTGACCGACATGCCGCTGGAGATGAAGGTTTCGAGTTTGCCGTCGATGCCCTTTAGCCTGAACCGGCTGTTCGAAAATGTTATCCAGTCCTTGGTCTTGGCCTTCTTCGGCTGGAATGCGGGGATCGGGAAACCGATATCAAGCCCGTCCAGAAGGCGCAGAGCTACTTCACGGACTAAACTTCGACTTTCCTTGCCAACGCCCCTGCCTGTGCGCGACTTGGCCTCTTTTTTCGCGTATTGGACAGCCTTGATCATCTCCCTGTTGACGAAACCTTTGAGAATATAGGTGTCATGGGTGATGCCGAGGCTGTCGATGACCTTTTGTTCATCTTCATTTGTGCCGGAGACCTGGTTTTCATCGGTGGTGTAAAGGGCAACCATGGTCGTGCCGTTGGGCCGGAGGGTGAGGGGGTAGATGCTCTTGCCGAACGTCTTCCTGGTGGCCTCGTCCTCCAGTTCTTTCAGCATCTTTACGATCCGGGACGGCAGAATCTTTTCCTTGTTGTCGTCCGTCACTGTCAGAGTGGGGCCAAACACCGGGTCGCTGTCGTTCGGCGTTTTTATCTCCCCCTTAGTGACGATGAAAATCGAACGGCCCAGTCCCAGCTTCTTCACCGGCGTGTCTGCAAGCTGGGGGAGATAGTTGGCGAGTTGCAGGGCGCGGTGATCGATCGCCAGCATGTAGTGCTGGTTCTCCGGTTTGAACGCCGCGAATGTGACATCCTCGCCGGCCAGCGAAGCGACACCGGCCTGATAGTTTCTGCCGAACGTGACTTCGGTGAGGGCGATATAATCCGCTCCTGGGATTTCACCGCGATTAAAGACGTCGTCGACGACTTCCGCCAGCATCAGCTCGCCCTTAATTGTCAGGGATGCTTCATACTTGTTGTTGTATTCCTTCAGCGTGACCTCGAAATCGGTCGGCTCGGAGCTGATTTTGCCGCTGCCATCGATCTTCAGAGTGAGCGGCTGGCCCTCGGGCTTCACGCCCTCGAAGGTCAGCTTCTCAACAGCGATATTCCTGTAGGACACGAAACTTTTCGTCTCTTCGGCGGAGACATCGCCGGTAAGAGTGACTGTATTCTCTTCCTGGTCGTAGTCGACACGGATGGCGTCGAACGTGACAGTGCTGTCGCCGCCCTGGGGAGACGTCACTGCCATTTCCATGGAAACTTCAAACCCCACCTGGATGGCGCCTGCCTCGCCGCTCACCTCGTATTTGGCATCGGTGTAGGTGAGGGGGCCCGTCTCGAATTTGGGCAGCTTCTCACCCTCGAGGGCAAGGTTCTTCAGGAACGTCTGGCCATAGACCTTCACGAGCTTCGCCATGTCGACGGGATTGCGTGAAGGCGTTGGCTTGACCGGGGTCTGCTTCACGTTCTTGAAGATGGACGCATCAACGGTGCCACCCAGCAGGAAATTCTTGGGCTGGCGCTTGAAAAGGATTTTGAACAGCTTGCTTCCGGGCATCTGTGCGGAGTCGAAACCGGCCACCAGATTGACGCCTGCATTATATGACCGGTCCGTGGGGAAGGCATTGCCGTCACCTTTTCGCAAACCGTCCAGGTAGGTGACGGCAGCAGCCGGAATCTTGCTTTTCGCATTCGCCTGCGGAACGATCACGAAGGCCGTGTTGTTGAGCGTGCCGACATTGTCCAGCGGCGTTCTGCCGGCATCAGTCATATAGTCTGAGAATTTGAAGCGCTTGTGCCAGATGATGGTGTTGGGGGCGGATTTCCCCTTGGGCGTATAGGTCACCACGGTTGCGGGAATGCCGTTCAGCATCACCTTGCCGGTGGTAAAACCTTTCTCTGCCTTGACCTGCTCGAGAACGATATCCTTCAGCTCTTCAGGCAAACTGGCCTTGGCGCCAGCCACGTCCGAGATCTTTGCGGTCTTGCCCTTGGGCTTTTGCGTTGTGCCTCCCGCGACGGCCACGGTCGACGCTCCACCTTTGAAGTCCCTTGCCCAGATCTCATTGGCGCTGTTGATCCCGGCAGGTTGCCCGTAACCGTTCGCAGTCACGGTCTTCAGTCGTGCAGTGTCGGAAACCCAGCCCCCGCTGCCCATCTCGAACCGATGGAGCGTACCGCCACCCGCGGCATCGTTGGTGTCAGCACCGACGATCCAGACCGTGTTGTCACCGCCGATGCCTATATCTGTTGCTTTTTTGCCGCCGTGCTTGCGCCATCTCTCACCGGTGTACTGATAGACGTCGCCCTGGTCATCGACACCCCAGGCATTGCCATCTTCTCCGGCATCGATATGGACAAAGCCCTGGTCGACCCGTTGCCAGCTGAATTTTCCTGATCCGTCATAGCGCGAGCGCGCGACCAGGCCGCCGCCGTTGGTCTTTGTGGTACTCGTAATCCATACCCAGCCTCCGCCTATACCGACATCTCGGGTCTTGCCACCGATCTGCTTCCAGGCGGCATTGCCCGTGGCTTTGCCGCTGGTATGGAACAACCCTCCGCGGCTCGTGACCGCAATCGCACCGCCATCGGCGGCAACATCGATGCGCTCAAAATCCTGCCGTCGCCCGTGCCGCACCCATGCTTTTTTTGCGACGTCCCAGCGATAGGCATACTTGTCCGTGCCGATAACCCACATGTGTCCGCCGGAACCGAGGCCTATATCCAGCGCCTTCCCGGCGAGCTTCGTCCAGTTGTCTGGAAGTTTGAGGGGTTTTTTCGCAACGACTTTTGCAGATACGGCTTGCACCTTTCTCGATTGGCCGAAGACCTCGATCTCGGCAAGGCCGAGAACCTGCACCTTGGTGTGGCGAACACGGACGTAACGCCCGGTCTTGCCGACCTTGAAATCGATCACTGGCAGCGCATTTCTTATCGTGCCGGTGAAAGTGGTATCGGCCCCCGCCCATTCTCCGGAATTGGAGGTCTCTACAATCGCTCCGCCCAACCGTGTGCCGCAGCAATCGGTACGGTTGTGGATGCGAATGGCGTCGATCTGATAGATTGCCCCCAAATCCACCATTATCCACGGTGTAATGTTGCCCGAGCGGATGTCGGTTACCGATCCGTTCTTGAAATTCCCGTCCGTATTTCCATCCACTGCCCGTGGCGCATGGCCGCGCAAACGGTTCTGAGGAGACTGGGTTGTTTTTTTGCGCAGAGCGAGATTGACACCATTGCTTTGCGGCGTATCGGCAAAATTCCTGACCCAGATTTCATTGGTATGATTGGTCCCGGCCGGGTTTCCACCGATCCCGGATGTCACGTTGCGAAGGCGCTTGCCTTCCTTGATCCATCTCCGGGTTCGCGCATCATACTGTGCAAGTGTGCCGCCACCCTTCTGCTCGACAACATCGTCTCCCGCGATCCAGACGCTATTATCAGCGCCGATGCCGATGTCGATCGCCTTGCCGGTAATTTTCGTCCATTTCTGGCCGTCGAACCTGTAGATCTCGTTCTTGTCATTAACGCCCCAGGCATTGCCATTGGGGTCAGCGTCGATGTGAAAAAGACCGGACGATGGGCTGCCCCGTATCCGCCGCCAGCTGAATTTCCCTGAACCGTCATACTTGGCGCGCCAAACCTGGCCGCCACCCGAGTTCTGGTCACCGCCGGTAATCCAGGCCCAGCCGCCACCGATGCCGACGTCGCTTGCCTTGCCGCCAACCCTAGTCCACCGGTCCCTGCCGGTTTTCTTGCCGCTGGTGAAATAAACCTCGCCTTTGGTCGATACCGCCAGCGCGCCGCCATCCGGGGCGGCGTCTATATGCATCAGGTCCTTCCTGGTCCCATGACGCACCCAGCTTTTCTTGCCCGCGTCCCACCGGTAGGCGAACCGGTCGGACCCAATGGCCCAGATATGCCCCTTGTGGCCAAGCCCCAAATCCAGGGCGGCGCCCGGAAGCCGGTACCAGTTCCCGGAATGTTTGGTGACAACCCGCCGTTGCATTGCCGGGTCGGGCGTCGTGCTGGTGGCACCCCCATCCCCCGGTCCATCGGTTGGCCCGTTATCTGTCGGGCCCTGGTTACCTGCCGTCACGGCTCTTGCGGACTTGTCCCAGATTTCATTTTTGCTGTTAACCCCGGCGGGCTGGTCAATCGGCCCGGCCGTCACGGTGCGGAGACGCCGGTTATCCTTGATCCATTTTCCAGTCCTTATGTCACGCCGATGGAGCGTGCCGCCTCCCGATCTGTCCACAATGTCGGTGCCGACCATAAATATCGTGCCTTCGCCGCCCACGCCGATGTCGGTCGCCTTGGCTGTGTGTTTTCTCCATTTTCCGCCAACAAACTGGAACACATTATTCTGGTCGTTGACGCCCCAGGCACCACCACCCGGCCCCGCATCAATATGGACCATCCCGCCCGGCACCCGCTGCCAGTTGAAATCCCCGTTTTGTTCATTGCGTGCACGCCAGACCTGGCCGCCGCCACTGACTTTGTCAGTTTTGGTGATCCACGCCCATCTTCCACCAAGCCCAACATCGCGGACCCTGTGGCCTACCTGCATCCATTTGATATTTCCGATGGCCTTACCGGTGGTATAATAAAGGCCTCCGCTACTGGTGACCGCCAGGGCACTGCCGTCCTCGGCGCCATCGATGCGTGCAAAATCCTTCCGTTTCCCATAACGCGTCCATGTTTTCTTTGATGGATTCCAGCGATAGGCATTCCTATCGGACCCGACGGCCCACAAATGCCCCTGATGGCTGAGGCCCAGATCCAGGGCCGTCCCGGGTAGGCGCTGCCATTTGAGATTTGAGTTTTGCGAAAAAGCTGGAGGGAGGGATGTCAGGAAAAACAAGAGGGACAGAGCGACCACAGTACAAAAAGCACGATTATGTGATGGATTCCACACTGATCGTACTGAAAGCCAGGGAAACTGCCAAACTGAGTCCAAACTCATACCCTCGACATATATCAGATCATGTCGTTGCTGGTTTCTGTTTCGATGTCCGGTCCTTAACTGGTTGGAGCAACAACCTGAGCGCGGTAATTCTCACGGGGTAATATAAAAGATTAACTCCTCAGGCGTAACTGCGATGTTCTCGCATCTAATATTGGTTCTGCTGAAGCTCTTGTTTGAAGCATTAAATCTCGACAAAATTGTATCAATGCAGGCGTAGAGAGTCTTCAAATTTGAAGAAATTCCATTAATGGTTTTACTGGTTTCAAATATCTCCTCCAGCTTTTTGCCCTTTAAAAGATGAATTGAGGATCTGCTGGTGTCATTATTGAAAAATACATTGTGAAGTATGTTCTCAAAGCCGCCACCGGACACGTCGAGGAAATTTGCAACCGGATCAATGCCCGCGGCTGTCAGGTTGATCTCTTCAAATGTCTTGCGTCCGTTCTCCGCTCTGAACAGGCGTGATGTTCTTGGCGGGAGGTCGTTCTCTATGAGCGATAAATACAAGGTGCCCTCAGGACCGACGTGAATCCGGCCATCCCGGTTGACGGCGTTCTGGGTGATCGAGGCAATCTCTTCGACACCGGTGCGATTGATCTTCTTTTGCCGGAATATTCTGTGCGTTATGTTGGGCAAGCCGCCATCATCTTCCAGATACACGAGCCTGCCGTCCGGAGTGATGGCGGTGATAGGAACTGCAGGTCCCGCGCTTTGTGCGACCAGGGGTGCGGTTATCGACTTTTTCTCGAATCTCTTGGTCTTCCTGTTGAAGCGCCAGATCGCTCCATCATCGGCAGTGACCATGACTTGGCCGTCTCTCGAGGAGCGTACGGTGCCCGCATTGGCAATTCTGCGTTTGACATCCGTGAAGCGTGGCAAGTTGAGGTTTCTGGAAAAAACGATGGTTGGGATGTCCGAGGTTTCGGTCCTTGTTGAGCGAGCGGTTTTCGCATCGTCGGTTTCATCGCGCTTGAAGAACCCGCTTGCAAAAACGCGCCCATCAACATCGATTACCCAAGGGCGTCCTCGCGGTCCGACTTCGACGACGCGAACTCCCGTGCTGACCCTGGGAAGAAATTCGAATTTTTCTTCTTGTCTGTTGTAGCGCAGCAGATCGTTGGCTGTTGAAGTTATGAAGATAGAGCCATCCGGACCGATGCCGATATCCAGCGCTTTGGTTGTTGGCGTCTTCTTGCAACCCATTTCGACATCGCATCTGAAGACGCCACCATCGAGATCAACCGTCCAGGGCCGACCCTTGGGATCAACGGCAATTCTCGTGCCTTTTACTTCCGGGAAGAGGATGAAACGTTTTTCCTCCACGTCATAACGGAAAACTTCCTGATCGATGTTGGTGATAAACACCGCGTTCCTGTAATTGATGGCAATGTCACGCGCCGTACCAAAATCGCCATCAACCTCCACCCAGTCGGTGCCGTTGTGGCGAAAAACCTCGCCGCTGGGGGTGACGCCCCAGGGGTTTCCCTGCCTGTCCACTGCGACGGTGTTGATCTGGCCAGGGAAAGTCAGGAAGACACGGTCACTATCGCTGAACCGCTTGAAGATGCCATTGGTGTCGGAGGCAAACACGCTGCCATCTGCTCCGATACCAACGTCGGTTGCCAGGATACCGGACACGAGGACAAATTCGAGGGGAGCATTGCTGGTGATGATCGACGTATCGACGCTGCTTCGCCGTCTTCGCTGGTTGTTCAGGAGTTCCTCCTGGGTGGGCCCGCTTGCAATCGTAGGTGGCTTGACGCCGCGCTCCTCCTCGAACATCGACATCGACAGGATCGATTGATCTTCACGAACGGCCCAAAGATGCCCTTCCGGTCCGGCCGACATGGAGACAACCTTGGTAAAACCCGGAACGTCCTGGGAAATGGCGGAAGCCAGATGTTGACTGGTGCTTCCGTTTTCGCGGACCACAAATACAGCGCCTCCAGGTGCGACGCTGACATCGCGGGCCTTGGTTTTGAAGACACGCCATGCTTTCCCGTTATGGTGCGCCAGACGCCCTTCATGATTGACGATCCAGGGTCGGCCCTTCTCATCAACATCGATACGCCGGCCCTTGGCGGTGAGATATCGCTCAAATCGCTTTCTTGCCGGATTCCAGCCAACAATCCTGCCGTTCTTCAGCAGTGCCAGCACAATGCCCTTTGGCCCGACCCCTATATCGACCGCACCTTGACCGCGCTTCTCCCAGTAAGCGGAGTTATGAAAATAAATTCCCCCCTTTCGGTCCACGGCCCAGGGGCGCTTGGACAGATCACTGTCAATACGCACAAACCCGTTGCCGCCGAGAAAACTCCACTCTTCGCCGAACGAACTTCCCCAACGCCAGGCTTTCCCCTTGGGGTCAATAATATGGACGACCCCGCCGGGACTGATCCCGACGTCGAGGGCCTTGCCTTTCAGGACGATTTTGCTGGTATGTCGTGAAGATGTATGGGCATCGCCCTGACGTGGCGCAAACAGGCATGCGGCGGCCAAAATTAAGACGGTGGAAATGACGGAAAGTATTCTACTTGCGTGTATCGCGTCACCCATTCTCCACATGATCTCTACTGTTTTGACTATTTGTAAATATGCCGAAGAGCTTCACCCATTTGCTCTTCGTTGTAACCAGAGGCATTCCAGTTATCGATCGGGATGTCGCCGGTACGGTATTCCCGCAAATATAGCTGGTTCGATCTCAACTCATCAAAAATATGCGCCGTGTGGGACAGGGGCCGGAACCAGTCGCGGTAGCGTCCCTCCAGTTCGCGTATCCGCCTGTCAGCTTGAGACTGGGCGAGCCGCGGAATGTCATGTTCCGTCTTGTGCAAGTATTGCGCCCTTCGCGGGGTCAGCAGGATCATCACCGACTTCCTGAACTCCCGTTTGCGTTCCGTCGAAAATGCCAGTTTTGCGATGGGAACCCTTTGAACGCCCGGTACGCCTTCCTTGTCGGTTTCGGTTTCGCGTTCACTCAAACCACTCAGGATCAATGTCCTTCCAAAACGCATGGCGACATCGGCGTTGACGGTGGTCTTCGACGTATCGAGGCGGAATTCGAAAACGACGGACCGGTTGGGTGAGGTCAGAAATGTCCGCTCAGCACTGACACGCAGCAGAAGCAAACCACTGGGCAGGAACTCAGGCGTTACCGCCAGCTTGACGCCGATCTCCTTCTCTATCGACACGGAATCACCGGCGCCGCCTGACGTTGCCGCCGCCAGAACCTCGACGCCGGAGAAAAATTCGGAAGTCTTGCCGGCCCTGGCCACAAGTGTCGGGCGAGCCAGAACTTCGTTGCGGCCGCGCTGGGTGTTGGCGATGTTCAGTGAATAGGTAATCGCTGGTATGCCGATAAGCTGGGTGATCGTTCTGGTATTGATCGCATCATTCTGCTGAGGAAGAAAATCCTGAGCCCTGTTCCGATTGAATGAATAGCCGGGTGTCGCGCTGAGAGGGTCGCCAAACTGGATTTGAAGGCCGGAGAGCAGATTGATGCCCTTCGACCTGGTTGTGTCTTCTTCAGTCCGGATGATGGTGACATCCACGACGACCATCTTGGGGTCCGCCGCGCTGTCACCGGGGTTGAAACCAGGACCCGTTCCCTCGTCCTGGGGAGAAAAGGATGAGCCGGGTTCGGACTGGCCACCAGGAATCTCGGATGCTCCGGGAAATCCGGATGCATCGGGGGTGCCACCCGAACCCGGGATTTGGGCCTGCCAGAAACTCTTTGAGTCGTTCTTCACCGGATTGCGTGTTTGCGGCATTTGAGCCACGGCCTTGTGGACCTGTCCCCAGCTTTTCATCCGTTGAGACAGCCAGGTGGAATTGTCCTGACCGGCGATGACAGTGTAGGCACGGTAGCTCTTCTGTGCCTCCTTGGGCTGATTTTGTGCAACGGCAAGGAGCGTGGAAGAGGCAGCAACCCGTTTTTTCCATTCAGCACTTGGCAATTTCAGTTGGCGCAGGCGGCGCAGCGCGGCATCGGCGGTTCTGACATCATGATCGTAATAGGCCGCAGCCGCGAGATAGTAGAGAACTTGCGGGTCGGAGTCGCGGTAGGGAACAGCCGATGCGAAATGAACTTTTGCCGCGCGGTAATCGCCCTGATCGTATTTGGCCAACCCGAGATAAAATTTGGACATCCAGTTCGATCCGTCGAACTTTTGCGCCATCCTGTATCCCTGCTCGGACAGGGCAAAAAGCTGGTTCTCGCCCTGCAGGGCGCGATGGTGATAGGTCAATGCATTCAGGAAATGCAGGTAGCTGTTTCGGATATCGAGTTTCAGTGCCGAGTTGAAGAGGTTAGACGCCTTTTTATATTCGTGCTTGTCGAGCGCCTTGATCCCATCCGCGGCCAGTTTGCGCGGGATGCTGTTGATTTTGTTCTTGGGAATTCTCGAAGCAATATTTGTTTGCTTCTTTTTGGTGACCCCCTCCATCATTTTTTCGACGGAAGCGTCGTTCAGGAAACTCTCATCATTAAGCGTTCCGCTACATGAGGTGAGAACGATTCCACAGAGGACTATTCCGAACCTGGTTAGGTGCGCGGAACAGTCACTCGAACGTCTCAGAACGCTTTGCAAACGCACGCATACCCCCACTGCACGATGTTCGGACTAGTTACTCAAACGAACATACAGACACCACTGCTGCTATAAAAACTGACGGAACTTCACTCTCAATGCTAGCACACCAGAGCGAAATATTTCAATCAGACTCAGTATCCATCATCAGACAGCTGGTGTGGTATTTGCGCAAGTGAGCACATCGAACTTTTGAGCCATGCGAATTGCATTCCCAACGGGCATAACGCTTTGTTCTGGTTTGGATTCATTATTTCTCCCGCAAATCGAGCGCCATGACCTCCATGCTTTGGAAAAATCAAACACATTTATGTGATTCTGCGGGATGAAGGGGCTTCAATAGCGTCCTTTGGCAAGGCGCTTCAGACTTCATGATTGATAGAGAGGCTGGCGGAGGGGGAGGGATTCGAACCCCCGGGACGCTTGCGCGCCCAACGGTTTTCGAGACCGCCCCGTTCAACCACTCCGGCACCCCTCCGCTGAGATACATTGTAACGTGGTCACGAGACTGAACACTCGATAGCGGGAGGGATTAAACAATTCAAGGGTTAGCGAGTCAGGAACTCTGACCCTTCACCAGCGTTGCCGGTGAGATCAGCACTCCGAACTCCCTGCACCAGACAACGACGCTCTTGAACGTCGACATGTCAGCCGATGCCGGGACCGGGAAAACCTGGCTGCCCTTGAATGCGCGGATTTTACCCAGGTCGATCTTGGCCGCGTCGTTAAAATCCGCCTTGGTTCGCACCTTGGTGTTGTCGACCAGATAGACATGGAACGCCGGGCCGGGCCCGACCTTGAAATCCTCAGCGAGGTGGAGGGTTTTGCGGCCATCCCCCTCGTCATAGAGCGTCACGTGACCCTTGCCGTAATGGACTGGGTCGGACGGGTTGGCGTGGATGAATTCGCCTTTAGCGAGTTCCACGCGTGCGCTGTTCTGGACCAGTTGCTCCGTGGCGGCCTCGTTCAGGAACCAGAACGGGTAGATAAAGATCCCTAGCGCGAAGCCGAACAGGCAGCCAAGGATACCGCCGAACAGAAAACGTTTCATTTTATTACCTCCGCGTTCATTCGTCTGGATACACACTATACGGAAATTGGTGTGGAAACAGATGCATCGGATGGAGATTGGAAAATAGCTACTGCGCATGTTGAATGCGAGCCGTGCGTGCTTCCAAGCAGAGTTATTTTGCGCGTTGAGGCGGGTGTAGATCGTCCATCGGAATGGAAAGACCGCTTGCCTGGACGATACGGCAATGGTGGCGTCCGAGGGAGCGGGGATGGATGATACCGCACGAATGGGAGATGATGCCGACATCCTTGCGCATCCTCTCAACATAATTTTTAACGCGAACCGCCTTGTCTTCGGGGTCAAGACCGGCCTGCAGGCGGGTGTCATGCGTCGTGATGCCCGTGGGACAGGTGTTCTTGTTGCAGCGCATGGACTGAATGCAGCCCAGGGCCAGCATGAAACCGCGAGCGGAATTGACGAAATCGGCTCCGGCACAATAGGCCCAGGCGGCATCCGCTGGTGTGATGATTTTACCGGATGCAATGACCTTAATTCGCTCCCTGAGTCCGTTGCGCGTTAGAGCATCGATCGTAAGCGGGAGGGATTCGCGGATGAGCAAACCGCAATTGTCGATGAGGGCCATTGGTGCGGCGCCACTGCCTCCATCGCCGGAATCGACAGTTATAAAATCTGGTGCGTGTTTCAGTCCTCGCCGGTGAATTTCCTCGCACAACTCCTCAAGCCATTGAGTTTCACCAATCACCGTTTTGAAGCCGACAGGCTTGCCAGCCGCCCTTCGGATGCGGTCCAAATGATCCAGCAATTGGGAGACCGAATGAACACCGGGGTGGCCATTGGGTGAAATGGAATCCTCACCCGCCGGTATGCCGCGAATGCCAGCTATTTCTTCGGTGAC
This sequence comes from Hyphomicrobiales bacterium, assembly GCA_021775525.1. GTDB lineage: Bacteria > Pseudomonadota > Alphaproteobacteria > Rhizobiales > Methyloligellaceae > UBA2767. The sequence goes on from JAJFHQ010000080.1 coordinate 12,293, forward strand.
TTTAACACCCGGCAGCAAGCCGCCCTTACCCGGTTTCGCACCTTGAGACAGTTTAAGTTCAATCATCCTCACCTGGGTATGCGAGGCGACCTTGCTCAACGCGTCGAAATCGAGCGTGCCGTCGTTTTTGCGCACCCCGTAATTGGCGGTGCCGATCTGGAAGACGAGATCGCCACCACCTTCAAGATGATATGGGGACAGTCCGCCCTCACCCGTATTGAGCCAGCAGCCTGACATTCTGGCCCCCCTAGAGAGTGCCATTACAGCGGGCCGGGAGATCGAGCCGTAACTCAGGGCTGAAATATTTATGATCGATTGTGCTTCGTATGGTGACGGGCAGTCCGGGCCGATAATGACCGGCGGGGCAGGAGTGCCTTCATCTTCTTCGGTCGGGAATGTACTGTTCACGAAAATAACCGAACCCGGGATATCGAGGTTGTTGGTTGAACCGAAGGCAGCCGTGTTGTCGCTTCCCTCGCAGGACTTATAGACCCAGTCGCGTTCAGCACGGTTGAAGGGCATCTCTTCGCGGTCCAGCGCGAAGAAATATTGCCGGAAAAACTCGCCCAGTTTGGTGAAGAGTGAACGGAAGCGCCCGATCACAGGATAGTTGCGGCGAATGGCATCGCGCCGCTGCGCCACATCGATCAGAAACAGGACGATTATGAGGAGCAGGACGATGCCGACAGCAAAGACAAATGCCGCGGACAGTAGTTTCAAGCCTTCACTTGTAATCCAGCCAAGCCAAGCCATGCAATATTCCCTTTCCAGAATGGGAGAACCCAAATTGACTTAAGTCACGCGATCCGTATAGTGCGCGGCGAACTGCGCAATTCATTAAAGTTTGCGCATTAAGTCGCTGTCCGAGGCAGGCCGTATTAGGTGGCCCTCAAAACCCGAGCAAGTCCGCGATACGTCAAGCGCGGCGCCACAGGGCGCGGATCAAGAAGGACGAATGAGATGTACGCAGTCATCCGCACCGGCGGCAAACAATATCGCGTTGCGCCGGAAGATATTATCGAAATCGAAAAAGTTACCGGCGAACAGGGTGAAATCATCCAGTTCGACCAGGTTCTGATGTTGGGCGGTGAAGGCGCTGCCCAGATCGGTGCTCCGACCGTTGATGGCGCAAGCGTTGCGGGCCAGGTGGTCGAGCAGAAGCGCGCCGACAAGATCACCGTCTTCAAGAAGAAGCGGCGGAAGAACTATCGCCGAAAGAAAGGCCACCGCCAGCATCTCACGGCGGTGCGCATTACCGAGATTTTGACCGGCGGCAAAAAACCTTCAAAGGCAGCAGCCAAGCCAGCGCCTGCAAAAAAAGAATCCAAGGCTGACGCCAAGAAGGCTGATGATAAGAAACCAGCTGCGAAAAAGGCAGATGCGAAACCCGCAGCCAAGGCAAAAGAGCCGGCAAAAAAAACATCAGCTAAAAAGCCGGCAGCAAAGAAACCGGCAGCGAAAAAATAACGACGAACCGCTCCGAATAGGGTATATGGGGCGATAAGAGGACAGAGACATGGCTCATAAAAAAGCAGGTGGTTCATCACGCAACGGACGCGATTCGGCGGGCCGGCGGCTTGGCGTCAAGAAATATGGCGGCGAGAACGTGATTCCCGGAAACATCATCATTCGCCAGCGCGGTACCAAATGGCACCCCGGCGAAGGCGTCGGCATGGGCAAAGACCATACGATTTTTGCCATGCGCGAAGGCAATGTGAGCTTTGCCACAAAAGCCAAAGGTCGCGTCTACGTTTCGGTGGACCCGATGGCCACCAAGTAACGGCGGTTTTCATAACGACCCGCCGGCATCTGTCGAACCGGGGGATCGTGAAGGTCAAAGAAGGGGAGATGGGATGCCATCTTCCCTTTTTATTTTGACTGGAGAGGACCCATGGATGAGCAAGGCGACGAACAGAACGGAACTACGCAGATAAAGCTACTGCCATTGACAACGGCCAGGCTGGTTCTGCGTATGCCGGAACCTGAAGATGCAGGACCATTCTCCTTGGTGGCCAACAATATGGCCATTGCCTCGCAGATGAGCCATCTACCGCATCCCTATTCGGAAAAGAATGCCGAGAGCTGGATCGCGGAAACGCACGCAAATACCGATCCGCTTAAGCTGTCCCTCCTCATTACTCTCAAGGACGGCACGGTGGCCGGTGCCAATGGCGTTGCACCCAACGAGTCCGGTGAGCCGGAAATAACCTATTTCCTGGGTGAAGATTACTGGGGGTCCGGACTGGCGACAGAGGCGGCGCAAGCTATCATTGATCTGGCGTTTTCCACGCCCGAAATTGAGCGCATTCTCGGGCGCTGCGGGGCTTCAAATCGAGGTTCAAGGCGGGTCCTGGAGAAATGCGGGTTCCAGTTCTCCTGTACAGGAATGTGTGATTGCGGTGCGCTGAACGCCTCCATTCCCTCTGAAGAGTTCGTGCTGGAGCGCTCGGTCTGGGAGAGCCTGAAACGCTGGGGTGCGGCCTGATCGGACTGAGCCGGCTTCACCAAATGTTTTGGTGCTGCTTGCGCCGGGCAAGGCACGCCGATAGATACCGTTGGTGAGACGATGAAAACGACCTTGAACAGAGTGGTGTCATGAAATTTCTCGACCAGGCCCGTGTCTATGTCCGCTCAGGCGGCGGTGGTGCCGGCTGCGTCAGTTTCAGGCGCGAGAAATATGTCGAGTTTGGCGGACCTGACGGCGGCAATGGCGGGCGCGGCGGAGATGTGATTGCCGAATGCGTCGACAATCTCAACACGCTCATCGACTATCGATACCAGCAGCACTTCAAGGCGGAGAAGGGCATCCACGGCATGGGCAAGGACCGTACCGGTGCGGCTGGCACGGACGTGATACTCAAAGTGCCACCCGGAACCCAGATTTTTGCCGAGGACAATGAAACCCTGCTCGGCGACCTGACCAGGACCGGCGACCGGATTGTGCTGGCAAAGGGTGGCAATGGCGGCTTTGGCAACGCGCATTTCAAGACTTCCACTAACCAGTCCCCGCGCCGCGCCAACCCGGGTGAGGATGGCGAGGAGCTGGTTATCTGGCTGCGTCTGAAGCTGATTGCCGATGCCGGGCTCATTGGATTGCCCAATGCAGGCAAATCAACTTTCCTTGCGGCAACGTCCGCGGCCAAGCCGAAAATAGCAGACTATCCTTTCACCACGCTTCATCCTGGTCTCGGAGTGGTGCGCGCAGGCGAGGTGGATTTTGTCCTCGCCGATATTCCGGGGCTGATCGAGGGCGCTCACGAAGGCGCTGGCATTGGTGACAGGTTTCTCGGCCATGTGGAGCGTTGCCGGGCGATCCTGCATCTGATTGACGTGACGAGCGAAGACGTTGCCGGGGATTATGCGACCATCCGCACTGAGCTTGCCGCCTATGGCGCGGGTCTTGATGAAAAAGCGGAAATCGTTGCGCTGACGAAATGCGATGCGGTGTCTGAAGACCATCACAAGCAAGCTGCTGATGCGCTACGCAAAACCCACGGTGTCGAAGCGCACCGCATTTCAGCCGTTACCGGTCTTGGCATGGACGATATTCTGTACCGGATCACTGGCGCTATCGGCACAGCGAAGGAAGAAGAAAAAATAGCGAAACTGTCTCCGCAGGAACTCCAATGGCAGCCGTAAGAGCAGAATGGGGCAGTGCCCGGCGGATCGTCATCAAGATCGGCTCCTCCTTGCTGGTGAACACTGAAACCGGCGCTCTCAACAGGGAGTGGCTTGCCTCGCTGGTTGCCGATGCAGCAGCGTTGAAGGCCGAGGGGAAGGAAATCATCCTTGTGTCTTCAGGTGCTATTGCTTTGGGGCGCAAGGTGCTCGGACTGCCATCGGGACCACTGCGATTGGAAGACAATCAGGCCGCCGCGTCTGTGGGGCAAATTGATCTCGCTCACGCTTACGAGGAAACCTTCAAGGCATCGGGCCTGGTGGCGGCGCAAATCCTGCTCACCTTCGGCGACACCGAGGAGCGGCGGCGTTATCTCAATGCCCGCTCGACCATGGAAACCCTATTGCGCCTTGGCGCGGTGCCTGTTGTTAACGAGAATGACACGGTCGCCACCAGCGAAATCCGCTATGGCGACAACGACCGGCTGGCGGCGCGCGTCGCGAGCATGATGAGCGCGGATTGCCTCATCCTGCTCTCCGACGTCGACGGTCTTTATACCAGCGCACCCGGATTAGATGGTACCGGGCAGCTTCTTCCCGAGATCACCGAGATTACGCCGGACATCGAGGCCATGGCGGGAGATACGGGTACGGAGCTTTCCCGCGGAGGTATGGTGACCAAGATTGAAGCCGCCAGGATCGCCGTTGGCGCTGGTACGCATATGGTGATTGCCAGTGGAAAGGTCATGAACCCGCTGGCGAGATTTACTCAAGGCGGCGTGTGCACCTGGTTCCTTGCGCACAGCAATCCGAGGGCGTCGCGCAAACGCTGGATTGCCGGTGCGCTGGAGCCGCGCGGCGCGGTGGTTATTGACGACGGCGCGGTGAATGCCCTCAAAGCCGGCAAGAGCCTGCTGCCTGCTGGTGTGTCCTCAATTGAAGGATCTTTCGACCGGGGAGATGCAGTAGTCATCAGGAATACGTGCGGCACTGAGCTGGGGCGGGGATTGAGCGCCTACTCGCACGAGGATGCGCAGGTCATCATCGGTCACAAAAGCCGTGAAATTACGGAACTGCTCGGCTACCGTGGACGGGATGAATTGATCCACCGGGACGATATGGCGCTCAAACAGGGCGCGGGAACAGGTGAGTAAATGAGCACGAGTGTCGTTGAAAAACAGCATCAGGATGTCGTTGCGGTCATGGAAGCGATCGGCGCACGCGCGAAGGCTGCCGCCAGGGTGCTGGCCAACGCCGTGCCCGAAGCCAAGACCAGCGCGCTCAAGGCCATGGCGGCAACAATCCGCGAGAGTGAAGACAAGATCCTAGCGGCCAATGAAAAGGACATGACCGCGGCTGCGGAGAAGGGCCGCTCCGGTTCATTTCTCGACCGGCTCATGCTCAACCCGGAACGGATCGAGGGCATGGCCAAGGGTCTTGAGGACATTGCCAGCCTTGACGACCCGGTAGGCGATATAATCGCGTCATGGGAGCGCCCCAACGGTTTGCGGATTGAACGTGTGCGCACACCGCTCGGCGTCATCGGTATTATCTATGAAAGCCGCCCCAACGTGACGGCGGACGCGGGCGGGCTGTGCCTGAAGTCCGGCAATGCGGTGATCCTGCGTGGCGGCTCCGAGAGCGAGCATTCCGCACGCGCCATTCATGCGTGCCTTGCAGGGGGGCTGAAATCTGCGGGCCTGCCCGAAGACGCAATCCAGATTGTCCCCACAACCGACCGTTCAGCAGTTGGGGAGATGCTGAAAGGATTGAATGGCACAATCGACGTGATTGTCCCGCGCGGCGGCAAGAGCCTTGTGGAGCGGGTGCAAACGGATGCACGCGTTCCAGTGTTCGCGCATTTGGAGGGCATATGCCATGTCTATGTACATGAGGCGGCAGACCTTGTCATGGCGACGGATATTGCCGTCAACGCCAAGATGCGACGCACCGGGATTTGCGGTGCGGCAGAAACATTGCTGGTGGATAGCGCCTGCGCCGATACGCATCTCGGGCCGCTGGTGAAAGCGCTGCTGGATGCGGATTGTGAAATTCGTGGCGATGATGCGACCCAGGCCGTTGATGCCCGCGTCCATCCCGCAAAAGAAGATGACTGGGGAACCGAATATCTCGACGCGGTGATTTCCATCAAAGTGGTAGACGGAGCCGAGGCCGCCATCGATCATATTGAGCGTTATGGCTCGGCCCATACGGACAGCATCATCACCGATGACCAGGGGGTGGCCGATGCTTTTCTGGAGAAGGTGGGCTCGGCCATCGTGCTGCACAACGCCTCGACCCAGTTTGCCGATGGCGGCGAATTCGGCATGGGCGCGGAGATTGGCATCGCCACGGGCAAGATGCACGCGCGAGGACCCGTCGGCGTGGAACAGCTCACAAGTTTCAAATATGTGGTGCGCGGCAAGGGTCAGACCCGTGCCGGGTGACGCTGCGTCCGACCTACCGCCCGCCATGTTGAAACCGCCCCAGGCGTATCCCGGAATGACCATCGGACTGCTCGGGGGCAGTTTCAATCCGCCGCATGCCGGGCATATACATATCTCTCAAATCGCTCTGAAGCGTCTCGGTCTCGATCGGTTGTGGTGGCTGGTCACGCCCGGGAACCCGCTCAAAAGCCGACAAGATGCAGACACTTTCACAAAGCGTCTGGCGCAGGCAGCAAAGCTTGCGGATCATCCGCGTATTGATGTCACCGGTTTTGAAGCGTCGCGGGGCAGCGCCTATACCGCAGACATGCTGGGCTTTCTCACACAACGTTTTCCCGGCACCCGTTTCATCTGGGTCATGGGGGCAGACAATCTCGTCACCTTCCATCACTGGCAGAACTGGCGCGATATTATGGGGCTGACACCAATCGCGGTAATCGACCGCCCGGGATACAGATATGCAGCACGTACGGGAAAAGCAGCCCAATGTTTTGCCCGTGCATACGTGGATGAAAGCGATGCGAAGGGTTTGCACCGTTACCAACCGCCGGCATGGACATTCCTGAATGCACCACTCTCGCAGCTGTCATCCACAGGGCTGCGCGCTGGCGGTGACGCGAATGGTTAAGCGGGTGGGTATTGAAATTGACACAATGTGCAGGCTATTCTTGAGACTGTTGCGCTCCTGAAATCAGGAGAGCCATCGCTTAAGCGCTAAATGGCTGTATGACAAAAGGACATCCACCAAAACATGGGAACCTCTCGCAAGGGTACCTCTAAGGGTACGCCTGCGTCCAAGCATGCTCAAAATGAGGATGGTTCGGACACGTTACTTGGTCTCGTACTCGAGACCCTTGATGAAGCCAAGGCGCTGGACGTGACGTCCATCGACCTGGCCGGCAAATCCTCTATAGCCGATCACATGGTTATCTCGACGGGTCGCTCCAACCGTCATGTGGGCGCAATCGCGGATCAGCTCGTCAAAAAGCTGAAGCAGGCTACCGATTTCGGCGCCAAGGTCGAAGGACTGCCCCATTGCGACTGGGTGCTGATCGATGGCGGCGATGTGATCGTGCATATCTTCCGGCCCGAAGTGCGTGAATTCTACAATCTGGAAAAAATGTGGACGGCGGACCGGCCGGACGAACGCGTCGCCATGTAGGCGGGACCGCGGTATTTTCAGATGCACCTCACTATCGGCGCGGTTGGCAAACTGAAAGCAGGACCGGACCGCGATCTCTACCAGCGCTATGCTGAACGGGTGACGCCCGCAGGCAAGGCGCTTGGTCTGGGGCCGCTCACCTGCGTTGAAATTTCAGAATCTCGCAAGGGCAGCGCAAAAGAGCGCCGGGAAGAAGAAGCCGGAATGCTGCTCTCCAAACTCCCGGATGTGTCTTTTTTGGTTACCCTGGACGAAAAAGGCGAGGCCCTCACCAGCGAGAAATTTGCCCGTTTTCTGGGTAAACAGCGCGATGCCGGAGTTTCTAATCTCAGTTTCATTGTTGGAGGGCCGGATGGCCTGGGGCAGGCGGTGCATGACAAGGCCGCGCGGACCCTGGCGCTCGGCGCCATGACCTTGCCCCATGGGCTGGCAAGAGTGGTTTTGACGGAGCAGGTGTACCGGGCCGTGACCATACTGGCCGGTCACCCCTATCACCGCAGTTGAAGCGAGGTGAGCCTTATGCCTTGTCCCGGACACAGCCAGGGCCTATTGGATGACATATGAAACTGTTGGCATCTCGGCATCGATTGAAACTGGTGCGCGCGATTGGCGTGCTTCTCGCCATGATGGTTTTTGCCCTGCATCCTGTTCCTGCGCAGGAACAGGTAGACCAGAAAGATGCCAAGAAGCAGCTGCTGGATTCTCAGCGGGAACTGGAAGCTACCCGCGCCCGGGAAAAGGAAATCTCGGGCGACCTTGAACGGCTAGCCCGTGAGCGGGCCTCCCTGAATGAAAACCTGATCACAACTGCCAAACGGGTCCAGTCGAGCGAAACCAAGTTGACGGCCATCGAGGCGAGGCTTGAAACCCTTTCAGGCCAGGAGGAGCAGGTGCGCGCCTCCATGAGTGAGCGCCATGCCACAATTGCCCGGCTGCTTGCCGCCATGCAGCGCATTGGCCGCCAGCCCCCACCGGCACTCGTGACCCGGCGCAACGACGCCCTGAAGATGGTGCGGTCCGCCATGCTGATGGCCTCGGTGTTCCCTGAACTCAAATTCCAGGCCGACGGGCTGAGCGCAGAACTTGATGATCTGATCCGCTTTGGCGAGGGTATCAAGCTTGAACGCGATAAATTGAAGGCAGAAAACGATAATTTGATTGCCGCGCGTGACCGGATCGGTGGTTTGATTGCGGAGAAACAAGAACTGGAAAAATCACGCCAGGCAAAGCTGGCCAAGATCCGCGAGGCGGCGAAACGCCACGCCAGTGCCGTGAGCTATCTGGGGGAACTGGTGCAGCGGATGGACAAGGAAATAGCGGCAGCGGGCCTGGCGCAATATGAGGCCGAGCTTGCCGCCAAGCGGGTCCGGGAAAAAGCGCTTGCGGATGAAGCAAAACGCAAAGGCCGAGCTGTGGTTGAACTCAAGCCGGACAAGGCCACCAAGGTTGCATTCCTGAGCCCCGGGAGACTTAAACCGGCAGTGGAATTCATCGACAGGAAGGGCAAGCTCGCCCGGCCGGTCAGTGGCAGGCAGATACGCGGTTATGGCGGGACCAATGATCTGGGCGAAAAGACAAAAGGCATCTCGATTGCCAGCCGCCCGAATGCCCAGGTTACCTCGCCCGTTGATGGTTGGGTTGCATATGCCGACGAGTTTCGTACCTATGGGCAACTCTTGATCATAAATGCCGGCGGGGGGTATCATATGCTTCTGGCCGGTATGCAACGAATCGACGTGGGTGTAGGCCAGTTCGTACTTGCCGGCGAACCGGTTGCCGTCATGGGCGCATCGGCGCAAGGCAGAAACGATATACGCGGCAGTGAAAAAAGCAGTAAACCGGGCCAGGTTCTATATATAGAATTTCACAAGGATGGCCGGTCGATTGATTCAGGTCCATGGTGGGCCAGAGTTCCTGAGAGGGGTGAAGGATAATGCGCAGACCCGAGTTCGCACTTTGGGCGTTTTTAATTCTGGCTGGTCTGGCAGCGGGCACAGCCGTGCTTAACCTGACCCGGAGCCACACTGCGATTGCAGCCAATTCCGAAATCTACCGGCAGCTTGATCTGTTCGGGGATGTTCTGGAACGGGTGCGCGCCGACTATGTGGAGCAGCCCGAGGACACCAAGCTGATCGAGTCAGCGATCAACGGCATGTTGAGCGCGCTTGACCCTCATTCATCCTATCTCAATGCCAAGCATTTTCGGGATATGCAGGTGCAGACCCGCGGTGAGTTCGGCGGTCTCGGCATTGAAGTCACCATGGAAAAGGGTGTCGTCAAGGTCGTGTCGCCGATCGAGGACACCCCTGCCGACAAGGCAGGCCTCCAGTCCGGCGATTACATCACTCATCTTGACGACGAGCAAATACAGGGCCTGACCCTGCAGGAAGCAGTAGAAAAGATGCGTGGCCGCATCAACACGCCGATCACCCTCACGGTTGTACGCAAGGGCGAGGACGAACCTTTGAAGATCAAGGTGGTGCGGGATGTGATCCGCATCAATCCTGTAAAGTCCCGCGTCGAGGGCGACGTTGGTTATGTTCGCATCACCACGTTCAACGAGCAGACCTATAGCGAGCTCAAGAAAGCCGTGACCAAGTTGAAAAAGGAAATTGGCAAGGACCTCAAGGGCTACGTGATTGATCTGCGCAACAATCCGGGTGGCTTGCTGGACCAGGCAATTTCAGTGTCCGACGCGTTCCTCGACAAGGGCGCAATCGTTCTTACTCGTGGCCGCAATCTCCAGGAGACACAGCGCTCCAATGCCCGCGCCGGCGATATTACCGATGGCAAGAAGATTGCCGTCCTCATCAATGGTGGCTCGGCAAGCGCCTCTGAAATCGTGGCCGGCGCCATACAGGATCTGAAGCGCGGCACGATCATCGGGACACGCTCCTTCGGCAAGGGTTCGGTGCAGACGATCATTCCGCTTGATGGCAATGGCGCGATCCGTCTTACCACGGCCCGTTATTACACCCCCTCCGGGCGCTCGATCCAGGCCAAGGGAATTGATCCCAACGTCGTGGTCGAGCAGGAATTGCCCGAGGATCTGAAAAAGCGGGCCCAGAAGCCACGCGGTGAAGCCGGATTGCGCGGTCACCTCAAGAACAAGAACGAAAAAGAAGCATCGGGAAGTTCCGCCTATGTGCCAAAAGACAAGGAGAAGGACAGCCAGCTCAAATATGCGCTGAACTTCATTCGAGGCCTGAAAGCGGATATCAAGCCTGAAAAGGAATCGGCGGCAAACTAGGACGGATTTGAATTAACCGGAGCGGGTGGCCTGGCAGTTTTCAATTCTGCCGGGGTCCGGACACTGAGGCATAATGAAGGCGCTTGCCATAACTTCTACGGTGGTCCTGGGGCTGATCGCCACGACCATTGGCTGGTTCGTCATGCGCGCCGACCCGATGGGCGGCGAGCCTGTCGTTGTTATTGCCATTGATCCAAATAACCGGCCCATGTCCGGGCAAACGATGGCCAACGTACCGGATGTGAAGGAACTCTCACCACTGGTGCCTTTGCCCTCCGAGGGTTCGACACAGCAGACTGTTCCCTCGCAAGCTTTTTCCAGTCCGCAATTGCCCATTGCCGGTGTTGCACAGCCCGATGCCGCCCAGGCTTCTGCATCAGGGGCGCGGGGCGGATCGCTTCCACCAGTGCCAATACGCGCTGTTGTGGAAACCTCGCGCTACGGGCCGTTACCTAAGATTGCTTCCGATGGCCGCCGCCCGAGCCAGCTTTATGCGCGGCCCACCAAGGGACCGGCAAATCCGGGTCCGGGCCAGTCAGCCCGCATTGCCCTGCTCATCACCGGAATGGGGTTGTCTGAAGTGGCGACAACGCAAGCCATACAATCCCTACCCGGGTCAGTCTCACTCGCATTCGGCCCCTATGGCCGCAACCTAGATGGCTGGGTGCGCAAATCCCGCGATGCTGGTCATGAAGTGATGCTGGAAGTGCCGCTAGAACCATTTGACTATCCAGACAATGACCCCGGTCCGCACACGCTTCTTACCAGCCTGCCGCCTGAGGAGAACATCAAGCGGCTGCATTGGATCATGTCTCGCTTTACCGGCTATACCGGCATCACAAATCAGATGGGCGCGAAGTTTGCAGCGGCCCAGGACGCATTCCTCCCGGTGCTGGAAGAGGTGAAGTCTCGTGGACTCCTCTATCTTGATGACGGGACGGCGGGGCGTTCTACCGCGGGGCAGATTGCACGTGATCTCGGGCTTGATTTCAGCGTGTCCCAAATCACCATCGATGAAGAGCGCAACGGTAAGGAAATTGACCTGGCGCTGAAAAAGCTCGAAGCGCTGGCACAGGAAAACGGCTTTGCCATCGGTATCGGCTCCAGCCTGCCACTGACCATCGGGCGGGTTGCCGAGTGGGTGCGCACACTTAAATCCAAGGGGATTGAACTCATTCCCATCAGCGCCGCCGTGCGTTCAGACAAACAAACCTGAATTGCCAAGGCCTCATGTCCAAGGACTTCTCCAAGCTGCCATACAGGCCCTGCGTCGGCATCGTGCTGTTCAACACCAAGGGGCTGGTCTGGATAGGCCGCCGCATCTCCAAGTGGGAAGGCGACGCCTCCGCCTCCTTGTGGCAAATGCCGCAGGGGGGGATAGACAACGGTGAGAGCCCCGAGCAGGCAGCCATGCGTGAGTTGGAAGAAGAGACCGGATCGGCCCATGCGGAGATCATTTCCGAATGTCCACGCTGGCTCACTTATGACCTCCCGAAAAAAGCTCTCGGTATCGGACTGAAGGGCAAGTATCGGGGTCAGAAGCAAAAATGGTTTGCGATGCGATTCCTGGGTGCCGACGAGGACTTCGATATCGATACACCATTTGGCGGCAAGGCCGAGTTTGATGCCTGGGAATGGGTGACGCTAAAAGAAGCTTCGAAACGTATCGTCAAATTCAAAAGGCCGATCTACAAGGAGCTTGTCAAAGAGTTCAAGAAATTTTCCAAGTAAGGTCCGGGCCCTAGCGCGCAAGCCAGTTGCGGATCAGATCGACAATCTGCTGATGATCGCTCGCCTCGCTGGTCGTATAGCAGTGCTGGAACGGGATCCTCGCGCCTCTCGTTTCCACCAGCACCCGGTAGGCCTTGGTGCCATCGGCATAGTCGGCATCAACCCGTACGCGCTTGATCTGATCAAGCGGTGCTTCACCGTAATGGGATTTGAAAAGTCCCGGCTTGGTCCAGCGGAAGTGGTTGGCCGTCTTGTCGAATTCAAAAATGGACGGACGCAGGAAATAGATCGCCACGGCGATAAAACCGAGAGTTGTAGCCCCCATGCCCCACTTGCTGGGGTCATCAAGTTCAGGCCACTTATTGTAGAGGCCGTAGATGAGCGTCATGGCGGAGAACCATGCCGCACCGGCAAAAAAGGTATAGCGTTCGGTAAGAACAAGTTTATCGGGTGTGTTTTTCAAAACCTGCACAACACATACTCACACAACAAAAATGGCACCTGGTCAGGGCGCCACAATAGCCGTGAAGTGTTGTTTTTCGGTTTACCCGGGCGGGGTGTGGCGGGTTTTGTCCTAACCCAGTCCCAGCGTATCACGAACCAGCTTCAACCCGTCCAGAGCGCCTTGCGCCTTGTCGCGGGTCTCGTCGTCCTTGGCGTCAGACACGTCTTCTTCCGCGTTCTTGATTTCCTGTGCCAGGGCGGACTTGTTGAGATCAGCTGAGTCTATTGCGTTTTGGGCCAGCACGGTGAGGGCATCCGGACCGGCTTCGGCAAATCCACCGCGCACGAAAATACGCCGCTCCTTGCCGCCGGGCAGGACCACATCCAGCAGTCCCGGCCGAAGAGTGGAAAGCACTGGAGCATGATGGGCCAGCACCTGGAAGTCGCCCTCCGATCCCGGCACAACAACGCTTTCCACAGGCTCCGAAATTAGAAGCCTTTCCGGTGAAACCAGCTCAAATGTGAAGGTGTCGGCCATGGTTGCCCTTTAACCCGCTACGCGGCCTCCGCGGCCAGCACCTCGGCTTTCTTCATGGCCTCGTCGATTGTGCCGACCATGTAGAAGGCTTGCTCCGGCAGATGGTCATATTCGCCATCGCACAGTCCCTTGAAGCCGCGAATGGTGTCCGCAAGTTCCACCAGCACGCCAGGTGAACCGGTGAAGACCTCGGCAACGTGGAAGGGCTGGCTCAGGAAGCGCTCAATCTTGCGGGCACGCGCCACGGCAATCTTGTCTTCTTCCGAAAGCTCGTCCATGCCGAGAATGGCGATGATGTCCTGAAGCGATTTGTAACGTTGCAGGATTTCCTGCACCTGGCGCGCAACGGCGTAATGTTCCTCACCGACAACGCGCGGCTCCAGTACGCGCGAGGTGGAGTCGAGCGGGTCCACAGCCGGATAAATGCCTTTTTCCGCGATCTGGCGCGACAGCACCGTGGTGGCGTCCAGATGAGCGAATGAGGTGGCGGGCGCAGGGTCAGTCAGGTCATCCGCCGGCACGTAAATCGCCTGCACCGATGTGACCGAACCTTTTGATGTCGACGTAATGCGTTCCTGCAGGTTGCCCATGTCGGTGGCAAGTGTCGGCTGGTAGCCCACGGCAGAGGGGATGCGTCCCAGAAGTGCCGACACTTCCGAGCCGGCTTGCGTAAAGCGGAAAATATTGTCGACGAAGAAAAGCACGTCCTGTCCCTGGTCCCGGAAATGCTCAGCCACGGTCAAGCCCGAAAGGCCGACACGGGCACGCGCTCCCGGAGGCTCGTTCATCTGGCCGTAGACCAGTGCGCATTTGGAGTTCTTACCGCCGCCCTGCTCATTCACGCCTGACTCGATCATCTCCCAGTAAAGGTCATTGCCTTCCCGGGTGCGCTCACCCACACCGGCAAACACCGAGTAGCCGCCATGGCCCTTGGCGATGTTGTTGATGAGTTCCATGATCAGCACGGTCTTGCCCACGCCGGCGCCACCGAACAGGCCGATCTTGCCGCCCTTGGCGTATGGCGCCAGCAGGTCGACAACCTTGATGCCGGTTTTCAGAATTTCCGATTCCGTCGACTGTTCGACGAAGGTGGGTGCAAGCTGGTGAATGGCGCGTCTCGTTTTGGTCTTGATGGGGCCTGCTTCATCGACCGGCTCGCCGATTACATTCATGATGCGCCCGAGTGTTTCGTCACCGACCGGAACCGAGATGGCGTCGCCCGTGTCTCCCACTGGCTGGCCGCGCACCAGGCCTTCGGTTGATTCCATGGCAATGGTGCGGACCGTGTTCTCGCCCAGATGCTGGGCGACTTCCAGCACCAGCCGGTTGCCCTGGTTGTCTGTCTCCAGCGCGTTCATGATCGCTGGCAGCGCGCCGTCGAACTTCACGTCGACGACGGCACCCATGACCTGACTCACATGACCCGTCTGTTTCTTCTTTGCCATAGCTTTAACCCTTCACGTCCTTCTAGAGCGCTTCCGCGCCCGAAACGATTTCAATCAGTTCCTTGGTAATCTGTGCCTGACGCGAGCGGTTATAGAGCAGCGTCAGGTCGTCAATCATATCGCCCGCATTGCGGGTGGCATTGTCCATGGCCGTCATGCGTGCGCCCTGTTCACTCGCCGCATTCTCCAGAAGTCCGCGATAGATTTGCGTGGAGATGTTGCGTGGCAGCAGATCGGCCAAAATCTCATCTTCATCGGGCTCATATTCATAGCCCGCCTGTGACCCTTGCTCTGTTTCACTTTCGCTGGCCTCCGGCAGGTTCACCGGGATCAGTTGCAGCGCTGTTGGCTCCTGCGTCAGGATCGACTGGAACTCGGAGAAAAAGAGCGTGCAGACATCGAACTCGCCATTGTCGAGCATCTCCAGCACGCGCGTGCCGATCTTGTCGGCATCTTCAAACCCGAGTTTCTTCACGGCTTTCATGTCGATCAGATCTATGATGTTGGACGACATGTCGCGTCTGAGCGCATCGCGGCCCTTGCGGCCAACACACAGGATTTTGACCATCTTGCCCTGATCGAGCAGCTTCTTGGCATGTGTGCGCGCCAGCCGGGCGATATTCGAGTTGAAGCCGCCACACAGGCCGCGCTCAGCCGTTGCCACCACCAGCAGATGCACCTTGTCCGAACCGGTGCCCACAAGCAGCGGAGAGGCCCCTTCCTGGGCGTTCACCCTCTCACCCAAATTGGCAAGGACCTTGTCCATGCGCTCGGCGTAGGGGCGCGCGGCCTCGGCCGCTTCCTGCGCCCGGCGCAGCTTCGCGGCTGCCACCATCTGCATGGCCTTGGTGATCTTCTGGGTCGCCTTGACGCTGGCGATCCTGTTGCGAAGGTCCTTGAGTGAAGGCATGTTGCCTGATCCTGGCCGTTGCTTAGGTTACGCCGTGAAGGCCTTGGAGAAGGCATCGAGCGCCTTCTTGAGTTTCTCTTCAGACTTGTCATCAAGCTCGCCACTCTCGCGGATTGTGTCCATGACAGCCTTATGCTTGTCCTTCAGGTGCCGCAGCAGTTCTTCTTCGAACTTGCCAACGGCTGAGACGGGGATGTCATCAAGATAGCCGTGCGTGCCGGCATATATGGACGCCACCTGCTCATCGACCGTCATGGGCGAGAATTGCGGTTGCTTGAGAAGTTCGGTCAGCCGTGCGCCGCGGTTCAACATGCGCTGGGTAGCGGCATCGAGATCGGAGCCAAACTGCGCAAAGGCCGCCATTTCGCGGTACTGGGCCAGCTCGCCCTTAATGGCGCCGGCAACTTGCTTCATGGCTTTCAACTGGGCCGCTGAGCCTACACGGCTCACCGACAGGCCGACGTTCACCGCCGGGCGGATGCCCTGGTAGAACAAATCGGTTTCCAAGAAGATCTGGCCATCGGTAATCGAAATCACGTTGGTCGGGATATAGGCCGACACGTCGTTGGCCTGTGTTTCCACAACCGGCAAAGCGGTAAGTGAACCGGAACCATGATCCTCGTTCAGTTTTGCCGAGCGTTCCAGCAGCCGGGAATGGAGATAGAACACGTCACCGGGATAGGCCTCGCGTCCGGGCGGGCGGCGCAGCAACAGGGACATCTGCCGGTAAGCAACGGCCTGTTTCGACAGATCGTCGTAAGCGATGAGCGCGTGCATGCCATTGTCGCGGAAAAATTCGCCCATGGCGCAGCCGGCGTAAGGAGCAAGGAACTGCATCGGGGCGGGTTCGGAAGCGGTCGCCGCGACGACGACGGAATATTCCATGGCGCCATGTTCTTCCAGCGTCTTCACGAACTGGGCAACGGTGGAGCGCTTCTGTCCAACAGCCACGTAGACACAATAGAGTTTCTTGCTCTCGTCCTTGCTGGTGTTGATTGATTTCTGGTTCAGGATTGCGTCCAAAATCACAGCCGTCTTGCCGGTTTGGCGGTCACCAATAATCAACTCGCGCTGGCCGCGGCCAACGGGAATGAGCGCATCAATGGCCTTGAGGCCGGTCTGCATCGGCTCATGCACGGATTTACGTGGCAGAATGCCCGGCGCTTTCACGTCCACACGGGACATTTTCTTGGATTTGATCGGGCCCTTTCCATCAATCGGGTTGCCGAGGCCGTCAACGACGCGTCCAAGCAATTCCTTGCCAACCGGCACTTCCACGATATTACCGGTCCGCTTGACGGTGTCGCCTTCCTTGATGTCACGGTCATCGCCAAAGATCACGATGCCGACATTGTCGACTTCAAGGTTAAGTGCCATTCCCTGGATGCCACCGGGGAATTCAACCATCTCACCGGCCTGAACATTGTCCAGTCCATAGACGCGGGCGATGCCATCACCGACAGACAGGACCTGTCCGATCTCGGAGACCTGGGCCTCCTTGCCGAAATTCTTGATCTGGTCCTTCAGGATTGAAGAAATTTCTGCGGCGCGGATATCCATCAGCCGACCTCTTTCATAGCAAATTGAAGATTATCGAGTTTGGTTTTGAGCGATGTGTCGATCATGCGGGAGCCGACTTTGACTACAAGCCCGCCCAGAAGTGCCGGATCGACATGCGACGTGAGCTGCACGTCCTTGCCGGTTACAGACTTCAGCGATGCTGTGAGCGCTTTTGTCTGATCGGGAGAAAGCTGGTTGGCAGATGTCACTTCCGCTGAAACCTCGCCGCGATGTCTGGCGGCAAGGACATGAAAAGCCCGGATCATGTCGCCTACAGCGAAAAGGCGCCGGTTCTGCGCGATCAGCTGCAGAAAATTGGCTGTAATGCCAGAAATTTTCGCTTTTTTGGCGATTGCGGTGACAGCGCGCTGCTGGTCTTCTGAGGAAAATACGGGTGAGCGGACAAGGCGCTGAAGGTCGTTGCTGCCCTCAAGAAGTCCGGCGAAATTCTTCAAATCCGCTTCGACGCCTTTGAGCTTTTTTGACTCCAGCGCCAGTTCAAACAAAGCGAGTGCATAGCGGCCAGCCATGCCAGCAATGATGGGATCTTCGCCTGCCACTTGTTACGCTCTCATTACCGGATTTTTGCCCGCGTTCATGGCGCAAAATATACACGTTTCGCGCCGTCCCCAAAAGAAGCAAACCTTGCCCCCCAAAGCCGCGCTTGATCTAGCATAGGCCCTGCGGGCTGGCAACAGAAGGTGAACCATGTTTCTGCAAGATTTTTTTTGTATGTCTCTAAACCCGGGGCGGGCAAAGCAAGTGATTTAACCAGGCCATGTCCGTGGTCAACTTCCTATACTTCAGTTGATGCTTTTCGCTTGCGCTCACGCGCAACGGCAACACCGAGCAAAATGACTGCGAGAGCGATGTACCCATTCGCGGGTGGGCGCTCGGCAAGAATAAGCATGCCCCAAAACAGTCCGAAGACCGGCACGAGGAAGTTGACTTGGGAGAAGAATGACGCGCCCTGGCGGTCAATTACATTGAACATCAGGAGCGTCCCGTAAGCCGTATGCAGCAGGCCAAGCAGGATAATGGCCAGCGCTGAAATATTGCTTACCTCGAGCGCCCATATCCGGTCGAACCACAAGCTTACCGGCAGGACCATCGCAGTCGATGCCAGCATCAGCGCAGCGGTCAGAGCCCTCCTTGGTTGGCCCGCCAGAGATTTGGAAATAACCGCATTTACGCCGTAGCAGGCTGCTGCAGAGGCAACGGCCAGTTGGCGCAACGTGTCCTCTCCAAGGTGCGTCAGTTTTTGCGGACCGATTAATATAACAAGTCCGGCAAGACCAAGAATGACACCGGCAGTTTTTCGGGGTGTCAGTTTTTCGTCGCTGGTCATGATATGCGCCAGCAAGACTGTTGTGAGCGGCATGACACCCATTAAAATTGCCGCAAGGCCGCTGTCGATTTTTTCTTCTCCCCATCCGATGAGAGTAAAGGGCAGCGCATTGCCGAAAAGCGCCGCCAGGCAGACGAGACCCCATACGCGCAGGGATCTTGGCAAATTCTGTCCTGCGTGCCGGGCTACTGCCAGAAGGACAAGAGCGGCTATCATCAAGCGGGCAAGCGTCATGGTCGCCGCCGGCACGGTGTCGACCGCCAGCTTGATGACCATGAAGCTGCTGCCCCATATGGCGGCCAGCAGAATCAACCATGCGTAATCCGCGGGGCCGGGATGCTTTCTCGCCATGAACACTAACGCCCAGACAGCTTTTCAGCTGCCATCCGGACCGCTGCCTTGCGTTCCTGCTGCCGGCCCCGGGATGCGATGCGGGTTTTCTCAACGAGAGCAGGATCGGCAGTTGCAGGTGATCCCGACGCAAATGGGGGGTCCGGGTCATATTCAATTCCCAGCTGTATGGTGCGGGCAACTTCCTCTCCGTGCAGGTCAGCCGCTATTGCCAGGGCAAAATCAATACCGGCTGTGACGCCCCCGCCGGTTATGATAGAGCCGTCGATGACATAGCGCTCCTTGACCGGTATGGCGCCGAGTTCACTGAGCATCTCATGGGACATCCAGTGGGTTGTCGCGCGTTTGCCCTTGAGAAGCCCCGCTGCCCCAAGCACGAGCGCACCCGTGCAGACGGATGTGACGTATTTTGCTCCCCCGGCTTGAGCGCGAATGAAATCCAGCGTTTCCGTGTCGTTGAGAAGCGGGTTCATGCCCGCACCACCCGGTATGCAGATAAGATCAAGCTGGGGACAATCGGCAAATGTCGTGTCGGGCAGAAGCTGCATACCACCGCCAGCCTGAACCGGAACGAGTGATTTCCAGATCAACTGTACATTGGCGTTGGGAAACTTGATGAACACCTCATACGGCCCGGTGAGGTCGAGCTGCGTGATGTTGGGGAAGAGAAGAAGTCCAATCTCGAAAGCCATGATGCTGATATTCCTGCTCTGTAATCTGTATTAGCCACACTCACATGAAATTATACGGGTCCACATCGACCATCAGGCGCACGCTCCCCTTGGGCGGTGGGGCCTTACTGAGCCATTGCCTCAGGTAAGCCTGGATGTCGGCTTCCTTCGTAGCCTTGACCAGAAGGCGCACACGGTAGCGTCCGCGAATAACGGACAATGGTGCTTCGGCAGGGCCAAGCACGCGGATTATTTCCGCCTTGGGCGCGAATTTGGCAAAGGTGCGGGCATAATCCATTGCCTGGGGGATGGTGGACGCTGACACAACGAGCGCGGCCAAACGCCCGAAGGGCGGATAGCCTGCGCCTTCGCGTGCGGCGATTTCCTGGGCCAGGAACGCATCTCGGTCGCCCGAAACGAGCGCCTTGATAACGGGATGCTCCGGGATATGGGTCTGGATATAGCCCGACCCGGTGATCAGCTCTCGGCCTGCGCGTCCTGTCACTTGTGAGAGCAACTGGTAGGTGCGCTCACTGGCGCGCGGGTCGCCCTGGCCCAATCCCAGATCGCCATCGACGACACCGACCATGGCGAGTTGCGGGAAATGATGCCCCTTGGCCACCAGCTGCGTGCCGATGATGATGTCGGCATGTCCCTGCGAAATTTGATCCAGCACTTCGCGCAGCGCATTCACATTGGGTGCGAGGTCCGAAGACAGAATGACGCTGCGCACATCGGGGAAGCGCTGTTTCACTTCCTCGGCGATGCGTTCCACGCCGGGGCCACATGGAATAAGGGAGTCTTCCGCGCCGCAGCTTGGGCATTCATCCGGGGCTTTAGAGGTAAAGCCGCAATGGTGGCATTGCAGACGGCCCCGAAACCGGTGCTCGACAAGCCAAACGGCGCATTGTGGGCACTCGAAACGAAACCCGCAGGCCCGGCACAGCGTGAGTGGCGCATAGCCCCGGCGGTTGAGGAACAGCAAGGCCTGCTGCTTGTTCGCAAGCGTAGCCTCGACCGCGCCCACCAGGACCGGAGACAGCCACATGCCCTTGTCAGGTGGAGATTTGCGCAAGTCGATGGCCTTGATGTCGGGCAGGGACACCCCGGAGAAGCGCCGCGGCAGGCTGACATGGTCATATCGCCCCTGCATCACATTGACGTGGCTCTCAATGCTCGGCGTGGCGGACGAGAGGATAACGGGGCATTTGCCGATGGACCCGCGTACCACGGCGATGTCGCGAGCGTGGTAGCTGACGCGTTCCTCCTGCTTATAGGATGCGTCATGCTCCTCATCGACGACGATCAACCCCAGCTCTGCAAAGGGAAGAAAGAGCGCTGAACGCGCGCCCACCACCACGCGGGCCTCGCCTCGCGCAACTGAAAGCCAGTTGTTGCCCCTCTGGCGCGGGGTGATGTCTGAATGCCACTCGACCGGTGCACAGCCGAAGCGCGCCTCGAAAGCCTGAACGAACTGGCGAGTGAGTGCAATTTCGGGCAACAGGATGAGCGCCTGCCTGCCGGCATCGAGTGCCGCCGCCACGGCTTCGAAATAAACCGGCGTCTTACCGGATCCGGTCACGCCATCGAGCAGCGTGACGTTGAAGCCATCTGCACCGGCTTTCTGGCTTAGTATTTTTGCCGCTTTTGCTTGATCGTCAGTGAGTTCCGGTATCGAGAACTCCGGGTCCGGCACGGGTTGTTTTGCTGCCGGCATGGGCTCGACAGAGAGCGTTCCCGCATCCACCAGTGCGTTAATGACGCTGACACCAACACCGGCGGCCTCCATCAGGTCGCGCTTGGCCCACAACATGCCATTGGCAGCGACATCCAGCACCCGTGCACGGGCAGGGGTCTGACGCGCTGGCTCTGCACCCGTCAGCCGGTGACCCAGTTTTGGCTTTGGCGGCGTAAACGCCTCTTTCGCGCTCATCATCATGCGCAGCACCATGCCGGGGGAACTCAGGGTATATTGCGCCACCCATATGACCAGCTTGAGGGATTCAACCGGAAGGGGCGGCGCCTCCAGCCGGTCCAGAACAGTGCGCAGCTTGGCTGCATCCACGCTTCCTCTCCCACCCGGCCAGACGACACCGATCCGTTCGCGCGTTCCCAGCGGAACGGTTACAAAGTCGCCCGGGGCCAGAGTCTTGCCAGGTGGCACGAGATAGTCGTATGGCGTTTCAATTGCCAGCGGCAGCAGGACGGGGACTGTGTGGTCTGAAGCCAAGGCGCGTCTCGTTTGTATTCACGTTAAGCTATGGAGAAGAATCAGGCTCCTATAGTAACGCCGGGCACGCTATAAGCGAGTAAGCGCATCAGGAGTAGACCAGCAGCCATGAAGTTTTTTGTCGATACAGCAGATACGGACGAAATCCGCGACCTTGCCGAGACCGGCCTTGTGGATGGCGTCACGACCAATCCATCCCTTGTTGCCAAATCGGGCCGCGATTTTGTCGAGGTGGTGAAGGAGATTTGTACCATCGTCGATGGCCCGGTGAGCGCGGAAGTCACAGCGACGGAAGCCGGCGCCATGATCGATGAGGGCAAAAAATTGGCCCAGATTGCCAGCAATGTGACAATTAAAGTGCCACTCACATGGGACGGGCTGAAAGCCTGCAAGGCGATCTCACAAGGCGGCACCATGGTCAACGTCACCTTGTGCTTCTCAGCCAACCAAGCGCTGCTCGCGGCCAAGGCCGGGGCTACCTTCATATCCCCCTTCATCGGACGGCTCGACGACATCGGAGAAGATGGCGTGCAACTGATCCGCGACATCCGCACTATCTATGACAATTACGATGCGCTTTCGACGCAAATCCTCTCTGCTTCCATCCGCAGCGACGAGCATGTGAAACAGGTGGCGATTGCCGGTTCCGACGTGGCGACCGTGCCACCGGACGTTCTGCGGGCCTTAAGCCAGCATCCCCTGACCGACAAGGGATTGGCCGCGTTCCTCGCGGACTGGGAAAAGACCGGTCAGACGATTCTTTAATACCTGGAGGGTCAAAGTAAGGGCATGACCGCCGCCCCTACAGACTTTATCGCCAAGGGCGACCTGGCCCGCGCTGTGGAGGCGTGGCTGGTCTATCTTGAGACAGAGCGGCAACTGGCCGACAAAACCCGCGAGGCTTACACCCGCGACCTCAGATATTTTCTTGGGTTTCTTGCTCATCATCATGGTGGTCCGGTCTCGCTGAAGCTTCTGAAAAAGCTCACCCCCCGAGATTTCCGCGCCTTTCTCGCCGCGCGTCGCAATGATGGCGTCTCCAGCCGGTCACTGGCGCGCACATTGTCTGCATTGCGCATGTTCTTCCGGTTTCTCGATCGCCGGGGAATATTGAAAAACGATGCGGTGACAGCCATCCAGACCCCCAAGCTCCCGCATGGAGTGCCCAAGCCAATTGGTGTCGAAGCGGCATTATCCATTTCAGATGACGCCAGTGCGGGGGCGCATGTGAATTCTCCCGAATGGGTGCTGGCGCGCGACAGTGCGGTGCTAACCCTGCTGTACGGCTCTGGCCTGCGTATCTCAGAGGCCCTCGGCCTCAATCTTGATGAAGCGCCAACGGGACGCCGCGATGTGTTGCGGATCACCGGCAAGGGCAACAAGGAGCGTGTCGTTCCAGTGCTGCCGGTCGCAAGCAAAGCCATCAAGCATTATCTGGACTTGTGTCCCTACAGCCTGTCACCCAGCGGTCCGTTGTTCGTCGGCGTGAAGGGCAAGCGCCTTTCCCCTCGCATCATTCAGCTGGTAATGGAGCGGCTGCGCGGGGCCCTGGGCCTGCCTGAAACTGCAACGCCGCATGCCTTGCGGCACTCCTTTGCCACACATTTGCTTGGTCATGGAGCGGACTTGCGCGAGATCCAGGAATTGCTGGGTCATTCCAGCCTGTCTACCACGCAAATCTATGCCGAGGTGGACACGGCGCGCCTGCTGAATGTTTACGACGATGCCCACCCGAGGGCGCGGTGATTTGCGGGATTAGTTATGCTAATAATATGGGTCGCTGACCGATCAAGCAGGATTGACTTGATATCAAGGTGCTTTTCACTACATTTTACGCAGCGAGCAGCTAGACGAGATTTTGGGAGGGTGAGAATGCCGGATTCGTTAGACAGGACAGAAATCGCGACGCATCTATTCCGGCGCGTGTCTTGTATTTCAGCTGGGGTTGGCCTTGCCCTTCTCATGTCAGCGGCCGGTTCCGCTCCTGCTGATGCCCAGCGGGCAACGTCATTCTCGAATTCCGGCGAGTACCAGGTCGCCTATCACATTAAGAAGAAAAAACGCCGTTACGTGCGCCGGCGCAAGGCCCCCAAAAAACCGGTCGGGCCTCCCGCATGGTTCACGAAGGAAACAAATAAGGACCCGGTGCACATCATCGTGTCTTTGCCCAAACAGCAGATGACCGTCTACAAGGGCGACAAGGTTCTGACCACCTCAAAAGTTTCGTCCGGGAAAGCGGGCTACTCAACCCCGTCTGGCGTCTTTTCCATCCTTGAACGTAAGCCAAGGCATTTTTCAAATATCTATCGCGGGGCCCCCATGCCCTTCATGCAACGGCTCACATGGTCCGGCATTGCGCTGCACGCTTCCAACTCGGTGCCCAATCACCCGGCTTCCCATGGCTGTGTCCGGCTGCCCCCGTCATTCGCAAAGCAGCTGTTCCAGGTCACCCAGAAGGGTGGGCATGTGGTTGTTGCCAACGAGGATAACATTGCGCCTGTCGAGGTCGTGCATGACAAGCTGTTTCAGCCGTCCCCTATGACACAAGAAGAGTTATATGAAGCTGAGGCGAGCAGGATTGCAAAACTTGCAGGGATCGAGTTCGAGGCCAAAGTACGCTCGGAAAAACCAGTTCGTATTCTGATCACGCGCCGCACAGGCCGTGAGCTGTTCATGGAAATGCAGTCAATGCTGAACGAATTGTCGTTCGGTGCAGGCGACGTGGACGGTTATATGGGCAAGGACACGGCCAACGCCATCCGTCGTTTCCAGGCAACCTACGGCCTGAAAAAGAACGGCTTTATGTCCGAAGAATTGATGGACAAGCTGTACGAGGTCACCGGCAAGGGCAAGCCTCTGAACGGCCATCTTTATGTCCGCCAGAATTTCAAACCGGTTTTCGACACACCAGTGTTCATCAAGGGTGAAGACACGCCTTTGGGATCGCACATGTTAACGGCCATGCATTTTGAACCAAATGACGAGCAGACACGTTGGCTGTCGGTCACGCTCAAGCGCGGCTCGGGAAAAAATGGCGCTTTTGGACGCAAGAAGAAACGGAAGAAAAAACAATCCAGCGATGTCGTCCTGACGGAAAAAGGACCATCGCCCTCGAGTGCTGAAGAAGCTCTTGACCGTGTTGAAATTCCCGATGATGTTCGCCAACGCATTTCCGGGATGCTCACGCCCGGATCGTCCATGGCGATCACCAATGACGGCATTTCCAAGGAAACCACGCCCAAGGGCACCGACTTTATCGTGCTGATGCAGTAGTGTTTCTCATGCCGGTTGGCTTTACTAAGCCGGGCAGATAAATTTGTTTTGACATGAAACGGGCGGGTCCAGGCGGGCTCGCCCGTTTTTCATCTTGGCTGGCGCGTCTCACCCCGGGTAATATCTTTTTCAGCGAGGGTAGATTTCAGGGGGTATAGGAAGATGCGTAGAGTTCAGGTTGCGCTGAGTATTTTTTTCGCCATCGGATTTGTTTTCATGTCGACACCGGCCAAGGTAGAAGCCGCTTGCAAGACCATGCAAGCCAGCCACAATGGCACGGACATGTTCCATGAAACTGGCGCTGAGGGAGCGGCTATCAACCAGCTTCTGGCCAAGGTGGATCAGCTGAAAATCGAAAAGGCGCCCCGCAAAGTGCGCATGGGCCGTGTGCGCGCCAAATGCGGGCCGTGGTTTCAGAAATACCTGCTGCCTCACAGGCATTGCGTTGCCAAGGCAAGGGTATGCTTTTGAGGCACACACTATGAGGTGCGCGAATGGCTGGTAAGGGTCCAGAAGTTATCGTCATCGGCGCCGGGATCATCGGTGCCTCCATCGCCTGGCATCTGACCCGGGCCGGTGCTCGTGTCACGATACTGGAAGCCAGCAAGCCCGGCGGCGTGGCCACGCCGAACTCGTTCAGCTGGATCAATTCCAACTTTCACTTTCCCCGGGAGTATTTCGTCCTTCGCCATCATTCCATGGAGGAGTGGCGGCGGCTGTCGGAAGCCCTGCCGCAGCTTCCCGTTTCCCTGTCCGGGTCGATTTATCTTCCCGCGAAAGGGTTGGAGCTGAATGAGTTTGTGGCGCGCAACACGGCCTGGGGTTACCGCATCGAACTCATCGACGCCGAACGTGTGAAACAGCGCGAACCGAATTTGGCGCTTGAGACCGAGGTTGCTGCCCTCGCACATGACGAAGGCGCGGTCGAGGCCGAGCAGGTTGCTGCGCTTATGACCGCGGCTGCCGTGGATGAAGGCGCGGAGCTGAGGATCGGCATACGTGTCGATGGTTTTGCCCTTGAGGGCGAGCGCGTGACCGGCGTGTGCGTGGGCGATGAGACGCTTTCCGCCGATGAAGTTGTGGTTGCTGCCGGGGTGGCGACACCCGAGCTTGTCCGCGAGGTGGGATACGATCTGCCGCTTTCCATGCCGCCAGGGTTGCTAGCGCATACAAAGCCGGTTTCGCGGATTTTAAACGGGCTGGTTCTGGCGGAGGGTCTGCATATGCGCCAGAAAGCCAATGGGCAAATTCTTGCAGGATCAGATTTCCAGGGTGCAGAACTGGCCGAAGACCCGGAAAGCGGCGGCGAGGAACTGATGCGCCGTTTGCATGCGGGGCTGAACAGCAGTGAACCGCTGGTGCTGGAGCGCACAAGCACGGGTTATCGACCCACGCCGGCTGATGGCCTGCCGGTTGTTGGTCGCCTGCCTGGTGTTGCCGGGCTTGGCGTGGCGGTAATGCATTCAGGCGTTACGCTCTGCCCTGCCGTGGGAGCGATGGTCGCGGATGAAGTCCTGACCGGGCACCGCCACGAACTTCTTGCGCCATTTGGAACCGAGCGATTTCTCAAAGCACCGATAACAGCAGCGCGGGTGTAATCAAGTGCCAATGCCGGGCAGTTGATTTGCCACCTTTTGGCTGCAATTGGAGATTAATCCCCCGAACATACTTGGTGACTTATGTTGCCTGAAAGGTCAGGCAAAGGTGCGATTCCTCAAAATGTTCATTCTCGCTTTTCTGCTTATGGTGGTAACGCCACTGGGGCTCCATGCTGCGCATTGGTGGGGCAAGGCCCATGCTACAAGCTGGGCGACGGCCAACTGGTCGAGCACCCGCACGCTTCCGCCTCCTACGAGAGCCAAACCGGCCATGCTGCGCATCTATGCCGCCCGGACCGGGCGCTGGAAGGGCGTGTTCGCCACCCACAGCTGGATCGTACTGAAAGAAGAGGGTGCCTCAGCCTATGAGCGCTGGGACAAGGTTGGATGGGGGCACCCGGTTCGCCGCAACAATTATGCGCCGGACGGGCGCTGGTACGGAAACAATCCCCAGGTTGTGCATGAGGTGCGAGGTGAGGAAGCCGCTCGGCTAATTCCGCAAATTCGCGCCGGCATTGCCAACTACGCCTATAATGATCGCGGCGACTATCGCATCTGGCCCGGGCCCAACTCCAACACCTTCATCGCCTCTGTGCTGTCCAATATTCCCGAGCTTGCCGCCACCCTGCCGCCGACGGCCATTGGTAAGGACTATCCCCATGACGGGCGCTGGTTCTCCATCACGCCTTCCGGCACCGGGTTCCGGATCTCCCTTGATGGTTATGCCGGGCTGACGCTGGCCTGGGTCGAGGGTCTGGAGATCAATATTCTGGGTGCCATCATCGGGATAGATTTCCGCAACCCCGCTCTCAAGGTCCCCGGCTTTGGGCGCGTTGGCGTTTAGCTGCATTTCCCTGCTGGTTTCTCGTACGGGTCGGCGCTACCTTGCCTCCTACTCATTGTAGCGAGGGCATGAGAGGGATTAGCCATGGCCGAGTGGTCGCAAACCTGGACCTTTTTTGACGGAACCTGGAGCGAGGGCAACCCACAGTTGCTGGGTCCGCGTGACCATGCTGCTTGGCTCGCCTCTACCGTGTTCGATGGCGCACGGGCCTTTGAAGGCGTGACGCCTGATTTGGAAGCCCACTGCGAACGCGTGAACAGTTCCGCCCTGGCGCTCGGGCTGAAGCCCACCCGCAAGACCGGCGAGATACTGGAACTTGCAAGCGAAGGCGTTGCGAAATTCGGGTCCGATGCTGAACTTTATATCCGTCCCATGTACTGGGCGCAGGATGGCGGCCGCTTCTCCGTGCCACCGAACCCCGACAGCACCGTGTTCTGCATGTGCGTCTATGCATTGCCCATGCCGGAGCCCACGGGCTTTTCCGTGACCCGCTCAAGTTATCGCCGCCCGGCGGTCGACCAGGCAACCGTCAACGCCAAGGCGTCATGCCTCTACCCCAACTCGGCACGCGCACTGGCTGAAGCTGCCGAGAAGGGTTTCGACAATGCCCTGGTGCTCGATCCCGTTGGTCACGTGGCGGAACTGGCGACGGCCAATGTGTTCATGGCCAAGGATGGTGAAGTGCATACGCCATTTCCCAATGGCACGTTTTTAAACGGCGTGACGCGACAACGTACCGTCAAGCTTCTGGAGGACGCAGGCGTGCGCGTCCACCAGCGCTCGTTGACCTTCGAGGATTTTGAGGAAGCCGACGAGATATTCGCATCAGGTAATTATTTCAAACTGATGCCGGTGACAAAAATCCAGCAGCGCGATCTCCAGCCCGGCCCGCTCTACACCCGCGCGCGCGAACTCTACTGGAGCTGGGCGCATAGATGATTTTCATGCGAAGGGGTTGGTAGCGGGACGTGTGCCTATTTAAAATGATCACCCTATGATCGAATATTCATATCCTTTCACTTTCCAAGACTCACGAAAGCAGCAGGTCCATGTCCATCATCGATCACGTTAGGGATTACCATGACGAATTAACGGCTATCCGCAGAGACTTTCACACCCACCCCGAGTTGGGCATGGGAGAAGAGCGCACCAGCGCGATCGTTGCGGAAAAGCTTAAGGAATGGGGCCTTGAAGTGCATCGTGGCATTGGCAATACCGGCGTGGTGGGCACACTGCGGATCGGTAATGATACGCGTTCAATTGGCCTGCGCGCCGATATGGATGCCCTACCCATGACTGAAGCCAACACGTTTGAGCACCGCTCGGTTTATGATGGCAAGATGCACGCCTGCGGGCATGACGGGCATACGACCATGCTTCTGGGCGCGGCGCGCTATCTGGCTGAGACACGCAATTTCGAAGGCTGCGTGCACTTTATCTTCCAGCCCGCCGAAGAAGGTCTCGGCGGAGCGGAAGCCATGCTCAAGGATGGCCTGTTCGAGCGCTTTCCCTGTGACACCGTTTTCGGCATGCACAATCACCCTGGTGTTCCGGAGGGCAAATTTGGTATCCGCTCTGGCCCCATGATGGCCGGAGGCGCGTTGTTCGACATTAAGATTACAGGCGTTGGCGCTCATGGCGCACGCCCGGAAGGCAGCGTCGACCCGGTTGTAGTCGCAGCCCATATCATCTCCGCCTGCCAAACCATCGTTTCGCGCAATATCAGCGCCAGGGATACGGCAGTGCTTTCATTCACGCAGGTACATTCTGGTGACGCCTATAATGTCATTCCCGATGAGGCGTATCTTATGGGCACTGCGCGGACATTCTCCAGTGATGTCATGAAAAAGATTGAGGAGAATTTGCGCCGTACCGCTGAGGGTATTGCCCTCAGCTTGGGGGCAAAGGCCGAGCTCGATTTCAGGTTTGTTTTCGCACCGCTCGTCAATGATGTCGAGCAAACGGTGTTTGCCGCAGATTGCGCGGCGGAGCTTGTCGGCGAAGACAATGTCAGCCGCGACTTCCATCAAATGATGGGATCGGAAGATTTCTCCTTCATGCTGGAAAGGGCCCCCGGCGCCTATATCCGTATCGGCAATGGTGAGGACAGCTGCCAGGTCCACAATACGGGCTATGATTTCAACGACGAGATCATCCCGCTCGGCGTGGCCTTTTGGGGCAAGCTGGTGGAGATCAAGCTGGCCAAGCAATAACCATTGCTGGCGTTGGCCCCGAGGTTGCTGGCGGTGGCTCAGGATTTTCGCTATGGGATGCGTAAGAAATATCACTTTGAACAACGTCAGTGCAGAGGCCCTGAATGATACCTTTGAAATCCGGCCTGACAGGAACCGCTGAACTGGCGGTTGGCCCCGAGCACACGGCTGAAAGCGTCGGCAGTGGCAAGGTCGGCGTGCTGGCAACACCGGTGATGATTAACGTGATCGAGGCGGCGGCACTGGCCTGCATCGATCCGCACTTGCCCGAAGGCCAGCAGAGCCTGGGTACGCATCTTGATGTTTCCCATATCGCCGCGACACCGGTCGGCATGAAGGTGACAGCCACGGCAGAGCTGGTGAAGGTCGATGGACGCCAGCTGCAATTAAAGGTGCGGGCCCAGGACGAGGTTGAGGAGATTGGCTCAGGCACCCACAACCGCGTGGTCGTTCATGTTGCCAAGTTTGACGCCCGCGTGGCGCGAAAACTTCAACCCAAAGAGTGAAGGCTGACTCCCGAACCGGTTCTAGTTGCAGGCCTGCACGCAAATCTTCAAATCTTCGGCCTGACTTTGTTGTTGTCCGGGAGCCGCAGAAGAGTCGGCGCATGTCTTGACGCATGTGGAATAGGCGGGCGATGGCGAATTCTTGATGCAGCCACTCTGGCAGCTTGCATCACCCTTGTTACAGCCAACAAGGCACTGAACCATGGTTTGTTGCTGTGCCGGTGTAGGCTTTGCCTGGGCGTTGGCCGGGGCGTACCCCATCAGCAGGGGGAGGGCGAAAGCCGCCGCGAACAGGGCGCCTGAGGCGCATCGCAAAAGTGTGGGGGATTTGAAACTTTCAACGTAGTGCATGTCTCTCTCCGATACTGATTTGAACAAACAACTTCCCCCCACAAAAATCTAACGGCACCGGCCGATAACTGAGCGCTTGACGACGGAGCCATACCGGTCGAGCTCGATCCGGACGCGTTTCCTTTTGCGGCAACCATCGACATAGAGCGTGCCGTTGCGAATGCCCTGCTGCTCCAACTGCTTCAGGATCTTCCTCACGCGCCGCGAGTTGCACTCGCCGACCCGTTTTTCGCTCAAGGTCTCGCCATATCGTGTCAATTGCAGATGGAAGCGTTCGCCTTCTTCGCAAACCTCGGCAACAAAGCCGCTGGGGTCATCGCGAACAATGCGAACCGTGTCGTATCCAATGCCGCGCAGCCTGTCTTCGAGTGCAGCGGCACTCAGGGGCGGGTCGCAGCGCCCGATTGATTTCTCATCCGCAATCTCGCCGAAGCGGTTCATGGCAATCTCGAGCCGCTGGTTGCCGCGGCACGCATGGGCCACGTAGCGCGGCAGTTTCCTGTCGATGACATCGATTCGCGAGAAGCCATATCTGGCCAGTACGGCGGGAATGGTGGCCGGATGAATGGGCGGGTCGCAGCGCCCGGTGCGCCGCTCGCGGATCACCACGCCGTCATTGCCAACCAGTATATCTAACCTGTTGTCACCCCGGCAGGCCTCGACGGCAAAATTGCCCTGGCGTGCGCGTTGCGCCTGGATGCGGCTGTAGCCCTGTGATTTTAAAATGGCGGCAATGTCATATTGTGTGAGTGTTCCGCCGCACCGGCCCAGCACCTTTTTGCCTGCGACTCCGCCAAACTGGTCCAGTCTTATCCTGAAGCGGCGATCTTTGCGGCACGCGGCGGCAATGAAGCCGACCCCGTCGGGTGACAACTGAATTTTACGGAAGCCTTTGTCTCTCAATATTTTACGCGCAATACCGACATTGATCACCGGGCGGCAATCGCCGATCCGTGTCGCCTTGCGGATGCGGCCCTCGAAGCTGAGCTCCACTTTGAAACGCGTTCCGTTCTTGCAGGCCTCGGCGGTTGCCTTGGTCAGCTTCTTCTTTGTAATCCGGATATCGCTGTAGCCGTTTTGTGACAGGACACTCAGGATCATGCCGTCGGAAACACCGAGCTGGAGTTGAAGACCGTTGTTACCGAGCTGAAGGCCCTGGGCTTGAATGACCAGCGATTCATTTGAGTCAGGCGTCGATAATTTCGGCATGGGGGCTGCGAATGCGTGGTGAGTCACAAAAAGGAATGTGAGTGCGATGGCTAGCCGGATGAACCTCTCCACGATGACCTCCCAAGTCTTATTCTATCGCTTCTTGAACACGTGCAGGCCATTGCGGCAACATCATGTTTACGCGTTCCTGTTTCTCGCAAGCCTAGGCTTTTCCCGCTCCGTCTCGCAACCTGTTTTCGGGACGGCCTCTCTTTGTACGCAATAATTCTCCTGAACCCGTCGCTGTGATGGTTGACCTGGAATTCGGCAGTGCATCCTGATCCATACTTTCCCCCAAGTATCGAACCTCATGCGCTTACAGCCATTAAGCATAGGCTCATAACGACTGCGCCTCATCAGCTCTAAATCAGTAGTGTGAGATGGCTTTTAATCGAACCGGGTTAGTTAAATGGCATTCACGAGTTTTATGTCACGCGGAGTATCGCGGCCGGGATCACTTGGTGTGCTGGCGGTGCTGGGTTTACTTCTTGCGCCGGCCCAAACTCTTGCTACACCCGATTTTTCCATTGAGAAGATTTATGGCCCGCGCGGCGACTGGTCCAAACCCGTGGGAAGCAAGCTGAATATTTCGAGCTTCATATTTCACGATGTGAACCGAAACGGCGAATATGACGAGTCCGACAGGCCGATGGAAAATGTCGCGGTGCTGATGCGGGATGCCCAAGACAAGAAGGTGTTGAAATGGTCAAATTTCAATGGCTTCGCCAATTTCACCATGTCGAAAAAGCGCAAGGAAGGGGTCATCACCCGGGCAGGGCTCTACAGCTTCGATGTGCAGGTTCCCCCCGGATGGTCCACAACGACGGACAATCTCAGGCAGACGCTCACTTTTCGTGATCTGCCGGGTTCGATCGCGGATATTGTCGGCGACCCTCCCTTCAGGCCTGTCGGCCTGGTTCAGAACCTGGTTATCAGTGGCGGTATCGCGCCGTCCAGGCCGGGCAAGGCCTTACATGGAGAAATGATCGGGATTACTGCGATTGATCCTTCTGGCAAGAAACACGCGGTGCCGTTCGACAGGCGCGGCCGGTTCTCTGTTCCCGTAACGGCTGGCAACTGGACCATCGAAATCAGTAACGGGGATCGCGCCCTCCCGCTCAGGCGCGTGGTCAAGGTCGGCAATGTTCCCGTTCAGCTCTCCGCGATACGGACCGGTGAAAAGCATCCGGAAAAACGCCGGAGTGAGAAAGTTCTGGATTTTGAGAAGGTGACCCCGCGTCGCCTTCGTGAAATGCCCAATGGCATCGGCGGTCTTAACTGGTGGAACATGGTGGCGCTCAAGGTCGGGCGCGCCTATGCGAACAATTCAGTATCCGGAGATTACGTTGCCTATAACAGTTCTGGTCATCCCGCGCAGATTACCCTCGATGAAGGATTTGATTTCGCGGGGGGAAATTTCGGCGTGGCTTGGAAGCGGGCCAATGGCGAGACGCTACACCTCAGGGGGTGGCGCGGTGACAAGCTTGTCTATGAGGATGAGATCACCTTGTCCAATCTTGGACCTGTCTGGTTCGAGGCGGATTACCGCAACATCACGCGGCTTGACCTTGCGACCGAGCACCATTGGCAGTTCGTAACAGACGATATGAAGTTCAGGCTAAACCGCTAGAAGCTCACGGTTTGCAGTGCCTTTTTGCGCTGGGCGAGACACGGCTCACGGCTGTCTTGCCGTTTAAGCGCTGCCGCTGCCAAGATTGCCGAAATGAGTAATGTCCCGCTTCAGGCTCAATCCTCTCCTCCGGAGCCCTGGGGACCGCCTCCGCCTTGGTTCCCTCCGCCTTGAGAGCCGCCCTGTCCTTGCCCCTGACCCTGACCCTGGCCATCTCCTTGTCCACCGATTACCTCCGCCCACGGACACAACCAGCCCTGAATGTCCGGGTCGCAATCCTCGATATCCAGATCGCTGGCTTGCTGGGCGTGGGCCGGCAAGGTCCAGTAAGTGGCGCTGCAAACGAACGAAAGCGCGAACAAGACGGAAATGGTTTTCCTGAGCATCTCTGGTTCCCTGACGTGATACGTAAAACCAGAGAAAATGCTCGCAGTTGTTTATACTGGTGTCAATGTTGAAAAAATAAGCAATTACATATGCTTAACACGTATTGGTTAATATATAAAGTTAATTTTTGTATGTTGGGCCGTATTTAACGGCAGACCATGCGGCCGAGCTGCAGTTCGAGAGGGATTTTGACAGGGTTGATGGGAGCGAAGGGTTGGTGGCGTGATCAGCCTTCGAGAACCCTTCTTGCGATCACATTTGCCTGAATTTCTGCCGCCCCTTCGAATATCGAGAGTATCCGTGAATCGCACATAACCCGGCTCACCGGGTATTCCAGCGCGTTCCGTTCTCCTTGGTCTATGCAGGGTTCGGCCTTCTATAGGTCCCCAGAATTCTATCCCAGAAGAAATGAATCACCGCGAAATTTGTGTTCGCATGTCGGTGATGAACGAAGTGCATTTCCTGTTTGCGTCTGAACCATGCAAACTTCTGCAGCCGGGATCCCTCTACGTGATATTCCTTGTCGAGAAAAACATGCGCGTAGAACGACGCCGCACAGGCCGCGACCTGAACCATGAAGAGATCAATGGGCAACAGGAGAAATGTACACACGCCAACCAGAAACACGGGAATTAGGAAAAAAGGCGTATTGTTGCCTTGGTCACCGAGATAAACCCGTGAGACAAGATGATCTTTGGAATAGTGGGTGTGATGAAAGTTGATATGATTTTTAAACAACCTGCCGCCCATCGGATGA
>JAJFHQ010000009.1 GCA_021775525.1 Hyphomicrobiales bacterium
GGGGCATACGGGAAGCCTATGAGAGGGAAATAAAGGCTGAGAAGGCATCGCCGGGTGAACGGGCAGATCAGTCGGCACCTGTTCTGGGTGTGCCAGACAGGATGCGTATCGCCATGAGTGGTGTGCCGCGCGGTAGCAAAATTCTGCCATTGATGAAGACCATTGCGATGATGTTTGCCCGGGAAGCCAAGGCAAAATTGCGGGGTCGCCGGACGGGTTACGGGAACTACCTTTTCCGTGACAACCTCCACGTGGTCGTGGACCGCTGGTTGTGGAAACGCAAAAACCAGCGTGAAAAGCCGGTGCTTCCAAAGCTGGATCCATCACTCAATTTTGTATTCTTCCCGCTGCAGACGGAACCTGAAGCCAATCTCGTCGCCGAGGTGCCGGGTTCAGACAACCAGCTCTCGGTTATCGACAGCCTGTCAAAGGCGATGCCAGGTGGCTGGTATGTCGTTGTGAAGGAGCATCCTGCCCAGACGGCTCCGCGCCCGAAATGGTTCTGGAATGCGATACGCCGCTATCCGAATGTCATAGTCGCCGCGACGCTCGACAGCGGCGAAGAATTACTGGATCGCGCAAAGGCTCTGGCAATGATCAATGCGTCGCTCGGATATCAGGCGGCTGTTTCCGGCAAACCGGTCTTGTCATTTCACAGGGGATCCAACGCGGTGCTTATGCCCCAGGTTGTCCCCGTCACCACGTATGACGATATTCGCAACGTGCTGAACGATTTGGCGCAGGACAAATTTGTACCACTCACGGAAAGACACCAGGCCGGTCGCGCCTTTATCAGGGCGATGGAAAGTTGCCAGTTCCCGATCAAGGATCCTTTCGCCAGGATCGGCAAGCCTGGGCCGTCTGCGGTGAAAAGCGAAGCTGCTGTGCTCCTTGCTCGTGAATTCATGCAGAGCATTGGCGAGGATGTCTCTGGTGCCACTTCGAACTCTCAGGGCGCAGCTAAAAAAGCCGCTGGCAAACAGCGAGAGAAGTTATCGTGATGGATGCGCAAAACAACAAAACACGCGACGAGTTGGATTTTATCCCGCTGACTCGCGAGTTGTGCAGTTTCAACACAGGAGTGGTCGCGGATGGCAACGAACCCCTGTTCGCCCGGCTGCAAGAGGAACTGCCATTCAATATTTACCGGGTTCCGTCCGGGAGTGAGCACAATGGCTGGTGTGTTCAAGACAATTGGCGTGTCCTTGAAGCAGGGCTTTACCGGGACGGAGAGTTGGTTTTTGACGGGCTTGTACATCCCCTCGCGGTTGCCCAGAACTCGACCAGTTTCGAAGGGAAGCTGGACTGGGAAGACCTCAAGCCTCACCTGGTTACGAACCCGGAACTGCCCGACGCACATGTCTATCATTGCATTTGGCAAATCAGGAACTGGGACCGGGGCTGGGCGTTTTGCTTGCCTCACCGGATCTATCGTGAACTCGGCCCCGGCGAATATGAGATCAAGCTGGTGACTGAGAGTGAGCCGGGGGAGATGCTGATCGGTGAGTATGAGAAGCCTGGGCGTTCCGACCAGATCATTCTCTTCAACACCAATACATGCCATCCGACACAGGCCAATGACGGTTTTGCAGCCGTCGCCATGCTGGTGCGTCTGTTTCAGGAACTGGCAGAGCGTGACACCTATTATACCTACAGGCTGATCCTTGCTCCTGAACATATGGGCTCGATCTTCTATCTCCGTGACCGTTCGCCTGAAGAGATCGAGCGGATGGTTGGCTGCGTATTTGCCGAGATGCCGGGCACGAAGGATGAAATAACCGTCGCCTCGTCATTCCTTGGGGGGCACATGCTGGACAAGGCCTTTCACAATGCGACGCGTCATTTCACGAAGGCTTACAAGTGGACGCCCTGGAGGGTTGGCGCAGGTAATGACGAGACGGTTTGGGAATCACCAGGCTACGAGGTGCCTACTGTCGAGGTTACACGCGCCAAGACACCTGACCATCCCTACCCGGAATATCACTCCAGTTTGGACAATGCCGACCTTATGGATGTCGGGCAAATGACGGAATTCTTCGGGATGCTCCAGCGGGTGGTCGATACGCTTGAGATGAATGCCTCCGCACAGCGGCACTTCGACGGGTTGTTGTGCCTGTCGAACCCGAAGTACGATTTGTATTTTGAAAGGCATGATCCCTCGATCGACAAGAGCCTGACGGATGATGACGAGAAATGGGGTCATTTGCTTGACTCGTTACTGCGTTATTTCGATGGCACCATGTCTGTCTTGGATATTGCCGAACAGCACGAGCTTCCCTTTCAGGAACTGCTTGCCTATCTGCAACGCTTCGAGCAAAAGAAACTCATCACGATGGATTTCACCCCTGTTGAACGGCTGCCCGTCAGCCGGAAAGTTCCCCGCGGTGAATAAGCCGGTATTCCTGGTCAGATAAATTCCGTAATGCGCTATTGCCCACGATGTCTTGAGCCTGACACCAGGCCCGACTCCATCTTCGACGAAGAAGGAGTCTGCTTTCCGTGCCGATTGCTGGAAACGGTCGATCAGATCGACTGGGATGCCCGCCAGCGCGAACTGGTTGAAATTGCGCAATGGGGCCGGGAGCGCAACGTCTCCGGCTATGACTGCATCGTGCCGGTGAGCGGGGGGAAGGATTCACATCGCCAGGCGGTCTATTGCCGTGATGTGCTCGGGTTGAAACCCTTGCTCGTCAGTTGCTCATATCCACCAGAGCAACAGACAGAGCGTGGTGCTTACAATATCGGTAACCTGATTTCTCTCGGGTTTGATTGCATATATGTCAGTCCCGGTCCCGAAACATGGCGCGGTCTGATGCGGGCCGGCTTCATGATCTGGGGCAATATGTTCAAATCGACTGAACTGGCCCTGTATGCAGTCGCGCCGAAAGTGGCAACGGCCTGGCATATCCCGCTGGTTGTCTATGGAGAAAACCCGGCACTTTCCTGGGGGAGCGCTGGCGGTTCCATGGATGAGGATGCCAACCGTCTGAAATACAATAACACTCTGAAGGGCGGTGATATCACCTGGCTGCTTGAAGCCGGTTTCAACATGAAGGAGCTGTACTGGTACCGCTACCCCTCGGACGCTGAGGTGGAACGCGCCAAGCTCCGGATGGTGTATCTCGGTTACTTCATGGAAGATTTCAACGATATCACCAACGGCAAGGTGGCAATGGAACTCGGCCTGAAACCCCGTGAAGGCAGGGATGCCATCCTTGAGGACATCGGCCAGATCACAACCTATGACGCGCTGGATGATGATTTTGTCATCGTCAACCAGATGCTCAAGCAACTCAAATTTGGTTTTGGGAAGGCTTCGGAGCAATGCAGCGGCATGATCCGGGCTGGAACCATGACCCGGGAAGAAGGCGTTGCTGCTGCCAATCTTTATGATGGCAAGTGCGCCCACCGGTATCTCGCTGATTTCTGCAATTTCATCGGTGTTGATGAAGACGAATTCTGGGAACAGGCGGAGCGCTGGCGCAACCGTGAAATCTGGAAGCAGGACGGGAACATATGGACGCTCAAATATCCATTGACATGAGCGATCCGCGCATTGCCGCCAGCAAGCTCTCCGTGGCCGTCATCAACTACGGCATGGGTAATTTGAGGTCGGTGGTACACGCGCTGGAGTTCCTTGGCTGCAAGCCTGTAGTCGTGGACAGCCCTGACGGACTGGGTGATTGCGATGCGATCATCCTGCCGGGAGTTGGTGGCTTCGGCGATGCGATGGCTAACCTCAACAAGCAAGAACTTGTTGAACCGATGAGCGAAGCAGTGGTTTCACGGTCGACGCCATTCCTCGGGATTTGCCTTGGTATGCAACTCATCGCACGCGCATCCGAAGAACATGGTCACCATACGGGGCTTGGCTGGGTTGATGCGGATGTCCGGCATATCAAGCCCGAGCTTGGCCGTATCCCCCATGTCGGATGGAGTGCGGTGAATGCGACGGATGACGATATCCTGTTCGCAGGCATAAGTCCGCAGTCGTCGTACTATTTTGACCACTCCTATCATCTGGTGGTCGAAGGTGAGGCACAGGTGGCGATGGTGGATTATGGCAGCCCGTTGT
>JAJFHQ010000081.1 GCA_021775525.1 Hyphomicrobiales bacterium
GTCCTCAAATACGATTCCTGGGACGAAACCAATGATCGCTTGGTCAACAGTGAAATTTCTATCGTCAAATGTCAGAGGGTCCCGAACACCCCGATGGTAACCAAGCAGGA
This sequence comes from Hyphomicrobiales bacterium, assembly GCA_021775525.1. Classification (GTDB taxonomy): domain Bacteria; phylum Pseudomonadota; class Alphaproteobacteria; order Rhizobiales; family Methyloligellaceae; genus UBA2767. The sequence goes on from JAJFHQ010000081.1 coordinate 111, forward strand.
ATTTGGTGAAAAATTTATCGACAATTTACGCCACGCCTTTGCCAGTCTGCCGAGTGAGGCAGCCAGCAAATATCGAGTATGGCCAAGCACGGGCTTCGTCGCTACGTCGCACAAAGACTTCGTAGATTTGGTCAAGATGGCGGAGCTGAAGAAGAAAATTAAAGCCGCACAGAAAAAAAAGAAAAACTAGTACCCTTATCCTCCTGAGATTTCAGGGTCCGGATTTGTGATAATTCGGACCCTGATTTGGGAGGGGGAAACTCTCCGCATTATCGTTTTTTGAGATGGGGATCTGCCTTTCGGTGCGCCACATGCAAAGCATCCTTTGTGGGTGCATCAATGAGAAAAAATGCCGGTAAATAGACGCCCTGGCCAGCCGCATGACCCCCGCCATAGTGAATGACTCACCCGTTCCGCGCGGGCCCCTTTCCTGCTAAGCTTCACCTCAAGGCATATTCAATAGCCGGGGAGGAAATCAGTCATGTTGAAAGCCCTTGTCATAGACCCGGGGAAATGTACCGGGTGCAAGCAGTGCGAACTGGCCTGCTCTTACGTGAAGGAAGGCGAATTCAACCCTGCGAAATCGCGCATCCGTGTTTTCGATTTCCACCAGGACGCACGCTTTGTCCCTTATACCTGCACCCAGTGCGCGGAAGCCTGGTGCCAGCAGGCCTGCCCGGTGAACGCTATCACCACCAATGAGTGGGGCGTCAAGGAAGTCCATGATTCATTGTGTGTCGGTTGCAAGGTGTGCACCATCGCCTGCCCCTTCGGCACGGTGAATTACAATGCCTCCACAGGCAAGGTCATCAAATGCGACGAGTGCGGTGGCGACCCGGCCTGTGCCAAGGCCTGCCCCACGGACGCCATCACCTATACCGATATCGAGCAGGCCGGTTTTGACAAAATGCGCCACTGGGCTGCCCAGACCGACGCCGGCTCAAGAGCTGGACATTAGGGGAGGACAGACACATGGGATGGACAGGAAAAGTCTTGCGCGTCGACCTCACCAAGGGCAAATGCGCCTCTGAAGACCTCAACAAGGAGTGGGCCGACCAGTATATGGGCCAGCGCGGCCTGGCGTCTAAATATCTCAGCGAGGAGATGGACCCCAAAGCCGACCCGCTCTCACCCGACAACAAGATGATCTTCGCGACCGGCCCGCTGACAGGCACATGCGCCTCGACCGGTGGACGCTACTCGGTGATCACCAAGGGACCGCTCACGGGCGCCATCGCCTGCTCAAACTCGGGCGGATACTGGGGCGCGGAACTCAAATTCGCCGGATGGGACATGATCATCCTCGAAGGCAAATCCAAGAAACCTGTCTATCTGTGTATCACCGATGACAAGGCAGAATTGCTTGACGCATCTGAAATCTGGGGCAAGTCCGTCTGGGATACGGATGCGTGGATAAAAACCCGCCATCAGGACCCACAGATGCATGTGTCGGGCATCGGCATTGCCGGCGAGAATGGCGTGCTCTTTTCGTGCATCATCAATGATCTGCACCGGGCCGCGGGACGCTCCGGCGTGGGCGCGGTCATGGGTTCCAAGAACCTCAAGGCCATCGCCGTACGCGGCACCGGCGGGGTGAAAGTGGATGACTTCCCTGCATTCCTCGCCGCCACAAGCGCTGCCAAGGAAGTCCTTGCGGAAAATGCGGTAACCGGAGAAGGCCTGCCGACATTTGGTACGCAGGTTCTGATGAATGTCATCAACGAGGCCGGTGCCCTGCCCACGCGAAACACCCGCGATGTCCAGTTTGATGGCGCGCACGATATTTCTGCCGAAGCCATGGCCGAGCCATCTGGCAAGAACGGCAAACCGAACCTGCTGGCCAACCAGGCTTGCTTCGGTTGCACCATTGCCTGTGGACGCATCTCGAAAGTGAACGAAGAGCATTACACGGTCCAGAACAAGCCGGAATACTGGCACGCCTCGGGCGGGTTGGAATATGAGGCAGCCTGGGCGCTGGGTGCTGCAACCGGCGTCAATGACCTTGATGCCCTCACCTATGCCAACTTCATCTGTAACGAGCAGGGGATTGATCCTATCTCGTTCGGCGCAACAGTTGGCGCCGCCATGGAGATGTATGAGGACGGCACCCTCACTGACAAGGACACGGGCGGATTAAAGCTGAAATTCGGTTCTGCCGAAGCGCTCACCACAGCCGTTGAACTGACCGGTAAGGCGGAGGGGTTCGGTGCCGAACTGGGCCTTGGCTCAAAGAGGCTGTGTGACAAATATGGCAAGCCGGAACTTTCCATGACCGTGAAGGGCCAGGAGTTCCCCGCGTACGATCCACGCGGCATCCAGGGCATGGGGTTGACCTACGCCACCTCCAATCGCGGCGCATGCCATTTGCGCTCTTACACGGTGTCATCGGAAATTCTCGGCATCCCGGAAAAGACCGACCCGCTTGTCACCGATGGAAAGGCCGATCTAGTCAAGGCTTTCCAGGATGCGACCGCAGCGGTCGACTCCTCCGGGCTTTGCGTCTTCACAACCTTTGCCTGGACGCTGGAAGACATTGCTCCGCAGATCGATGGGGCACTGCCGGGAGAGTGGAGCGTCGACAAGCTGCTTGAGGTTGGCGAGCGGGTCTGGAATCTGGAACGTCAGTTCAACCTGCAAGCCGGCTTCACGGCTAAGGATGACAACCTGCCCAAACGGCTCTTGAAAGACGCCGCCAAGACCGGTCCGGCCAAGGGTCTTGTAAGTGGCCTCAAAAAAATGCTGCCGGAATATTACGCGGCGAGGGGTTGGACCAAGGAGGGCGTTCCGACAAACGAAACGCTCAACCGGTTGGCGCTGTAGGAACCACTGGGGAGGGCTAAATGCACCACGTCATCCTCGGAACGGGTCCGGCTGGCGTCATCGCAGCCGATACCCTGCGCAAGCAGGATGCAAACGCGAAAATCACGCTGATTGGCGGGGAGGAAGAACCGCCCTATTCGCGCATGGCAATCCCCTATTTGCTGTCGGGCCAGATCGACGAGGAAGGGACGTACCTGCGCCAGGACAAAGGTCACTATGAAACCCATGACATCGATGTCATGCATGCCCGGGCGGATGGCGTGGATTCCAAAAACAAAACCCTCGTGCTGGAAGATGGCAAAGAGATTTCCTATGACCGGCTGCTGATCGCAACCGGCGCCAGCCCGATCCGCCCACCGGTAGAAGGTCTTGACCTTCCCGGGGTCCACACCTGCTGGACACTGGCAGATGCACGGGAAATTCTGGACCGGGCTCTGAAAGGCGACGACGTGGTACTGATGGGTGCGGGCTTTATCGGCTCCATCATTCTCGAAGCCCTTGTGTCACGCGGGGTAAAGCTGACCGTCGTGGAGATGGGAGACCGCATGGTACCCCGCATGATGGATGAAACAGCGGGCGCGATGCTGCAACGCTGGTGCGAGCACAAAGGTGTCAACGTCCTCACCGGAACCCAGATCAGGGAGATCAACCGCGGTAAAAACCGCCTCGATGTCGAGCTTTCTACCGGCAAGTCCATCCCGGCGAAACTGGTTGTGGTCGCGGCGGGCGTTGCACCAAATATCGGTTTTCTGGAGGGCAGCGGCATCAAAACCGGTCAGGGCGTCACCGTAAACGGGTTTCTGAGCACCAGCGCAACAGACGTATATGCCGCCGGTGACGTAGCGCAAGGCAAGGACATCTCGACGGGTGAATTTTCAGTGCTCGCCATCCAGCCCGTGGCCGCCGACCATGGCCGGATTGCCGCGCTGAACATGGCCGGGCACGAGACGCCCCATGAGGGCAGCCTGAACATGAACGTGCTCGACACCATCGGCCTTGTCTCCTCCTCCTTCGGAGCATGGGAGGGCGTGAAGGGTGGTGACAATACGCGCATGTGTGATGAGGACGGCTACCGCTATCTGCGACTGGAATTTGACGGTGACCGTCTCGCTGGAGCGCAGGCTGTCGGCCTCACCGATCACATTGGTATTGCCCGTGGTTTGATCCAGACGGGGCTGAAGCTCGGGCGCTGGAAGGACATACTGATGAAATCGCCCGAGCGTCTGGCCGAAGCCTACGTGGCAACGGCCCAGGGCATCTCGACTGTCTGAGCCCATGAACATCACCCTTAAACTTTACGCCTCTCTCGGCTCGTTCCTGCCCCCGGGTTCCGCACGCAATACCATCGAGCTGAACGTGCAGGAGGGCGCAAGTATCGGCGAAGTGCTGGCCCAGCAGAATGTTCCACGTCAAAATTGCCACCTCATCCTGGTGAACGGCACATTCGCACCCCCTGCCAGCGCGGACGCCAAGCAGCTCACCGAGGGAGATACACTCGCGGTCTGGCCACCTGTTGCCGGAGGCTAGAGGCCCAATGAGCAACACGCCCGAAAGGGTGGAAAAACTGATGGCGCTGACGCTGGATGAGTTTCACCGCTCATTGAAAACCCTGGCGCCCTTGGCGATGATACAGGATGCCCAAACCGAATTCGTCATCCCGACAGATACTTCACAAGTCCGGATTGCCTATGAAGCCCTTGAGGAAGCGAAGCTCGGAGGCCTGCTGGCCCTGCCGCGCGCGCGGGTGACGCTGCATCTGGAAAATCTGGAACAAGATCAGCGAGACGCTTTCCTTACCGGTTTTGACCGGGCCTTCCAGAGAGGTGGGGGCTAGGGCCCCTGAAAAAATACCGGCCGGAGGCTGATTGCCTGTCCCCGTCCGGCTATTTTTTTGAAGTCCCGATTGCCCTACTGAACAAGGTAGGAATAGTTCGCGACGAACATGATCGCGACCATTGCCACGACAAGTGCGATGTTGGTGATGACGTCGGTCATAGTTCTTTCTCCAATTTAATTGCCACGTCATGTGGCTGTTGGTGAAAGAATGGGGGTTAATACACGTTAATTCAAACGATATATATTGACATTTAAAGTAAGGATTACTTATTTTATTTTCCCATGAATATCCCACAGCTCCGCACCCTCGTCGCCATAGCCGACAACAAGGGATTCGCCGATGCGGCGGAACGGCTTTTCATCACACCCGCAGCTGTCAGCCAGCAAATGCGCGCGCTGGAGGACGAGTTGCAGGTGGCCCTGTTCGATCGAACAACCCGGCCACCACGTTTGAACGCCCATGGCGTGCATATCGCTGAGAGGGCAAGCGATGTCCTTCGAGAATTTGATGCATTTGCCAATGAAGCGCGCGCGGTCGATGAGATTGCCGGTATCTTGACGATCGGCTGTATAAGCGGCTTTTCCAGCGATCTCATACCAAAAGCACTTGGCAATTTACGCACCCAGTATCCGCGCCTGCAAATCCGCATCGACGAAGGTCAGAGCGCAACACTTATCCGCCAGGTACACCGCCGTGAGCTTGATGCAGCCATTATCACCGAACCGCTCATTCCCGAACCGGAACTTGAGATGCTCCCCATCACCAGTGAAGCACTGGTGGTCGTCGCGCCAATGGACGCCGAGATATCGAGCTGGGACGAGGCTCTCACTTCGTTACCGTTTCTCCGGGTCAACCGGTTGTCAGGATTGGGCAATCTCATAGATGCCACCCTTAGAAATTCGGGACTTGTTGTAAATGATGCCATGGAACTGGACTCCACGGATGTCGTGCTTTCGATGGCTCAGGCCGGTCTCGGCGCTGGCGTCGTGCCGGAGGGGCGGCTCAAGGGAGAGCACGGCCAGAAGGTAAAGCGCTTTCCTTTTGGGTCCCCCCCGGTCAGTCGTCGTGTCGTTCTGGCTGAAAGGCCCAACTATGCCCGCTCTGACCTTTCGCAAGTGCTGTATCTGGAGTTGAAACGCCTGACCGGCGGGAGAGTTTAACCGCTATTCAATTATTGCGCGCAGGCGGACTTATCCACTATCGTTAAGAAAACAGTATTCGAGTTTGGGAGGATCACCTGATGATACGCTTTCTGACAGCGGCTGCGGCTGTAATAGCGCTCTGGAGCTTTTCGCCCCAGACCCATGCCAGCAACTGCTCCGTTGACGAGTACATGCACAATAACTCTCTCATGGAGGTGCAGGTATGCGACGGCGGCACAATTTCAATCAGCTATGTCCGCCCTCGCCCGGGAATGGCAAAGCAGGGTGCTCGCAACGGTTCGCTCCTGTTTGATGGCAGGGAAAACAACGGCACCGTCAATGGTACGGCCCGTCTGTTCAGCGCCCGGTGCGGTGTTGTCACATATAATGTCACCGGCTATTGGCAGGGCAATGATCTCATACTTGACGGGTCAGCCCCGATCCGGGGGAACGGGTGCCGGATATCGCGCCACCGCAATGACCACCTGGTGTTTACGCCGACTGCGAGTGGTGGTGGTGGCCCACAGACCGCGCAACCCTCATGTCCGTACGGCTACTTTTTTGACAACCGAAGCCGTCAATGCATAAAGCAGAATGCAGGGCCTGCTCCCGCACCTCAGCCCAGGCCCGGTGGCAATGCCGGGGACTGGTACGCCATCGCCATTTCAGCCACAACGCGGAGTGCAGCGCAGAAGCGCGCCAACACGCTAGGGCCGGGTTGGTTTGTCATGAACACGCGGGACTGCCCGAATTTCCGTAATGGCTACTGGGTCGCCACGGCCGGTGGATTTGCAAAGGATACGGCGCAGCTCTATGTGGACCAGGCACGCCGGTTCAAGGCCTACAAGAAGACCTGCCACTAGCTCCAAGAGAAGGCTTGGACGATGCCAAGTTTTCTCTGCGTTTGGCTGACCATACTCATGCTGGCTGGCGCCACAATCGCGGTGCAGACCCGCGCGGACAAACTCGGCGCCGGCTATATCGTCCTGAACACATCCGACTGCCCGAACTTCCGTGACGGCTACTGGATTGCGGCGAACGGCCCGGCCAGCAAAAAAGACGCCAGGTTCCACGCGTCCAAGGCGCGCAAATAAAAGGCCTACGCCAAGGCCTGCCACGAAGGCTGAGGACTGTCATGTTGCAAAAGATCAAGGATGGCTGGAAGCTCGCCAATGAATGCTGGAGAGTCCTGCAACTGGACCGGGAACTCCTCATCTTCCCATTCTTAAGCTTGATTGCCCTGCTCCTGGTGCTGGCAAGTTTCGCTGCTCCTTTCTGGACCAGCGGGCAATTGCAGGCCTTTGCCGAAGGCACTGCCGTTTTGAATGAGGCGTTCTTGTTTGCTGTTTTTTTGCTTTCTATTTTGCTGCATCCTTCGTCATATTCTTCTTCAATTCTGCCCTCATCGCCTGCGCGATTATCCGCTTCCGTGGTGGTGACCCGACGGTTGCAGACGGGCTGCGTGCGGCAGCCCGGCGTCTGCCACGCATTCTGGCTTGGTCGTTCGTATCAGCCTGTGTCGGCGTAATTCTCGGGCAGATTGAAGAGCGTAGCGGGGCCGTCGGGAAGTTTGTTGTCAATCTCCTCGGCGCCGGCTGGGCGATCGCCAGCTATTTCGCGGTACCGGTTTTCATCACGGAAGATCTCGGGCCGATCGATGCCTTGAAAAGATCTGCATCCATCATCAAGAAAACCTGGGGGGAAACCATAACAGCCGAAATCGGCATGACCTTGCTCGTCATCGCGGCGATATTTCCGGCAGGGGCACTGATAGCCGTGGGCGCTTTCTCACTGGAAGTCATTCCGCTGCTGGGCGGGTTACTCATTGTTCTCGGTGTTCTCGGGATCTTCGGTGTGATACTTGCCGGCTTCACGCTTGACGGGATCCTGACCTCGGCGCTCTACCTCTATGCGATCGACGGCAAAGTACCGCACAATTTCGACAACAAGCTTGCAACCAACGCCTTCACACGCAAGTGAATGCCCTGGAATAAAAGGCCAGCCATTGATCACCCAGAAAGTTCCCCGCACATATTTAGAACTTTTCCTGGCATCACTTGTCTTGCTGGCGAGCTTCGTCCCAGCAAGTGCGGCTGAGACCAGCCTTCTCTGGGCGCTTCTGAAAAAGCCAGGCCATATCGCCTTTGTCCGTCATGCACTGGCGCCGGGAACGGGCGACCCGGACAATTTTGATCTGAATGAGTGCAACACCCAGCGCATTCTGTCCGACGCTGGAAGGCGCCAAGCCGCCCGCACGGGTGATGCCTTCCGCGCCAAACGCATATCGCAGCCAACCGTTTATTCCAGCCAGTGGTGCCGCTGCATGGAAACGGCCGAACTTATCAAGCTGGGCACGGTCACACCCCTGCCATCGCTCAATTCGCTCTACCGCTTCCCTGAGCGAGAGGCGCGGCAGATCGAGACACTGCGCGCCGATATCAAATCCCTGAATCTTGACAAGCCGGTGGTGATGGTCTCTCACCAGTTCACCATCCGCGGCCTGCTGAAAACCTCGACGCGCTCGGGCGAAATAGCTGTGGTCCGGCGCCGAGCTGACGGAAGCCTCGTGTTGCTGGGGAAAATCGCGCCCCGCTCAACCCAGTAAAGAGACCACCTTCTCACCGAATGCCTTGGTGCCCAGCGGCCCGCCGAGATCCGCAGTGCGCGTTGCCGGGTCGGCGAGTGCTGTATCGAGTGCGGCATCGATGTCACTTCCTGCCTTGTGCAAGTCATTGTGCCCATGCTTTTCGCCAAGCCACTGCAGCAGCATGGCAATAGAAAGCATCATAGATGTCGGGTTGGCCTTGTCCTGACCCGCGATGTCTGGCGCGGAGCCATGCTGGGCCTGTGCGAAGCACATATCTTTATTTGACATGGTCGACCCGGCCAGGCCGAGGCTGCCTGACAGCTCGCTCGCGAGATCTGAGAGAATGTCGCCATACATATTGGTCGCCAGCACCACGTCGAAGCGTGAAGGATCTCGCACCAGGTAGGCTGTCATGGCATCGATCAGAACGTCATCCAGTTCGACTTCAGGGAAGTCTTTCGCCACCTTGCGGACCTGCTCGAGATAGAGCCCATCGCACACCTTGAGCACATTGGCCTTGTGAACGGCGGTGACTCGTCGGCGCCGTTTCATCGCCAGCTCGAACGCCGCGCGCGCGATCCGCTCACAGCCTTTCGCCGTCACCTTGCGCAGGGACATGGCGATATCCGGCGTCGGCATGAATTCTCCATGGCCCTGAAACAGGTTCCGGTCGGCGTAAAAGCCTTCCGTCAGTTCGCGCATGACAACGAGATCGAGGCCTTCCTTGCCCTGCGCCACGCCGGGGCGGGTGCGCGCGGGACGCGCATTGGCATAGAGATCAAGCTGGATTCGAAACAATGCCGAAATATTCACCCCGCCCTCATCCTCGGGCGGATAATCAAGGTTTGATTGCGGACCGAGGATTACCCCATCAAAACCCCGCGCTTTTTTCAGCAATTCAGCGCGCAGGGTCGTGCCGTATTTCTCCAGGCTGGCAAGACCGATATCGTCATATTCAAGCTCAAGGCCGAGCTTCTGCGAAGCGTTGATACTGTTGAGAACCCGGACCCCGGCTTCTACGATTTCCGGTCCGATACCATCCGCGGGTAATACGAGTATTTTCATTTATCATCTTCCCCACCAGGGCCATTGAGATACGGGCAGGCCTCGACAAATCGCTTCAGGGTTTTGGTATCAGTGCCTGAACCCATCTCGGAAAGTCGGGCCAATTCTGCGTTAAGGCCGGCGCGGCGTTCAAGCAGGTGATTGAACTGCGCATCGCACCCGGTGATCGGGCCGGGATAGCCGGCAATCTCCTTGTTCAACCTTGCCCGCCTCGCAGTGAGCTCATCGTGAGCAGCCTGCCATGTTTGAGGCATTGTCATTCCTGAGAACCCATGGGCACGCCCCACAAATCATACTCATCCGCATGCTCAACACGAACCTTCAGCATATCTCCAGGCTCAAGCTCTGTTTCTCCATTGATAAACACGCAGCCATCAATTTCCGGAGCATCCCAGCTTGAACGTGCGATGGCGCCTTCCTCGTCCACCTCATCGACGAGCACCTCGATCTCCTGCCCGATACGGGTCGACAGAAGCGCTGCGCTAACCTGCTTTTGTGTCTCCATCAACCGGGCAAAACGCTCGTCCTTCACCTCTTGCGGCACATGGCCCTCAAGGGCATTGGAGCGAGCCCCCTCGACGTCTTCATATTTGAAGCAGCCGACACGGGTCAGCTTCGCATCACGCATCCAGTCCAGCAGGAATTCAAAATCATCTTCCGTCTCGCCGGGGAAGCCGACGATGAAGCTCGAGCGGATGGCAAGGTCAGGGCATATGCTGCGCCAGAGTTGAATGCGCGCCAACGTCTTCTCCTGGGCGCCCGGTCGGCGCATGGCTTTGAGAACCGTCGGGCTTGCATGCTGGAATGGGATGTCGAGATAGGGCAGCACTTGCCCCTCCGCCATCAGAGGGATGATTTCATCCACATGGGGGTAAGGGTAGACATAATGCAGGCGCACCCAGGCACCGAGCGAACCCAGCGCCTGCGTCAGCTCGAAAAAGCGCGCTTTGAGCAAGGTCCCGTTCCAGTCGCTTTGGGCATACTTCAAATCCAACCCGTAAGCGGACGTGTCCTGGCTGATAACCAGCAACTCCCGAACACCCGCCTCCACCAACCGTTCCGCCTCGCGCATGACGTCGCCGGCCGGGCGGCTTGCCAGTTTTCCACGCATGGAGGGGATAATGCAGAAAGAGCATGTGTTGTTGCAGCCTTCTGAAATCTTCAGGTACGCGTAATGGCGCGGCGTCAGGCGAATGCCTTCAGGTGGAATGAGATTAAGAAACGGATCATGCGCAGGGGGCAGCACATTGTGGATTTCCGATACCACCTGCTCATACTGATGCGGACCCGTCACCGCGAGCACACCGGGATGCTCGGCACGGATGCGATCTTCCTCAACGCCCAGGCATCCGGTGACGATAACCTGGCCGTTCTCCGCCAACGCCTCGCCGATTGCGTCCAGAGATTCTTGCTTGGCGGTATCAAGAAAGCCGCAGGTGTTCACCACAACCACATCGGCCCCATCATAGTCGCGCGACAGTTCATAGCCTTCCGCGCGCAGCCGCGTGATGATGCGTTCAGAGTCCACCAGTGCCTTGGGGCAGCCAAGCGAAACAAAACCGACTTTCGGAGAATGCTTTGCGGCAGCTTTGCGCGATGTCGCTGATGTGGGCGTTTCCATAAGAGCCTTATAAGCGAGTGTCGGTCGCGCGTCAGCACATGGCTTTCGCCAGGCCGGGAAACGCTGAGGGGTTGGGGTATATGCTTTACAACATATTAAGCAAAACAGGAGTTTAATACCGCAGATTCGGGCCAGCAGAGAATATTTGCAAATCATCGGGACGCGCAATCATGGAACAACTTGCAAAAGCCGAAGAATTGCACGCAGAAGTTGTAGATGACACAAATGTTGTTGAGGAAAATATCCCTATCGAATCCAACTCTGCGCCCGCACTAGCTGGGGAAATCCCGGTACTCCAAAATGCAGGACAAGAGGATCAAGCGGAATTCCTCAAGAATATGAGCGGCAAGCTGGGTGGTTTTGGCCTCGAGATGGCCTGCATCGCCCGCTCGACCAATGACGTCTCGGAAGTCGTAAAGCAGGACGTGCAGCAATTCCGTGACCTGATCACCAAGCTGGAATACCTGGAAGCGCTGAAAAGTGATGTGCAGCAGGAGGTGAACAGCGCCGATGAGGTGACGAAACAGGCCAATAGCGACATCGACCAGTCGCGCACCACTTCTCAAGAGGCGCTTGAGGAAATGAACAATCTTATCGCCGGTGTCGACCGTATCGAGACCCGTATGGAGGAAGTGCAGAGTGCCATTGAGAGCATCTCCGCTATCACCAATACCATCGAGGCGATCGCCCGACAGACAAACCTGCTGGCCCTGAACGCCACCATCGAGGCAGCGCGCGCGGGAGAAGCGGGCAAGGGTTTTTCGGTTGTTGCCTCGGAAGTAAAAGAACTGGCAAACAATACCAGCGAGGCCACAGCGGAAATCGATACCGCGCTCGAAAACATCAAAACCGGATTCTCACATCTTAGCGACGAGACGGGCAAGACAGCGACTACGGCCGGCAAGGTACAGGAGCAGGCGGGTTCGTTCACGACCCTGCTGGATACGGTCAGCGAGGCCATGCAGAGCATTGGGACTTCGACCCACCGCATAGATGAGCGGGTCGGAGATGTTGGCAAGGCTTGCGGCGAGTTCTCGACAATCTTCGGCATGATGTCGGACAGCTTGACCTTCTCTTCCGACAGCCTCATTGAATCGACTCAGCAAATGGACGCGGTGGCACTGGATACCGACGCGCTTGTGCTGAATGTCGCCCAGAGCATCGAGACGCCGGACAGCTGCATGGCAGAATGGGCCAGTGAAGCTGTTAAGGAAATCGGCAAGGTTTGCGAAGCGGGTATTGCCAATGGCGATGTTACTGAACAGGTCCTGTTTGACCGGAATTACGATGCGATCGAAGGCACCAATCCGGAACAGTTCATGACGCCCAGCGGCGCGTTCACGGACAAGGTCCTGCCCCCCATCCAGGATGGGCTATTGGCGAAATCTGACCGCATCGCCTATTGCTGCGCGACGGATGACAATTGCTTCGTCCCGACTCACAACAAGGCCGTCTCCAAGCCACAGGGCGACGACCCTGTCTGGAACGCCGCCAACTGCCGCAACCGCCGCTTCTTCAACAGCGCTTCGGTGCGGCGCGCGGTACAGAACACAGAACCGCTGATCCTGCAAACCTACCAGCGCGACATGGGCGGCGGTAATCTTGTCTTCATGAAAGAAATTTCAGCACCGATCATGATCAATGGCCGTCACTGGGGCTGCCTGCGAACGGGCTACATGACGGAACAGGATTAGCTCAACCTTGGCTGAGCGCTTACTGAAACAGCTTTTTCAGCACGTCTTCGGGTTTGACTTTTTGCTGGGTACCATCAGGGGCCTGCTGGTTACCACCGCCAAGAACGCCCTCCAGTAGTTTGTTCACATCCTCTTTCTTCTTCAGCTTCTTGAACACCTTGCCGAGCTTATTCACGGTGTCCTTGGTGAGTTCGGGATCACTCAGCAACCGTTTCAGGTCGGGCACGATCTTCGGCCGTGCCCACGGCCCGGTGATCCTGACGGGGACGGCGATGCCCTTGCGGTCATCGTTTGCGCCTTGCCCCTGAAGGGTGCCGACGATCCTGGGAAGGGCTGCATAATCGATGCGTTCACGCCCCAGGTCGACATTGCCTTCGCCGGTTAAGCGGATGAGCGGTCCGATCAGGTTGAGATCCTTGTTATAAGCGATGCCTTGTTGCGCAACGAAGCTTCCCGAAAGTGAACTGAAATCCGTCTTTTCACGCTCGGAGCTGCTCAACCCGCCAAGTTGTCCCTGCTTAAGGTTGCGCACCATGGCCGGAATGTTAATGCCCTCGATAGCGCCATTTGAAAAGATCAGTTTCCCTTTACCCTGCATCGAGCGCACCAGATCGCTTTGCGAACGCCCCGTGCCGGACAGTGATATGGACATGTTCGCCTTGCCTGAGACCCACTTGAAGCCTATCGCGTCCTTGAGCAATGGCAGGGCTGAAATTGAATTGAGGTTGAACAGCCCCGCGATGGCCGGAACAGCGCGGGCGCCGTTCAGCGTAACCCGGCCCGTACCCGAGCCGGAATAGAGCGACAGCCTGGTCAGGTCGGCGGTCAGTACACCGCTTTTCAGCGACGCGGTAACGGCACTCTTGCCGGTCTTGATTTTTTTATAATACAGCGCTCCGGCGGTGAGCTTCACATCCGCATCCGCCGCGCGCAAGCCGGTCAGGTCAATGGCCTGCTGGCTCCAGGCACGCACCTGCGGGCGCGGCGCGCCAGTGCCCTGCTCTCCCTTGTTCAGCTTGTCGATAAAATCTGTCAGGGACTCTTTTGACTTGGTCTCAGGAGCGGGCGCAGGTGTCAGGCGCTTCTTGGCGGGGCGAATGCCTGCAGGTGGAGATGCGGTTGAAGCAGGCTGCAGATACGGGTTCAAATCGAGTTTGTCGAGAGCCAGCGTGGCGGTGATGTGCGGACGCACGCCCTTGAGTTTAAAGCTCGCCTGACCCGTGCCCGTCATACCATCAAGGCCAAACCTCGCCTTTGTAAATGTCAACGTCTGCCCTACAAGCCCGAGATGACCTTTGATGCTGACAGGCCCAAGTCCACCGCCTGGAGGCAGGGGGTTACCGAGCCAGCTGGACAGCGACCGAAGTGATGGCGTCTCGCCCGACACCGGGCCATTGGCCGAAAGCGCATCGCCGAGTTTCATCTGGCCATCGAACTTACCCTTGCCAAGCCGCGTGGACAGGGACATGCGCGCCTTGGACTGTGAATTGCGCAGCAAGGCCGACACATTTTCAAGCCGACCGTCGAATGTAACTTTTTCACCCTGCCACACAAGATTGCCTTCGGCGTCGAGTGGTTCTGACAGGTTCGGCTGTTCAAGGGTCACATTCACCTTGTCGATGCGCTGCCTGGTGCCAGTGCGCTCATCGGTGTAGTTCACCGTTCCGTCAATAACCTTGGCGGTGCCGAGCGATATTTCCTGCACCACGCCGCCGCCGATACCGCCAGCCTGTGCCTGCATGAATTCGGGCCGGGGAGAGGTGTTTTGCAAGGCATCCGGACCGTTAGCAGCCGGGATAAGCGTGGCGGATTTTTTCTCCATATCCCAGTTCTTGTGCCCCTTGGCATCAACCAGGAGATTGAACACGGGCTTCACCAGGACAAAACGATCCACCTCGATGCGCCTTGTCAGCAAAGGGAGGAGTTTCAAATTCAGATTGAGCGAGCCCATGCGCAACATCTCGCCGCTTTTCATACCCGGCGGGTTCGACACACTGACATTTTCCATCGCCACCCCAATATTTGGAAAGAAGGCGAACGACGTCTTGCCGCGCACGGTCAGGTCGCGCCCGGTCTGCTGTTTCACCAGGGAAGACACCTGGTTGCGCACCACGTCTTGCGGCACCAGGAAGGCAATGGCCCCAATCGCCAGCACCGCCATCATGACGAGCGTGAAGGCGGCTTTCAAAAGGAACCTCATCGGACCGGCTCGCCGCCGTTTGACACGCCGGCGCGGTTCATTCTCCACATCTGCCTCACGTCCTGGCGCATCGGCAGCAGGGGTGCCGGACTGGACACTCTCGCCAGGCGCGGGAGATGTGGCAGGTTTTGATTCAGGCTCGGCGAGTGCGCTGTGAACGGAGGAGACAATCAGCTCGGGAACACGCGGGTTGAGTCCCACCGGACCGGTATAAAGAGCTTTTGCTCCGCTCTCCTTTATTGCCACGGGAATATCGGTACCGGAATGCATGCCATCACCGGAAAAGAAGCCCGCGACGACACTTATGCCGGAATAATTCTCGAGTGCCTCGGTTACGAACGGTGTCTCTTCCAAAAAAGCGGTCTCTATGCGGGCAAAGGGAGAATGCGGTGCAAGGATGCGTGCAGCGCGCTTTGTGGCTTCCTCGCTTTCCTGACCGTGCTTCGACCCGTGTCCGGTTACCAGCAGACGGGCCTGTGCCGGGTCCAGCCCAGCCGACTTCGCCGCCCTGAGTGCGCTCTCCAGCAACAGCAGCGGAACTCGCTGGTCAAGACCCAAAGGCTGGAGGATACCGGTGGGTTTTCCGAGGCCAGCTGCAGCAACACGATCCGCAAGTACGGTTTTCACAAAATATCCCGCACTCATGAACAACGGATAGATGATGATCTGGTTCGCGCCGCTGGCATCGGCTTGGGCAAGTGCCGCTTCGAGTGATGGTTCTCCATTGAGGACCCCTCCCGAAACACTGGCGAAACGGTTAGCCCCGGCGAGCGTTGCCACATGCCTGGCAATGCCTTCGTTACGCATGGATCCGCCGCGATCCCCATGGGCCGCCAGCACGAGCGCTATTGAAGTGTCAGGTAACGCGTTCAACGGTGCCGCCTTCCGGTTGCGTAAAATCGTTTCATAAGCCCTACCCGGCCAAGGCCTCGCGGACAAGCTTGGCCTTGTCCGCATCCATCGGCAACTTCAGGGCTTCCGCATGACCCTGTTCTGACATCTTGCCCCAGGTCTTGCGCACGATGCCAATGAGCTTTTCATGATCATGCTTCTTTGCGAATGCGCTGAAATAATGTTCCAGAAATACCAGGCAGGCCACATCTTCCAGCGCCTGCGCCTCCTCGTCACGCTTTATGCGCTCCTTGCGAATGAGTGACTGGACACGTGATATCGAGTCAGTTTTGAAGCCAGCTTTTTCCATCATCACGCCCGCTTCTTCCGCGTGCATGGCTTTCGCTGCATTGCGCCAGGCGTGGTAACCCTTCCGGTCCATCGGAAAATCAGCGCGTGCAAGTGTCCAGCGCTTGAGATGCTGGGCGTGTACGGCAAGCATCAACTCCGGGCTGGCCTGTGGATAGACGCGGGCCAGGGTTTCACTCATGCGTTGCGAATAGATCAGTTCCGCCGGATGGTCCTGCCCATCTGCGCTGACCATGTTGGGGTCCTGAGCGTTGGCTTTATCAATTAGCGCTATTGCCACATCAAATGCTGAGGACATTTATAATTGGCCCTGCCTTCTGGAAATACATCACATGTCAAACCAGGAACGGTTCAGGGTCAGAACCCTAGCCGCATGAAGGGATTCGGGGAAGCCCGAATGACCATGCTTCGATGCACCTGGTCACATAACCCAGACACAGGATACTCTGCACCATTGATAGTTACTGTCGATGACTATATCGATGGAATGAATTTGCGTTTTATGTCATAAAGCGCACTATGTGCGCAAAATTGACTTTGAACCTGGTTGGTATAGCAGGTTTTCTGACTCAGAAATGAATGCTCGAAACGCGGACCTTCCTGCAAGGATTAATCGCGCGTGGCATCGACAGGACATACATGAGCCGTATCAAAAAATTGCGCCTGTTTGGCCGCACCAAGGATCTGGAAAGCCAGATCGATCAATTTCTCGACAAGCTGTCGGAGTCCACCGTCATGTTCCGGCTTGGCGTTCGCACCTACCTCAAAGAGGGCGCCAATGGCGAATTCGAGGTGAAACTCAAAGCCGTGAACGCGCTTGAAAGCGAGGCCGATGCCTTGCGGCGAATTATCGAGAAGGAGTTGTATACCCATACGCTCATTCCCGATGCGCGTGGTGATGTGCTGGGTCTGATCGAAACCCTTGATCACATGATGACCTTGTTCGAGGGGGCCCTTTGGGCAATCTCCATTGAGAAACCCGATATCCCGGAAGAGCATAAAGCGGGTTACCGAAAGCTCACCAACATGGTCGTGCAGGCAGCGGATGCCCTTGTGCTTGCTGCCCGGTCCTTCTTCCGATCCCCCCATGCTGTCAGCGACTACAATCACAAGGTGATGGTCTACGAGAAAGAGGCCGACAAGATCTCCACGCAGTTGAAGAGAGACATTTTCGATTCAGATCTGGAACTGGCGCAGAAAGCACATCTGCGAAATTTCGTCGAACAGATCGACAATGTGGCCGACTGGGCGGAGGACGTCGCTGACCGCCTCGCCATCTACGCCATTAAGCGCACAGTCTAGCACTCCATGGAATTATCCGTCCTCATCTTCCTTTCCAGCGGGCTGTTTCTCGGCTGGGCGTTGGGTGCAAATGACGCTGCAAACGTGTTCGGCACGGCTGTGGGCACACGGATGGTGCGCTGGAGCACGGCGGCCATCATCTGTTCCATTTTCGTGGTTCTGGGTGCGGCCGTCAGTGGTGCGGGTGCATCACACACGCTAGGCAAGCTGGGGGCGATCTCCGCCCTGCCCGGCGCATTCATGACCGCGCTCGCAGCCGCCATGGCGGTCTTTTTCATGACCAAATCGGGACTGGCGGTTTCCACCAGCCAGGCGATCGTCGGAGGCATTGTCGGCTGGAACCTGTTTTCCGGGCAGCCCACAGACACGAAAATCCTGAGCACCATTGTCAGCACCTGGGTTCTTTGTCCGGTCCTGTCCGCCATCATAGCGGTCATCCTGTACAAGGCCCTGCATCTCTACCTGCGCCAGGCCCAGTTGCACCTGGTACGAACGGACGCCTATCTGCGCATGGGGCTTCTGATTGCGGGAGCCTTCGGCGCCTACGCGCTCGGCGCAAACAACATCGCCAACGTAGTGGGAGTGTTCATTCCGGCAACCCCCTTCCCGGAATTACAGTTCGGGGGGATTACTTTCTCTGCTGCGCAGCAACTGTTCCTGATCGGCGGGCTGGCAATCGCTGTCGGCGTGTTGACCTATTCGAAGGGCGTGATGTTAACCGTCGGTGGTTCACTCGGTCGCATTTCGCCGGTCGCCGCCTTTATAGCCGTCGTCTCCCACTCCATCGTTCTGTTTGCATTCGCCTCGCGCGGGCTCGAAGCCTGGTTGCTGTCGATGGGTCTGCCCACCATTCCACTGGTGCCCGTGTCCAGTTCGCAGGCCGTCGTCGGCGCGGTGGTGGGCATCGCCATTCTCCAGGGTGCGGTGGGCATTCGCTGGCGCGTGCTTGGCAATATCGTGCTTGGCTGGCTGGCGACACCGGTCATGGCCTGCGCCATCTGTTACTTCGGGCTGTTTTTCCTGCAAAATGTTTTCGGCCAGACGGTGTTCTAGAAATACCTGTCCATCGTGCGGACTGGATGACATTTGACCATCTGGGCCCTAAAATGGACTGGAATTCTGGAATTCCGCGCGGGTGCCTGTACATGAGAGTGTCAGCCACTCGCCGGTTTAGGAGGTAATACAATGAGAATTTCCATGCGCACCGCCCTTGGCAGTTTAACAATTTTACTAGCCGTGTGCCTCATGCCCCTGTCCCTGGCCAGGGCAGACGCATTGAAACCACTTGTCGACATTGCATGGCTGAAGAACAACTACATCAGCACAAACGTCGTGGTGCTGGATGTTCGCGGCCAGTTTGCCAAGGTCAAAGAAAAGGAATTCGCCGCGGGCCACATACCCGGTTCCATTTGGGCACCTTATCAGGGCAAGTGGCGCACCAAGCGCGGAGACGTTGTCGGTGTGCTCCCTCCTGTAGAAAAAATATCGGCCTATATCGGTTCGCTCGGCGTATCCAACGACAAGACCGTAGTCATCGTGCCAGGCGGTCTCAGCGCCCTGGAATTCGGTTCAGCAGCTTACGTCTACTGGTCATTCAAATATCTTGGGCATGACAAGGTGGCGATCCTCGATGGCGGCTACAAGGCCTGGACGGCGGACAAATCCAACCCCGTCCAGCAGGGTGTCAACAAACCTTATCCCGCGAGCTTTAATCCGAATGTACGCGCCAACCTTCTTGCCTCCACGGAAGCCGTGAACAAGAACCTGAAGGACGGTACCGTTTATGTCGATGCGCGCCCCGCCAGCCAGTATCACGGTTTGAAAAAACATCCCAAGGCCGTGCGTTTCGGTCGCCTGCCAGGTGCAGTTCAACTGGATCAGTCGGTCTTCTATGACCCAAAGACGAACCGCCTGAAAAATATCAGCGCGCTCCAGAGCCTGCTGCCGGATAATGTGAAGAACAAGGACGCTAAGGTTGTGAGTTATTGCAACACGGGACACTGGGCTTCCACGAACTGGTTCGTGATGTCGGAGCTTCTCGGCCACAAGAATGTCACTTTGTATGACGATTCCATGGTGGGCTGGACACGCCAGGCGTCGCTGCCGATGGATAGCGACCGGACCCGCTGGCACGACATTCAGGACTGGTGGAACAACCTCACCAAGTAGGAAAGCATCGTGACAGCACTAGCGCGATCCGGGGATACGCTGCGAGAGCGCCCTTCGGTCGACATGTCTGTGGCGTTATTCGCCGCAAGCATCCTCGCGGTCGGCGCCCTCATCATCGGCGTCGAGGTCTCGGTTCGCATGGCCGCGCTCTATCTCATCGGCGGAGGGCTGGGCGTGGCCCTGCTGCATGGCGCATTCGGCTTTACCGCAGGATGGCGGCGCATCGTCACTCATGGTGACGGACGGGGCATGCGTGCCCAACTGATCGTCATTGCCCTGACCATGCTGGTCTTCATCCCGCTGATAAATGGCGTCCTTCCAGACCTGTCCCTCACAGGCGCCATCGCCCCGGTGGGGGCATCTCTCATATTGGGCTCCTTCGTGTTTGGTCTGGGAATGCAACTCGGCAATGGCTGCGGATCAGGTACGCTATTTACATTGGGTGGAGGGTCTCAGCGCATGCTGCTAACTCTCGTCGCTTTTATTGCCGGCTCGGTTGTCGGCTCCATACATCTTCCCTGGTGGCTCGGCCAGGTGGGCACCGACCCGGTCAATCTGGCAAAAATATTCACGATTCCCGGCGCCATTCTTCTTCAAGCGGTTATTCTGGCCGCAATCGGATGGTGGACACTCCGGCGCGAACGTTCAGCGGGGTACAAAGCTGAAACCCTGTCGGAAAGCCCTCTGAGCATTCGATTGTTCCGGGGACCCTGGACCTTTTTCTGGTCCGGCATGGCGCTGGTCGTCCTCAATATCGCGACACTGCTGCTCGCCGGACATCCCTGGACCATCACTTACGGGTTTGCTGTGTGGGGCGCAAAATTTGCGCAAGGGATCGGGTTTGACATGAGCCAGTTCGAGTTCTGGACATGGCCAAAGGCCTCAACATCGCTAAGCAATTCCATTCTGGCGGATGTTACGTCAGTGATGAATTTTGGGCTGATCGCCGGAGCTATGCTGGCAGCGGGACTGGCAGGCACATTTGCCTCACCTGTAAAGCTCTCGGGCAAGTCCGCGGCGGGCGCTATCATCGGCGGACTTCTGATGGGCTATGGCGCACGACTTGCGTTCGGATGCAACATCGGCGCATTTCTCGGCGGCATCGCATCGGGAAGCCTGCATGGCTGGGTGTGGTTTCTGTTTGCTTTTGCTGGCACTCTTGCCGGTATAAAACTGAGACCCTATTTTGGCTTGGGTAACTAACAGGGAATGACAGGTATGGGAATCAGCGCCCGGAAAATTCTGTTTGCCTTCCTGCTTAGCGGATTGAGCCTGATCGCTATCGATCATCTGGCAAGCCCGCCGCTGTCAGCGGTTGCGAGTGTGGACGAAAACGCCTGCGCCCCCTGCGGTGCACCCTGCCCTTCGACCCGCTGATTTGTCAGCTTTCCTGGCGCTCAGCCGGTCTGCAATCCTTCACACCCATAACCTTGAGGGCGTCCTCCACGGCGGTGAGAAGCTGCCTCATCACGTGCTCATCTAACTGGCCGATACACCCGATGCGGAAGCTCTCCGCCTCCGTAAGCTTGCCCGGGTAGATGATGAATTTGCGTGCTTTCAGTTCGTCGTAAAAGCGTGTGAAGGAGAAATTCTTATCAACCGGACAGAAGAATGTCGTGATGATGGGAGACAGCCATTCATCTTCCAGCAGGGTTGAGAAGCCGAGCTCGCGCATGCCCTCCACCATCACTTCACGGTTGCGGCTATAGCGCGCCAGACGGCCAGGCACTCCGCCCTCTTCCTCGTGCTGGAGCAGGGCCTCGCGAAACGCCACCACGGAATGGGTTGGCGGGGTGAAACGCCACTGGCTCGTGCGGTTCATGTAGGCCCACTGGTCATGCACATCGAGACTGAGCGAATGGCTGCGGCCTTCAGCTTCCGCCAGAGCCGTTTCCTTTGCAACGACGAAGCCAAAGCCCGGCACACCTTCGATGCATTTGTTGGCCGACGATACCATCGCCTCAAACGGCACGTCGGAAACATCCAGCGGCACTGCGCCAAATGCGCTCATGGCATCCACCAGCAGGCGGCGGCCATGTTTCATGACCACATCGGAAATACCCTGCAGGGGATTGAGAATGCCAGAACTCGTCTCGCAATGAATAGCGACCACATCGGTGACTTCCGGGTGGCGGTTGAGCAGATCATCAACTTCCTCCGGCAAAGGCGGGAGATAGTCGCCCTTGTCGAGCTTGATATAATCTCGCCCCAGATATTGCAGTGTCTTGGCGGCGCGCTGCCCATAAGCTCCGTTCATGAGAACCAGCGCCCAACCGTCCTTGGGAATGAAAGACGACAGCATGGCCTCGACGCAGTAGGTCCCGCTGCCCTGGAGCGGCACGCAATCATATGTTTCACCACCTCCAACCATGGTGATGAGACGGCGGCGAATGTCGGCGGTTACCTCGTTAAACTCGACATCCCACGAGCCCCAGTCATGCAGCATCGCTTCTTTTGTACGGCGTGACGTGGTGAGTGGACCCGGGGTCAGCAGGTAAGGATCATCCGCTTCTGGAAGAGCATCTGTCTGAACTTCCACCAATTCGGCCATGGGATCATTCTCTCGGCTTCTGCGCATTGCGGTCATCTGTTCCAGCCTCTGGCAATTCAATCAAGGAAGTGCAGTTTCGCCCATAGCACTGCCATAACTCAAATCGCTATATTCAATGTGTAATATAGGTTCAGACGATAGTACGAATTACTAGCCGGACCGCGTGCGCCATGCGGAATGACGCCTGTTTAGTCCGCGCATCAGCAAACCGTGCAGCAGCCTCACGGTTATCGATGTTGCGACAATCACCATCGCCATGGCCGCCGCTTCCGCCTGGTCGCCCACATCATCCAGGTTCAGCACCGTAATCGCCGCCAGCTTTGTGTCTGGTGAATACAGGAATACGACCGCCGACACCGTCGTCATGGCATTGACGAAAAGGTACATCATGACATCGGAAATCGCAGGCAGGCAGATAGGCACATGCACCTTCATCATGGTTTTGTAGAACGGCACCTGGAGCGATGCGGAAACCGACTCGAACTCCTTGTCGATCTGCTTGAGCGCTGTGAGCATGGTCAAATGGCTAACTGTGTAGAAATGGACGATCGTACAGACCACCAGAATAGCCAGGGTTCCATAGAATGCGGAGAGTGGATTTTCCGGCACCGAGAAGAAAAACACGTAGGCCAGACCCAGCACCAGCCCCGGCACTGCCATAGGCAAAATGGCCAGCATGTGGAACAGGGCGCGCAACTTCGGGAAGCTTTGCCCCTTCTCGACCAGATATGCGCCGAGAAAGATGATGATGACGCCGATCACGGCAGTGAACCCTGCCATCTTCAGGGAGTTGAAGAAGGATGACCAGCCATTCGGGTCGACCGCGTCAAAATCGTAATGCGCCAGTGTAAAGCTCATGTCATAGGGCCAGAACGTGACGAAAGATGCGAACGCCGCCATGCCCAATATGCCGATCAGGAAAACCGACATCATGATGCAGAAGATGAGCAGAGCGGTATCCCGGGTCTTGTGCGGTTTGGGATGATATGGCACGGCTCGCGCCGAGAGCAGGGCCACCTGTTTCTTCTGTACATGCCGGTCGATGGTGAATGAGAAGACAGCCGGGATGAGCAGCACCAGCCCGACGACCGCTCCCATGGAGAAATTCTGCTGGCCCACGACCTGCTTGTAGATGTCGGTCGCCAGCACATTATATTGCCCGCCAATGACCTTCGGCACGCCGAAGTCAGTAATCGTGAGGGTGAAGGCCACGACCGCAGCTGACACGATGCCGTAGATGGCACCGGGCAGGGTCACGGTGAAGAAGACGCGGACAGGTTTGGTATCAAGCGCCTCGGCGGCCTCGTAAAGCCTCGCGTCGGTGGTCGACAGTGCCGTCACCATAATCATCATCACATGGGGAAAAATATAGAACACCATGGCGATCATGATACCGATGGGCCCGTAGATGCTCTCGCCAAAGAGCAACCCTTTCATAATCCCCTGGTTGCCGAACAGGTAAATTAGCGAAATGGCCGGCAGCAGCGAAGGCGCCAGGATCGGTATCGTGGCAATGGCCCGAAACCCCCGCTTGAACGGCATGCAGGTGCGCGTCAGCCCATAGGCGAAAATAAAAGCAAGCGTGCAGGAGATGACCATTGTCAGAAGGGCAATGGTCAAGGAGTTGGTAATCGACTGCACCAACCCGACAGAGGCAAAATACTCTGCGAAATTGTCTAGACCGACGAAATTGCCCTTGTCGTCTTCGACACTTTTTTTCAGCAACGCGTAGAGCGGCAGCGCCATAAACGCGACCAGAGCAATGATGATTGCGGAGACCCCGCCCAGCAAAGCCCAGGCTTCAACACCACCATTGTGCAGCCGCGCCCAGCGCGTGGACGACTCCCCTTTGGGGACGGGTATATCGGCAGCGCTCATTCCGGCGTGCCCTTGCCATTCGAGCTGAACACCTGAAGCCGATCCTTAGGCAAGGCGATATTCAGCTTTGCGCCACGCACCAGCTTGAAGTCACGCATCAGGTTGATCGAAAAATCAGCGATCAGTTCCTCGCCGGTTTTCCCGCCGACATCAAGCGTTGCCCGGCAGAAAGAGCCCAGGAATTCAACATCGCGAATGGCCATGGCGTAGCGGTTGGTCTTGACCTGCGCCAGGTCGCGAACCGCAACATCTTCAGGCCGGATACACACGACCACCTCGTCGCCCGTCTTGAACTGATCTGTGCCGCCATTCACGGCAATATCCATCTTGCCGACTTTTACATGGCCCTTGCGAACCACCTTGCCGTGGAGAAAATTCATCGCGCCGATAAAATCGGCTACATAGGCGCTTGTCGGATTGCGGTAGATCTCCATGGGGGTACCGACCTGCTCAATACGTCCATCACTCATTACCACGATCCGGTCGGCCATCGACAGGGCCTCCTCCTGGTCGTGGGTCACCATGATGGTCGTTATGCCGAGCGTGCGCTGCAGCTCCTTCATTTCGTGACGTAAATGCTCGCGTACCTTGGCATCGAGCGCGCTCAACGGCTCATCGAGCAACAGCATACCGGGAGAGGTCGCGAGCGCGCGCGCCAGGGCCACGCGCTGCTGCTGACCGCCGGAAAGAGCTGCCGGATATTTGTCGTCGGAGCCTTCAAGACCCACAAGTTCCAGCAACTCCTCAACCCGCGCCTTTACCTTGGCGCGGTCCATCTTTCTGTTGACCAGTCCATAGGCAATATTCTTTTCGACCGTCAGGTTGGGGAACAGCGCATAGGATTGAAAAACGATGCCGAAATCACGATTGGCTGGCGGGACATCGGAGATGTCGCGCTCCAGCTGGTAGATACGTCCGGTTGTCTGGTAATCGAGCCCGGCAATCGCCCTGAGCAGGGTCGTCTTGCCGCACCCCGAGGGGCCAAGAAAGCAGATGAGTTCACCGTCATAAATGTCCAGCGTCACATCCTGCAGGGCCGTGAAGTCGCCGAACATCTTGGACACATCGCGAATTTCCAGGAAGGCCCGTTGTTCCGAGCCTTTCGTCTTCGCCTTGGTTTTTGGCTTGCGCGCCATACCTGAACTACCCCCCAAATGAAAACCCCCGGCCAGTGTAACTCTGGCCGGGGGGTTCTGATCAAGTGATCTATTTCTTTTTTGGCGCCGACTTGGAATCATAACGCTTCTTCCACTCCGCCAGAATCCGCTTGCGGTTCTTGGCAGCCCAGAGGAAGTCGTTCTTGATCATCTTCTTGTTGAGATCAGCCGGGAAGAACTTCACCGGCTTGGCAACACCAGGATAAGCCACAACGGCGTAGGCCTCGTTGTAGATCACGTTGGTTTCCTTGGTGACGGACCAGTCTGCGAAGGTCTTGGCATCGGCCATGTTCTTCGCACCCTTGACGAGCGCAAAGCTTTCAAGATCCCAACCAACGCCTTCCGTGGGTGCAACGGTCAGGACCGGTGCGCCCTTGGCCTTGAGCTGTGCGCCCTTGTAAGCGAAGGAAACGCCGATCGGGAATTCACCCTTGCCGGCCATCTTGCATGGCTTGGAACCCGAATGGGTGTAGATGCCGATATTCTCGTGTAGGCCATCCATGAACTTCCAGGCCTTTTCCTCGCCCCACATCTGGAGCCAGCTTGAGACATCGAGGAAGCCCGTGCCCGAGGAGGCTGGATTCGGCATCACGATATGGCCCTTGTAGACAGGCTTGGTGAGATCAGCCCAGCTTTTCGGGATTGGCAGGTTTTTGGCTTTTGCTTCTGCCGTGTTCACGCAGATCGAAGCGATCCAGGCGCGCTGGCCAACCCATGATGGCGGGTTGGAGCCATCAACAAACAACTTGTCGAGCTTCTCAACACCCTTGGGTGCATATGGCTCGAGCATGTCAGCGTCCTTGAGCAGCAGAAGGCTGGTTGCAGCCAGGCCCCATACGATGTCGGCCTGGGTGTTTTTACCCTCGGCCAGCAACTTGGCGGTCATGATGCCCGTGGAGTCACGCACCCACTTGATCTTGATACCCGGGTGCTTGGCCTCAAAGGCTTTCGCGAAGCCCGTGAGTTCTTCAGGCTCGACCGCCGTGTAAACAATCAGGTCTCCTGCCGTCGCACTGCCTGCAAATACGGACCCGGCAAGAACCGCGCCGAAAACGGACAGGGATAATTTTTTCAATACACCACTCTTCATTAGCTTCCTCCTTTACAAATCACACTCATTCTGCGGCCGTTCCAAGCCTGTGCAAGGCACGGCACGCATATTGTTTCTTGGCCTCATGGCCATTCGTTCGGGACTATCTACACCTCATGTGCAGTTTCTATGACATCTGCTCCCATTGGTCCCCTGAAAGCAGAATGCA
Organism: Hyphomicrobiales bacterium; assembly: GCA_021775525.1. Taxonomy (GTDB): domain Bacteria; phylum Pseudomonadota; class Alphaproteobacteria; order Rhizobiales; family Methyloligellaceae; genus UBA2767. The sequence goes on from JAJFHQ010000081.1 coordinate 26,593, forward strand.
CCGGTCCCCATCCGCAATTTGTCAACCAACAGGTCGGCCCTACCCAGATTTGCCGGGTAAACACACTTCGCCCGAACCATCATAGTAGCAACTTTGGTCCACAAGCGAACCTATCAGCTTGACCAATGAGAAAGCGCACAGCTACCATAAGTCAAATCATATGAATTAATGACTTCTATAGGTTTTGGCGATGTATTATTATCAGTTACGCGCATTCCATGCAGTTGCGACCTATGGTGGATTTTCCAAGGCTGCGCGGCAACTCAATATTTCGCAACCTGCGATTTCCGATCAGGTTCGTAAACTCGAAGGCTGGTTCAACATCCGGCTGTTTGAGCGCAAGCGCCGATCAGTCGTACCGACCGAGCTTGGCTTGCGGCTGTTCGAACTCACCAAGCGCATGTTTGAGCTGGAACAGGAAGCCGTCGAGTTGCTGTCGGAGAGCGAGGCACTACGCACCGGATCACTGCGCATGGCAGCCGATACGCCGCTGCATTCAGTCAACCTGATCGGTGCTTTCCGTGAGGCCTATCCTGGTATTTCGATAACCCTCAGCACCGGCAACGCTGATGACGTACTGGCGCGCCTGTTCGACTTCAACGCCGACATTGCCGTGTTGGCGGATGTTCCCGATAATGACCAATTGCAGTTTCTCCCGCTTCGCACTGATGCGCTGGTAGCATTCGTCAACGCCGCTCACCCCTGGGCCAATCGCAAATCCATATCGCTCAAGGAGCTTTGCACCGAACCGATGGTGATGCGTGAAGTGGGCTCGAAAACCCGCATGACGCTGGAGAAAGAACTCTCAGCGCTGGATCTTACCTATGAGATGGCGCTGGAAGCCGAGGGCCGGGCAACGGCGCGTGAAGCAGTGGCGGCAGGGATTGGCGTCGGAGTGGTATCAGAATCAGAATTCGGTTTCGATACTCGCCTGAGGGCACTGGCCCTGAGCGATAGCAAGGGATCGATGACCGAGAATCTCGTCTGCCTCAAGGAACGTGCAAAGCTTCGAACCGTCGCGGCTTTCTGGGACATTGCCAAAACCCATGGTCAATAGCCCCGGTCAAACACCCCACAACGCGTGGACTTCATGGAGCTGATGATCGCCGGCATCGTTCTGCTGTCGGCAGCCATACACCCGATCTGGAATCTGTTTCTCAAGAAGGAACCCGATACGCAACTCGGCTATTTGGGGCTCACTGTTGTTCTGGCCGTATGCGGGCTGGTCCATGCGCTCTTTGCCGGTTCAAATCTGTGGGCCGTGACTGCTGTGTTGCCGTTACTCTTTTTGTCCTGGTGTGGGCAAATACTCTATGGCACCTGCCTCACGGCAACACTCAATCGAGGTGATCTGTCCGCCTATTATCCGATTATCCGCGCCTCGCCCGTCTTCATCGTGATTGTCGGCGTTCTCCTGCTTGGCACCAGTTATTCCTGGTATGTGCTGATGGGTATTGCCATGGCCGTAGCGGGTGGCTTCCTGTTGCTCTACCGGCGCGGCACGCATTTTCTGGAAGACCCCAAGACGCTTGGGCTGGCACTATTGGCCATGGCCGGGACCGGCATATATTCCATGGCTGATGCAAACCTCATGAAAACGCTTGAACCCGAGGTCCAGCTTTTCTGGATAGAGACCTTCCTGATCCCGGTGTACCTGGGCTTGTTCATGCGTCGCAGAACACATACCCGCTATGATGATCCGCGCTCCCTGCCCGCCCGCGCCATCATGCTGATTGTGCCGGGCATAATGGCCTATGGATCTTACTATCTCATTCTCATGGCGTACCAGATGGGCGCCGAGGTTGCGGCAGTGACCTCCGTACGCCAGGCGTCGATTCCCATCTCCGTAATGCTCGGCGGCTTCTTCCTGCGCGAAGGTGCGATTGCGAGGAGGCTGATCGCGGCATTGTTACTGGCGGCAGGGATCGTTGTGATCGTCACGTTGGGATAAGCTGCCGACATGCAGCTTGCTCAACTTCAAAGTCCCGCACCAGCCCCGCCACCGGCCATGTTCCGGCGCAATGAAGGCCCGTTCCGTGAACTCGACCTGTTGGCCATTGGCTCCGTACTTCTTGCAGTGCTGTTGATTTTGGCGGTTCGCAAGATTTTCGGCAAACGGCGCTAGGGACTGATATCGATAGTCGTCCCATTGGGAACCACATTCCAGATCTCACGCATCTCTTCATTCGTCACGGCGATGCAGCCGTCTGTCCAGTCCGAGAGCAGGTGCCAGCGCCCGAGCCAGCCCTGCCCGTTTACGAGCCCGTGAATCATGATGTTGCCACCAGGAGAAACACCGAGTTTCTTCGCGCGCTTCTTATCCTCTGCATTGGGATAGGAGATGTGCAGCGACAGGTGACAACAGGACTTGGGATTGCGCCAGTCGATCTTGTAGCGCCCTTCCGGCGTGCGCTCGTCGCCTTCCTGCATCTTGTGGCCCAAAGGATTGTCGCCCAGCGAGACGTGATAGGTTTTCAAAACCTTGTTTTGCCGGAGCAGCGTGAGTTTACGCTCCGACTTATCAATCAGGATTTTGTCGGCTTTTACGCCTTGGGGCAAAGGCTGGTGCGGCCAGAATCTTAAGGTAAGCACACCCAGAACGCCTAGCAGGGCCAGCGCACAGAGTGAAAAGAATAGTGACCTGACGGGTTTCAGCGCACTGTCTTTTCTCCGGCGTCTTACCACTCGCTCAAACCTTCACACGCTCCAGCTTCGGATCATAAGGCGTACGCAGATACGCCCTGGCCGGAACCAGCCTTCCGGCGATGTCAATCTCGTATGACCCGCTCTCTATAAAGGCCTTGTCGACACCCTGCTCGTTGTTGACATAGCCCAGACCAACCGCGCCGCCAAGGGTGTGGCCATAGCCGGCGGATTTCAGATCGCCCACGGGCTCACCATCACGCAGGATAAGCTCCCCGCCCCACAGCACCGGTTCCGGGTCTTCCAGCACGAACTGCACCACACGGCGCGTGCGGGGTTTGCCCTTCAGCTTCAGCAGAGCGTCACGGCCGATAAAGTCGCCGCTATCGAAATCGACAGCGAAAGTGAGACCCGTCTCGAAGGGTGTATCATCGGGCGTAAGTTCATGACCCCAGGCCCGGTAGGCTTTTTCCAGCCGCAGGGAATCGAGCGCATAATAGCCCGCATGGACAAGGCCCAGATCTTCTCCTGCGCCAACCAGCGCGTCATACACGCTTACCGCGCATTCAACCGGAACGTAGAGTTCCCAGCCAAGCTCTCCCACATAAGTCATCCGGCTTGCCCTCACCCGGGCTTCCCCGCACGATATCTCCCGGCTTGTTGAGAATGGGAAAGCCTCATTGCTCAAGTCATCAGGTGTGAGTTGAACGAGCAAATCCCTTGCCTTCGGCCCCATGATCCCGAAGACCGCATAGGCGTTGGTCACATCCGTGACCGTGACATGGGTGTCCTTGTTCAGGTTTCGGACGATCCAGTCCTGGTCGCGGATGACCTCGGCTGAACCGGTCACCACAAGATATCGCGTCTCATCCAGGCGGGTGACAGTGACATCACTTTCATATCCGCCGCGCACATTGAGCATAGCCGTATAGACGCACGTGCCCGGAGCGACAGCCACATTGTTGGCGCAGATTCGCTGGAGCTGACTTTCAGCATCGCGCCCTTCAACCATCAACTTGCCAAATGACATCTGGTCAAACAGGGCAACGCCCTCACGGGTGGCCTTGTGCTCTGCAGCGGAATTTTCAAACCAGCCCTGCCGGTTGAATGAATAATCCAGTTTCGGCTCCTGACCTTCGTTGGCATACCAGAGCGGTCGCTCCCAGCCCATCTTGGAGCCGAAGCAGGCGCGGCGCGCCTTGATCTGCTCATAAACCGGCGAGCAGCGCAGCGGACGGCCGGAGAGCAATTCCTTGTTCGGCCACGGCATCACGTAATGCAGCCCAAGTGTTTCCTTCACCCGGGCTTCAAGCCAGGCATCATTGCCCTGGTAGGGCGCGAAACGGCGAATATCGACTGGCCACACGTCCGAAGTCGGTGCACCTTCAACCATCCACTCGGCCACCGCCTTGCCCGCACCACCGGCACTGGCGATGCCCATGGAGTTGAATCCCGCGCAGACGAAGTAGTTTTTAACCCCAGGGGCTTCGCCGATCATGAAATTGCCATCAGAGGTAAAGCTCTCAGGTCCGTTTACGAACTGCTTCACTTGCGCCGTCTCCAGGGCGGGCACGCGAATAAGTGCATTCTCCATCAGGATTTCAAACTGGTCCCAGTCATCTTCCAGCAGCGTGAACTCGAAATCATCGGGAATGGGGTTCATCTTCCAGGGTTTGGCGTCCGGCTCGAACCCGCCCATCACGAGCCCGCCAACCTCTTCCTTGAAATAGATGTAACCATCAGGATCACGCATGCTTGGGAGGTCAGGCTTAATGCCGTCAATCTGTTCCGTGACGATATAGAAATGTTCGCAGGAATAGAGTGGGACATTTACCCCTGCAAGCCGACCAAACTGGCGCGCCCATTGCCCGGCAGCATTCACCACATATTCACATTCAATATCGCCCTGGTCGGTGCTGATTTTCTTCACCGCACCATCCGCAAGCTCAACTCCCGTCACGCGGGTCTTCTCAAATATCTGCCCGCCGTTCTGGCGTGTGCCCTTGGCCATGGCCTGGGTCAGGTCTGTCGGGTTAGCCTGGCCATCTCCCGGCAGCCAGACCCCGCCTTTGAGATCCTTCGTCTCCATGACCGGCCAGCGTTCACCGGCTTCCTTTGCCGAAATGACATGTGCTTCCACGCCGAAGGCCCGCGCCTTGGCCGCCACGCGCTTCAATACCGTCATGCGCTCGGGCGTCCGGGCGATGCTCAAACTGCCGCTGGCCTTCCAGCCGGTCGCCTGCCCGGTGTCCTCTTCAAGGCTGGCGTAAAGCCGGGTTGAATATTCGATCAGCCGCGTCAGGTTTTCATGGTTTCGCAACTGCCCGACAAGACCCGCCGCGTGCCAGGTGGTGCCGCCGCTGAGGCTGCCCTGCTCCAGCAGGACAACATCTTTCCATCCAAGCCTGGTGAGATGATAGGCCACGGAACAACCGGCAATACCGCCACCGACGACAACGACCTGTGCGTGGGTGGGGACTTTCTTATTGGCCATGACGTGTCACCTCAACTCAAATCGCCGCTAAGCGCCTTACGGAATATGACCGTGTAAGTTTCTGCATCATGCTGGATCGGGTTGCCACCAGCACTCGGGTCACGAACAGACCCCGCCCCAACCGCATCGGCTTCTGTGTCCGGCACCTTGATGTGGCTGAGCGTATGAGGAATATCGATGCCTTTGCGGAAATCCATCAACCACTCGAACACGCCATCGAAACCGGGCTCATCCAGTTCCAGCGCGCGCGCGATGCGGGCCATCTGGTCCTCAATCGCCGCCCTGTTGGCACGCACCACATAGGGCATGACAATCGCATTGGTGAGGCCGTGATGGGTGTCGTACATGGCGCCGACGGTGTGCGAGATCGCGTGTACGCCGCCAAGCCCCTTCTGGAAGGCGGTCGCCCCCATGGCTGCGACAGACATCATATGCGTGCGTGCTTCCACGTCATTTCCATCATGCACGGCTGTTGGAAGATGCCTCGCCGCCAGCACCATGCCTTCGAGCGCAATACCGTCCGCCATCGGGTGATAGCCCGGCGCGCAGAAGGCTTCGAAGCAATGCACGAACGCATCAAACCCGGTGGCGGCTGTCAGGTGTGCCGGAAGCCCGCGCGTGAGCTCGGGATCGCAAAGCGCGATAGCGGGCATGAAGGTCGGGTGAAATATGATCTTCTTTTCTTTCGTCTCCTCGTTGGAGATAACGCTTGCGCGCCCGACTTCCGAGCCGGTGCCGGAGGTGGTTGGCACAGCGATGATCGGTGCAACACCATCCGTTTTTGCCCGCTGCCAGTTATTGCCGACATCCTCAAAGTCCCAGATCGGTCGATCCTGGCCAGCCATGAAGGCAATGGCCTTGCCCGCATCAATGCCGCTGCCGCCGCCAAAGGCGATGACGCCGTCATGGCCTCCGTCCTTGAAGACTTTCAGACCATCCTCGACATTGCCGCCCGTCGGGTTGCCTTTCACGCTAGAGAAGAGGCCGACTTCCACACCCGCTTGCTTCAGCAGTGAAAGGGTGTCCGTGACGATGGGCATATCCCTCAACCCCTCGTCGGTGACGAGCAGGGGGATGTTCATTCCTTGATCGTTGCAGAGCTTTGGCAGCCGAGAAATCGCGCCAACGCCGAACACCATGCGGGTGGGATAATTCCATTGCCTGAGATCGGTTACACTCATTGTCTTTTATGCCCCTGTATCGACGCGGAAATGAAAACTCTTGGGCCGCGTCAGATGCTCATAGCCCACGCTTGAAAGCGTACAGCCTCGGCCCGAGTGGCCGATACCGGTCCACGCCAGCGCCGGGTCGAGATAATCGCAGCGGTTCATGTAAACCGTGCCGGTATTGATCTGCGAGCCAATGACGGCTGCTGCCTTTTCATCTTCGCTCCAGATGGAGGCGGTGAGACCGAAAGGAGAATCATTCATCAGGGGTATGGCTTCCTCGTCCCCGCTCACGGCCATGATGCCGACAACAGGCCCGAAGCTTTCCTCGCGCATGATCGACATCTGGTGATCGACGCCCGTCACCACCTGCGGCGCCATGTAGGGTGTCCCCGCCTTGTTTTTCTCAAATGAGCTCTCGTCGATATGAGCCGTGGCCCCGGACTTCACCGCGCTGTCTATTTGCCCGCGCACGAAGTCCGCTGACTTGGCATTCACCATCGGTCCGAGCGTCGTGGCATCATCGAGCGGGTCCCCCAACACATATTGGCGCGTGAGGTCGACGAAGCCTTCGACGAAGCCATCGAACAGATCTTCATGCACATAGATACGCTCCACTCCGCAGCAGGACTGGCCTGAATTGAAGAATGCGCCATCGACGAGATTTTCAACCGCATTCCCGAGAGATGCATCGGCCCTTACGTAGGCAGGGTCCTTGCCGCCAAGCTCAAGACCAAGGCCCATGAACTGCCCGGCGGCCGCCTCTTCCATAGCAGCCCCGCCGGGCACGGACCCCGTAAAGCACACCATGTCCACATGGCCGCCGGAAATCAGCTCCGATGTCTGACTGTGGCTGAGGAAGAGATTGTGGAACAAGCCCTCTGGCAAACCTGCCGCCTTAAAGGCTTTTTCAAAACGCTCCCCCACGAGCAACGTTTGCCGGGCGTGTTTCAGGAACACGGCGTTCCCGGCCATCAGCGCAGGGATGATCGAATTGACGGCTGTCAGATAGGGGTAGTTCCACGGCGCTATGGTGAAGACGATACCCAGCGGCTCACGCACAATATGCCGCGTGAAACCTTGCTTGGGCGTAGGAACAATGTCTGCAAGTGCCTCCCCGGCAATGGCAATCATATGCCGGGCGCGCTCTTCGAACCCGTTCAGCTCACCCTGCCCGTAGGCTACGGGGCGGCCCATCTGCCAGGCAAGCTCGGGGATGATACCGTCCGCCATGGCCAGCATGGCGTCGACGGCGCGTGAACAATGTGCACCGCGCTCCGAAACAGAAAGCGCTTTCCAGTCCGCTTGCGCGGCACGTGCTGAACGGCATGCCTTGCCAATTTCTTTAGCGCTGGCCAGCGGGCGCTCTGCGTAAACCGAGCCGTCAACCGGGGAAATACATTGAACCGTCTTGTCAGACATAAGACCCAATCCATGACGAATGATGCGGCACCAATCGCGCGCACGCTAATCGACTTGGGCAACCAATAACAATCGTTTTGAACGATAAGTACTAGCGGTGGTAATTGTGCTTACCCATAATCTTGAACGATAGAGGTCTAGCCACGCAATTCACCACCCGTAGCCTTGGTGACAGCGGCGACGACCTTGGCTGCAACGGCATCGATTTCTTCATCGGTGAGCGTCTTGTCGCGGGGTGAAAGCGTCACCTCGATGGCGAGCGATTTTTTACCCTCCGCCACTCCCTTACCCGTAAAGACGTCGAACAGGGTGACATCGGAGATCAGTGTTTTTTCAGCGCCTTTCGCTGCACGCATCACATCTCCCGCGGCCGTTGCCTCATCCACGAGGAAGGCGAAATCTCGCCGCACCATCTGCAAGTCAGTGATGTCGAGCGCGGGCCGTGTCCGTGATGCACGCTTGGGTTCTGGCAAGGCATCGAGGAAAATCTCGAACGCACAGAGCGGCCCGTCCACGTTCAATTGTTCCAGGATTGCCGGGTGCAGCTCACCAAAATGGGCCAGGACATTTTTGGGTCCAAGCTGCAGCACACCGGATTTTCCGGGATGATACCAGTCGGGCGCGCCTCTCACCGTTTGCGCATTGGCAGCGTAGCCCAGAGCATCAAGCACGTTTATCGCATCGGCCTTGGCGTCGAACAGGTCAACAGCCTCGCCCGCGCCTGACCAGTGACGGCCTGAACCGGGCAATTTTGCAGTACCGGCACGCACACCGGCAGCGGCAATAAACTGCTCTTCAGGAGCCGCGCCGCGATAGGCCTGGCCAACCTCGAACAGGGCTGCGTCAGAAAAGCCACGTGCCTGGTTGCGCTGTGTCGCGGTTATCAATCCGGGCAGCAGGCTCGGGCGCATGGAAGACAAATCGGTCGAAATCGGGTTGGCCAGTTCAAGCTCGTCCTGACCACCCCCGAAGGCTTGTGCCGCGTCGCGCGCGATAAAGGACCATGTGACAGCTTCCACAAGTCCGCGGCCTGCCAGCGTACGCCGCGCGAGGCGCACCCGCTTCTGGCCCGTGGTCAGAACGGAACGCGCAATCCCCTTGCCGCGCGCCAGCGGCACTGATTCCACGCTGTCCACCCCGACGATGCGGATGACCTCTTCCACCAGGTCTGCGGGCTGGGAGACATCCGGCCGCCACGTGGGCACAGAGACTTTATATTTCGGCCCCCGGCCCGACATCCAGAAACCGAGAGAGGTCAAAATTCCCTTGATCTCCACCTGCGCCATTTCTAGCCCGGTCAGGCGCTGGACTTCAGCAGTGTCGAAGTCGAAAATGGTTGCGTCTTCCGGCGGCGTGCCGGCAAGCGTCACTTTCGAGGCTTCCCCACCGCACAGATCGAGTACCATCTGCGTCGCCATCTCAAGCCCCGGTACCATGAAGGCCGGGTCGACGCCGCGCTCAAAACGGAAGCGCGCATCTGACAGAATGTTGAGCTTGCGCCCGGTGGCCGCCGTGCGGATAGGATCGAAAAAAGCACTCTCGATGAACACGTTAACCGTGTCTTCGGTACAGCCTGAAGCTTCGCCACCGATAACACCGCCAAGACCGAGCACGCCATTGTCATCGGCGATGACGGTCATCTCTTCATCGACCTTGTAGGTGTTGCCGTCGAGCGCGAGAAACTCCTCGCCCTTTTTACCGGCCCGCGCATGGATGGCGCCCTTGAGCTTGTCGGCGTCATAGACATGCAGCGGGCGGCCCCGGTCGTAGGAGATGTAATTGGTGATGTCCGCCAACGCATTGATGGGCCGCAGGCCAATGGCCTTGAGGCGCCGCTGAAGCCAGTCGGGGCTCGGTGTGTTCTTGACTCCCTTCACCAGTTGCCCGGCGAAGGCAGGACAGGCATCTGCCATGCCCTTGTCGAATTTGAGGTCAATCGGCACAGGATTGTCGAACGCGCCTTTGAGCGCTTTGACAGGGTCATCTATCAGCGTGCCGACACCGGCGGCCGCGAGGTCGCGGGCGATACCGCGCACGCCAAGACAATCAGGCCGGTTAGGCGTGATGGCAATCTCGATAACCGGGTCATCCAGCCCAAGCACGGGCGCGGCGGGCGCACCAACTTCCGAGTCCGCGGGCAATTCGATGATGCCGTCATGTTCGTCTGAAATCTCGAGCTCGCGCTCAGACAGCAGCATGCCGTGGGACTCCTGCCCGCGTATCTTCGCAGGTTTGAGTTCCAGATCGATGCCAGGCACGTAGGTGCCGGGTGGGGCGAACACGCCCTTGAGGCCTTTTCTCGCATTCGGAGCACCACAGACCACCTGCACAACGCCCTTGCCCGTCTCCACCTGGCAGAGGGTGAGTTTGTCGGCATCAGGGTGTTTTTCAGCTTTCATCACCTCGCCAACGACGAAGGACGCCATTGCTGTGGCCGGATCAAACACGTCTTCCACCTCGAGGCCGATAAGGGTCAGCTTGTCGAGGATCACATCGAGCGGTGTGTCCGTCTCCAGATGCTGCTTCAGCCATGACAGGGTGAACTTCACGACGACATCCCCCGCGCCAGAGTGGGGACATCGAGCACGCCAAAGCCGTAATGCTTGAGCCAGCGCAGATCAGCGGCGAAGAAGGCGCGCAAATCGGGCATGCCGTATTTCAGCATGGCAATGCGGTCGATGCCGACGCCGAAGGCAAAGCCCTGCACCTTGTCCGGGTCATAGCCCACATGGCGCAACACGTTGGGATGCACCATGCCGCAGCCGAGAATCTCAAGCCACTGGTCACCTTCGCCGATGCGGATTTCATCGCCCACTTTCGCATAGCCGATATCCACTTCCATGGATGGCTCGGTAAAGGGGAAGTGACTGGCGCGGAAGCGCATCTTCACTTCATCCACCTCGAAAAAGGCTTTGGCGAATGATTCCAGCACCCATTTCAGATGCCCCATATGGGTCACTTCGTCGATGACGAGGCCTTCCACCTGGTGGAACATCGGCGTGTGGGTCTGGTCAGAGTCGCAGCGATAGACGCGCCCCGGCGCAATGATGCGCAATGGCGGCTTGGCGCCAAGCATGGTGCGAATTTGCACCGGGCTGGTGTGCG
>JAJFHQ010000082.1 GCA_021775525.1 Hyphomicrobiales bacterium
CGAATCAAGCTTGTCTGAGTTTGCCTAAGTGGTCAATGTGGCCACGGTGATGGTGGGCATGTTTCCTTGGTGGAGTGATTGCGTTAAGGAAAGCATCCTCACCTGTAGGGGAACTTGGCATGTTTTCTGCTTGGTTTTTTAGACCATTTCCATAGCGAACCAGTCCGCCATGAGCAAACCAACATCACTTGCACTAGTTCTCGCCGCCGGGCAGGGCACGCGCATGAAATCTGACCAGCCCAAGGTCCTACATGAGGTTGCTGGGCAGCCGATGTTGGTCCATGTCATGGAGAGTGCGCGTGAAAGCGGTCTCAGCGATGCAGCGCTCGTCATGGCACCCGGTATGGATGCTGTAAAAACTATCGCCCAGGACATATACCCAGAATCGCGGACATTTATTCAGGAAAAACAACTTGGTACGGCTCATGCAGTCCTTGCGGCCCGGCAGGTGCTGGACGGGTTTTCCGGCAATGTGATCATTCTTTACGGTGATACGCCGCTTATCAGACCTCAAACGATTTCCTTTATCCTGGGTGCCATTGAAAGCGGTGCGGATCTTGCCGTGCTTGGCTTTGAGGCGCGCAATCCGACCGGATATGGACGTTTGATAACCGATGCTTCAGGCGCGCTCTGCGCGGTGCGGGAAGAAAAGGATGCAAGCACTGAAGAACGCGGGATAACACTCTGTAACTCAGGGATATTCGCGTTTAAAGGGGCCATATTGTTAGGGCTGCTGGACAAAATTGGCACCGACAACGCCAATAACGAATATTATCTCACCGATGCGGTGGAGCTGGCGCGGCAGGATGGGCTCAAGGCAGCCATTGTCCAATGCGCTGAAGAGGAGGTTATGGGTGTGAATTCGAAAGTCCAACTGGCCGCCGCCGAGGCAGAATTGCAGGAGCGGCTGCGTATCCAGATGATGGAAGATGGCGTGACGCTGATCGCTCCTGAAACCGTCTTTCTGAGCAAGGACACGAAACTCGGGAAAGATGTGGTCGTGGAACAAAATGTTGTGTTCGGAACTGGTGTCACTGTAGAGGAGGGTGCCCGTATCCGAGCCTTTTCCTATCTTGAAGGCGCCCATGTGGGCAAGGGGGCCATCGTCGGGCCTTATGCGCGGTTGCGCCCGGGAGCAGATCTCGGCTCTGAAGTGCGTATCGGCAACTTCGTCGAGGTCAAAAACGCCCGCCTTGAGGATGGCGCCAAGGCCAATCACCTGGCCTATGTGGGCGATGCCCACGTGGGCGCGAATGCAAATATCGGCGCAGGCACCATCACTTGTAACTATGATGGATTCGAGAAACACCGGACCGAGATCGGACAGGGCGCCTTTGTTGGTTCGAACACGGCACTGGTCGCCCCGGTCAAAATCGGCGACGGGGTATATATCGGCTCTGGCAGCGTGATTTCAAAAGACGTACCGGCTGATGCCCTGGTTGTGACCCGTGGGCCTCTTGAACAGCGTGATGGCTGGGCCGCCAAGGTGCGGGCAAGGCGGGCCCGCGACCAGGGAAACAAAAAGTAACAGCTCTTGACTTGCGCGGTCGAGTGCCGCGCCGCTAGGAAGGCATGAGAGAAATTTGGGCGTGATGATCCGGAACAGAGGCCAGGTTTTCGATGTGCGGTATAGTTGGAATTCTTGGAACTGAACCGGTCGCCGGTAAGCTTGTGGAAGCTCTCAAGCGCCTGGAATATCGCGGCTATGATTCTTCGGGTGTGGCCACCGTCGAGGAGGGTCAACTTGACCGCCGCCGCGCCGAAGGCAAGCTCCATAATCTGGAAACACGGCTTTCCAATGAGCCACTGAAAGGGCGTCTTGGCATTGGTCACACGCGCTGGGCGACTCATGGCGCGCCAACTGAAACCAATGCTCATCCGCATATGACAGGCCGCGTGTCCATTGTTCACAATGGCATTATCGAGAATTTCAAGCAGTTGCGTAACGAGCTGGAGTCAGAAGGTGCCTTGCTTTCCACTGACACAGACACCGAGGTCATCGCCCATCTGGTAACCCGGGAAATGGATGCCGGGCATGATCCTGCCATTGCCGTTTTGCATACGCTGCGCATGCTTGAGGGCGCATTTGCTTTGGCTTTTATTTTCAAGGATCACGATGATCTCATGATCGCCGCGCGCCAGGGTTCCCCCCTCGCGGTCGGGTTTGGTGATGGCGAGATGTATCTGGGATCTGATGCCATCGCGCTGGCGCCTTTCACCGACACGATCACATACCTGGAAGACGGTGACTGGGCCGTTCTGACCCGCGACGGAGTGGCCATTCGCGACAGCAACGGTGCCGCCGTTGAGCGGCCTGTACAGAAATCTGTTGCGTCAGCCTTGCTGGTGGACAAGGGCAACCATCGCCACTTCATGGCCAAGGAAATTCACGAACAGCCGGAGGTGGTGGGACACACCCTGGCCAATTACATCGATTTTGCGAACCTGAAAGTGCAAATGCCTGACATGCCTTTCGATTTCGCGAACCTCAAACGCATGACCATTTCCGCATGTGGCACGGCTTATTATGCCGGCCTAGTGGCCAAATACTGGTTTGAAAAACTGGCTCGATTGCCGGTGGAAATCGATGTGGCGTCGGAATTTCGTTACCGCAATGTCCCCCTCGAGGCAGGCGGGTTGTCGTTGTTTATTTCGCAATCTGGTGAAACGGCGGACACGCTCGCCGCCATGCGCTACTGCCGTGAACAGGAGCAGCATATTGCCTCAATCGTCAATGTACGAGAATCCTCCATCGCCCGGGACTCTGACGTTGTTCTGCCGACTTTGGCCGGACCCGAAATCGGCGTCGCCTCGACCAAAGCATTCACTTGCCAGCTGAGCGTCCTCGCCTGCATGGCCGTTGCGGCGGCCCGCGCACGCGGTGTCATGAGCGAGGAAACGGAAGCTGAATTCGTCACCGCGCTTTCGGAAGTGCCGCGTCACATGTCGGCGATATTACGTGATGAAGGCGTGTATGATTCACTGGCTCACAGCCTGGCCAAGGCGTCCGATGTCCTGTATCTCGGTCGCGGCGTTAATTACCCGGTGGCGCTGGAGGGTGCGCTGAAGCTGAAGGAAATATCCTATATCCACGCAGAAGGGTATGCAGCGGGTGAACTGAAGCACGGTCCCATAGCTCTTATCGACGAGAGTGTGCCGGTGATCGCCGTAGCACCGCACGATGAGATGTTTGAGAAAATGGTCTCGAACGTTCAGGAGGCTGCTGCGCGTGGCGGTCGCATTGTATTTTTGAGTGATGCGCCAGAAAACGATGTCGGCTGCAATGTAATGACGGCGCTGAAAATTCCGCCAATACACGACTTCACGACGCCACTCATTTATGCACTGCCAATGCAGCTTATTGCCTATCATACAGCCGTTTTCATGGGCACAGATGTGGACCAGCCGCGTAATCTGGCGAAATCGGTTACTGTGGAATAGGTTATGAGAGTTTGACGGCCCCGTTTTTGCCTGAATCCTTTGATTGAGAATACGAAGCGCTACCGTTCAACAGCGCCCAAATACTGTAATACTCGGACTGACTCTGTTTTATGTGGCCAATACGGAAGATGCGATACACCGTTTCCATAACTGCCGTGGGCCTTGCTCTAATGCTTGGTGCAGCCGAGTCTCCTGCGCAAACCGTAGGAAGCGCTGCCAGCGGTGAAGAACTGCTCGCCAAGGGGGAGCAGGCCCTCAGCAAGGGTCAGTTTCAGATGGCTGCACAGCATTTTGGCAAGGCGTTGCGATCCAGCGACCTCACCGATGCGCAGGTTGCCAAGGCGCTCTACCAGCGAGGCGTGGCGAATGAGAGAACAGATCGTCCGGCACAGGCCATTGCGGATATCACCAGCGCATTGTATCTGCCCGCACTGCCGGGTACAGACCGGGCCAAAGCATATCTCAGCCGTGGCCGGGCCTATGAAGCAGTCGGTTTGAATGACCTGGCGCGGGCCGACATTTCACGCGCAAAAAGTGGTGGGGTAAACGAGCAGCAGATTGCCCGCGCGAGCCGTCCGGCACAGTCTGGCTCTGGTGGACCGGCATTTGCCACCAGCACCCGGCCAGCGGGTAGCAGGGCAACTGGTCCACGTTTTGATACCAGCACTCAATCTGCAGGGAGCAGGGCGCCCGCACCGTCCTTCAGCACCAGGTCGAACGCGCCGTCATCCACCTCGCGCAACCAGCGTGTTGCCTCTTTTGAAACCAAGGCAAAGGCCCCCGCGGGCGGAGAAGAGCCAATACCCAGATTCCGCACGACGATACTTCCGCAGGATGGCCCCGCCTCGGCACAAGCGCCGAACGCTCGGACCACATCGGGTGCAGGCTCAAACTGGAGCACGGCTGCAAATACGCAGCAGTCAGTCCCCGCAGCGAAAGAAGAAACAGCCAGTGGGGTTGGCCGGTTTTTTGGGAACGTCTGGTCAAAGGCAACGGGAGGGAAAGACGACAAGAAAGAAACTGCAGCCGCTCCGGCAGCTGCACCCGCCGCCGCGCCGCAATGGAACCAGACGACAAGCGTTGCCAATACGCCAAAACCGAACTGGAATGCACAGGTCTCGGCACCTGCATCAGGCTCACGGTCTGCTCCACCCCTCAGAACGGTTCAACCCTCAGCGGCAGCAGGGGGTTCGGGGTATCGTATTCAACTTGCTGCCTTGCGCAGCGATGGCGAAGCACAAGCAACATGGAAGCGCCTTCAGGCCAAACACAAAAGTTTGCTCGGAGCGCGACAGCCGAACATCGTCAAAACGAACCTTGGCGGTTTGGGTACCTTTTATCGCCTCCAGCTCGGGCCGTTCGCAGACAAGGCGAGTTCGCAGCAACTGTGTAAAGACTTCAAGAGCGGGGGCCTTGATTGTTTCCTGCTGGCTCCGTGAGGAAAAGGTACCTTGGGTGTATCAGACCCATGTTGTATCGGTCTTGACGCAAAATTCTGATAGTATCTGCTATAATAGTCCTGGCGATGCCGCACTGCTGCCGTCAGCCCATCAGTAATATTGCAACACGAACCCAATGCAGGTGCGCATTCGGGTGGTTTGAATTTAAGCTCAGGGAATCATGGCGAAAGATACCAGGACGCCGAATTCAACGGGTAAGAAGCCGCAAGAGGGCAAGGAGGCTCCTTCGGCTCCGCTGGCCATGCTTGCCAGCGCCGAAGTAAAGGCACCCTCTCATCTGGGTGCGCGTTTGAGAAACTATTTTCTCACGGGTCTCATCATTGTCGGGCCGGTTGGCATTACGCTCTACGTCATCTGGTGGTTCATCAATCTGGTTGATGCCTGGGTGAAACCCTGGGTACCACAGGTTTATTTACCAGAAACATACCTGCCTTTCACTGTTCCCGGTGTGGGTCTCATTTTTTCGATCACGATCCTGATGGTTGTTGGCGCACTGACTGCCAACCTGTTCGGTCGGACACTGGTGAGCTACGGCGAATTAATGCTGGACCGGATGCCCATCGTGCGGAGTGTGTATCGCGCCCTGAAACAGATTTTCGAGACGGTCCTGTCACAATCCAACAATTCGTTTCAGGATGTGGGTTTGATCGAATATCCGCGAAAAGGGCTATACGCGATTGTCTTCGTTTCCACCGAGACCAAGGGTGAAATTGACGACAGGGTATTCAAGGGCCAGACCATCCTCAGCATCTTTTTGCCCACGACGCCCAATCCGACATCTGGATTCCTGCTGTTTGTTCCCGAGAAGGACGTGATCATTCTCGACATGAGTGTTGAGGAGGCCGCCAAGCTGGTTATTTCAGCGGGTCTCGTGGTGCCTGACTACCAGGGTAAACTGGAAGACCTGGCTGAAAAGGCAAAGAAGAAACCGCGGCGCTCCGTAGGCAGTAGCCGGCAAAAAGAACCGGCATAGTCAGCACTTATCCAGCCTTGAGTAGCCGGATGGCTTCATCCCGTTCAAACAGGTAGAGCAGCGTGCGCAATGCCTCGCTCCTGTCTCCCGTCAGGTCCGGATCTCTTGAAAGAATGAGCTTTGCATCGTCCCGGGCGGCTGCCAGCAATTCGGTATCGCGGGGCAGGGAGGCAATTTTGAATTCCGGCATGCCGCTTTGTCGCGTGCCAAGCACTTCGCCACCGCCACGCAATTTCAGATCCTCTTCAGCGATAAGAAATCCATCCTCCGTTTTGCGCAGCGCATTCAGCCGCGCGCGCGCGGTGTCCGTCAGGGGTGGCTTATACAGGAGAATGCAGGCGGATTTATCCGTTCCCCGCCCGACACGCCCGCGCAATTGGTGCAATTGCGCCAGGCCAAAGCGTTCTGCATGTTCGATCACCATGATGGTGGCGTTGGGCACATCGACACCGACCTCAATGACGGTAGTTGCGACCAGGATCGAGATGTCCCCCCCGGAAAAAGCCTGCATCACAGCATCTTTTTCTACGCCCGGCATCTGGCCATGGACGAGGCCAATCTTATCACCAAAACGTTTCTTCAAGGTGGCATGGCGCTCCTCTGCGGCCGTGACGTCGAGCATGTCGGAATCTTCCACCAGTGGACATACCCAATAGACCTGCGCACCGCCTTCAATGGCAGAGCCGAGCCTTTCCATGATTTCTCCAAGCCGTTCGACCGGCATGGCCCTTGTGGCAATTGGCTGGCGGCCTGCGGGCTTTTCCAGCAATTTGGACACTTCCATGTCGCCATAGTGGGTGAGCAGCAGTGTGCGCGGGATGGGTGTTGCCGTCATTACAAGAATATCAGTGCCGCCGGTGCCACTCTTGGCCTGCAGGGCCAGGCGTTGATGTACGCCGAAACGGTGCTGTTCATCGATGACCGCGAGGCCAAGGTCACTGAATTCAACGCCTTCCTGAAACAGCGCGTGGGTGCCGACAAGCAAATCCAGATCGCCACTTTCAAGCGAGCTCAGAATATGTTCACGTTGCTTGCCCTTTTCGCGCCCTGTCAGGAGTGCGATGCGTATACCGGCAGCCTCGCAAAGCGGGGTGAGCGTTTTCAGATGCTGGCGCGCCAATAACTCCGTTGGTGCCATGAGGGCTGCTTGCCGTCCCGCTTCAACCGCACTCGCTATGGCAAGCAGGGCGACAATGGTTTTGCCGCTTCCAACGTCACCTTGCAGCAGTCGTAACATCCGCATGGGTTCGGCCATGTCCGCGCCGATTTCGTCCAGAACGAAATTTTGTGACGGAGTCAGCGTGAAGGGTAATGCCACCAGGATTTTCTGGCGCAGCTTGCCCGTGCCTTCGGTGGCACGTCCAGGCACCTTGCGCAGCCTTGCCCGGACAAGCGCCAAAGCCAGTTGGTTGGCCAGCAATTCGTCATAAGCGATGCGTTGGCGGGTGGGGGCGCTGGCCAGCAGATCAGTGTCGGATTGCGGCGCGTGGGCCATGCTTATGGTCTTGGAAAAAGGGCTCCAGTTGTTTTTTGTAACCCAGGCAGCGTCCTGCCACTCGGGCATGTCGGGCATTCGTACCAAGGCTTGGGCGATGGCCTTGCGCACAACCTTTCCCGAGAGCCCGGCGGTGAGGGGGTAGACCGGTTCGAGAAGCGGGAGCTCATCCAGCTCGGAAAGTTTTACCACATGGTCGGGATGGGGCATCTGCAACCGCCCGCCATAATCCTCCAGCCGGCCCGAGACGATGCGTGTCTCGCCTGCAGGGAGCAGTTTTTGCAGATAGTCGGGGCGTGCGTGAAAGAACACCAATTCGAGGGACCCGCTGTCATCTGAGCAGGTCACACGGTAGGGAATGCGGCGCTGGCCGCGTGGTGGTGCTCTATGCTCGCCTACAGTCACCTCGATTGTGGCCAGTTCACCAGGAACCGCTTGGGAGATTGTTGGCCGCGCGCTCCGGTCGATCAGGGATGACGGAAAGTGCAGCAGGAGGTCGACGATTTTTGCATCATCGTCCTGTGAATGTGGGGCCAGCAACCGCTTGAGAAGTTTCTGGATGCGCGGGCCGATCCCGTCCAGATCGCGCGAGCCGGCGAACAGGGGTGTAAGGATGTGTGGCCGCATGCGCCCGATTGATCCCAAATTTGCCGCGTCAATATTCATGGAAACGATGTCTGCGGCTGACATCGCGCTCTCAGGAGAGTATATGGCCTCATACAGCCTTGCTGGCTAATTGATTCCGGTATTATCGATCATGAACCCAATGCCTGATACAGACCCTGACACAGAGAGTGATCTGGACACACGCCGCCGCCGTGCATTTTACCGGGCCGGGCATCGTGGAACCAAGGAGATGGACTGGCTCCTGGGCCGTTTTGCTGAGGCTGAACTGGGTAAAATGGACGGGAGTGAACTTAACGACTTTGAGGAGTTCCTGGCCTCACCCGACCCGGATATCGAGGACTGGCTATTGACACCGGGCTTCCCCGAGCCAGATGGATTGGCGGGCGCGTTTGTTGCCCGGCTGAAACGGTTTCATGATTTGTAAAAGCACAGTTGCGTGACAGAGGCCCAGATCCCGCTGATATGACATCGACGCTTCCCATTTCGCAGATTCTCGATGCTGCCGGTCCGGTCACAGTTTCCGCTGCACCCGAAGGGCTGGACGGCCTGGCCTTGTCTGAAATTGCGCGAGCGCTAAACGCGGCTGATGTCGCTGCGCCCGCGAACATTTTACACATTGCCCGCGACGACAAGCGCATGTCTGCGCTCAAAGCGGCACTGGACTTTTTTGGTGGTGGAGAGATCGAGGTGATTGCCTTCCCGGCCTGGGACTGCGTGCCCTATGACAGGATTTCCCCAAACTCGGAAATAGCCAGTCGCCGCCTTGCCGCGCTGGCTGAATTGACGCGCCGTTCTGGAACGAAGGACAGCAGGCCGGTTGTTGTCCTCACCAGCGTCAATGCCGTTGTGCAACTGGTGCCGCCGAGAGACTATATGGACCAATCGGTGTTCCGGTTGGCGTCTGGTTCAGCGTCAGGCATGGACGACCTGACAAGGCGCCTGGAGTCAACCGGCTATGTGCGTACCGGAAACGTGATGGAGCCTGGTGAATATGCCATTCGCGGAGGCATCGCGGATTTGTTCCCTCCGGGGCACGCCAGGCCCGTTCGTCTCGACTATTTTGGCGACACTCTTGAGACAATCCGTGAATTCGATACTGAAACGCAGCGCACCACAGGGACTTTGAAAGAAATAGTCCTGTTGCCGGTCAGCGAAGCCGCGCTGAATTCCGAGACGGTCACGGCTTTCCGCCAACGCTACGCAGAACTGTTCGGACCCGTAACCACATCAGACCCTTTCTATGAAGCAATCTCGGCCCAGACGCGTTACCAGGGTATGGAACACTGGCTGCCCTTGTTTCATGAGCGTCTGGAAACGCTGTTTGATTATGTTCCCGGCGCTCTGGTGAGTTGCGATCCTCTGGTTGATGACGCCCGCAGCGAACGCTCTGAACAAGTTGCCGATCACTATGAGTCCCGTGCCGCGTCCCTGGAGCAAAAGAGTTTTGGCGCACCATCCTACAAACCTGTGCCGCCAGAAGGCATGTTCCTGGATGCAGCCGCCTGGAATAAGGCGGTGGACGGGCGCAAAATTATCTCATTTTCTCCCTTTGAAGTGCCCTCGAGCGAGCTTGGCGTGAGCGTCGTCTCGCTTAAAGGCCGCACGGGACGGACCTTCACAGCAGAACGCGCACAGGAAGGCGCAAGTGTTTTTGATGCGGTGGTCGCGCATATCGGCGCCCTCAATTCAGCTTCCAGGAAAACACTCGTTGCAAGCTGGAGCAGGGGTGCCAGCGAACGCCTGCAGGGTCTTTTGGGCGATCACGGTCTTGAAGGCACCAGTCAGGTCGACACCTTTGCGGAAATTTCCGCCTTGCCGGGGGACGCGACGGCGATCGGTGTGCTTGGGCTGGAGGTCGGGTTCGAGACGCCCGACCTCACTGTTATCGCGGAACAGGATATCCTTGGCGACAGGCTGATCCGACGGCGAAAAAAGGCCCGTGCATCCGATGCGCTGACCGAAGCCTCAAGCATCGCATCGGGCGATCTGGTGGTCCATACGGAACATGGTATCGCCCGTTTCGAAGGACTGAAGACCATCGATGCAGCGGGTGCGCCCCATGACTGCATGGAGCTGGTCTACCAGGGTGGAGACAGGCTTTACCTGCCGGTTGAAAATATCGAATTGCTGACCCGCTATGGTTCCGATG
This sequence comes from Hyphomicrobiales bacterium, assembly GCA_021775525.1. Classification (GTDB taxonomy): domain Bacteria; phylum Pseudomonadota; class Alphaproteobacteria; order Rhizobiales; family Methyloligellaceae; genus UBA2767. The sequence continues at coordinate 10,146 of JAJFHQ010000082.1, forward strand.
AAGCCGGAGCGAAGCTGGACAAACTGGGTGGCGTGGCCTGGCAGAGCCGCAAGGCGCGGCTCAAGAAGCGCATCCGCGAGATCGCCGATCAGCTCATCAATGTGGCAGCTGCACGCGAGATGAAACGTGCCCCCGTTTTGGAAGTTCCAGATGGCGTATACGAGGAATTTTGCGCACGATTTCCCTTCGAGGAAACCGAAGACCAGCAGTCGAGTATTTCAGATGTTCTGGCCGATCTGGCCTCGGGGCGTCCGATGGACCGGTTGATTTGCGGGGACGTTGGGTTTGGTAAAACCGAAGTTGCCCTGCGCTCCGCGCTAGTCACGGTCATGGCCGGCAAACAGGTGGCGGTTGTCGCGCCGACCACCTTGCTTGCACGGCAGCATTTCCAGACATTTTCAGATCGTTTCAGCGCGCTTCCCGTCAATATTGCGCAAGCCTCGAGAATGGTTTCCGCGCGCGATCTGGAAAAGGCAAAGGAGGGAATTAAAAGCGGTCACGTCGATATCATCATCGGCACGCATGCGCTGCTCGGCAAGTCGATCAAATTTTCCGATCTGGGATTGCTCATCATTGACGAAGAGCAGCATTTCGGCGTGCAGCACAAGGAGCAGTTGAAGCAGTTGCGTGAAGACGTGCACGTGCTGACATTAACGGCCACACCGATCCCGCGCACGCTGCAGCTCGCGCTATCAGGCGTGCGCGAACTCTCGCTCATTGCAACGCCACCAGTGGACCGTCTGGCCGTGCGAACCTATGTGACACCGTTTGATCCGATGATTCTGCGCGAAGCCTTGCTGCGCGAACGCTTCAGGGGCGGACAGAGCTTTTATGTCTGCCCGCGCATATCCGATCTGGATGAAGCTGGTGCGTTTCTTGAGGAGCATGTACCGGAACTCAAGGTCGCGCGGGCCCATGGCCAGATGCCATCGGGTGTGCTGGAAGACGTGATGACCGGGTTTTACGACCGGCAATATGACGTTCTGCTGAGCACGACAATCATCGAATCCGGCTTGGATATCTCCACGGCCAACACGCTCATCGTACACCGGGCGGACAAGTTCGGCTTGTCGCAGCTTTACCAGTTGCGTGGCCGTGTAGGGCGTTCCAAGACGCGGGCCTATGCCTATTTCACCATGCCCGTGGATGCCAAGCTGACACCAGCTGCAGAAAAGCGTCTCAAGGTTCTGCAGTCACTCGACACGCTCGGGGCAGGGTTCTCGCTCGCCAGCCACGATCTTGATATCCGTGGCGCGGGCAACCTGCTGGGCGAGGAGCAGTCCGGGCATATCAAGGAGGTGGGTTTTGAGCTTTACCAGGCCATGCTTGAAGAGGCGGTAGCCGGTCTGAAAGGTGGCAAATCGGTGGAGCTGGAAGACCAGTGGTCACCGCGCATAGCACTTGGCACTTCCGTCCTTATCCCGGATGTTTATGTTCCTGATCTGTCAGTACGGCTCGGGCTTTATCGCAGGCTCTCCGAGGTGACTTCGGAAACGGAAATTGAAGGCTTTGCAGCCGAGCTGGTTGACCGGTTCGGTGCACTGCCGGAAGAAGTGCAGCATCTTCTCGACATCGTTCAGATCAAGGCCTTGTGCCGGCAGGCCGGAGTATCAGATATTGATGCGGGGTCACGCGGCGCGCTTATCACCTTCCGGGAGAACTCTTTCGCCAACCCGGAGGGATTGATTGAGATGATTACTCAGGAATCAAAACGCATGCGCTTGCAGCCAGATCACAAGCTGGTGGTGAGGGGAGACTGGCCGGAACCTGCGGAACGGCTCAAGGGTACGCGTGCTTTCATGCGGCAGCTGGCTGAGCTTGCAGGCAAGGCGCAGCGAGCGGCTTAAATGCATTGCCGCATTCACGCGGCCTTACTATCCATTTGGCGCATCCGATCAGGTCCGGCAATTGGGAGCCGGACGCTGAAGGTGCTGCCCTTACTCTTCTCACTTTCTACATCGACAGACCCGTCATGCATCTCCACAAGTGATCTTACCAGATTAAGGCCGATGCCGGTGCCAGCTATTCCAGCCGTGTTTTTGGCACGGAAAAACCGTTCGAATAAATTGCCTAAATCATCATCGTCAAGACCAAGGCCATGGTCGCGCACGCTGACTACGACACAATCGTCTTCTGTGTATGCTGTGACCTCAATATCTTTCTCATCAGGACTGTATTTCACTGCATTGGAGAGCAAGTTGGTGAATATCTGGTCGAGTGCCCCGGGATCAGCCTGGATGGTTTCAGTGAGTCCTGTCAGTTCACATGAGATGTCATGATAGTTTGATAGCTCTTGTTGATGAGAGCAAACGTCGTTCAGTATCTCTCCGATGTTGCAGGGGGCCATTTCGATTGAGATGCGCCCCTGTTCCATGCTGGCGGCGGTGAGCACACTGTCTATCAATCGTGTCATTCGCCGTACGGCGTTGCGGATCTTTTCGGTACGTCTGACTGTCTCTCCAGGTTCCAGACTTTCCGCTCTTTTGCTTAATCTCTGCGCTGCACCGTCGATGATCGCCAGCGGTGTGCGGAATTCATGACTGGCCATGGTGACAAACTGGTTTTGAAGCTCATTCAGATCCTTCTCCTTATCCAGGGCGTTTTTGAGTTCATTTGCCTGTGCCTGCAATTCTTCAGTTGCTTCATCAATAGCCACCTGAAGATTATTTCTGTGTTCAATGAGATCTGCTTCAACGCTTTCACGCTCCGCAATTTCCTGGGCCAGCTGGGTATTGATGATGTTGCGGTTTTTGAGTTCAACTGAATATTCACGCCAGCGCCGATAGGCAAACCAGGCAAAGGCCAGACTGCCAAATGAAAGGGTGAATAGAAACTCGTCGAGTTCTAAATGTTCATGGCGCTCGGCAAATTCGGCAAATTCTTCCCCAAAGTCAAAGAATACGGAAAGGGAGAATTTCAGCAGTATCAAGACAGCTATTATGCATAAGTCACTCTTGGCATTGCTATGTATTTTTTTGCTAAGTGCCATTCCCTGTCTCGCATACTGGGCAATATTTATTCTTATCTATGCGTGCATACAGGCGTCATATGCACGTTTAGATTGTGTGCATTCTGAGTACCTTGCTTAAATTTAAAAACTGTAAATTGGAGTTTGAAAAGGGCGTAGGGTTTGTTTCAAAACCTACGAATTTATAGCTGAGCTAATCCTGTTCCTGGCCAAAGTTCGGCTCCTGGGAAATTTGCACCAGTGCGTCCGCGAGGATTTCAGCGCGCTGGGCTCCGACCAGGAGATGCTGCTGATCGATCACAAACGTAGGTACGCCCTGAACCCCAAGATCATGGGCCATTGCGATTTCCTTCTCCACCTCGTCGATATCCCTGTCGGTGGCCAGAACTTCTTCAACCAGGTTCACGTCCATCTGCCCCTCTCGTGCCGCATCCAGCAACACGGAAGTTTCGCCAATGTCTTCGCCCTCGGTGAAATACAGTTCAAACAGACGTTCCACCACCTTGTCCTGCTGTTCTCCGACCTCGGCCCAGCGGATCACGCGATGGGCGTTGATCGTATTGGGTGACTTGGTGATCCGGTCAAAAGCGAACATGATGCCTTCGACCTCTCCGGTTTCTCTGATCTGCTGATACATCTCGGTGGCCCGGTCGCGGCCAAACTTATTGTCGAGATAATCCTGCCGGTCCATTCCTTCCGGCGGGATGGTGGCATCGAGGCGAAACGGGCGCCATCTGATAACCGGTTCTACGTCCGGTGCCAGAACCTGGGCGCGGTCGAGGCGGCGTTTGCCGATGTAGCACCATGGGCACATCACATCCGAGACGACATCAATGGTCAGGACATCCATTTCACGCATTTCACACGCCTCACTTATTGCCGCCGCCAAACGCGCAGCTGTATCGGAGATCTACTTGTCTCCTTCGCAATCTAGTGAATATCAGGCTGCGGCCTTGAGGTCCACGCGCCGGGTGCGGCTGATGAGGGACTCTGCCGTATCACCCTGCTGGAATCCCGACAGCGTGGTGTTCAAGGTTACCTTGACAGGAGCGTAATGCCCATCCACGACAAACTCTGTATGGGCGATAACGCCGTTGATGCGTTGAATGGCATATTTGGCCTGTTCAATCGGCGTGTCAGGAAGGGCAACGATGAACTTGGCACCGGAGTAACGCGATGCGAGGTCTTCACCACGTATCAGAAGACCAATCACTTCTCCGACCTGGCGGATGATCCTGTCGCCGGCGGCATAACCGAGTTCAGAATTGATTGCCTCAATATTACCGATGAACATTTTGGCAAGGGAAAAGCTCTGGCTGGTTCGGTTGGCATCAGTCACCATGGTGGAAACATGTTCCAGCAGGAATCCACGGCTATAGAGACCGGTTAAAGCGTCACTGGTGGCGAAATGCTTGGCCTGTTGGTAAATCTTCTTCAGCGACTCACGGAAGCGGGATTCCCTCACCAGCAAATTCACGCGCAGTTTTAACTCATCGCAGGAATAGGGCTTTGCGATCGAGTCGGTGATACCCGCCTCATAGATATTGTCGCAATTCGCAAATTCTGCGCGGTCGGCCAGCAAAAGAATTGGGAGATTGAACAACCTCGAGGTCTGGCGCACGTTTTTCACAAAAGACACGTAGGGTTCAATAGAGCTGTTGGCATTGATAATCACGGCGTCAAAATCACGGCGGGAGAGGTAATCCAGCGCGGTGGCCTCGCTCAGCGCCCCAACAAGCGTGGCCTGCCGGGCCAACGAATGTTCGATCATCGCGAATTGTGTCGGGTCACCAAGCACCATGACGGTGGCGTTTTCGACGTTGCTAGGCGGCACAATGGCCGGGGGTGCATCGACTCCGTATTTGGCCGAGGTGTTCAACCGCCGCACAAGCTCTTCGTGCATTGTGTTCAAGCGCACGAGTGATCTCAAGCGGTGACAGATTTGTGCAGGATTGACCGGCCCGATCAGAAGATCGTCAATATCGGCAGCGGAGCTATTCAATTCGAGGTTTTTATCGGTGCCGACCAGCATGATCCGCAGGCGGCTGGAAAGGGAACTAGTTTTCAGGGCCTTTGCAAGGGCGAGAAATGTCTCCGGTGCCTTTCGTGCTGGTGCACTTTGCATGTTGAGAACAACGATGTCGGGACGGCGCGGGCCACACAATTCAGCAGCACTCTGGGCGATGTCGCCGATGGCGCATTCAAAACCGTCCTTATTCAGGGTTTCAGCAAGTTTCTTGTCGTTGGCGGCATCCTTGCCGACAATGAGAACACGCGCGGGGCCTTGCATGGCAATCACTTCCAGGTTGAACATTGCGGATCACTACAACTCGGAAGATTATCGTTCCCATTGCCTTAAGATTTCATAAAGCATGATGGGGCGGCTCAGGCGGGAAAAGACTGGCGCAATTCAGCTCGCTTTACCTTGCCGTTGGCCGTGCGGGGCAGGCGGTCCACAAATACAAATTCACGGGGACATTTGTAGGCGGCCAGCCTGTCCACGGCTAAATCCTGCAATGATTTTGGGTCTTCTTTTGTGCCCTCCTGCAGCACCACGAAAGCACCTATGACACTGACATTTTCCGCGACCCCGATTTCAGTCACTGCCACTTCCGCGACATCTGGATGTTCCCCCAAAACCTGCTCAACCTCGAGTGGCGATACCCGGTAGCCTTGCGCATTCATCAGGTCGTCATTGCGGCCCAGGTGAGTGATGTATCCCTCGTCATCCATCACACCCAGATCACCGCCACAGAACCAGTCATCCCTCATGACCAGAGCCTCCTCGTCGGGACGCTTCCAGTAACCCAGCATCAGGCCAGGGTCAGAGCGGTGAATGGCGATGAGGCCCGCCTCTCCAGCAGGCATGGGCTCGCTGCCTCCATCGGTGGGCAGGATGAGCACTACGCGTCCTGCTTGTGGCTTGCCCACGGTGCCGGGTTTTGGCGGCACGGAGGGAGACGAGGATATAAAGGTCGACATCTCGCTCATTCCAAGTGCTTCGTAGAGCGTAGTGCCGGTGCGCTCAAACCAGCTCCGGGCGACGTCCTCGGGCAGGGTTTCGCCTGCTGTCAGCCCGTGGCGCAGGGTGCGAGGGAAATCACTGTCCACATCGCAATATTTGAGAATTTGCCGGTACACGGTTGGTACGGCGGCAAATATCGTGGCTTTGTGAACGGACATCAGCCTGAGCCAGACGGAGGGGTCTTTTGTCCCTGTGTAAACAAGGGCCGTGGCCCCGTTGGCCCAGGGATCGGAGAGGCCGGTCCCTAGCGTGTAGGTCCAGTTGAAAGCACCGGCATGGAGCACGCGATCTTGGTGGGTGATCCCGTACCAGCCTTCATACATTGGCCTGCGGCCCCACACAGAGCGATGCGCGTGCAAAACGCCCTTAGGCCGAGCGGTTGTGCCGGAGGTATAGACCAGGAATGCAGGATCGTCAGCCAGGGTCGGGGCATAGTCCGAACGCGTTTTGAATTTTCTCAGAGCAGTCACATCCTCCTGCCCATAGACACGTACGCCTTTAGGAATGCTCGTTACCCGAAGGTTGTGGGCAAGTGCGAGGGCGCTCGCGCCAGAATTAACGAGAAGATAACTCACCTCATCCGTACTCAATGCGCTTGATGCCGGTAGCGGTACAAGCCCAGCAGCAATGGCACCAAAAAACAGCAGGGCATAATCGGACGTGTTTTCCAGCCGGATGACCAGCCTGTCACCGGGCTTGAGGCCATCCGCAATCAGGCCTGCCGCGATCCTGAGAACGGCGTCTTCCAGGGCGCCATAGCTCCAGGTTTCGGTCGCGTCTGGATCTCCGGCGTCCTTGAGGACAATAAGCCCAGTCTTGTCAGCAGGGCGCGTGCGACCCGTTTCAAGACAGTAGCGCGCCATGTTGAGGAACTCAGGGGGGCGTTCGCCGCGATAACCAGTCATGGTATCAATCGTCTCTAGAGTTGAGAGAGGATCTGGTCGCGCAAAACGGCACCTGCACCGCTGCGTGGGATAGATTTGACGATGACCAGCTGGTCGGGGGTCTTGTAAGAAGCGACGCGTTTCTCATCGAGGAACTGTTTGAGCCTTGTTAGCGAGGGGGAAAGCTCGGGTCTGGGTACAACGGCGGCAAAGATGCGCTCGCCGATAACCGCGTCATCAAGGGCGAAGGCAGCGGCATCAAGAAATTCATCAAACTCCGCATACAGTTCATCAAGCTCGCTTGCAGCTATCACCGCACCACCGTGATAGAATAGTTCTTCGCTCTTTTCGCAGCGGAAAAACCCGTCACGCGTATCTCCCACAATGCAGCCGATGCCCGTGTCAAGATAGCCGTGGGAATCCGGTTTCAGGATCGGTTCGCCGTCCAATCCCTCCAATGTATATGGCCCCGTGGGTACAATGCTGCCCCGCACCAGCAAGGTGCCTTTCAGTATTTGCTTACCGTCCACATGAGTCACGGTGCCATGCACCCGTGTTTCCAGAACAGGCTCCTCGTCCTCATCATCCTCGTTGCGCTCCAGGGCGAAAACCTTGCCCAAAGGCAGCAATGATGGATCACCTTCCGATTTACGTTCGCGAACCATCAGCGCCAATTCAGCGAAATTGTACATATCGAATATGGGCACGGGCGTCTCAAACAGCCCCCGTGTTGTGTGAATGGTGTGGAGGTTCGGCCAGACGCAGCCAAGCCGGCCGAGACGAAGCTTTCCCGAGAGCAAATCGTGTCGTTCTTCCAGCGCGGAGATGACGGGTGCGGGAACAGCCGTGTAGGTGACATCATGCTGTTCCAGTTGTTGAAGAAATATATCGAAGTCGAAGGGCAGGTGCTGCACCACCTGGCAACCGGTTAGCATTGGCGCCACAAGGTGGCCGGCCAGCGCGGCAATGCCTGAAAAGGGATAAGTATTGAGTAGCACATCGGAAGGAGCCAGTTTCAAATGGGTAGTGAATTCGTGCGCCAATGCCATGAGTTGGTGGTGAGAGCGTGGAACCGGGTAGGGGCCTTGCTTGCCGACCGCCCATGTGATGATGGCCATTGCTTCGGAAATATCGGGCGTCACACTCGCTTCATGGCGCTCCTCCTCCAGGATCAGGTCAGGGGGAGCCAGCCAGTCGTTGATCGGGGTTATACCGTCGGGCACATCATCGCCGAATGCGAATAGATAGCGGATGCTCATTTGCCGGGCGGCCGCTTCGCCGAGGGTTTGCGCCCGTCTTTCGCCGGCATAGTGGCTGATGCTAACCGCCGCCTTGGGTTTGATCTGTGAGAAAGCCTGATGGATTTCTTCGAGCCGCCAAAGCAGGGGCAGCATACAGGGGATGAGCCCGGCTCGCCATGCGCCCAGAATAAGCAGGGGCGCTTCGATGATATTGGGGGCCTGTATGGCAATCACGTCCCCCGCTTTCAGGCCACATTCGCGGAACTGAATGCAGAGAGTGTCAGCTAATGCATTGGCTTGTGCGTATGTGATTTGACGGGATGGGCCGAGACCGCGATCAGGGCGGTCAGGCGGGTCGGCGAAGACGATCTTGTCACCATGACTTTTTGCGCGACCCCGCAAAGCAGCTTCGGCGCTGGCCGCACCGGGCCCAAGGTCGTCGGAAATTTCAATCCGGACCGATGACTCGCCATCCATCATTTCTCAACCCGCTACAACCGCATTCTGTCCGGAAATATCAACCTCCCGGACGATCGATCCACCAAGTATCGACGCGATACCCATATAGCGATGATTTATCCGGATGGGCGAGGGTTTTCCACCGGGCAATCCACTGCTTTTGCAAGTGGAACAGGGGTATTACATAGTGACCCGATAGCAGCACCCGGTCCAGAGCACGGACTGCAGAAACAAAATTCTCGCGCGAGGTGGCCGCAAGCAGGGCAGAGATCATCGCGTTTACCGCCGGATTTTTGACGCCCGCATAGTTGAACGAGCCTTCACTATCGGCGCTTTTGATGCTCCAGCGGAACAATTGCTCATTACCCGGGGAAAGAGAGGCGTACCAGAAGGACTGGATCATGTCGAAATCGAATGTCTGGCGGCGTCTCTGATATTGTGCGGAGTCGACCAGCCTCAGCCGGGCATCAATGCCCAGGCTTTTTAGATTGTCGACGAATTTCAGCAGTAGGCGCTTCTGGCCTCCGCTCGCGGCAAGGATCTCAAACGCAAATGGATCGCCGCTCTTGTTGTTTACCAGCTTTCCGTCCTTCAGGGTGTAACCTGCTTCCTTGAGCAGGCCCAGCGCCTTGCGGCGGTTGTTGCGGTTCCGGCCCGTGCCGTCGCTGACGGGGAGCTTGTAGGTACCATCAAGGATGGAGGGACTCACCGCAGATTTGAATGGAGCGAGCAGTTCAAGCTCACGCGCGTCAGCCTTGCGACCATGCGAGGATAAATTCGATCGGTCGAAGAAACTTTGAGTGCGCGTATAGAGACCGTGATAATAATTCTTGTTGAGCCATTCGAAGTCCAGCATCAGCGTCAGGGCTTTGCGCACCTTGATGTCGGAAAATAGCGGTCTGCGGGTATTGTAGGTCAAAGCGGACATTCCCGATGGAACGCTAATCGGCAACGCCTCCTTGACCACCCGGCCATCGGTATGTGCTGGAAAGTTGTAGCCAGACGCCCAGCGTGCTGAATCCGATTCCCGCCACAACTGGTACAGGCCCTTCTGGAAGGCTTGGAACATCGGGTCATCGTCGCGGTAATATTCGTACCGGATCTCGTCGAAATTATACCGGCCCTTGTTGACGGCAAGATTCGCACCCCAATAGTCCGGGTTGCGTTGATAGACGATGCGTTTTCCGGCCTCGACCTTGGAAACCCGGTATGGGCCGCTGCCCACGGGAGGTTTGAGGGTTGTGGCCTCAAATGTATCGCGCGAAAAGTGATGACGGGGCAGGACTGGCATCAGTCCCATGATGAGTGGCATTTCTCTGTCACCGTCCGCATCAAAAGAGAACTTAACCGTGCGCGGACCGGTTTTCTCAGCCTTTGAGATCTTCGAATAATAGGTCCGGTGATTGGGGCGGCCCTTGTCGCGCAGAAGGCTATGGGAGAACAGGACGTCTTCGGCTGTGACGGGTTTGCCATCGGAGAAGCGAGCTTCCTTTCGAAGTGTGAATGCCACCCAGCTTCTGTCGTCGGGAGTCTCCACACTTTCGGCGAGCAGACCGTAAAGCGAGAATGGCTCGTCATAGGCCCGTGCCATCAGGCTCTCGAACAGGTAATTGCGCACGCCCGCTGCTGCCACCCCCTTTACGATCAGCGGATTAAGACTGTCAAAAGAGCCCAGAGATGCAAAAGTCACGGTCCCGCCTTTAGGCGCGTCCGGATTTACATAACTGAAATTGGTAAAGCCCGGCTGGTGCATCGGTGCGCCATGCATGGCTATGCCATGGGCAGGTTCAGCATGGGAGGAGCCAGCGAAACTGTGAACTATTGCCACGCATATAAGGGCTTTCAAGCCGACGGAAGCCCAGTTATAGATGTGTGCGTGCAGTCTGATCATGGCACCGTTTAGGCGACGAGCCTGACAAAAGCAATTAATCGATTGAGATAAATATGCTGTTGGTTCGTGTGGTTGCATTTCGTCAATGGATTTAGCAGGCTGGAGCAGAAAATCGACCAAAGGCGCCTGTGAGTTTAGCGCTCATTATTGATGCCAGTCATGGGATCGCCTTATTTCGATGTATTCAGACACGATAGAACATGTATGGCGCTTTGCGCGGCGAATAAGCCAAAGGCTGCAAAGGCGAGTAACAGCGATGGAAAGGGTTAGACATATGGCGTCCTTTAAGCCGGAAAATCACCGGACAGTTTCGATGGCAGTATCCAGGAGCCTGATGATGGCCGCGGCTGCCGGCGCACTTTTTCTGACTGGTCCTGTCGCTGCTCAACAACCCGCCAAACCAGATGCGGCGAAAAAGGCTGCGGATGCTGCCGAAATCAAAAACAGCAGTGCGTGGGTAAAGTTATGCGCCAAGCAGAAGGGCGACAAGAAAGGCGACGTTTGCCTCACTCATCATGAGCGCTTCCACCCGACGACAGGTCAGCCGCTGATCTCCGCCGCCATCCGGCAGGTCGCGGGAAACAAGCAGGAAGTGGTCATGGTGATGGTGCCACTTGGGCGGTTGCTCAAGAAGGGACTGGACTTGAGGGTGGATGAGAAGAAGACAATCAAAATGCCCTATTCTTTCTGCACATCCGTTGGGTGCGTTGCCGAAATTCCGGTGACTCCGGAATTGCTCGCGGCGTTTAAAAAGGGCAAGGAGCTGTCAATTGGCACCGTAGATATCAATCAGAAACGGATTGGTTTCAAGGTTGCTCTGGATGGCTTCAGCAGCACCTATAGTGGACCGCCAATCGATAGAAAAATCTATGCTCAAGCGCGCAAGGAGATGTTCCAGCAAATCCGCGCTCGCCAGATAGAACTGGTCAAGCGGGCCAAGGCGGCAGCTGCGAAGAAGAAGGCTGCAGGAGGTGCTGCAGCACCTGCGCCGGCTCCAAAAAAGGCACCTTAACAGGCACCTGATTTTTCAGGTGTCCGGTCTGCCAGATTCCGCCTAGTGCTTTTGCTCTTCGCGAAAATGGTAGATGCCGTTTTTCGGCCCTACAAACACTTCGGGAATCTCAGGATGTCGAAGTGGCTCGCCGGAGTCATCGGGCAGCAGGTTCTGCTCCGAGACATAGGCGACATATTCCGTCTCTTCATTTTCGGCGAACAAGTGGTAGTAGGGCTGATCCTTGCGTGGCCGGATTTCCTGTGGAATGGAAAGCCACCAATCATCGGTATTGTTGAATGTCGGGTCGACATCGAAGATCACGCCGCGAAATGGGTAGACCCGGTGCTTCACGATCTGGCCGATCTGAAATTTTGCCTGTCTAAGCATGATGTGAAACGACTCCGGAGTTAGCATGTACTGCCACAGAGCTCCTTATCCCGTGCTGATATAAACCCTGTCAACAGTTTCAGGATTGCATCTATAGCCCGTACAGTTCCGCAAGACCGGGGTCTTTCTTTGCCACCAGCCGGGCCAGGTCGACAATCACTTTTGCTTGTTTCCAGGTGGCGTCATCCTGCATTTTTCCATCAATCATGACCGCTCCGGTGCCATCGGGCATGGCTTCGAGAATTTTACGTGCGAACACGACCTCATCAGGGTCGGGACTGAACACCCGCTTGGCAATTTCGATCTGGGTTGGGTGGAGTGACCATGCACCGTGACATCCTTGCAGGAAGGCATTGCGGAACTGGGCTTCGCACGCAGCCTCATCGGCAAAATCGCCAAACGGACCATAAAAAGCCTTGATGCCATTGGCAGCACAGGCATCGACCATTTTTGCAATGGTGTAGTGCCATAAATCCTGTTGGTGAAAGGCACGGCTTTCACCCCCCGTATCGTCGGCCAGGACTCCGTAAGAAGGATGTCCGCCACCAACACGCGTTGTCTTCATGGCGCGAGAGGCGGCGAGATCTGCCGGCCCTAGGCTCATGCCATGCATGCGCGGGCTTGCCTGAGCAATGGCCTCGACATTCTTCACACCTTCCGCCGTCTCGAGAATGGCGTGGATAAGGATTGGCCGGGAGACATTATGCGCCGCTTCGAGTTGCGCTAGCAGCTGGTCCAGATAATGGATGTCCCAGGGCCCCTCGACCATGGGGAGCATGATTACATCAAGTTTGTTGCCGACAGCACCGACCAGCTGCGTGACATCATCTAGGGCCCATGGGCTGGAGAGCGTGTTGATCCGTGTCCAAAGTCCGGTTGAACCAAATTCATTCTCTTCAGCCAGCTGGATAAAGCCCTCTCGTGCCATCGTCTTGGAATCTGCGGGAATGGCATCTTCCAGGTTGCCGAGCAACACATCGACCTTACCGGCAAGCTCAGCTGCCTTGGCACGGATTTTTTCAATATGCGGCGGAATGAAATGGATCATCCGTTCCAGGGTAATCGGCAGTTCGTGCAATGGCGCCGGAGCTCCAATGGCGAGGGGAGAGAAGAATTTGCGGGGAAGTTTTCCTGATGCCGTCATTTTGTGTTTCCGTAAAAGGGGTGATGAGGTTTCATTCACGCGGACAATAAGGTGACTGGGCGTTTCAAACGAAGCGTTTGTTTGACCACATGAACTGTCCAGGCGTTTCCCGAATCCATTCCTCAAACTGCGCTTGCACATTCGCGGTTATGGCCCGAATGTCTTCTTTTTCGTCATCGGTCCTTTGCACTTTGACCTCAAGAAATTTTACGCGGAAGCGTGATTGTTGGCCCAGCCTGACGCAACAGCCGATCCACATGCGCGCGTTGAGCCGCCGCACGAGCATGGCCGGAAAGGGCGAGAATTTAACTTCTTGCCCGAAGAAGGGCACTGCCACGCCGTTCATATCATAAAGGTCCGCGGTAAAACCCAACGAGGCCGTGGAATGGCGTCCCCGCTCACGCAGGAATCGTCCCAGCAAACGCGCTGTCTCAAAGCCGGTATACTTGCCCTTCACACGGCCCTTGCCGAACAGCCCCCCGGGGTAAAGAAGCAAGCGCTTCTGCTGTACATATCCGTCGATATACGGGTTCTTGATGATCCGGAATACGGCTGCCATTTTTGAACCGGCCACGGCCAGGGGCCAACCTGAAATTTCCCAGTTACCCATATGCATTGTCGAGGCAATGGTGGCGCCCATCTTGTTATGGTAGCGCATCACCATTGGGAGATTTTCAATCTCGATACGCGTCTCCGCCTCGTCCAGGATGCGGTCGATCATCATGAATTCAATAATCACGCGGCCGATATTGTCCCACATCTCCATGGCAATCTCTTCTCGCTCCTGATGTGTTTTTTCAGGATAGGCGACTTTCAGATTGGCTAGCGCGTTGCGATGGCGACGGCCGCCACGGGAAAATTTCTGTGTCATCCTTGCAGAAAAATTGCATGCCGGTTCGAGCGGGAACAGCCGGACGATACCGATAAAAATGCGCAGCAGCACGTATTCGAGCCGGTGCCTGATGTCGAGAAGCCAATACATGCGGTTTCAGTTCTGATGTTGTCCGGGCGGGCGCAGATTACTGAAGCAGCAATGCCGCGCAGGCTCTGTTGCCAGCACCACACCATATTCGTCAAGGGGCCAAGAGACGCACTTAAAGGGTTCTGCTGGTCGTGGCCGATGTTTTTTCTGGCTGCATCAGTTTTGGCAAGCCTGTTTTTGGCGCAAGACCTTCGCGCATGAACAGCCTGCGCAGGGGTCCAACACCACTGAGAAGGTGCAATCCGATTCCGCGCGCTGCCTGGATGGGTAAAAAGCCTGACATCAGCGATCGGTTGAGCAAATCAACTGCCAGTGTGCGTGAGGCAACATCACTGCGACGAGCTCTGTTATAGGCTTGCATTGTTGCCTTGCTTCCCGGGTCGCCGCCCTTGGCGAGTTCGGCACCGGCGCACTCGGCGAGTGCGGCTGCGTCGCGAAAGCCCAGATTCAATCCCTGGGCACCAATCGGGGGGATGACGTGGGCGGCATCTCCAACCAGCGCAATGCGCTTGGCCGCGAATTTATCCACCTTCATGCCCGAGAGTGGAAAAGCCGCTCGAGGCCCGACGTTTGAAACAGTTCCCAGGCAGCCCTGAAGACGGTGTTCAATTTCCTGGGCGATTTCCGTATCGGTCAGGGCAAGGAGCCGCTTTGCCTCATCGGGCGTCTCGACCCAAACGAGGCTGGAATTTCGCCCCGGCAGCGGAACCGTTGTGAACGGGCCGGTTGGCCTGTGAAATTCGTTTGATGCATTCCCGTGCGGTTCGGAATGCCCGAAATTGCACGCCAGCGCCATTTGTTCGTATTTCCATGCAGAGGTCTTTACGCCGGCAGCCTTGCGGCATGACGAATTGCGTCCGTCTGCACCCGCAACAAGGCGGGCTGTAAAGTCCCGGCCTTCTTTCAGGGTCACCTGTACGCCCTCGTCTTCGGGCATGATTTGGTTTGCGGCAGCGGTTTCAATGAACTCCAGCTCATTCATTGTATCGGCGCGAGTGCGCAATGCGGTTACCAGCGCCGTGTTGGGGATGTTGTAGCCAAATGGCTCACCACCAATTTCGGCTGAGTCAAAGGCCACTTCCGGCGCCCGCAGCAATCGTCGGGTGTCATCGATAATGCGGATCACTTCCAGCGGTGCCGCATGGGGGCGGCAGAGGTCCCAGACCCCGATATTTTTCAATAATTGCACTGAGCCCTGAAGCAGGGCGGTCGTTCGGGTGTCGGGATATGCCGGATCTGGATTAAACGGAGGTCCGGCAATGACGGTCCGGCATCCATTGGAGGCGAGCGCAACGGCAACTGTCAGTCCCGCGGGCCCAGCTCCGATAACGGCAGCGTCATAAACCGTACGGGTCATACCTGGGGAACAATGTCGAAAGCAATCGAGATGCGGCTGTCCTCAGATTCGAAAGGCTCGGTGCGGTGATAAAAATAGGAGGGAAACAGCACAACCATGCCCTCATAGGGTTGATAGGAGCGTGTTTGAGGCTCTGATTTCAATTTTGGGTTGTCTTGCGGCCGGCCAAACTCAATCCAACCGTCCTGATTCTTTGAATCTGCTGTGATGACACCTGGAATTTTGGCGTAATAACAGCCACTCAGCCAGCCCGAGCGGTGGATGTGCGGCGCTTGGTGTCCTTGTGAGCCCAGTATCGTAGCCCAGATGTTATAGCTCCAGCGCTCCGGTCGCTGGGCAAGAAAGGGATGAGCCGGGTCGATCGGGTGAGAGGCCTGGTAGTCTTGCACCGCTTTCCCGATCATTTCCAGCAAAGGTGCTATCGGACCTTGATTCGCGTCCTGAGACAGATTGCCGGTCTGGTGTCCGTTCATTGTAGTATTTTCACCTGGTTCGAACACGAGGCTCTCATGGGACATGCAATGTTCGCAAAGGGCTGCATTGAAACTCTCCAGATCTGCATGCCCTTCCGGCGCCCCAAATTCCAGTTGTTGGACAAGCCGGTCAAAATCTAACAAATCGGTCATTTCATCGTTCCGGCCAAGTTCCGCAAGGGCTGTGGACCTGATCGCCAGTGCCCCGGTATTGCCGGGTGACAGTTCCAGGATGCGCTGCGTGGCGTCGACAGTTTTTTGCCATTCACCGAGATGTAGGCAGGCGCGTGAAAAGTTGCTCCAGGCGCCGGTATTGTCGGGCGCCAAGGCCAGCACCTTCTCATAGGCTTTCACCGCCTCATCATGCCGCTCCAGAAGCTGGCACACGTTGGCAAAATTGAAATGGCCCGCTGGCTGGTCAGGCTGGAGCGTGCGAAAACGGTCATACGCGGTCATTGCGGCGGTGTTATCGCCGCTTTTCTGGAGAATCACTCCCAGATTGATCCAGCCGTCGGAAAAGTCCGGATTTTTATCGACCGTTTTATTAAGCAGCTTCACAGCCCCGCTCAAATCGCCGAGTTCTGCTGTGGCAAGCGCGCACATGTTGAGAATCTGGGGATGGTCAGGCGCGTCCTTGAGGAGCCTTTTGTACCTTTTGACCGCAGCTTTCCAGTTTCCCTGCCTGTGCAGTGCGATCGCTTCTTCGAAAAGCGTCTGAGGAGAGGCCGATTGTGACCTCGTGCCGTTTCTTGCCGCCATTCCCCTTAAACTCCAGCGTAGCTGTCATGTTTGCCACGCGGGATGGCGCGGTTACGGGGACGATATTGCCATTTTGGCTCGTGAGCGGCAATGGTGCCGCCCTGTTTGCGGCGACTCACCGCAGGAGATCGGCGGTAATGGGGGGAAAAGTAAGGATTTCTGAGGTGTTAACCCGAGATAAAAGGGGCGACAAGGCGCTGATTCTGTGATTCTATGACCAATGCTGGCAAAAGCAGCAAAACCAGCCTGTTCATCAGGGAGTCAATCTGTATGCGCGCGGTCTGAATGGCCGTTTCTGGCTGCTGTCCGGTGTCAAATCTGACCAGCTTGTGCTTATCCATGTAATGCCAAGTTATGCAATATATAAAAAATAATAATTAGGTATAAATATGTCTCAGTTATGGTTATTTGTAATAAAAATAGTTAATAACGATATTTATATTAACTTGCATATGCATTTATAACTTTTATTGTAATTGCCGAATTTTTAAATTGCGGGAAAGTATGGCGGAAATTTATGGAATATCTGCTTTATTACATAAATGTATTGCCAGCCCGGAGGCGAGTTTGGGTGATTTTGAGCGGCAATGACCCAATTTTGACCAGTTTATCCACCGGGTAGATGGTGAAAGTGGCCTAAATGCAACACGATTCAAGAGAATGAAATCAGGATGGTGCATTTCGGTTTACGTTTCCGGGACCATTCGATAGGCATATTACCAAGTCAGCACAAGCTAACTCAATTGGAGGCTTGGTTTGGCGTTCAGAGCAGCAAGGTCAACAAGACACACTGTTCCGAAATCAACCTTTGGTCAAAATAACAAAGTGGAGATGGACAATGATTGGGGGACTTAAGCAAACGACAAGTCGTTTGGCCATTGCCGCAGCGGCCGGTTTGTTCACGGGCGGCATTGCCCTGACACCAGTCCAGGCGGCG
>JAJFHQ010000083.1 GCA_021775525.1 Hyphomicrobiales bacterium
TTTTGCCGCATCGTCTCCGCTTATGGCCAACGCCGGGATGTCGTCCAGCGCGGTCTCCACGGGGGCAAGAACGGCATCAAGCCCCTCCAGACCGGCGGCACTATGGCTTAACTCCTCCAGTTTATCCAGTGAAATAGTGGCGTCTTCCTTAAAGGGTCCGACCCTTGTTCGGCGCAGCGCGCTGACATGGCCATAACAATCCAGAACGCGGCCCAGATCGCGGGCCAGCGCGCGTACATATGTGCCCTTACCGCACTCGGCTTCCAGCACACAATGGTCCTTGTCAGGGATGTCGACAATCGCCAGCCGGTTGACCTGGACAATGCGCGAATTCAACTCAAACTCATCGCCGTCGCGAGCCAGGTCATAGGCGCGGGCACCGGAAACCTTGATGGCTGAATAACGCGGCGGCACCTGTTCAATCTCGCCGGTGAAGCTGGCTAAATGCCTTTCAATGTCGGCGCGGGTCGGGCGCGCATCAGTGGATTCGGTCACCTTGCCTTCCGCATCGTCCGATTCTGTTTCCACGCCCCACTCGACCGTGAACCGGTAGCTTTTGAGGCCGTCGACGACATAGGGCACGGTTTTGGTAGCTTCCCCCAGTGCCAGGGGGAGAATACCGCTTGCCAGCGGGTCGAGTGTACCGGCATGACCGGCCTTGGCGGCCTGGTACATGCGTTTGACGCGTGAGACGGCATCGGTTGAGGATACCCCAACCGGCTTGTCCAGAATCAGCCAGCCATGTACGGGCCTGCCTTTGCGTCGTCTTGCCATGATTTTCGGTACTACCCTGACGCCTGCAAAGGCGCCTATTCAATATCCCGGGCAACTTCGGGTGAACGCAACAAGGCATCCATGTGCCCTGACTGCTCGAACGTCATATCCAGCTCGAAAACAAGCTCCGGTGTATGCCTGAGATCAACCCGCCGGGTCACCTCGCCGCGGATAAAACGCCGGTGACGCTTCAAAGCCGCCAAGACCTTGTCCTGGTTGTCACCACCCAGGGGGAGCACGTATACAGTCGCGTTTTTAAGATCGGGTGACGCGCGCACTTCCGAGACCGTCAGAGTCACAGCCATGAGATCAGCATCAGCTATGTCACTGCGCAGGAAAATATCCGATAGCGCCTTGCGCAGGCTCTCGCTCACGCGCAATTGGCGCTGGGTAGGGCCCCGCCTGGCTTTGCCTTTTGACATGAAATTCAAACCTGATTGAGCGGATAAGCGCCTTGACTATCTTCGAGACGCGCAATCCCTAAAGCTTGCGCTCGATTTCCTCGACAGTGAAGCACTCGATTATGTCGCCCTGCTTGAGGTCATGATAATTCTCAAAACCCATGCCGCATTCCTGGCCGCCGGCAACTTCGCTCACCTCGTCCTTGAAACGTTTCAAGGTTGAGAGCTTGCCTTCATGGATGACAACATCGTCGCGGATCAGGCGTACATTGGCACCGCGCTCCACCTTGCCCTCGGTGATACGGCAACCGGCAATCTTGCCCACCTTCGAGATATTGAAGACTTCGAGAACTTCCGCATTGCCCAGGAAATGCTCCCGCAGCGTGGGGTCAAGCAGGCCAGACATGACCGCTTTCACATCATCCACAAGGTCGTAGATTACCGCGTAATAACGTATTTCCGACCCTTCAGCCTCGGCTGCTGCACGCGCCTGAGAATTGGCGCGTACGTTAAAGCCGAGCACCGCCGCATTGGAAGCGGCTGCTAGTGCAATATCTGATTCGGTAATGCCGCCGACCCCGGAATGTACGATCTGGGCCTGGACTTCTTCGTTGCCCACACCCCGGAGAGCAGCATTAATGGCCTCAACCGACCCTTGGACATCACCCTTGATAAGCAACGGCACCTCCTTGAGAGTGCCCTCCTGCAAATCACTCATCATCTGCTCGAGTGATCCTTGCGGACCCATACCGGCGGCGCGCACATCGCGATGTTTGCGCTCCCGATAGGACGTAATTTCACGCGCCCGGGCTTCGCTCTCCACAACAGCAAATTGATCGCCAGCATCGGGTGCGCCATCAAAGCCCAGAACCTCCACGGGCACCGAGGGACCGGCACGCTTCACCTGCTTGCCATGATCGTCCAGTAGTGCGCGGACCTTGCCCCAGGCCGACCCGGCGACGATGACGTCACCAATATTAAGCGTCCCGCGTTGGACCAGAACCGTACCAACCGGTCCACGTCCCTTCTCCAACCTGGCCTCGATGACGACGCCTTCCGCTGCGCGGTCCGGGTTGGCCTTCAGTTCCATCAGCTCGGCCTGAAGCGATATGGCTTCGACGAGCTTGTCGAGTCCGGTTTTTTCCATTGCCGAAACTTCGATCTCCAGCACATCACCGCTCATGCTCTCGACAATGATTTCATGCTGGAGCAAATCAGTCCGAACCCGCGTTGGGTCGGCAGCGGGCAAATCCATCTTGTTGATTGCGACGATCATCGGCACACCCGCCGCCTTGGCGTGATTGATGGCCTCGATGGTCTGAGGCATGACGCCATCATCGGCAGCGACCACAAGGATAACAAGATCCGTCACGCTGGCACCGCGCGCACGCATTGCCGTAAAGGCTGCATGGCCGGGCGTATCGATAAACGTCACTCTTTGCCCGCTCTCGGTTTTTACCTGGTAAGCGCCGATATGCTGGGTGATGCCACCGGCTTCGCCGGACACGACATTTTCCTGACGTATGGCATCCAGCAACGACGTTTTGCCATGGTCCACATGGCCCATCACTGTCACCACCGGTGCACGAGCCACCATTGAGGCCGCGTCGTCATCTTCACCGATAAAACCTTCTTCGACGTCGGCCGCCGATACGCGCTTGACCGTATGACCGAATTCCTCGGCAATCAGCTGCGCTGAATCCGCATCGATTATATCGCTGGCCTGGTGCATCTGACCCTGGCTGATAAGAGATTTAATGATGTCCACGGAGCGTTCACTCATCCGGTTGGCCAGTTCCTGGATGGTAATTGCTTCCGGGATCGTGACTTCGCGAACAATCTTGCCCTGGGCATCACCTGATCCAGAGGACTTCTTCTTTTGGCGCTCCTGACGACGGCGCAGAGAAGCTAATGAGCGCTGGCGCTGATTGTCGTCGAGAGCATTTGTGATGGTGAGCTTTCCGCGCACACGCTGTTGCCCGCCCTTGCGTTTGGGGGTGCGCGTCTCTTCCTGCCCTCTCTTGGGACGCGTTTCGGGCCGCTGGCTCTGCTTCGCCGCTTCGCCGGCATCCGGCCTGCGGCGCTGGCCCGTTTCCTCGGCCTTGCGCATGGCTTCGGCCTTGGCTTCCGCGTCAACATCGGTTTCGGGCTTGGGCTTGGCGGCAGGCGCGGGGACGGGTGGTGCGGCAGCGGCTTCTGCCTTCTTCTTGGCCTCTTCCGCCTTGCGTTCAACTTCCTCGCGCTCTTTGCGTTCCTTGTCTTCCGCGTCACGGGTCTTGGCTTCGCTCAGCGCACGCTTGCGGGCATCCCTTTCCTCGGTCGAAAGATGGCGCAGATCTTCGCTGACCTCCTCCTCCGCTTCTGGTGCGGGGGCTGCTTCCGCCTCGGCGGCATCGCCCGAGGTGATGGTGCGCTTCTTCTTTTTCTCAACCAGGACGGATTTTGA
Source organism: Hyphomicrobiales bacterium (assembly GCA_021775525.1). Lineage (GTDB taxonomy): Bacteria > Pseudomonadota > Alphaproteobacteria > Rhizobiales > Methyloligellaceae > UBA2767. Next base: position 3,622 of record JAJFHQ010000083.1, read on the forward strand.
CCGGCCATGAGAGAAGTTCTGACGCACATGACCAGCATCCACTGTCCGCTTGAGATTAAGCGTCATGGTGCGTGATCCGCGTATTGTCTTGTCGCCGGTCTCTTTTGTCTCGCTCATACGACTTCCGTTTTTCGGCGGCTCATGCGGCCGCGTTGACCGCAATACCTACCCGAAATTTCTCCAGACGCGCCAATGCCGACAGAAATTTCTGGCTTGGCACACCTTGTTTCAATGCAGCATGTATCACATTTGGCCGGCCCAATGCCAAACTCAATTGCTCAGCGTTAAGACCGCATACACCCGGGTCAGCTGCTTCCGGCCCGTTATTCTTTGCCTTGAACAGGCCATCCAGCTTCCGGCATCCATCAGGAGATGCATCGCTGGCATGTAGTATATTCGCCGCCTTACCGCTTTTTACAGCCTTCGACACCTTGTCGAAGCCGCTCACCACCAATCCCGCCTTATTTGCCAGGGCGAGACGCTGCAGGCAATCGCGCTCAAGCAGGGTTTCCACCTGTGCGGGCAATACGTCCGCAATTTTTACGCTGCGGCGAAAGCCCCTGTCAAAGGCCTGTGAAGCAATGGCTTTTTCAACGATTTCCCGGGTGCAGGTTATCCAGACACCGCGCCCGGGGAGCTTGGCTTTCAGGTCAGGAACGGCAAAGCCTTCAGGATCGAGCGCAAAGCGCAACAGCTCGCCTGAAGCAAGGCGCAAGCGTGTCACAGCGCATTGCCGCTCGCTTTCGTGTTTGTCGCCCTGCAAATTCCTCACCATTCCGGTCAGTTCCTGGTCTGTATCGTGGCCGCAGAACGCTCACGCGTCTGCGCTCTTGACTGCTTCTTCTCCCGCCGGCGTGGCGTCTGTAGCTTCAGGTGCTTCGGCCTCAACCCCCTCGGTCTCAACCCCTTCGGCCTCGTCTCCTTCGGCGTCACCCTTTAAATCTTCTTCGGTGATCCAGCCAGCCTTGACGCGCGCCGCCATAATCATAGCTTCGGCATCGGGCCGGGAAATATTGAAATCATCAAAGTAACCAGGCTGGCGAACCGATTCGCCGTCAACCTTCTCATGCCAGCCCACCAGGTCATCCGATGCGCAGCCAGCAAAATCTTCCATCGTCTTGATGTCGTTCTCACCCAGCGCCACCAGCATCTCAAGCGTCATGCCATCAAGTTCCTGCACCTGGTCATCCACGCCCAGTTTCTTGCGCTTGGCATTAAGCTCCTGTTCGCGGCGCTCAAGATATTCGCGCGCGCGCGTCTGGATTTCCGTAGCGGTCTCCTCGTCAAAGCCCTCGATATTGGCAATCTCCGATATCTCTACAAAGGCTGCCTCCTCCACCGAGGTAAAACCTTCTGATGCCAAAAGCTGTGCGATGACCTCGTCTACGTCGAGCGTCTCCATGAACATCTTGGAGCGTTCAGAAAATTCAGCCTGGCGGCGCTCAGATTCTTCCGCTTCGGTCAGTATATCAATGTCCCAACCGGTCAGTTGCGAGGCGAGGCGCACATTCTGCCCGCGCCGGCCAATGGCCAGTGAAAGCTGTGTATCGGGCACCACGACCTCGATACGCTCGGCTTCCTCGTCCAGCACGACTTTAACGACTTCTGCCGGTGCAAGACCGTTGACGATGAAGGTGGCGGCATCCGGCGACCACTGGATGATGTCGATTTTCTCACCCTGAAGTTCGTTCACCACAGCCTGTACGCGGCTGCCGCGCATACCCACGCAAGCGCCAACAGGATCAATGGCGGAGTCGTTGGAAAGCACAGCGATCTTGGCGCGGCTGCCCGGATCACGGGCCACCGATTTTATTTCCACGATGCCGTCGTAAATTTCCGGCACTTCCTGGGCAAACAGCTTGGCCATGAATTCAGACCGTGTGCGCGAAAGGAAAATCTGTGGACCGCGCTGTTCGCGGCGTACATCGTAGATGAAAGCACGAATACGATCGCCATAGCGGAAATTTTCGCGTGGCAGCGCTTCATCACGGCGCACGATGGCTTCGCCACGTCCCAGGTCGACAATGATATTGCCATATTCGACCCGCTTGACGATCCCGTTCACGACCTCGCTGATGCGGTCCTTATATTCCTCGAACTGGCGCTCACGCTCGGCTTCACGCACCTTCTGGACGATCACCTGCTTCGCGTTCTGAGCAGCAACACGGCCAAAATCGAGTGGCGGAAGGTCTTCCGCGATATAGTCTCCAAGCTCCGACGCCTTGTTGCGTTTCTTCGCTTCTTTCAGCGAAATCTGCGTCGCTTCCATGGTCACGCTGTCGACGATTTCCAGCAGCCGGGTGAGTTGAATTTCGCCCGTATCGGAGTCGATTTCGGCGCGAATTTCATTCTCTGAGCCGTAGCGGGACTTCGCTGCTTTCTGGATAGCGTCTTCCATAGCCGCTATTACGATCGTGCGATCGATTGATTTCTCACGCGCAACCGATTCTGCGATTTGCAGCAATTCCAGCCTGTTTGCGCTGACACCAGCCTGAGTCATCTAAAGCCTCCAGATACGCTTCGTCTTTGCACCGTCCCATCAGGTCTCCGGCGCGTTGATTTTCTATTTCCCCGGCTTCTTCGCGAGCGCACTTTTTATGGCCGCGTCATTCACCGACAATCTTGCCTCTTCGATCAGTTCAATGCCCAGTCCAATGGTCTGAGGCTCGTCATACCCGTCCAACTCGACTTTCAGGCGCAGTTCGCCATCTTCAAAACCTTCAATCTCGCCCTTGAACCTGCGGCGCCCGTCGACCAGTTCATTCAACTCGACCTTGGCCTGGTGCCCAACCCAGTTCTCAATATCCCTCGGGCGCACCAGCGGCCGGTTTATACCCGGCGAGGACACCTCCAGGTTATATCCCCCAGGCATCGGATCATATGCATCGAATACGGGCGACAATCTCCTGCTGACGCTCGTGCAGTCGGCAATGGTGACGTGTCCCTCCGGGCGATCAATCATGATCTGAACCGTAGTGCCCCCCTCTCCGGAAAGGCGCACACGCACCAGATCAAATCCAAGTTCCTGCAAAACCGGGTTCGCCAGTTCGGCAATCCCCGCAGCCTGGCCGGTTTCGCGAATAAAACGCTCATCCATAATTTGCGTCGATTACACCCATGTGCTGACGGTTTTATCAAAACCGCGCCGCTAGCCATGCGCCACATAAACAAAAAGAGCGGACCGGTGGGCCCACTCCTGATCAAATCAAAATCCTGAGTTGCCCCTAATATACTTTGTTTTTCGTGAGGTTCAAGCGGTCTTGCGTGCAATTTGGCAAGGCTGTGTGTGAAGGTTAAATGCGTCTGAAGATCAGGTAATGCCCCTTTCGCCCCTCTCTCAGCGCCTTTTGCTCATATCGCGTGGGTGGCCAGTCGGCAGGTCTCTCCCGCCAGTCACGCGCTGTTTCTGCCAACCACTCGAACGCATTGCTTGCCAAAACAGCCTCCAGAGAGGCGCGCACATAGTCGCCAATGTCGCTGGCGATCCTCAATTCCGCGCCCGGTTGCATAACCCGCGCCAGGGATTCGAGTGTCCCGGGTGAGATGAGCCGGCGCTTATGGTGGCGCACCTTGGGCCAGGGATCGGGAAACAACACGAACACGCGCGCCACGCTGCCATCTCCGAGCCAGTCAAGGACCTCCCGGGCATCGCCATCCCAGATACGGATATTGTCCAGCTTCCGCGTCTCTATCTCGGAGAGCAGCTTGGCCACACCGTTGAGGAACGGCTCACAGCCTATAAAGCCCATCCCCGGGTTGGCCTCCGCCTGCCAGGCCAGATGCTCGCCGCCGCCAAAGCCGATTTCCATCCAGACCTGCGAGACGGGAGCGGGAAAGAGCTTTGCTAGGGGCGCTGGTGCAGGGGTGCTCAAATCGAGCCGCAACCCCGGCAACAGATCATCCACAAGGCGTTGTTTGCGCGGGCTGAGCGCATGGCCCTTGCGACGGCCATAGGTACGTATGGTTACATTTTCGCCGGGCAACATCCTGTCAGCCCTGTCATGCGTCCAATGAACCAGCGCAATTGCATCGGTTCGTTTATGTTGCCGCCGCCTTGAGCGGTTCCACGAGGTCGAGTTTTTCCCACGAGAAGCCGCCATCATTGTCCGGCTGACGTCCGAAATGCCCATAGGCTGCCGTACGTTCGTAAATCGGTCGGCTCAACTGGAGATGCTCACGAATGCCGCGCGGGCTCAAATCCATAACCTCGGACAAAATCCCTTCCAGCTTCTGGTCATCGAACTTTCCGGTGCCATAGGTGTCTATGTAAATAGACAGCGGTTTTGCAACGCCGATGGCATAGGCCACCTGGAGCGCACATCTGTCTGCAAGCCCGGCTGCAACGATATTCTTGGCCGCATAGCGCGTGGCATAGGCGGCTGAGCGGTCCACCTTGCTCGGATCCTTGCCCGAGAATGCACCGCCGCCATGGGGTGCAGCGCCGCCATACGTATCGACTATGATCTTGCGGCCTGTGAGACCCGCATCACCGTCCGGCCCGCCAATGACGAAGCGGCCTGTCGGATTGACGTAAAATTCTTCTTCCGGGCACATCCAGCCCTGGGGCAAGACGTCTTCGACAAAGCCGCGCACGATCTCACGTACTTTCTCGGATTCCGCGCCCTCGGTATGCTGGGTCGAGACCACCACAGACGCCGCTCCGACCGGCTTGCCGTCTTCATATTGAAGTGTGATCTGGCTCTTTGAGTCCGGGCCCAACTCGGGTGTAGACCCCGCATGACGGGCCTTGGCCATCTCGTGCAGTATTCGGTGGGAATAATGAATGGGCGCCGGCATGAGCGGCTCGGTTTCATTGCAGGCATAGCCGAACATGATGCCCTGGTCGCCCGCACCTTCGTCCTTTTCCTTCTCCTCGGCGGCATCCACGCCTTGGGCGATGTCGACCGACTGGCCATGCACATGGATTTGAACTTCCGCGTTCTCCCAGTGGAAACCATCCTGCTCGTAGCCGATCTCGCGAACGCAGCGTCGCGCGGCATCTTCCATTGCCTGAGCGGTAACCTCGGCGGGGCCACGTGTCTCGCCAGCGAGCACGATGAGATTTGTCGTGGTCAGCGTTTCACAGGCCACGCGCGAAAGCGGATCGGCCTTGAGATACAGATCAACAATGGAATCGGAAATACGATCACAAATCTTGTCCGGATGCCCCTCGGATACAGATTCGCTGGTGAACAAAAAGCTTTTTCGGGTCACGACAGCCCCCCACTACTCAATTTGTTTTCTGGAAGTTTCTGGAAGTCAGGCTTTCTTGCAACCTTTGAAGGCCGCGTCAAGCAAGAGCAGGGTTTAGTCCTTGGCGGCAATGCGTCCAAGAGAGCGGACCAGATCGATGACCGATCTGCGCACGTTGGAATCTCCAACCTTGATAAAGGCTCTGTTGAGTTCCAATCCATCACGCGTGTTCAGAAATTCGTAGAGAAACGCATCGGTATCCCGCTCCGCCATCCCGGGATTGGCGGCTATGCCCGTAGAGGGCATGCCTTCAAAGAAAAACTGAACGGGGACGTCGAGAACCTGAGAAAGCTTAAACAGGCGGCTGGCGCCTATCCGGTTTACGCCTTTCTCATATTTCTGGATTTGCTGGAAAGTTAATTCCATGCTGTCGCCAAGCTTTTCCTGGCTTAAACCAACCAGCATACGGCGTAACCGCAACCGGCTGCCGACATGAATATCGACAGGATTAGGACTTTTCTTATTATTCGCCGGCGACTTGTTGCTGCCGGTGATGACTTTGTCCTTTTCCATCGTCAACATCCAATCAGATTTCTGAGTGTGAAGATGAATTCTCCAAACTGTTCTACGTACTGGCATCAAGACCGTCAAGCGCTATCACTTGAGGTTCGCGGTGGTATAATTGAAACTTATAATAACAGACTCGGAGCGTGCTTTAGCAAAGGAAACTGCCGCAAATTTTCTCAGTACATAAATTATTTTTTAAATAAATGCCATGCTGAAATCGTCATAAGCCACAATAATCCAAAAACAAACTCACCCCACTTCACAAATATGGTACTTTTCAGAGCGGTTGGAAGCCTGCTGTCCAGAGCCGTTTCTGCATCGCGCGGCAGGCGCGATACGATTCGACCATAGGGACCAACAACAGATGTTATACCATTATTTGCAACACGTACCAGAGGTAGGCCTTCTTCAACCGCACGTAGGCGTGCATGATGAAAATGCTGTTCCGGTCCGGCGCTTTTTCCAAACCAGGCATCATTGGTCACGTTTAACATCCATCCCGGTGCGGTCTCTTGCTCCATTACTTGTTCCCTGATGTCGCCGGGAAAAATGATTTCGTAGCAAATCAGCGAGATAAACGGCGGGATGTTTGGAGCAACCGTGAGCCGTGAACCATTCCCCGCCGCAAACCCGCCGCGCAGGCGAACGAGCTGCTCGAGACCAATTGATTCGAGAGACTCCTGGAAGGGCAAATATTCACCGAACGGCACAAGGTGAACTTTGTCATACGAACTCAGAAGTCTCGCATTATTGTCCATGACGAACAGGGAATTGTATATTTTCAGTTTATCACCCTTGCCTCCCCGCTCCCCGCGTGCCGCACCGGTAATGAAAACAGAGCCAGCAGGCATCATGGCGGAAATGGCGTTCAGGGCTTCCGGTGTTTCCTCAAGCAGGAATGGTATCGCTGACTCAGGCCAGATCAAATGGGTCACCCCGTCGATCTTCCCGTCTGCAGACCCGTTATGGCTCGCCGTCAGCAACCGCTGGAAAATCTCCGCCCGCTTTTCAGGCTTCCACTTATCGCGTTGCGGAATGCTCGGTTGTACCAGCCGGAGTTGAACGCCGTCGACATACTGGATGTCATTGGATTGAAGCCGCCATTGCCCCCACAAAGCTCCACTTGCGAGCACCAGGGCCATCAGAAGCGGCATGCCGAAGCGCTGATATCCCGAAGCGCGACACATACCCTCCCGAGCCCAAACCACGGCAGGAGAGGAAAATATCAGCACTGCGACAAGCGTCAGCCCATTTACGCCAATCAGTGACGCCGATTGCATCATGGCTTCAGACCCGGTGAGCGCGTATCCCGGTACATTCCAGGGAAAGCCCGTGAGGACGTGCCCGCGCAGCCACTCAGTCGCGCCCAGTGCTATTGCCAGTCCGATGAGACGCGCGGGTCCTGGCCGCCACAAAAAACCCGCAAGCGCCGAGGCAGCGGCATAAAAGAGCGCCAATCCCGCCGGCATTAAAGTTACGGCGATGGGGAGCAGCCAGGCGAAGATGTCCGCCTCGACCAGAAACGCGTAGCCGACCCAGTGGAGCCCGGCGAGAAAATATCCAAAGCCGAAGGACCATCCAGTCTGTGCAGCCGAAACGAGGTCATGCCTTGGCACTTGCCAATTCTTGCGCGGTGACGAAAAACACCCGTCCAACAGCCAGACCAGCACCGGAAATGTGGCCAGCATCACCGGCCAGAGATTGTATGGTGCCATGGCCAGCACCGATGCCGCGCCCGCCAAAAAGGCGACTGCCATACGCCGCCAGCCCGTCAAAGCACTCAAGGATAGGGCAAGGCGCTGCATGAAAATCAGGGTCCGGGGTCAGGCCTGGCCGGTGGCGCTGTTGCGGTGAATTTTTAGTTTCTTGATGCGCCGGGCATCGGCGTCCAGCACCTCGAATTCCAGGCCGCTGGCATGGCGCACCAGTTCGCCACGCACCGGCACGCGCCCGGCCAGTGTAAACACCAGCCCGCCAAGAGTGCCGACTTCTTCATCGCGCTCCGGCGAGAGAAGCGTAAATCCGAGACGCTCTTCCAGATCTTCGATCGGTGCACGGGCATCCGCGATCAATCCGGTAACCGCATCATCAACGATGAGCGGAGCGTCGCTCCTGTCGTGCTCATCCTCGATCTCGCCGACAATCTCCTCGACAAGATCTTCAATTGAAACCAGCCCGTCGGTGCCACCATATTCATCTACCACCAGGGCTAGATGAATGCGGGTGGACTGCATTCTGAGCAGCAGGTCGAGACCCGACATGGAGGGCGGAACATAGAGAGCTTCGCGGCGTATTTCTGCACCCTCCACGGGCAAATTGAGGTCGACCTCGGCAAGTTTAAGAGTTTTAAGCTCTTCGGTGGGGGCGTTATCGCCGTCAGTGTCATCCGCCGGCGCAGACAATTTTGGAGCCCGGCTGGTGATCCATGACATCAAATCCTTGATGTGCACCATGCCTCGCGGATCATCGAGCGTCCCCTCGTATACCGGGATGCGCGAATGACCTGCCTCCTGGAACACCTTCAGTAGCTCCCCCAGGGTTGCTGAATTCTCGATGGCGATAATATCAGCGCGCGGCACCATGACATCTTCAACACGCAACTCTCCAAATCGCAGCAAATTGCCGAGCATAAGGCGTTCGGGCGGCGAAAAGCTCCGGGCGGTGCTCTCCTCGTTTTCAAGTGCTTCTTCAATAATTTCGCGCGCGTCTTCGCGATCTTCACCAACACCCAGGCGCGCCAGCAACCTGGCAAACCAGCCTTGATTCGCTCCTTCCAGGTCCACGTCACTGGTTGGCGTTTCGGCGGGGGGGGGAGATTTACTCAGAATTGGAGTTTCGCTCACAGTTCTTCACCGGTTGTCATCGCGTCCAATGCATAAGGGTCGGGCAATTCCAGGCTCTCCAGCACCCGCACCTCAAGCGCTTCCATTTTGCGTGCCCGCGAATCAGTCTCGTGAGTATAGCCCAGCAGATGCAGCACACCGTGCACCACAAGATGGGCAGCATGTTGACTGACCGGAATGTCGCGTTCCCCAGCCTCGCGTTTTACGGTTTCAAACGCCATCGCCACGTCGCCTAATGATCTGGGGGCCTTGCTGCACTGAGGCGCATCCAGGGGAAATGAGAGAACATTTGTGGCTTCATCCTTGCCGCGCCATTTCTTGTTGAGCGCGCGAACTTCATCATCGGCTGCAAGCAACAAGGCAAGCTCGGCCTCGGGTGTCTTGCCCACGCCAGCACGGCAGGCGGCAACAGCAGCGCGCACCAGTAAACTGTCCTCTACCACATCCTCCCATTCGGGTGAGTGGTGTATGACATCCACCGATAGCTGCGGAGCCAGTTCGGAAGGTGAACCAGGTGAAGAACGATGACCGGATTTCGAAGCGCCCATTGGCTTGTCAGTCGTCTCCCTCATAGGCGGCAACAATTTTCGACACCAGTTCCCGGCGCACCACATCTGCGCGCGTGAAAGCGATATGTGAAATCTCCGGGATTTTGCCAAGCAGCTCAATGGCACCGGCGAGTCCCGACGTTTGACCCGCAGGCAGGTCAATCTGCGTTGGATCTCCGGTGATGACCATTTTCGATCCCTCACCGATGCGGGTCAGGAACATTTTCATCTGTATCTGCGTGCAGTTCTGCGCCTCGTCCAAGATGATTGCAGCGTTCGACAGGGTGCGGCCACGCATAAACGCCAGAGGTGCAATTTCGATGACGCCGTTCTCCAGATCACGGTCTACCTTTTCAGGCGTAAGCACGTCATAGAGCGCATCGTAAAGCGGACGCAGATAAGGATCGACCTTCTCGCGCATGTCGCCGGGCAGAAAACCCAGCCGCTCGCCCGCTTCAATGGCCGGACGAGACAGGATCAGCCGCTCGACCTCACCGCGCTCAAGCATGGCGGCAGCAAAGGCGACCGCGAGATAGGTCTTGCCGGTACCCGCGGGGCCGGTTGCAAACACAAGGTCCTGTTTGGACATTGACTTGATATAGGAACTTTGCGACAGGGAGCGCGCCGTGATCGCGCGTTTACGGGTGCGGATTTGCTCCATCTTGACAATATCATTTCCAGAACCCTTCCCTGCTCCGGCGGGGTGCGCGCGTGCATGGCGGATGGCGCCTTCAATGTCTCCGGTGGAGATCGTTTCACCGTCGGCCAACCGGTCATAAAGCCCCTCGAGAACCTCCCGGGCTATGTCACAGGAACTCTCGGCACCGCTGAGCGTCACCATGTTGCCATGGGCGACGACATTTATGTCGAGACGGTTTTCCAGCATCGCCAGATTAGCGTCATATTCGCCAAACAGCTCGGCCGCCAACCGGTTGTCCTCAAACGGTACAATCAGGGCGTTCTGCGATGTCAAAGTGTCCTGGGTGGTCAAAATACTTTATCTGTGCCCGTTTGCGTTACGCGTGCCGAACCCGCCTTACCAACACTCATTCTGCGGCGATTACGGCCGAGTTTGCGGTTTCCACGATGTCAGCTTCAAGACTATTGGGTCCAGCGCTGATAATTTCAACCTCGATCATACGTCCTATCAGGCTTTGGTCGCCGTCCGCATGAACAGCCTGAAGGTAAGGTGAACGCCCAACGAGCTGGCCTGCACGGCGACCGGGGCGCTCCATCAGCACGGAAAATTTACGCCCGACACAAGACTGGTTGAAGGCTTCCTGCTGCGTTTTGAGCACCGCCTGCAGCTGTTGCAGCCGGCTGGATTTGACCTCCTCGGGGACCTGGTCGTCCATGGCCGACGCCGGTGTTCCGGGGCGTGGTGAATATTTGAATGAGTAGGCCTGGGCGAACTCAACTTCTTTGACCACCTCCATTGTACGCGCAAACTCCTCGTCCGTTTCACCGGGAAAACCAACAATGATGTCGGTGGAGAGCGCGATATCAGGACGGGCCCCGCGAATGCGCTGCACCAGTTGCTGGTATTCAGCCCGGGTATGCTTGCGATTCATGGCCGCGAGGATGCGATCTGAACCCGCCTGGAAGGGCAGGTGCAGGTACGGCATGAGCTTTTCCTCGTCCCCATGCAGAGCAATAAGGTCGTCACTCATGTCGCGCGGATGGCTGGTTGTATAGCGCAACCTTTGAAGTTCAGGAATTTCCGCAAGCGCCCGCAACAACTCAGCCAGTGACCGGGGCGCACCGCTGGCATCATCACCATGATAGGCATTCACATTCTGGCCCAGCAACGTGATCTCGCTCACACCTGCTTTTACCAGTCGCAAGGCTTCCTCGACGATCTCATCCACGGGGCGAGAATATTCGACGCCGCGTGTGTAGGGCACCACGCAGAAGGTGCAGAATTTATCGCATCCCTCCTGAACGGTCAGGAAGGCACTCGGGGCGCGAGCGCCCGCGGTCCGGACGGGCAAATGCTTGAATTTGTCATCCTCGGGAAAATCAATATCGATGATGCCGCCGCGCTCGCTGCCGGTTCGCGTAATCAGATCTCCCAGCCGGTGGTAGCTTTGCGGACCGACCACCAGGTCGACCACCGGTGCGCGGGAGAGTATTTCCCGCCCCTCGGCCTGCGCTACACATCCTGCAACCGCGATAGTCGTACCCTGCCCCAGTTCCTCCCGGGCGATCTTGATTTGCTTCAAGCGTCCGAGTTCAGAATAAACCTTCTCGGCCGCCTTTTCCCGGATGTGGCAGGTATTGAGGATGACAAGATCAGCGGTTTCGGGCGTATCGGTCGAAACATAACCCGCCTCTGCCAGCGCCTCGCCCATGCGCTCGCTGTCATAGACGTTCATCTGACAGCCGAACGTCTTGATAAAATGTTTGCCCTTGGATTTTGTCATCGCAATTGAATATCCGGAGCGGGTCTGACTTCCCGCCAACAGTCTTTGGGCGCTTGTATCCCTGATTGGCGCGCACGTCCATCATGGTGATGGCTTAACCTTTACCCGTTTGCGGCCCTGCGTAAACTCTTCCACGCGGTGCGAGAATATGGGCCACTGCCTCACGGACCTCGGATTGCGTGAACGCGGCGAGTTGTTTGCGGTCTGTGAACTTGTCCAGCTTGACCGGCGCGCCAATATGCACATGCACATCCAGCGGCCCGCGTTTGAGCAACTCCCAGGCATGGCTGGCGATGGTCATGTCCCCGTACCACGCAACGATGGGCCGCCCTCGTCGGCACAGCGGCAGGCCCTGCTGATGAGTGTAGCCGATGGCCAATGTCTGCATACTGAAACTGTTACCAACTCCAGCTATCCCGTTCCCCGCAGGTATTGCGGCGCCGAACAATGAACTCTTGAAAGGAAGCACCTGGTTGCCGTCGGAACTGGTTCCCTCCGCGAATAGCACCATGTGATCGCCCTCTCTCAGGCGTCCCATGATCTCGGCAGCTGATTTTCCCGCATCGCGCGGCAGCGCGCGATCGACAAACACCGTGCCCTGGAGTTTTGCCAGCCAGTTGATGCACGGCCATGTCCCGACTTCCGATTTGGCCACGAAGGATACTGGTGCTACTGCGCTCAGAACCGGAATATCGAGCCAGGAAATATGGTTGGCGATGAGCAGGACAGGCCGGTCTTCAGCCAGATGTCCGCGCTGATGGATCGTAACGCCCAGCAGCCGGCACAAATTGCGATGATACCAGTGCGGGAATGATCGCGCCCACCGCGTATTGAACAGCCGCAGCACGAGTTGCACCGGCATGAGTGCAATTGTGAATATTGTAGGGGCAACCAGTATCGCGGCCGCGCGCAGTTTTCGCACCTATTCGTCTTTCCCCTTGAGCGGCACACCGTAAAGCTCAAGTCGGTGGTCGATCAGCTTGTAGCCAAGCTCACGGGCAATCGCTTCTTGTAACCGTTCGACTTCTTCATTCTGAAACTCGATGACGCGTCCGTCGCGCATGTCGATCAAATGGTCATGATGCTCTGAAGCCACCTGCTCGTAACGCGCCCGCCCGTCGCCGAATTCATGGCGCTCGAGAATGCCCGCCTCTTCAAACAGCCGGACAGTCCGGTAGACCGTGGAGAGGGAAATATTCTTATCCTGGGAAGCCGCGCGGCGATGCACCTCTTCCACGTCAGGATGGTCGTTGGCCTGTGACAGTACCCGGGCGATGATCCGGCGCTGGCCAGTCATGCGCATACCCTTTTCGCGGCACAGGCGCTCAAGTCTGCTTTGTGGAATATAGGGTTTGGGCATCCGTTCCCGCCAGTTGCCTGAACTTTAGGAAGTTATAGGCGCAAGGCACTCTATGCGTCCACCAGTGACCCGAGTCACCCCTGACGGGGCAATGCCTTCCCGGTTTGCGGCTTGGCATCGGGCGGGCGCAGGTAAAGCGGATGCAGTGGACCCTTGAGCGTCTCTCGCGTCAGGGCCATGAGAGCAAGAGTTGCAGCATCGGGCTGTAGAGTCGTCAGGTCAGTATCGACCACCCTGACTTTCTTTTGCGCCGCCTCTGCCACAAGCCCGGCCCCGCCCCCTACCAGCAGCACACGGCACTTTTCCGGCAAGGCGTCAACAGCCTGCTCCGGTGTAAGCGCGGCAGGCTCCAGAATGACCACTCCCGCGCCATCGAACAAAGCCAGGTAAACTTCTCCCCTTCGGGCATCCACCGCAATTCCCAGCGTATCCGGTACAGGCTCGACCTGACCCAGCGTCATATGCGCCATCACCTCAAGCGAGGTGGCGGAGATGAGCGGAAGACCCGTCGCCAGGGCCAGGCCACGCGCGGTTGCGACACCAACCCGCACACCGGTAAAGGTGCCGGGACCACTGGTGACCGCGATGGCATCAAGGGCGTCATACCCAAGGCCCGCCTCGTTCATCACGCGCGCTATCATAGGGACGACGGCCTCGGCATGTTCGCGGGTGCGCAGCTCAAAAGTGCTGAAAATTTCAGGCTCAGCGCCCTCCCCACGGACAACTGCGGCGGAGCAGGCTCCAAGCGTTGTATCGAGGGCCAGGATGTTCACGGGGCAACCATAGCAGTACCAGGGGAGTTATAGTATTTCCGCCATCTCATCGAATTCAAACCTGGGCAACCGGTCAAACAGG
>JAJFHQ010000084.1 GCA_021775525.1 Hyphomicrobiales bacterium
CCATGACCTCCTCACGGCGTGCGCCATTCTCACCTCCCTCAAGAGCACACCGGTCGAAAGGCTCGCAAATGTGTGGCAGGTGTGGCCACATGAACGGAACGGCAGTTTAGAGATTACCGGCCCGTCTCCACCACGACCTTGCCGACCTGTCCCGTATGCTGTGCCCGGAGAGAAACTATCGGCACTACCGCCATCTTGTACGTGGCATGCAGCCGCCCATCACTCCCTCCATTGAGTACCTCGTCGAGGGTATGCCGCCCTGCCATGTGTAGGCGACTGCAGAGCTGACGGTGCGTCACTCGGACGAGCGAACGTTCTACGACCGCGCGGTCAACTTCGAGAAGATGCACGCCGTGTCGCAGTGCGTGCAGTTGTTCGAGCACTGCAAGTCGGCGCCCCTCGGTGAGTGCCCCTCTCCCTAGGGACACAGCAGTCGTGCCACCCGTCTCCCGCGCGTCCATCGCCTACGTACGCAACCTGGCTCTCATCGACGACGACCACCGCCTCATGCAAATGTCAATGCGCCTGCACCCACTCAATATGCACCCATCGTGATTTGCCCACACCACCACGTGCCCATAGGCTCGCATGCCAATATAGAGACGTTTAGAGATAAATATAGAGTTTGAGGAGATTGATTGCGTGAGGCTTGGTGGGAGCTGAGCATTACATAATCATCGCTCATCTCTGCTCGGGGCGCGTTTTCGGCGGTTTGTACACTTTCATGGGCTTCTTGGCCTTCTTTAGGACCTTGGTAAAGCCATGCTTGCCTTGAGCCAGGGCTTTAAGGGAGTCCGGTCCAGCGCCAATATAATCATGTTCATAGGTGAGATCGGTTTCCTGCCCAACGAGACCAACCCTCAATTTGCCAGTGCGCCAGCGCCTGCGGATACGCGCGTTCAATGTTGCGGCTTCGTTACGTGGATCGCAACCGATGAGTAAGATTGCATCGGTTTCATCAATCTCCGAAATACCTGAATTGAACAGGTAACTCCCCCGCCCCGCGTTTGGGCTTATGGCGGCGCCATCCTGGCGACAATCGATATTGGCAGATCCAAGACTTGTCATCAGATCATGCATCGCGAACATTTCTTCCGCGCCCGCAAGATCACCAGCAATGGCGGCAAGTTTTTTGCCGTTACCCCGTTTGATTTTTTTTGCTATCGCCGCAAATGCTTCGTCCCATGTCGCTGGGCGGAGCTTGCCGCGAGTGCGTATGTAGGGCTGGTCAAGACGCTGTGTTCTCAAGCCGTCCCAGACAAACCGCGTCTTGTCTGAAATCCATTCCTCGTTCACATCATCATGGTTTCGTGGGAGGAACCGCATAATTTCGCGCCCGCGTGAGTCTACCCGGATATTCGCCCCAATCGCGTCCATTACATCAATGGATTCGGTTTTGCGAAGTTCCCAGGGCCGTGCGGAAAAAGCATAGGGCTTGGAAGTGAGCGCGCCGACGGGGCACAGGTCAATCACATTGCCGGACATCTCCGATGTCATGCCCTGTTCCAGATATGTGGTGATCTCCACATCCTCGCCGCGTCCCGTCATGCCAAGCTCTGACACACCCGCGACTTCGGTCATGAACCGCACGCAGCGTGTGCAGTGAATGCACCGCGTCATTATGGTTTTTATGAGCGGGCCAATATTCTTGTCTTCGACGGCGCGCTTGTTTTCCTTGAAACGGCTGCCATCTACACCAAAGGCCATGGCCTGATCCTGCAGATCACATTCCCCACCCTGATCGCAAATCGGGCAATCGAGTGGATGGTTGATGAGCAGGAACTCCATCACACCTTCGCGCGCTTTTTTGACAGTCTCGGATTTTGTATGGATTTCAGGCGGTTCACCGTTCGGTCCCGGGCGCAGATCATTAACGCCCAGTGCACAGGACGCGATTGGCTTGGGCATGCCGGCGACTTCCACCAGGCACATGCGACAATTGCCGGCGATTGACAGGCGCTCGTGGTAGCAGAAACGTGGAATTTCCACGCTGGCTTGTTCACACGCCTGAATCAGCGTGATGCCGTCCTCCACCTCAATTTCGGTGCCGTCTATGATGAGTTTTGGCATTTGCCGACCTCTATTCCCTCATCTATTCCGCTGCTACCGGTTCACGTACCGCGCCGTCGGGTTTCGAGTTGGCGCTGTACTGGTCAATACGCTCTTCAATGACATGCCGGAAATGGGTAATCAGACCCTGCACCGGCCAGGCAGCCGCATCGCCAAGGGCGCAAATGGTATGGCCCTCGACCTGGTAGGTCACCTCAAGCAGCATATCGATTTCACGCTTTTCAGCTTCCCCGCGCGCCATGCGGTCAAGAACGCGGTACATCCAGCCTGTGCCTTCGCGACATGGCGTGCACTGGCCGCAGCTTTCATGTTTGTAAAAATAGGACAGCCGGGCGATCGCGCGGATGATGTCAGTGCTCTTGTCCATGACGATTACGGCAGCCGTGCCAAGCCCGGACTTGTGTGCTGAGAGGGAATCAAAATCCATCGGCAAATTCTGGCAGGTATCGCTAGGCAGGCAACGCACGGATGATCCGCCGGGGATGACTGCGAGCAGATTATCCCAACCGCCACGCACGCCGCCGGCGTGACGATCCAGCAACTCCTTGAGTGGGATCCCCATCTCTTCTTCCACGTTACAGGGCCGGTTTACATGTCCTGAAATGCAGAACAACTTCGTGCCGACATTGTTTGGCCGGCCTATGCCTGAGAACCAACCCGCACCGCGCCGCAGAATATCCGGCACAACCGCGATGCTCTCTACATTGTTCACCGTGGTGGGGGCCCCGTAGAGGCCCGCGTTGGCAGGGAATGGTGGTTTGAGCCTTGGCTGGCCCTTCTTGCCCTCCAGGCTCTCCAGAAGGGCAGTTTCCTCGCCACAGATATAGGCGCCTGCCCCGTGATGCAGGTAGAGATCAAAGTCCCAGCCATTCTTGTTGTTCTTGCCAATCAATTTGGCGTCATAAGCCTCGTCGATTGCAGCTTGAAGAGTCTCGCGTTCGCGAATGAATTCTCCGCGGATATAGATATATCCGGCGTTAGACCCCATGGCGAAACCAGCTATCAGGCAACCTTCAATCAGGAGATGCGGGTCGTGACGCATGATCTCACGGTCCTTGCAGGTGCCGGGCTCGGACTCGTCTGCATTGACTACGAGATAATGGGGACGTCCATCTGACACCTTGGGCATGAAGGACCATTTCAGGCCCGTCGGGAAACCGGCGCCGCCGCGACCGCGCAAGCCTGACGATTTCACTTCTTCGATAACCCAATCGCGCCCCTTGGTGAGGAATTTCTTCGTGGCGTCCCATGCACCCCGTTTTTGCGCAGCTTTCAGACCCGGGCTTTCAAACCCGTACAGGTTGCGGAATATGCGGTCTTTGTCTTTCAACATTACTTTCCGCCTCTCTTGGGCGCGGCTTTTGATTTTGTTGAACGTTTTGGTTTTGAAGTCACCGCGCCATCAAGCAATGTCGTCGGCCCTCCTTCCGGGCATGAGAATTGCCGGCCATTTTGTGGACCGGGTTTCACCTCGTTGCCTTGACGTAAATCATTGAGCAGTTTCTCAAAACTCTCAGCCGTCAGGTCCTCGAAATAATCCTTGTTGATCTGCACCATCGGAGCATTGGTGCACGAGCCGAGGCATTCAACTTCAAGCCAGGACAGCATGCCGTCTTCAGTAATCTGATTCTGTTCGCCAATCACCCGTCGGCAAACCTCTTTCAGGTCATCCGCACCACGCAGCCAGCAGGGTGTCGTCCCGCATAACTGAACAAAATATTTCCCTACCGGCGAGAGGTTGAACATGGTGTAAAACGTGGCGACCTCCAACACGCGTATTACCGCCATATCTAGCATCTCGGCTACGGCCCGAATTGCCGGCTCCGGTAGCCAGCCGTTATGCTGTTCCTGTGCACGCCACAGTAATGGGATGACGGCAGAAGCTTGTTTTCCCTTCGGATATTTCTTGATCTGGTCCCGGGTCCACTTGGTGTTTGCCGCCGTGAACTTGAAGCTCTCCGGCTGTACGGGGTCAACTCGGCGCACACTCATCGGTCCACCTCCCCGAACACGATATCAAGCGAGCCCATAATGGCCGAGACATCCGCGAGCATGTGCCCCTTGCAGAGAAAATCCATGGCTTGCAGGTGAGCAAATCCTGGTGCGCGAATTTTGCAGCGATAGGGTTTATTGGTGCCATCGGAAACGAGATATACACCGAACTCACCCTTGGGGGCTTCCACGGCGGCATAAACTTCGCCTTCGGGCACGTGATAGCCTTCGGTATACAGCTTGAAATGATGGATCAACGCTTCCATGGAACGTTTCATTTCTCCACGTTTCGGGGGGACGATTTTTTGGTTCATCGCAGATATGTCCCCGCCCTGCTCACGCAGTTTATGGCAGCATTGCTTCATGAGACTGACCGATTGACGCATCTCTTCCATGCGGATGAGATAGCGATCGTAACAGTCGCCGTTCTTGCCGACAGGAATATCAAAATTCAGCTCGTTGTAGCATTCGTAAGGCTGAGATTTGCGCAGATCCCAGGCCGCGCCTGATCCACGCACCATGACGCCGGAAAAGCCCCAGGCAAACGCGTCTTCCAACGATACTATCGCGATGTCCACGTTGCGCTGCTTGAAAATACGATTGTCGGTCAGCAGCCCCTCGATATCGTCCAGTACCTGAAGGAACGGATCGCAGAAGGCTTCGATGTCATCGATCAACTCAGGCGGTAAATCCTGGTGGATGCCACCTGGGCGCACATAAGCAGCATGAAGTCGCGAACCCGAGGCACGCTCATAGAAAATCATGAGCTTTTCACGCTCTTCAAACCCCCAGAGGGGCGGTGTCAGCGCGCCTACATCCATGGCCTGGGTGGTGACGTTCAGGAGATGGGAGAGGATACGGCCGATTTCTGAATAGAGCACGCGAATGAGTTGCCCACGCCTTGGCACCTCGATGCCGAGCAGTTTTTCCACGGCCAGGGCAAAGGCATGCTCCTGGTTCATTGGGGCGACATAGTCCAGCCTGTCAAAATAGGGCACAGCCTGCAGGTAGGTCTTGTGCTCGATGAGCTTTTCGGTGCCGCGATGCAACAGACCGATATGAGGGTCTACGCGCTCGACCACTTCCCCATCAAGCTCAAGAACGAGGCGCAGCACGCCATGGGCCGCCGGGTGCTGTGGCCCGAAGTTAATGGTGAAGTTGCGGATTTCGGTTTCGGCCATCTTGGTCTTCTCTAGGCGATTGCTCTGGCGCGCTTGTCGTCCACGCGTGCATTAAACCTGTCCCATTTGATTATGAAGCGTTCATGACGTCCTTCACCTATCAGATCGATACCATCATGGGCGCGAACCAGAAATTTGGCCTTGGGCCCCCGTAATTCTGTAATTTCCACATCTACGGTTACGGTCAGGCCCGGAGGGGTGGCCGCCTGGTGGGAGACGTCAACATGAGTGCCCAGGCTTCCTTCGCCGTTTTCCATATGCGGTTCAAGCAATTGGAGGCAGGCCCATTCCAGCAGGCCAACCATGTAGCCCGTGGCCAGTACGTCCGGCATGACCTGGAATTGGGGCGCTTCGGGGTAAAGATGCGGAACGGTCTTATTTTCTGGCACGACATATTCAAAACGGTGCTTCAAGCCGGGTTGGAGTGTGTCTTTCAAGAGGAGCCCTCCCCGTTTTCAGCATCCCCCGCCTTTTCATCTCCAGGAAGCACATATTCGGCACCTTCCCAAGGACTCATGGCATCAAATGAACGAAATTCCTGGGCCAGTTTGACCGGTTCGTAGATTACCCGCTTCTGCTCATCGTCGTACCGCACCTCGACAAAGCCCGTTAATGGAAAATCCTTGCGCAAAGGATGTCCCTGGAAGCCGTAATCGGTGAGGATGCGACGTAAATCGGGGTGATCGGAAAACAAGATGCCGTACAGGTCGAAAGCTTCCCGCTCAAACCAGTTGGCGGCGGGGAAAATATCCACCACACTGGGCACTGGCCCGGTTTCATCCGTACTGGTTTTAACGCGGATGCGCAGGTTCTGACGTGGACTGAGGAGGTGATAAACGACCTCAAAGCGCTTATTGCGGTCAGGATAATCCGCACCGGCGATATCAATAAAACAGTCGAACAGGCAACGGGCATCACCCTTGAGAAATTTGAGAACCTCTGGGATCTGTTCACGAACTACGCCGAGTGTCAGTTCTCCGTGGGTGACATTCCAGCTGGTCACGGCAGTATCGCCGAGCGATTCAGCCAGGTAGTCCCCCAGATCTGTTAGAGCCGCATCCATTTTGTCCCCGCACGCTTGCCCGCGTGTTCGCCCCTAGCGTTCGATTGTTCCGGTTCTGCGAATTTTTTTCTGCAGAAGCAGGATCCCGTAAAGCAATGCCTCGGCGGTTGGCGGACAACCCGGAACGTAGACATCAACCGGAAGAACGCGGTCGCAGCCTCGTACCACAGAATAGGAATAGTGATAGTAACCGCCGCCATTGGCGCAACTGCCCATGGAAATGACATAGCGTGGCTCCGGCATCTGGTCGTAGACCTTGCGGATTGCCGGGGCCATTTTGTTCGTCAGGGTTCCCGCAACAATGATCACGTCAGACTGGCGTGGGCTGGCCCGCGGGGCAAAGCCAAAGCGCTCAACATCATAGCGCGGCATGGATGCCTGCATCATTTCAACAGCGCAGCAAGCAAGACCGAATGTCATCCACATGAGGGACCCAGTGCGTGCCCAATTGATGATCTCGTCAGTTGAGGTGACGATAAAGCCCTTGTCAGCCAGCTCGTTGGAAATTTCCGAAAAATAGGGAGACAGTTCTGCTGATGATCCAGGCAGTGCACCACCTTCTCGGCGGTGATCGAAAACCGGTGACGGGATTAATCCCATTCGAGCGCCCCCTTCCGCCATTCATAGATAAAGCCGATGGTCAGAACTCCGAGAAAAACCATCACGGCCCAAAATCCGAGGGCGCCAACCTCTTTGAAGGCGACCGCCCACGGGAACAGAAATGCGACTTCCAGATCAAAAATGATGAACAACAGAGCGACTAGGTAGAATCGAACATCGAATTTCATGCGTGCGTCATCAAACGCCTTGAATCCACATTCATAGGCGGAGACCTTTTCCGGGTCCGGATTTGAAACTGCAACGATGAATGGGGCCGCCAGCAGAACAAGCCCAATGACCAGCGAAACGCCGATAAAGATAACAACTGGCAGATAATCCAGGAACAGTTCGTTCATGATACCACCGCTATATATGTTAAACTCGCCAGCCCACTTTAACCGTAATCAAGTGGACCATTCTCCGCCATCTTATGAAGCCGGCGGCAGTTGTTTTCCAAAGCCCTCACACACGCAATCGATTCATTCGTGCCTACTGTAATGGAAAGTGCGCCCGCATCAATGAGAGGATTGAATATTATTGTCTTCACGGACGCTTTAGCGCACACCAAATGGCATGGCAAGGGCGAAGCCGGGCAAGCGTTTTTGCCATAAGAGATGGCTATAATTTTGATGTTTTTCGGAGAAAGTGGCGGGAGTGACGGGACTCGAACCCGCGGCCTCTGGCGTGACAGGCCAGCGCTCTAACCAACTGAGCTACACCCCCATATCGGGACCACGCAAAGCGAACCCCAACGAGCGAACCGGTGTAGGACAGTGTGCAACGCCGGTCAAGTCAATCAAGAGATGGTGGGCGGTGAGAGGCTCGAACTCCCGACCCCCTCGGTGTAAACGAGGTGCTCTACCAGCTGAGCTAACCGCCCATCACGCACACGCATTAGGACGACACGACCTGTAACGCAAGGGTGCAAATAAAAACCCCGCCAACTTTGGCGGGGTTTTCAATTTCCGTATAGCAAAACATGCTAGCCGTTTACAGCATCCTTCAATGCCTTGCCGGCTTTAAATTTAGGAATCTTAGATGCCTTGATCTGGATTGGCTCACCTGTCCGGGGATTGCGTCCGGTAGATGCCTTGCGGTGAGCAACCTGGAAGTTGCCAAAACCGACGATCCGAACAGTATCTTCTGACTGCAATGCGGATGCAATGACATCAAAGGTGGCATCGACGGCGTCAGAAGCAGACTCTTTTGTAATTTTTGCATTCTGCGCAACGAGTGAGACCAGCTCTGTTTTATTCACGGGCTTGTCCTTTCGATTGATGTTTCAAACGAGTCGCTACTTGCACATGTTAACGCATTCCAGGTTCGACCCGAATCGCTAACGACTCGATGTATAATACCGGAAAAAAGCCCAGAAAACTGGCAAAAATGCGGTTTTTTGTAAAAGACGTAAGTTCTTCTATGTTAGAAGCGACTGGCCTTAATGCGCAGTCAGTCCTGTTCCCGCTTTATCATCGCCAGAGACCGCAGCCGCTTCAGCAGCAGCCTTTTCATCCCATTCGATGGGTTCAGGCGTGGTCACGAGAGCAATCTTGAGAACCTCGTCGATC
>JAJFHQ010000085.1 GCA_021775525.1 Hyphomicrobiales bacterium
TAATTTTCTTCAATTTTGTTCCAACTACCTAAGCCCGATGGGCCAATTGCACGTGCGACGATGATACAGTAGTGTCCTCGCATTCAGGCATTGCACCCGTAGCTCAGCTGGATAGAGCGCTGCCCTCCGAAGGCAGAGGTCACAGGTTCAAATCCTGTCGGGTGCGCCATTTCTTTCAAATACTCACATCGTCAACCATACGCATGTAGCCCTGCTCTGTCCGCGATTTAACCGCGTATCATGGTCATGGACAGTGCATATAGGAGTGCGGCAATGAGGATTCCCAAGTCGCAAATCCAACCCTCCGATGCGGGTTCACGACCGTGAGCTTCCGAGTGATCGGTTGGGCTCTCGGGGTGCGAGCGGGCAAGGCCACTTCGAATTGTTCTCATTGCTCTGGCAAACTATTTGGAACATTTCATAGCCCTTTGGGTCCACTAAGAACTTTGTTATTGTTGGACAATGCCGAATTCAACAAACCATCGCGGAGCCTCCCTCGCCCGCAATATCGTCATGCATGCAAGCAGACACGCTTGGGAAGTTGGACAACCGCTTCGCGAAGAATTACTTGCGTCCTGCTTTAACGTTTCCCGCTCACCAATTAATCGGGCCCTGCAGCATCTGGCCACGCTTGGAATTGCTGAACACCAGCCAAACCGGGGCTTTTTCCTGAGCAAACCCGTTGAAGATGCATTGCACCTTTTTAAGCAGGATCTGGGGACCGATGATGTCTATCTGAAACTGGCACGTGACGCCCTGGCTTGGGGCACTGGCCATACTTTTACAATATCAGATCTTGTATCAACCTATGCGGAACCCCGCGGCAGGGTGCAAAGAGCCTGCGAGCGCGGGGCGCTGGAAGGCTGGCTGGAAAAGGGAAGTGGTTATAAATGGACGGTGAGGCTCGGCATCGCCTCCGAAGAGGATTACGAACGGTTTTACCGGTTCCGGGAAACTATCGAGCCTGCGGCAATGCTCGAACCGGAGTTCGAGATCAATCAGCAGGAATTTGAGACTTTACTTTCATTGCAGCAACGCCTGGCTGATGGAGAATTCGAAACGCTTTCCGCGGTTGATCTGTTTGAAATAAACACTGAACTGCACGAGACGATTGTCTCCTGGTCACAGAACCACTTTTTTCTTGATGCCCTGAGACACGCCAATGCACTGCGGCGCGTTATTGAGTACACCAAGGTTCTGGAAACCCAGCGCATCGACATATTTGCCCATGAGCATGTTGCAATTCTCATGGAACTCAGGGATGGATCGCGGAAAAAGGCGGTTGCGTTGCTTCGCGAGCACCTGGCTATGGCCAGATCGGTAAAGGCTCACGATTTGCGCGAGGCCCGGAACGGGGCCTAAACCACTTGCAATAAAGAACTTCAGATCGCACCGCGTGCATCAACAGGCCAGATATCTACCAACGTGTCGCCGCGTACGACGTGATAATGACTGAACAGATTGGCCGTCGGATCGCAATGCGGAATCCAGCATTCGAAACTATCTCCTATCTGTAATCTGTCTTCACCGGCAATGACTGACAGAGTGCCATGTTCATCACTCTGCGGTTTTATATTGAGCGAACCATTATCTGGCCAAATGCGGGGCGGAGTGCCAATCTTCGTCGCAAAATGTTTCCAGCCGGCATCGGTTGTCGCCATATCCGGCTGGCTTTTGGAGATGACAGTTGTGCGCACGAAAAGCGCTGGTTCAAAAAGACAGCTCAAGCGGCCGTCAAGATCTACCGGGTCATATTCGACATCCATGAAGACATAGCTGCCACACTGCAATTCATTCAACGCGCCCAATTGGGGGTCGATGGTCACCGTTCCAGTGCTTCCGCCAGTGACAACCGGAATAGGGATGTTTTCATCTATCAACGCGGCTGTTGCGCTTGCTACCAGATTTCCGGTTTCCCTTGCGCCCTTTTTCCGGTCTTCAAAGTCATTCAGATGCGACAGATGCCCGGCGTAGGCCTGCAACCCGCCGAGCTGCAACTTGTCCGAGGTTATTACCCTGCGTGCAAGCAGCGCGGCATCGCCCGGTGAAGCAACCCCGGTACGGTGTCTGCCCGTGTCGATATCTATGTAAACGGGCACATTACAGTCTGCCTGTTTGGCCAGGTCATCGAGGCATGCAGCGCAGTGCTGATCGTCGACAACACATGAAACGTCGGCGCCACTCGCAATCAGTGCGATCAACCGCACCATTTTCGGACCAGGTGGGAGTGGAGAGGTAATCAGAATTTTTGCGATGCCTCCGTTGGCAAAAACCTCCGCTTCGCCAATGGTCGCGACACAGATGCCAACTGCACCTGCATCAATCTGCCTTCGGGCGATTTCGATGGATTTGTGCGTCTTCGCGTGCGGCCGCAGGGCAATTTTAGCATCTCGGCAAAGTTTTGCCATATGCGACAAGTTGCGTTCCAGCGCGTCCAGGTCAAGCACAAGGCAAGGCGTGCAGAGCTGCTGGCGTGACCCTTCCTTGCCCATCAATCCAGCATTTGGACTTCTTCCGTTTATGCAACGCTGTTTAATTGTGCTGCCCCATATATTGTTTTCCAAGGGATGCCTATTCGTCATCCCGGTCCGTTATCATCGCGTTTTCGTTCATCTTGAAGCGAATTGCGGCCAGCACGCTCATCACGCACGCAACAGCCAACCCAATTGAAAGAGGGCTGTTGAACAAGGTGTGGAACCAGTCACCGCCGCTGATAAGCACAGCTTTACGTAGATTTGCTTCAGCCAGAGGGGCAACCATGAACGTGATGACGAGAGGGGCCGCCGGTATAGATAAGTACCGGAACATCAGACCAATCAGGCCACAGGCAAGCATGATGAATATATGATACGGGTTTTGCTGGTAGGCATATGTACCCAGCACAGCCATCGCCCCAATCAGGGGGACCAGGTAGGCACGCGGTATTTCTCCAATTCTAGCATACACAGAAGCAAATGCCCGGCCGACTGCGAGATTGGCGATATTGCCCAGCAGGAGGATGATAAACAATGCGTAGATAATATGTGGGAACAGATCAAACATCCGGGGACTTGGTGTCACGCCCTGTAAAATTAGTGCCCCTCCGAGCAGGGCTGCCGTCGCGCTGCCTGGAATTCCAAATGCAATCAGGGGCACGAGCGTGGGACCGACAGTCGCGTTGTTGCCAGCTTCAGCTGCTGCCACCCCTTCCAGCGCTCCATTGCCAATGCCCTTGTGAGGCGAAACCTGCTTGGCTACCGCATAGGACAGGAATGCACCGACTGTGGCCCCCAGCCCGGGCAGCACGCCAACAAATGATCCAACGCCCAGTCCGATCATCATTTCCTTCCAGCAGCTGAGATACTCCCTGAGTTTCAATCCTTCTGATTTGGACAACAGCACATCCGCCAGTTTGCTGGCCTTGTCCCTGGCCACGGCGACGACAGCAGGTTTCATTAACTCCTGAAGCACCATCGACATGGCGAAAATACCGATTACGAGCGGCGGCAGCGGCACACCGTCACGCATCCACCACAGGCCAAATGTATTACGCGGAACCAGGCCGATGGGGTCGGAGCCCATTGTGCCGATATAAAGGCCAAGAGCTGCGCTGAACATACCCTTGGCCAGCCGGCGTCCGGAAAGCGCGCCAATGAGCGTGATAGCGAGGATCAGGACCCAGGCTCGTTCCGACGGCCCGAATTTCAGCGCCACAAGTGCAAGTGCCGGTGCCAGAAAGATCGTGATGAGATCCGACAGGAAATCTGCCGTGACAGAAGCATACAGCGCCATGTGCAGCGCTTTCTTGCCCTTGCCCCGCTGCATGAGCTTGTACCCGTCTGCAACGGTGGCTGCTGCTTCCGGTGCGCCGGGTGTCGCGAAACTTATTGCTGAAATTGAACCGCCGTAGACGGATCCCTTATAGAGGCCGATCAACAGTCCCAGTGCCGGCGCTACTTCCATATTGAATGTAAGCGGCAACATGAGCGCAACCGCGGTTGAGGACTGCAGGCCTGGCATGGCGCCAACACCAACTCCAACCGCTATACCCACGATCATCCAGAGAATGGTATCGAGCGCGAACACCATACCCAAGGCCGTCTGGAGTGCATCAAAATTGATCATCATAGGAATTCTACTTTCAGTCCCGGGGCGATCGACAGATCAAAGCCCAGCAAGGAAAAGAGTAAATACAGAGCTGTTGAGACAATGAGCGAATAGATGAGAATTCCGACCGGCGAGGTCTGGCCGGCAAACCACGAAACCGCAGCCAGGAAAAGCGAGCACAGCATCACGAAGCCGTATGCCTCATGCCAGAAGGTCACCGCGACGGCACCCAGCAGAAACAGTACAATCTTCACAAGGCCGGGAGTGTTTATCTCTCCGATGTCCTCAAGCAGCTCATTGGCTCCCGGACCGGCGATCATTGCGAGAATAAAAATTACGCAAAATCCGAGATACATCATTGTGAATGCCCCGATCAGAACGCCGTCACGCATCGGGACAAATGCCCAGTCTGAGCTGAAGACATAAATCAGGATCGGAACCATAAAGAGGAGCAGACAATACGCGCCTTGGCGATTGGTCATGGGGATCTTCCGGTCTTGGATTTGATAAAAGGAAGTTCGATGGCCCGGGGAGATCCAAACCGGATCACCCCGGGGGTATCAGGCAAGTGCAAGTGCACGGCCTTTGGAGGATTGCTTACTTTTTCAGAACTGTGGCCACTTCCTGAATGCCCTTGACCATGTCCTTGAACTCATCTTGTGCCTGCGCCCGGGGCACATAGATGATTTCCTCACCCATTTTTTTGAGGATCTTTTTCACCGATTTCTGTTCCAGCATTTCCTTGATTTTCACCGCCAGCTTGTCAGCGATGGCGTCAGGCGTATCTGGATGAACAGCGACCCAGCGAGGGAAATTGATGGTCTTGAACCCAAGAGCTTTGGCGTGCGGCGGATTGCCCAGCTTTTCGGAAATCTTCTTCGAGAGCGGCAACGTGGTCACGTTGATAAGCGCGCTGGCTTTCTCCGGCACAAGGTTAAGTGCGGTAGACTCTGTCACACCAATTGCATCAACGTGACCGCCCAGGAAGTCGGTGACCGAGTCGCTCGTGCTTGAATAGGGAATCAGCTTTACCTTCACGCCGGCTGACTTGAAGGCCAGTTGAGCACCAACCATTTCGGAAAATGTGGACCCAAGCGTGATCTTGCCGGGGTTGGCTTTTGCGTATGCTACGAAACCCTTCCAGTCTGACCATTTTTGGTTGGGCTTGACGAGAATGATCCCGCGAAAGGCAGAAATATAGCAGACGACCTTTGCATCTGTCGGCTTGAAAGGCGCGTTCGGCTCGGTTGATAGCGCAATAATCGGTGTCGGGCTCGTGAGCATCACCGTGTAACCGTCAGCAGGCCGCTTCAGCATTTCCTGCCAGCCTACAGTCGCTGATGCTCCTGGTATATTGCGCACGCGGATAGCTTGCCCGAGAACATCGAAAGCAACGGTCGACAATGTGCGTGACCACCGGTCAGCGCCGCCACCAGCTGAGAATGGCGCTATCCATGTGATCGTTTTGTCAGGGTAATCACCGGCCTGTACCGGGGCATTCAGGATCGCGACCGACCATACCAAGGTCGCGGCCACCATAATTTTCTTCAACCAAGACGTCATTGCATTTCCTCCCATTTTGGAACTCGACCGCAGCCATTTTTGTATGAGCGTCTGTGCGATCACTGCGGCAAGCTACCTGATAAATTGTATTTATGTCAAAAGAAATGCAATATGGGGTATGGCTGATTCAGTTCAGGAGGTGGCATGCCCATGGAAAAGGAGCGAAAAAACAAGCTGCAACGCGCAATTACCCGGCTGTTGCTATTCGTTCGTTGAACGCGATTTTACCTTCCCGGTGCACCACCCCTTTACGGATACGAGAACGGCCCAAGTCATTTTCACATCACAAAGTTATGCTTATACTTGCTCAACAATGACTTTGCCGATACCGAGTGGGAGGTGCCTCCAATGACCATTTCATCCTTCACAAGACGCGCGTTTTTCCTGGCCATACCCCTGGTGATATCGCTTGCCGTCACGGCATTGCCGGTATCCGCCGAGCCACGCGTCGGCCAGATCGCGCCTGATTTCACAGGCGTTGATGCCACCGGGAAAACCCGCAACCTGTCAGAGCTCCGCGGCAAGACCGTAGTGCTGGAATGGACAAACCATGAGTGCCCGTTTGTCGGTAAGCACTACTCAACTGGCAACATGCAGAAATTGCAAAAGGAAGCCACTGGCAAAGACGTGGTCTGGCTCTCGGTGATCTCTTCAGCGCCAGGGCGACAGGGTTATGTCGCGCCGGAAAAGGCGGGCGAGCTGACCGTCAGCCGGAAGGCCTCTCCCACCGCGATCATTCTTGATGCCGAGGGCAAAATCGGTCACGCGTATGGCGCGCGCACCACGCCGCACATGTTCGTCATCAACGCCAAGGGAACGCTCGTCTACAAGGGTGCGATCGACGACAAACCGTCTGCCAACCATGACGATGTGCCGATTGCCCGAAACTATGTGCGAGAGGCACTAAACGCCGTCTCGACCGGAAAACCGGCTGACCCGGATTCCACGCGCGCCTATGGCTGTTCCGTGAAATACGGGAGCTAGCGCGTATCACCGACAAGTGGGAACCGGTTATCGGAAAAATGATACGCCAACACAAATAGATGGATTGCTAGCAAGCTGCCTTCATTAGATCCTGGACGCTTTTCTCGCGATCCAGATCGGCGATTTGAGCGACAAGCATTGCCGAGCGCTCCTTGCCAATCACAGGCTCCGTGAGCGATGTAAACTTGGAACTGAGGTTGCGCCATTGCTCTGCCGTGTCCTTCGCCGGAAGACCCACATTGGCATCGCCTTGCAGCACCCGCCCGCCTTTCAGCTCTATGCTCACGTCTGCACATGACC
The DNA here is from genome assembly GCA_021775525.1 of Hyphomicrobiales bacterium. Lineage (GTDB taxonomy): Bacteria > Pseudomonadota > Alphaproteobacteria > Rhizobiales > Methyloligellaceae > UBA2767. The sequence continues at coordinate 6,934 of JAJFHQ010000085.1, forward strand.
GGTCCATGTCGTCCACCAGATCAAGCCTGATGCGTTTGCGCCCTTCAACGTAACGCAGGTCCGTGGCGTTGGCGTCACTGTAGGTTTCGAGCGCGCCGGTGTCGGCGCCATCGAGACCCATGGCTGCCAGATGAATGATGGAAAATTTAATCTCAAGTCCGGTATCGGGTTCCGGGATGCAGCAGACGGAAGCGTGCGTCGAGCGCACTCTCAAATTGGCAGTTTCCACATCCTCGAGGGTGAATTTGTGCTCGCCGCGCATGGCACGGATGGCATTCAGCGTCGAGTGGGTCAGGAGGCAGGAGGCATGATATTTGTAGAGCATCTGCTCCACGGCCCAGGGCGCACCTGGCTCCGTGCGGATTGGCATGGGTTCAAAGCCCGGCGCCTCGGCCTGGGCAAAACCGTGCGCGCCTTCTATCGCAGTATCGCTGGCGGTAAACCCGCGTGCGGCGAGCCGTGCGGCCAGCAGACCGTTCATGGCGGCTTTGCCTGCGTGGAATGGCTTGGTCATGGTGCCGAAATTGGCCTTTAACCCCGAGGCCTGCGACGCGGCGATGCCGAGCGCCATGGCGGTCTGGTCATTGTCCAGCCCCATGAGCCTGGCCGCGGCCACGGCCGCGCCAAAAGTGCCAAGCGTCCCGGTGGCGTGGAAGCCCATCTCATAGTGACCATCCTCGCTCATCTCCCCGAGCGAACAGGCCACCTCTGTACCGGCAATGAAACTCACAAGCACATCATGCCCGCTTGAGCCGAGCATCTCGCCAAGCGCCATCACTGCCGGTGCAATACAGGCCGTGGGGTGGCCGTGAAGCCGGCGGTTCACATCGTCATAATCGAGCGCGTGGGCTGCGGCGCCGTTTATCAGCGCCGCATCATGGAGACGCGCCTGCGCGCCGCTGGCAATGAGCGTGCAGTCCCCCCCACCCTCACCGGCAAGTTCATCGCGCAACATGGCGACCAGCGGTTCGCTCTGCCCGGCGATGGTACATCCGAGCCAGTCAAGAAGGACATGGGTGGCGCGCTCATAGGCTGATTGCGGGATATCGCTGTCCTGAAGCCCCACGGCCCAATCTGCAGTTTCCCTCGTGAGGGGGAATGGATTTTGGGTAGTGTGATCCCGGGCTTCGGCAACGCTCATTAGTGGTTACTCCCTGACAAGCAGGATACTCCTATATGATGCCTAGCCCCAAGGCCCCTTGCGGCGCTCGATCTCGAACGGTTTTGAGCGCGCGGCCTGGAACAGCTCCAGATATTTGTCCTTGAAGACGGGGATCAGGACCATCCCGGCGACAAATCCACCGATATGCGCCCAGAAAGCAATGCCCGGCACGTCAGCCGGAGCCATCGCGGCATTGAAGAGTTGGCCCACGAACCAGAAGCCGAGCACCAGCATTGCTGGCACATTTGCTATCCAGAAAATGATCCCCAGCCATATGAACACCTTGATGGTTGCACGAGGGTGGAGCAGCAAATATGCGCCCAGGATACCGGAAATCGCCCCGCTCGCACCGACCATGGGAATGGTGGAATCGGTGTTGAGGAACCCTTGCGTGAGTGCCGCCGCGGCGCCGCACAGCAGGTAAAAGGCGGCGAAACGGAAATGCCCCATGGAGTCCTCGACATTGTCGCCGAAAATCCACAGGAACAGCATGTTGCCGCCCAGATGCATCAGGCCGCCATGCATGAACATGGATGTGAATATGGTCGCCCAAGCGGGCACGGTGGCCAGTTCCGGGTTGGTTTCGGAAAACCCGAACAACCGCGCAGGGATCATCCCCAGGCGGTAAATGGCGACTTCACCAGCCTCTTCACCAAGTGAAACCTGCCAAATGAAAGCCACCACGCACAGGGCAATAAAAACATAGGTAACGTAAGGGCGGATGTGGCTCGGATTGTCGTCAGAAATAGGGAACATGACGTTTGGGCTCAGTCAGGTGCGAATTCAGTCTTGTAATCTTGTGCGAGCGCCTGGTCCTGATCTTCCTTCATCAGGAAACAGTTGCCGATCGCCAGGCAATCGAGCTCTGTCCCCATGAAACAATGAAAGGCGTCCTCGGGGGTACACACGATCGGCTCGCCGCGTACGTTGAAACTGGTGTTGACCAGAACCGGGCAGCCGGTGCGTTTCTTGAAGGCTTTCAGAAGCGCATGGTAGCGCGGGTTTGTTTCTTCATGCACCGTCTGGATACGGGCCGAATAATCCACGTGGGTGACGGCCGGGATGTCGGAGCGCGGCACGTTGAGTTTCTCGATGCCAAACAGCGCGCTTTCCTTGTTGCTCATTTTCTTGCGCCGCTTTTTCTGCACATCTGCAACCAGCAACATGTATGGGCTGTCGGCATCCAGCTCGAAATAATCTGTCACATCCTCACGCAAAACAGATGGCGCGAAAGGCCGGAAGCTCTCGCGGTACTTGATGCGCAAATTGAGTGTCTTCTGCATTTGCGGCTTGCGCGGATCGCCCAGGATCGACCGTCCGCCGAGCGCGCGCGGGCCAAACTCCATTCGCCCCTGGAACCACCCGACTGCCTTGCCCGCATCGAGCTCAGTCGCGGTTCTCTCTATGAGCTCGTCCCCTTTAAAAATGGAAAAAACCGCACCGGCCGATTTGAGACGTTTCTCGATGTCCTTCTGGGCAAAGGAAGGTCCGAGATATGACCCGGACATGGCGTCCATTTCACCTCTCAGTTCGCGCGTCGCGCCCAGGTGATCGTGGTAGCCCGCAAGGGCTGCACCGAGAGCACCGCCTGCATCACCTGCCGCAGGCTGAATCCAGATATCCTTGAAGCTCCCCTCGCGCAATAACCGGCCATTGGCGACGCAATTGAGCGCGACGCCGCCCGCCATGCAAAGGTTCGAGATGCCGTATTGCCTCGACAGGTCCCGGCCCATGCGCAAGACCACCTCCTCGGTGACCTTCTGCACCGACGCCGCCAGGTCCATCTCCCGCTGGGTGACGAGAGCGTCCGGGTCGCGCGGTGCGCCTTCGAACAACTCGTGAAACTTTTTCGAGGTCATGGTCAGGCCGCTGGCATAGTTGAAGTAGCTCTGGTCAAGCCAGAAGCTGCCATCATCCTTGATGTCGATAAGCTTTTCCTGCATCAGGCGGGCGTATCGGGGCTCGCCATAGGGTGCGAGGCCCATCACCTTGTACTCGCCCGAATTGACCCTGAACCCGGTGTAATAGGTGATTGCTGAGTAAAGCAGGCCGAGCGAGTGCGGCCAATGAATCTCGCGCACCGGCTCCAGCGTGTTGCCCCGTCCGATGGACACCGAAGTCGTTGCCCATTCCCCCACGCCATCCATGGTCAGCACCACGGCTTCCTCGAAAGGTGAAGGGTAAAAGGCCGACGCCGCGTGGCTCTGGTGATGCTCTGCGAACAACAGCTTGTCCTCGATATCGCCTTTTTCCGAGTACGCGTTGAGCGCTTTCGCAAGATTGGATTTCTGGAACAGCTTTTCCTTGACCCACACCGGCATCGCTGCCCGGAACGACTGGAATCCGCGCGGGGCGTTTGCCAGATATGTTTCCAGCAAGCGCTCGAATTTCAGGAACGGCTTTTCGAAGAAGGCGACATGGTCGACCTCATCCAGGGAGATGCCAGCCTCTTGCAGGCAATAGCGGATCGCGTGTTCCGGAAAACGCGCATCATGTTTCTTTCGGGTAAAGCGCTCTTCCTGGGCTGCCGCCACCACGCGACCGTCCTCGATCAGTGCCGCGGCGCTGTCGTGATAGAAGGCGGATATGCCGAGAATGCGCATGGTGTCATTCAGCCTGTTGAGCGCGTGTCTAAAATACCGTGTAAATGAACGGTGCGATGGCCGATCCCTGGGCCAGGATCAGCAACCCGCCGAACAGCACCAGAACCACCAGAACAGGCGCAAGCCACCATTTTTTTCTCGCGCCCATATAGGCGAAAAGTTCTTTCAGCAGTGAACCCATAGCTGTGTCCTATAATTTAAATGAGGAGATATATTCCATTCGGCCCGGAACCTAACTTAAAACTGGTTGGTCATGGAATGCGATTCCGGCTCATTCGGTTTGCGCTCAATCCAGTAGCTCGCACCCTCAATTCGCTTGGAGCGCAGCGGATCGCGCATAAGCCGCATGATGAGGCCAACCGGAATGATTGCAACAGCGAACATCAGACCCAGGATAACCGGGTTCATGACCTTGTTCACCAGCAGGGAAAAACGGAACCAGACCCTGTTCAGCGGCCCAAGCAGAAAGGCCGCAACGAAACTGATAATCAGAAAACTCAGGCTCAAGCCGGCGCATACGGCAAGCACCGTCAGATTGTCCCAGTAGAACGCGCCGATGATCGCAAACACCCCGGCGAACACGAATCCGGTCGAGCGTTCGGGGGGCAGCTCGGCTTCCTGCTCACTATATGTTTCGTGGAAATCCTTGGACATGTTCTTCCATTGTGCGAATTGACGGCCCGTCGCATAGCACGATCATGCGGGCGCGTCTCGTGTGTCTATCATATGTTTGAATTTGCCGGTGTGCTTTTGCACATAGTCCGGCAGCTCCGACAGCGGGACCACCACGATCTCGCTATCGAACATGGAGCGGCGGCGCGAGATGCGATCCTCCACGGCTTCTGCCCGTGAATCCTTTGTCTTGAGCCGGTCGGGCGCCTTGTAGGCTGTCAGTTTCCGGCGCACCTCGTCCGGGCTCATCATGAAGGAGAAATGCCAGCAGCCTTCCCGGCACACCTGGCGGCGGAGAAGTGCCCTGTGCCGGTATAATGCATATGGCAGCCACATCAAATATTCCGCCCATGAAGGCATGGATGCGCTGCGCCGCCCCTTGGTCGTGCGCAACAGCCAGCCATCGCGAAAATTCTTGTACTCGATCATCCGCGATGTCATCAGGTCCCGCCGGTCCGCCAGCCGCCAGTTCAGATAAAAATGATAATAGACCCCCTCGAAATAGGTGATCCTGCCGCTGGCATTCTTTCGCGCCGCACGGAGCTTTGAGGGTTTCGGTATTTCGTCCACGTCCGACACAATGACCAGGTCTTCCGGTTGTGCCCCGACCAGACCTTCACCGATGGCCGAGCGCTGATGTTCCTCACGGGTGAAGGTACTGTCCGTCTGCTCCGGCATATCGTCGACGACGACGTGAATGATCCTGTCGTTAAAACGGGCAAACCGTTCCTTGTTATCAAGGTAGACGAGCTGTTTGGGCTGACCGGTGAAAGTGCGTGTGGATTCGACCAACACGAAAAAGTCGACCTCTTCATCCAGCACGTTGAGGCGGATATCGAGAATATCCAGCTCGTTGAAGAAGATAAAACAGTCGTA
>JAJFHQ010000086.1 GCA_021775525.1 Hyphomicrobiales bacterium
GCGTCCATGCCGGCGGACCACCTTTCTGCATCGGCAGGAGCGTAACCACATGAGCGATAGTTCAGAAAAACCGCCCTATCTGGGTTTCGGCCTTGGCTTGAGGCCAACCCATTACCCTGACATTCTCGACGGTGATCCACCCGTTGACTGGTTCGAAGTGCTGTCGGAAAACTACATGATCCCCGGCGGGCAGCCGCTGCGCATCCTCGATCAGATTGCTGAGCGCTACCCGGTTGTCATGCACGGCGTCTCGCTCTCTATCGCTTCAACCGCACCAATGGACATGGACTATCTGGCAGGCCTGAAGGCTTTGTCCCAGCGTGTAAAGCCAAAGTGGATTTCCGATCACCTATGCTGGACCGGAGTGCATGGCATCAACCTGCATGACCTTCTCCCAATCCCCTATACACGCGAGGCGCTCGATCACGTATGCGACCGTGTGAATACTGTTCAGGATTATCTGGGGCATCCACTGACACTGGAGAATGTCTCCACTTATGTCAGCTTCGAGAAATCGGAAATGACGGAATGGGAGTTCATTTCCGAGCTGACAAAACGAACCGGCTGCTGGCTGCTGTTCGACGTGAACAATGTTTATGTCAGCGCGTTCAACCATGAGTATGACCCCAAAGCTTTTATCGATGGCATCCCCGCGGACCGCGTGGTCCAGTTTCATCTGGGTGGTCACAGTCATATGGAAACCCACATCATCGATACTCATGATGCACCCGTGTGCGAGGATGTGTGGGATCTCTATCGCCACGCTCTCAAACGTTTCGGCCCGGTTTCGACCATGATCGAGCGCGACGACCACATCCCGCCACTGACTGAGCTTCTGGAAGAAATAGAAACTGCACGCACAATCGCGGGCCAGGTCCTTGAGGGCCAAAGACTGGCGGTCAACGCGTGAAAACGCTGGCCTCATACCAGGACGAATTCCAGCGCGCCGTCGTTGACGGTGACGATGCAGTGCTCGTTGAACTCGTCGACACCTCCAGGGAAAACCGTCGCACGCTGCTCGGCGTGTATCGCAACGCCTATGTTGAGCGGCTGATCGATTTCCTTGAGACCGACTATGAGAAGCTGCATGCGCTTCTGGGAGACGAACATTTCACCACCCTGGCGCGCGACTATATTGCCACCCATCCTTCAAAGACACCTAACGCCCGCTGGTTTGGCTTCAAATTCCCCGAACACCTGCGGGCCAGCGATCAATATGCTGATGCCGTGCTATTCGCTGACCTTGCTGCACTGGAACGCTCACTCACCGACGTTTTCGACGCGGAAGATTCGGATCGGTTGATCCTTGATGATCTGAGCGCCATTCCTCCCCAAGACTGGCCAAGCCTGGCATTCAATCCCCACCCTGCTACCCGCCGTGTCGATTTAACGACCAATGCGGAAGAAATCTGGCATGCGCTCAATGAAGATGAAACGCCGCCTGCACCGAGAACGCTGGGGGAAACCCGGCAAATCATCGCCTACCGCCCGGAGCACATGGCTATGATCCGGGCGATGGCGTCTGACGAGGCCATGATGTGGGACGAGGCGTCGAAAGGCGTATGCTTTTCGGTACTGTGCGAAATGCTGTCGATCTTTTCCGGGGAAGAGGAAGCCGCAATACACGCCGCGGGATACCTGCAGGGGTGGATTAATATGGGAATGCTCAGCGGGTTCAAAACCGGTTGATTTCAAATATTAAAACTCCCCAATAAAACCGATGGGATCCGCCCGTTAATCTCCTTTGCGCTTCAGGCCCGTGAACATGGACCGGATAAGGTTTTCCCGGTGCTGGATGCTGGCAATCAAAACGCCTGTGATGTGCATGAACACCAATCCGAGGGTCAGATTAGCTGCAACCTCATGCAGATCTTCAACCCACGCCTTACCCCATAGGGTATCCAGCGTCATCATGACTCCCGTTGCACTTACAGCTACCAGGCTAAAAATCATTGCAAGGACCATGACGCCTCCAACCGGGTTGTGACCGACAAAACGCCTGGCTCTCATCAACACGACGTCTTTGAGATATCTGATGACGGTGGCTGGCTTGTAGATGAAATCGGAAAAAAGGGCATGGCGTGACCCGACAAGCCCCCAGATGATGCGCAGACCAACCAGCACCAATATGGCGTAACCAGCGATTTCGTGGGCGCGGTCCCATTCGTCAGCCGTGATCCAGGCGGCCGCGTAAACAGCCACGAGCGACCAGTGAAACACACGCACAAACGGGTCCCAGACCTTGATGAAGGCTGACCGCGTCGCGCGGCCAGCCTCCAATATCGAATTTGCGTCCTGCATGGATCAGGACTCTTTTTCCAACTCGATCACTTCACCCGTCACCGGATTGAGTTCAAGTTCGAAACGGGCACCTTTCTGATCGACTGCCTTAATCTCATAGCAGCCATCTTCAAGCTCCACGTCGCGAACATCATAGCCCATGCCCTTTACCTTGGACGTAATCTCACTCACCGTCATTTGTTTGCCGGTCTGGCCGCCACAGGATTTATCGTCGTCTTTGCTGGCATAAGCAGGCATTGCCAAGCCAAGTATAAGAGCGGCGGCAGTGATGGTGATAATCTTGCGCATTTCGTAAACTCCTTTAGAAACGTCACCCGATCGGTGATGTGCCCACGCTAGATGAGACCGGATGACGAACAGCTTTTGGTCATGTTCAGCATTTTGTCATGTTGACCGCGACATGATGTATCTATGAAACTGATGACCCGCAGAACCTTTGTGATCGCAGTGATTGCAGCGGCTTTATTGGCCGTGGGCCTAGCTATGGATTTAGCTCTTGCGGACAAAAAAAAACGAAGCGCTCGTGAAGGTGATCATGATGATGCCTTGACGGCGCTCAAGAAAGGCGATGTCCGTCCATTGCCGGAGATCCTCGCGATTGTTCGCCCCAAAATCGACGGCGAAATCATTGAGACCGAGTTTGAGTATGAGCATGGCCTTCCCGTCTATGAGTTCAAATATGTCGATAGGCGTGGGCGCGTGCGGGAGCTTTATGTGGATGCCCGCAAGGGCACCATTCTCAAGGACGAGCCGGACTGATGAGAGTTCTTGTCGTCGAGGATGATCCGCGGATCTCCCGTGATGTCATTGAAACCCTGAACAGCGCGGGTTATGCCACTGATCATGCCAGCGAAGGCGAAGAGGCTTGGTTCAAAGGCGATACAGAAGATTATTCGGCAGTCATTCTCGATCTTGGCCTGCCAGGCATGGATGGTCTTGCGATCCTCAAGAAATGGCGCACAAACGGCAGAGCTTTTCCAATTCTCGTCCTGACGGCCAGAGGGACGTGGAGCGAGCGCGTTGAAGGCATCGATGCGGGGGCTGACGACTATCTCCCAAAACCATTCCAAATGGATGAACTGCTGGCACGGCTACGCGCGGTTATCCGGCGTTCAGGTGGTCACTCCGCGCCTTCAATTGCCATCGGCAAGGTGGTTGTTGACCCAAAACAGATGCGGGTTACCGTTGGCGGTGTTCCAAAATCCCTTTCGCCTCAGGAATACCGTCTGCTGTCGTACCTGATGCTCCATGCGGGCCGCGTCGTCCCGCAGCAGGAACTCGCCGAGCAGCTGCATGGCTCCTATGAGGAGCGTGAATCAAATGCCGTGGAAGTGCTCATAGGCCGCGTCAGGCGCAAGCTTGGCGTAGACCTGATTGAGACCCGGCGTGGCTTCGGTTACCTGATCGAGGCTGGCGAACAATGAAAGCCCGGTCCCTCCGGGTACGGCTTCTGCTGGTTGCGTCAGCCGCCATAGTGCTGGCTTTGGCGTTTGCCGGTTTCGGCCTGGTTCAGCTGTTTGAAAGACATGTCGAGCGCCGTATAGGGTCTGAACTCGATACCTATCTCAACCAGATCGCTTCCCGGGTTCTCTTCAACGCGGACCAAACTCTCCGGCTTGGCGGCAAACTCGCCGACCCGCGTTTCGACCAGGTTTACAGCGGACTCTACTGGCAGATTACCGATGAGAAATCAGCCACGTATACGCGCTCGCGCTCCCTTTGGGACACCCGGTTAGACCTTCCCGTCGATACACTGCCAGTCGGAACCATACATGTTCATGACATCTCCGGACCACGCCATGCCAAACTCCTTCTTCACGAACGCAGACTGGTTTTCGATACGGGCCAGAGTGAGAAAATCCTTCGTCTCGCCGTGGCGATAGACCGCGCCGACATTGCTGCCCTGAGCAAGGACTTTGCCACAGAGGTGACAGTCTCTTTAGCGATTCTGGCGGCTATCCTGATTTTGGCCGCCTGGATACAGGTCAATGTCGGCCTCAGGCCTCTTTCACAGATCAGGCATGGGCTCAATGAGATTCGCGCGGGCAAAAGTGACAGGCTTGATGTTCACGTCCCATCAGAGATTGCACCGCTGGCTGAGGAGGTGAACGACCTCCTGGCCGCTCAGGAAATGACCATGCAAAGAGCACGTGACAGAGCGGCCGATTTAGCCCACGGCTTCAAGACGCCCCTGACGGCACTCCTGGCAGATGCAAAACGGTTGCGCGACAAGGGCGACAAAGGAACCGCCACTGAGATTGAGCGGACCGTGACTCTGATGCGCGGCCACATCGACCGGGAACTGACGCGCTCCCGCATAAGAAATATCAAAGCCGAGAAAGCCATTGAGGTTGACCCGGCCCTTCAAGGTCTCATCGGTACTTTAAAACGAACACCACAGGGTGAAGACATCAAGTTCGCAATCAAAATCAAACCTGGTCTCGCAGTACGCATAGAACACGATGATCTGAACGAGATTCTTGGGAATCTGCTGGAAAACGCCGTTTGTCACGCAAACAAAAAAGTCATGGTTCGCGCTGCACATCATGGTTCTCTGGTGCGTTTCGACGTCGAGGATGACGGCCCTGGAATAGCCCAGGCACAAATCAGTGCCGTCACCAGTCGTGGTAACCGTCTCGACCGCTCCGGCATGGGCGCTGGACTCGGTCTGGCAATCGTCAGCGATGTGCTCGATTACTACGGCAAAGAACTCACCCTTGGCCGTTCGAAACTAGGCGGACTCAAGGTCTCATTCACCTTGGAAAGCCAAACTCGTTGATATCAGAACTCGCCGGAGAAATCCGATGAGAGCCGACCGCGCAAATCCTGAATGGCGCGGAAGCAGTCTGCGAGATATTCCTTCTCGCGCTTCGATAGGCTGGCCTTGGGCACGAAATTCGTCACCTTTTTTTCTTCGGACCTAAAGTCCTGAAGTTGCTGACGCAACAACAGCCTCGTGAGATGATTGAGGCCGCCGGTGAGATAATCATACTGATCGTCATCAATCGCGTCGCATTCCCGCAAGCCTTTCAGACGGCCGAGTGTGGATGTCTCGGCAATCCCATGCTTGAGGCCCATCAGCCTGACCGCCTCCACCAGCGGCAGCGTGCCGTTATACTTCAGGTTGATCATGCCCGAATGGCCGTCCTCGTCAGTCTCGGTCAGGAGCCGGCCAAACCACCCGAGAGCCACGGAATGGTCTTCCTGGATTGCAAACATGTCCTTGATAAAACCCGGATTGCGCGTGCCCATTCCGGTGACGTATTCCCTCAGTTGGGCCGAGTAGCCAGGTCTCCCGAAGCCATGCGCGAAGTCGAAGAAGATATCGCAGTATCGCAAGGTGGCGGGCGTACGTGAGTTCATCCAGTAGGCCACCTGGTCGCGCCACTGTGTAAGTGTTTTGCGCCAAACCGGATTAGTCGCCATCACGTAGCCCTTGCAAAGCGTCAGTCCCACCTCACCCAGATTTTTAGTCATGCGTTCGGCCAGTTCGATAAAGAAGGGGTCAATGCGGCCGTGGTCGGCATCCGGATAATCGTCCAGGATGAAAGCATTATCCTGGTCGGGAAACAGGAAGTTCTCGCCCCTGCCGCCAGACCCCAGGATTATCAGGGAAAACTCAACCGGCGGCTTGCCCCACTCCTTTTCGGTTTCCATCTCGGTCAAGTGCCGCCGCAGGATACGGGCATGAATGTCACGGTTGATGTCGGTGAGCAGCGATTGGACTTCCGGCACCGGCACATTGTCCTGAAACAGCGCCTCTGCCAGTTCCACCTGCGCCGTCTTGACCGCCCGCAAGCCCTCCAGCGATGCCTCGTGGGTGAGCATGCGCGTCAGTTCAAGCGTTTGTTCGGACAGGAAGGACAGCGCCTCGCTGAGAGAAAGCATGCCGCACACCAGCCCCTCTTCGCTGAGCACGGGGATATGGCGCAAGCTCCGCCGCCGCATGAACGCAACCGCGTGATAGAGATAGTCGCTCCGCTGAATTGTCACCACCGGCGAGGTCATGATTTTCGAGACCGGGGTTTCAGGGTCAAGCCTGAATGCGATCTTCCGGGTGACATCCTGCTCGGTGATAATCCCGACCGGCCGCCAGCCATCGTCAACGATCACCGCGCAGGTCGCGGTCTCCACTTCCATACGCTCAACCAGTTCCCTGAGCGTGGCATCAGGCGGCAGGCAGACCGGCGGGTCTCCCAACCGGTCTGATACAAGGCGGCGGAATATTTCAGTCTGAGTGCTCATCTCCTCATCCTACTCATGAACCGTCTCACGTTGCCCTGCGTCCAAACAAGAGAATTGCTACCAGTGGCACTATGAAGCCAATCACCACGGCCGAGACTACAAGCACCGGCAACTCGGCATATTGACCCCGGTCAACGGCAAACACCCAGTTGAGATACTTGGTTTGAAGCTGCCCGGCGACAAGCGCCAGGTTCATCAGTGACGCCATCAATGCAAACCATGTGGCGCGCTTGCCCGCAGGTGCATGAATGGCGATCAGCGTCAGCATGGGAATCATGGAGAGCTGTGCGAAAGGGGATTCAGCGGCTGTATCGATGAGGGCTATCGTATGTGCGCCGAAGCCGAACATCTCTTGCGTCCATTCATCGACCCGGTACACAAGCGCCACATTGGGCAGCGAGAGGATGGTGTAGAACACCGTCAGCCACAACAGGACACTGGCGATAGGCCGCCTCGTGATGGTATCGGCCAGAAGCCATATGCCAACCATGGCCAGCCCGGCGCCAATTTGCGCCAGCGTGCCGAAGAAGGCTTCGTCGAAACCGAGCATGTCGATGGAGAACCAGCGATACCCCTCGCCCACACCCGGTGTTGATCGGAAGACAAAAATGATAATTGCGGCGAAAAAGATTTTTCGCCTGGCAGCAGCCTCCAGGTCACCCACAACCCGGAACAGCATGGCAATGACGACGCCCATGGAAACAAGAAAGATGAGTTCCTGATTGTAAGGCACACCGCCAAGGCCAAGAGCGGCGACGACCACACCGAAAGCTGCGCCGCCGCCGAGGATACGCCAGTCGATCGGCTTGACCGGAACGTCCTCCAGCCTCACCAGCAAGGCGCCGGTAATGGATATCAGCGGAATGATAAGCCCGAGCAGGAACACGGTCTGGTAGGAATAGACTTTAGCCAGCACCCCGCCCAGACCAGCCACGGCAAAAATGCCTAAAGAGAGTGCAAGCCGCCCGAGCACCTGCACCATGCCCAGCTCGTGCTCGATTTGTTTTTTCGGGCGCGGACTCCCATCAGGTTTTTCACGCTCCACCACTTCGGTGCTCATGGCGTCCGCGACCACGTCCTGCAGCACGATACCGATGACAATCAGTAGCTTGGCCGTGACATAGAGAAAATCAAGGCCATATTCGGGGAACCAGCCTCCAGCGGCACCGGCGAAGATCAACAGCCCCGCCGCGACCAGCCCGGCCCCTGAAAACACATAAACGCGCCGTTGCGATCCGAACAGCGGAACTGAATCCACGACCTGTCCGAACACCATCTTGATGGTCCAGGGCAGTGTCAACCAGACGCCGAGTGCTGCCAGGTCGGCTGGCGTCATGGCCAGCGCCTGCTTGATCCAGAAGCTCTCCGCGATACCGACCAGCCCCAGTGCGCCATAGGCAAAATAAACCATCAGCAACGGCAGGTATCGCAGCCGCATGGCCTGAATGGGCGCAATCACTGCCGCCTTGAGGCGTTCTGAAAACGGGCGCGGTGAGGGGGGCATGTCTTTATCCGCTGGCTGGCTGGTGACGGTCATGGAATCACTCGTTTTTTCCTGCCTGGGAGACTAGACCAAAATGACGCTCTTGCCTTGCTTGCACGCCCACGCCAGTTCTGCTTTTGTTGAGGAACCTTCCAGTATCTGCATTCAGTCTGCCCGGGACACTTCATGACCAAGAACTCCCCCTTTGACCTCACCGGCCACACGGCGCTCGTCACCGGTGCGTCGTCCGGCCTCGGGCGTCACTTCTCGCAAACACTGGCAAAAGCGGGGGCGAAAGTCGCCTTGGCCGCCAGGCGTGTGGAGCGGTTGAATGAAACAGTGGAAGCGATTGAATCCGAAGGTGGCAAAGCACTCGCCATCGAGCTTGATGTCACCTACCCCGAAGCCGTTGCGCCGGCCTTCGACAGGGCAGAAAAAGAACTGGGGCCAGTCACAATTGTTGTGCCAGCCGCGGGCGTCACCGAGCGAGCCTTCTTCACCGAGACGGAAGAACAGCAATGGCGCCACGTGATGGACACCAATCTAGATGGCGTCTGGCGCACGTGCCGCGAGGCCGCGAGCCGCATGCAGAAAAACAAGACCGGTGGATCGATCATCGTCATTGCCTCGGTTCTCTCCTTCACCGTCGTAAAAGCCACCTCCCCCTATGCGACTTCCAAGGCGGCTATCGCCCACCTGACAAAGGCAATGGCGCTTGAGCTGGCGAACGACAATATCCGCGTGAACGCGCTGGCGCCGGGCTATTTCTCGACCGAGCTGAACGAGGATTATCTCAAGAGCGAAACCGGCCTGCGGCTGATTGCCAAATTCCCCATGAAGCGACTGGGTGACATGCCTGAACTTGATGGCCCCCTGCTACTGCTTGCCTCAGACGCCGGATCGTTTATGACGGGCACGGTTATCCCCGTTGACGGCGGCGCCCTACTTTCAATGAACTAGTGTCCGGACCCAGAACCTCATGATCGATTTTTCCTTGTCACCTGAAATAGAAGATGTGTGCCAACGCACGCGCGCCTTCGTGGCGGAGCATATCCAGCCCCTCGAGGAAGACCCGGAAAATTATGATGAGCATGAAAACATCCGCCTGGATTTGTGCGACGAGGTGCGCGCCAAGGTGAAGGAGGCTGGGCTGTGGTGCCCGCAGGTGCCGAAGGAGCGCGGCGGCATGGGGCTGCCATTCGTTGGTCAGGCCGTCATGTATGAAGAGGCCAACTATTCGATCTTCGGCCCTGTTTGTTTTAATTGCGCAGCGCCCGATGATGGCAATATGCGGGTGCTTAACCAGGTCGGCACCGATGCGCAAAAAGAAAAATGGCTGCAGCCGATCATCGAAGGCACCACGCGCGGCGCCATCGTCATGACCGAACCGCATCCGGGTGGCGGCTCCGACCCCACCATGATCCGCACCACCGCCACGCCAAAAGGCAACGGCGCATGGGTCATCAATGGCCATAAATGGTTCATCACCGGTGCGGGCGTGGCCGATCATCTCATCGTGCTTGCAAAGACATCAGACGAGCCAAGACGCGAACTCACAACCTTCATGGTCCACAAGGATACGCCCGGGGTCGAGATGATCCGCAAGGTTCCGATCATGGGCCCGGAAGAACATGGTGGTCATTGCGAGCTGAAGTTCCATGACGTGGAAATTCCCGATGAAAACCGGCTGCTGGACGTCGGGCGCGGCATGAAGGTGGTGCAGATGCGCCTTGGGGCCGCACGCCTCACCCACTGCATGCGCTGGCTCGGGCTTTCCAAACGGTCCATGGAAATAGCGCAAGACTACATCAATGTGCGCGAGGGATTTGGCATCAAGCTCGCCGATCGGGAGTCGGTTCAGTTGATGATGGGTGAGATGGCGAAGGAAATTCACATTGGGCGGATGCTGGTGATGAACGCCGCGTGGAAACTGGACCAGGGAGATTTTGCGCGGCCCGAAGTCGCCATGGCGAAAGTTCATTGCGCCAACATGCTGCACAAGGTTGTTGATACGGCAATCCAGCTCAACGGCGCACGCGGTTACTCCAAAGACACGATCCTCGAATGGATTTACCGTTATGCGCGGCAGGCCCGTATCCTTGATGGCGCCGACGAGGTGCACAAGATGGTTCTCGCCAACACCTACCGAGCGGAAGGCCGCGACTTCTGGAGCTGGGGCAGCTGATCCCACATGGCCCACGCTAATCGCCCCCGCACTCTCGACCCTGAGCATCTGGAGCCGCTTCAGAGCTGGCTGGGTGCGGAGCTTGGTGCGACCGGGCTCACGATCGAAAAGGCCGAGCTCCTGGGTGGCGGCGCCATTGGTGAGAATTGGCGGATTGATGTCACGGTCACCGGCACTCGGCAGGCGGATTCACGGAGTTGGGCGCTGCGCACGGATGCCGCCTCCCGCATGGCCATGAGCCATGACCGTGCCAACGAATATTTTTGTCTGAAAGCTGCCCATGAAGCGGGGGCCTGCGTTCCGGAACCCATCGCCGTCTCGCGGGATGAGACCTTGATTGGCGCACCCTTCGCCATTGTCGGACTGCTCACTGGAGATGCACAGGGACGAAACCTCGTCCGTGACCCGCTCATAGCCCAGCATGGTGATGCTCTTGGGGAAAGCCTTGGACGCGAACTTGCCAAAATCCATTCCGTGCGCCCGCCGGGCCAGGACCTTGAATTCTTGAGAGTTCCCGAAACCTCCCCGGCGCTTATTCAGGTGGCGCAGATGCGCAGCCATATGGATACGTTGTCAGAGCCGCGCCCGGCCCTTGAGTATATCCTCAGCTGGCTGGAAGAAAATGCACCGCCCAAAACCCGCGTTACCCTGTGTCACGGAGATTTCCGCACTGGAAACTACATGGCCGACAAGGGCAGGCTCACAGGCATCCTCGATTGGGAATTCTGTCATTGGGGCGACCCACATCTGGATGTGGGCTGGTTCCATGCCCGTTGCTGGCGCTTCGGCGCGGACGCGCGTGAGGCCGGCGGTGTATCTTCCCGCGAAGCCTTTACACTCGGCTACAACGCCCAATCAGAAACGCCGCTTGATGAAGACCTCATCCCCTATTGGGAAATCCTCGCCGCGGCGCGCTGGGCAGTTGTGGCGCTGTTGCAGGGCGAGCGCCATATCACCGGCGGTGAACCCTCTATTGAGCTGCTGCTGACGGGGATCATGGCGCCTGAAATGGAACATGAAGCACTTACCGGTATAATGGCACTGGAGGCAAGCTCATGAGCGACACAATGAAACAAGCCGAGGCGCTGGTGAACATCGCGTTTGAGACCTACACGCAAGAGATCGCGCCAGGTCTCCCCCCTGCCAGGCGTTATGCGGGGGCGATGGTCACCAATGCTCTGGGCATCGCGCAACGACGCCTGGGAAACCCCGATCCGGGCAATGCTTTGGTTGAAAACCTTGGCGTGGAAAGCCTTGAATTCATTGCGAAAGCACTGCGCGAAGGCAAAATCTCCACGGCATCATACTCTGAGCTTCAGAACATTCTGCTGAACTATCTGGAAGCCGAACTGGCGATCACCAATCCGAAATTCCTCAATCGGCGCAAGGGGAAATAACTCATGAACAGTTTCCCGGACTCTCTCCTCAAAGGCTACCGTGCTTTCAAGCAAGGGCACTTTGCAGATGAAAGCAAGCGCTACAGGCAACTCGCAAAGGACGGCCAGACTCCGGAGTGCATGGTCATCTCCTGCTGCGACTCGCGTGCAGCACCAGAAACCGTGTTCAATTCAGCGCCCGGTGAAATCTTCGTGGTGCGGAATGTCGCCAACCTCGTTCCGCCCTACACCCCAGATGGCGAATACCACTCGACCTCCGCCGCGCTTGAATTCGCCGTACAAGTGCTCAAGGTGAAACATATTCTCGTGCTGGGTCACGGGCGCTGCGGCGGCATCAAGGCGGCTCTCGATCCCAACTCCGAGCCACTCTCACCCGGCGATTTCATAGGCAAGTGGATGGAACTGCTTGGCCCTGCCGCCGACTCGGTCACCTCGAACAGCTACATGACCGAGAGCGAACGCCAGACGGCTCTCGAGCGCATCTCCATCCGCCACTCCATCGAGAATTTACGGACCTTCCCCTGCATCAACATCCTGGAGGGCAAGGGCCGGTTACAGCTTCATGGTGGCTGGTTCGATATCTCGAGCGGGGAGTTGATGATGCTCGATCCAGAGTCTGGAGATTTTGAAGAGGTGGCAAGCAGTTAGGCCTCTCTACTTCCCCGACTTAGCCGTCGCGGTGAAACTCCCCAGCAGATCAGAAAAACTCCGCTCCCGGCCCGTATCGATGGTGACATTGGCCGTCATGCCAGCCCGCAGGGGTGGCATGCCAGGGCGCGACTCCAGCTGCAGCCGTACCGGCAGACGCTGCACCACCTTGACCCAATTGCCCGACGCATTCTGAGGCGGCAGGATGGCGAACTCCGCACCGGTTGCAGGCGAGATGCTTTTCACCTTGGCGGGCCAGCTCACGCCGGGATAAGTGTCGAGCTCAACCGTGGCGCTCTGCCCGACCCGCACATGGGTCAGTTCGGTTTCCTTGAAATTGGCGTCCACCCAGGGTGCTTTGTCAGTCACGATCGCGAACAGGGGCCTGGACGCGGTGATCTGCTCACCTGGCACCAGCGGCACCGTGACAACCGTGCCGCTGGACGGGGCTTTCACGGATGTATGCTCAAGGTCAAGCCGCGCCTGGTCAACGGCCGCTGTTTTGGCGCGCACCAGCGGATGCCGGTCCACCGGCCTCTCGGGAGCACCCCCAAGCGAGGCGCGAATACGCCTGATTTTCTGCCGTGCCATGACCACCCGGTCCTCGGCTGCGTTGGCGTCATTCTCCAACTCGTCATGGCGGGTGGCGGCAACGATGCCACGCTTGGCAAGTTCAATCTGCCGTCCATAGCGCTTGCGGAAATAGGTGGCACGGTCTTCCGCTTCTTCAAGCTCGTATTTCGCCTCGCCCAGTGTGGCTTTCAGCATCTCCACTTGCTGACGCGCTTCATCCAGTTCAGCTTCGGCCAGCGCCAGCGTCAGCTTGAAGGGGCGCGGGTCAATCTTCACCAGCACTTCGCCCGCCTTCACCAGCATATGGGCATGGGCACGCACCTCAACCGCAGGTCCGGACACCTCAGCCGCCAGTTTCGCAATATCGGTTTTTACATAGGCATTCTGCGTGGCGACGTAGCGTGCTCCCTGGAGCCAGTAGTAACCGGCTCCAATCACCGCAATTGCCGGGACGACACCTAGCAGTACGAGCCTCATCGCAGTTGTGCGCGATGGCAGCTTCAGTGCCGGCTTTTTTTTCGCCTTTGCTCTAGGCATTTTCTTTCTCAAGCTCTGCTGACTCAATCAAATCGTTTTCCGCATCCATTTTCTGGAGCCGCTGTTTAACGTTGAGAAGAAGGTCAGTCAGAACCTCGCGCTCATGTTTGGACAGATCCGAAAGCTCCTCTTCCACCATGGCCTCGGCAATGGGCCCGATGATGCCGTGAACGGATCTCCCCTTGTCGGTGAAATAAATCCGGTTGATACGGCGGTCATCATCATCCGCGCGGCGTTCAAGCCAGCCATTCTCTTCCAGCTTGTCGATGAGCCGCCCGGCTGTCGCCCTCTCGACCTCCAGCATTTCAGCAAGTTCCGACTGGCTGACACCGGGCTGCTCTCCCAGCCGCCGCAACACCAGCCATTGGGTGCGCGTGAAGCCCAGCTTGCGCACGCGCCTGTCAAAGACTGTGCGCTGCAGCCGAGCCGCGTCGACAATGAGAAATGCCAGGTACCGTCCTTCTGAAAGCCGCAAATCCACCCTCGCTTTATATTGTAAGCATTGTTACTATTGCATAGCATACAGTAGCCAAGGTTACGATTACAAGCATGGCCGACGCTTCAGCAGCAGAATTATTTTCGGATGAACAAGTGAACGATCTTTCGCCAGCACGGCGGAACGTCATCCTGTTCACCGTTGTGCTGAGCGCGACGCTCTACAGCACGACGATCCTCGTAGTTTCGACCATTCTGCCCCAGCTTCAGGGAGCTATGTCGGCAACGGCGGATGAAATCACCTGGACCATGACCTTCAACATCCTGGCGACCGCCGTTGTGACCCCCATGACCGGGTGGCTGGTGGCGCGGGGCGGCAAGCGGCAAGTGATGCTGTGGTCCGTGATGGGATTTAGCATTGCCACCTATATGTGCGGCTCTGCGAACTCGCTGGAGGAGCTGATCTTCTGGCGCGTGGTGCAGGGCGCGCTTGGTGCGCCGCTGACCCCCCTCACCCAGACGGTCACGCTCGACACCTTCCCGAAACGCCAGCATGGCGCAGCGATCGGGCTATTTGGCATCGGTGTTGTGCTCGGGGCTTTTCTCGGTCCCGTCATCGGCGGCGTGATGGCAGAGCTGGCAAGCTGGCGCTGGGCGTTTTACATCATCGCGCCTGTTGGCCTGGTTGCCTTTGCAGGGTTGTACCTGGCGCTTCCCAAGGATACGCCATCGGATGAAAGCACCCGGCTCGACTGGACAGGCTTCATTTTGCTTTCTACCGCGATTGCCTGCGTCCAGCTCGTCCTGTCGCGAGGCCAGCGCCTCGACTGGTTCGATTCGACCGAGATTTTACTGGAGGTTTTTCTAGCCGGTCTCGCCGGGTATCTGTTTGTCGTCCACTCCCTCACGGCAAAAAACCCCTTCATCAACCTGCGCCTGCTGCTAAACCGCAATTACTCGCTCGGGCTGGTGCTGGTGTTCATTTACGGCATGCTGAACTTCACGCCGATGGTGGTGTTGCCATCGCTGTTACGCGAACAGGTCGGCTTCCCGGATTCCCTTATCGGATACGTGCTGGGCTCGCGCGGGTTCGGCGCCATGATCGGCTTTTTCATCGCCATGTTCATTGGCCAGAAATATCCGCGCAAATGTATGCTGGCAGGCTTTGCCGCCCTGGTTGTTGCCGGCGCATGGCTGATGACGTTTGATCTCAACGTCTCGTTCAACGAGCTTGTGTTGAATGGCATCGTGCAGGGATTGGCCGTGGGCACTATCTGGGTGCCGCTTACGGTGGCGACATTTTCCACCCTGCCACCATCCGTCAGACCTGAAACGTCGGCCGTGTTTCACCTGTTGCGCAATATCGGCTCGAGCTTTTTCATCTCTCTCACCGTCACGCAGATCGTGCGCTCCACGGCAATGAATTACGAGCATATGACGGAACTGGTGACGCCTTTCTCACAGACCTTCGTGCTGCCCTGGGTCAGCGGCGAATGGAGCATGGACGATGCCCAATCCCTTGCGCGTCTGTCCAAGGAGATGGCCCGGCAGGCTGCGATGATCAGCTATCTCAACGCGTTTGGCCTCTACACGCTGGTCTCGGCTGCTGCGATCCCGCTGATCCTGCTGGTGAGCAAGCCACAAAGTGCGGCGGGGAAGAAAACAATATGAACACCCTCTTTATGCAAGTCACTCGGGCTGGGCGCAGGAGATGGCCAGCATCGTCGGCAGAAATTCATGTGCTGACTTCATTTGGTGTTTTCTTGCCGTGGCACGGGCTTCGGGTGCCCATTCATGGCCATACCCTATTGCCAAGGACGGTCGAACAAACATGGGTTGCGAGGAACTTGAAATAAATCACGATGGGCTTTTTCAGCCTATTTCATATGAGCTGCCTTACCCAGATTGGGGAGCTTGTGGGCAATGCCCTTGTGGCAATCGATACAGGTTTTCTCTTTGGAAGAAAGGAAGCGCTCATGAAGTTTTGCGGCGCGGCTGCTCTGCTCGGTGAAATCCATGAACTTGAATTCATGACAGTTGCGGCATTCTAAAGAATCGTTCGCCTTGAACCTGTCCCATTCACGCAGAGCCAGTTCCAGCCGCTTTTCGACAAATTTCTCCCGGGTGTTGATGGTGCCGAAAATCTTGCCCCAGACTTCCTTTGATGCTGCCATTTTACGGGCAATCTTGTTGGTCCATTCGTGCGGCACATGGCAGTCGGGGCAGGTTGCGCGCACACCGGACCGGTTGGTGTAGTGAATTGTGGATTTCAGCTCGGCAAGCACATTGTCCCGCATCTCATGGCAGCTCACGCAGAATGTCTCGGTGTTGGTGAGCTCGAGTGCGGTGTTGAAGGCGCCCCAGAAAAAGATGCCTGCAAGGAACCCGCCAACCGTGAGAAACCCCAGAGAGAAATACTTGCTGGGTGAACTCAGGACCCGCCAATAGTCCATCAGGCGTTCGAAAATGGATTTGAAAAAACCGCGCAAAGGTCAGTTACCCTTCTTGTTGCCAACGCCCTCGATAAGGCTATCGACATCAATAAAGCTGTTGCCGACCAGGGGGCGCACTTTCAACTGGGTGACATGGCACTGGGTGCAGAAGAACCGCCGGGGTGAAACAGACGTGAGCACCTGCCCGTCACGGGCCATGAAGTGGGTCACGCTCACCATCGGCGCCTGGGACAACTCGGTCGCCTTGCGGCTGTGACATTGAAGGCACCTGTTGGAATTGAGATCGATCTGATAGCCGCGGATTGAATGGGGGATGACCGGCGGCTGTTCGGGATAGTTACGTCCCTGGCGCAAGTCGGTGTTGGAAATTTTGGGCGTTGGAGGCGGCGTTGGTTCCTTGCTGATCCCCCAATTGCGCAAGGTCGCTATCGGATCATCGGCAATAGCGGCTGAGGGCAGCCCAATACCGACCGCAACCATTGCCGATATCAGCGCGGTGCGCACGGCCCGGCTCATACTGGAATGACTTTCACGGCGCATTTTTTAAAATCCGTTTGTTTGGAAATGGGATCGGTAGCATCCAGCGTCACCTTGTTGATCAGCTGGCTTGCATCGAACCATGGAACGAAAACGAGGCCACGTGGCGGCTTGTTGCGGCCCCGGGTTTCGACGCGGGTCTTGATCTCGCCCCGCCGCGACACGATCCGTACCTCGCTACCACGTCGCAGCTTACGCGCGTCTGCATCATCTGGATGCATGAAGCACACCGCATCGGGGACGGCCTTGTAGAGCTCAGGCACCCTCTGGGTCATGGAACCAGAATGCCAATGCTCCAGCACCCGTCCGGTCGACAACCAGAGATCATACTCACCGTCCGGAGATTCTGCCGGCGGTTCATAGGGCAGCGCAAAAATCCACGCCTTCTTGTCGGGCTTGCCATAAAACTGGACACCGCTGCCCTTCTCCACATAAGGATCATGTCCTTCGCGGAAGCGCCAGCGCGTTTCCTCGCCATTGACCACCGGCCAGCGCAACCCGCGCTCCTTGTGATAGCGCTCGAACGGCGCCAGGTCATGACCATGGCCCCGACCGAACGTGGCATATTCCTCAAACAATCCTTTTTGAATGTAAAAGCCGAAATGCTTGGCTTCCACATTTTCATATTCGAGACTGGCTTCGGATGCCGGGAACTTGTCTACCTGGCCGTTCTTGAAGAGGACCTCATAGAGGGTCTTGCCCTTGTACTCCGGATTCTTCGCAAGCAGATCAGAGGGCCAAACCTCGTCAGTTGTGAAACGCTTTGAGAATTCGACCAGCTGCCACAGGTCGGACCGGGATTCGCCCGGCGCATCGACAAGCTGGTGCCAGAATTGCGTCCGCCTCTCCGCGTTGCCATAAGCGCCTTCTTTTTCCACCCACATTGCCGTGGGCAGGATGAGGTCAGCTGCCTGGGCGGTGACTGTGGGATAGGCATCTGAAACAACGATGAAATTATCCGGATTTCGATAACCCGGATACCCTTCCTCGTTGAGGTTTGGCGCGGCCTGCATATTATTGTTGCACTGGACCCAATAGGCATTGAGCTTGCCGTCCTTCAGCATCCGGTTTTGCAGAACCGCGTGATAGCCGGGTTTACCCGGGATTGTACCCTTCGGCAGTTTCCAGATTTTTTCCGCTATATCGCGATGCTTTTCGTTGGTGACCACGAGATCGGCCGGCAGGCGGTGCGAGAAGGTGCCAACCTCGCGTGCGGTACCGCACGCAGACGGCTGGCCGGTCAGCGAAAACGGGCTATTGCCCGGTTCAGAAATTTTGCCTGTCAAAAGGTGAATATTGTAGACGAGATTATTGCACCACACACCGCGGGTATGCTGGTTGAAGCCCATGGTCCAGAAGGACACCACCTTGGTTTTCGGATCCGCATATAGCTCCGCCAGTGCCAGGAGTTGCGTCTTGGGAACGCCGGACATCTCCGAAACCTTGTCTATGTCATAATCGGCGACGAACTTGGCATATTCCTCGAACGTCATGGCCTTGGAGCCACCTGCTTTCTTGGCGTTCTTGGCTTTTTTCTCAAGGGGGTGTTCGGGGCGCAGCCCGTACCCGATATCGGGATTACCAAGGCGGAAATTGACGTGCCTGGATACGAATTCCTTGTTCACACGCCCGGTGTCGATGATGTGCTTGGCAATGAAGTTCAGGATCGCCAGATCGGTTTGCGGTTTGAAGATGACCGGCGTATCGGCCATATCAAAACAGCGATGTTCGAAGACCGAAAGTACAGCAACTTTCACATGGGGCGCGCTGAAGCGCCGGTCTGCAACCCGGCTCCAGAGGATCGGGTGCATCTCCGCCATATTGGAGCCCCACAGGACGAATGCATCAGTCTCTTCAATGTCGTCATAGCAACCCATGGGTTCATCAATGCCAAAGGTCCGCATGAAGCCGCCCACGGCCGAGGCCATGCAATGGCGGGCATTGGGGTCGATATTGTTGGACCGAAACCCGGCCTTCATCAGCTTTGACGCCGCATAGCCTTCCCAAACGGTCCATTGCCCGGATCCGAACATGCCCACGGAGGTTGGTCCGTTCTTCTTGATGGCATCTTTGAATTTCAGTTCCATGACATCGAAGGCCTGCTCCCAGGACACCGGCGTGAACTCGCCATTCTTGTCATATTTGCCATCTGTCATGCGCAGCAGAGGTTTCGTCAGCCTGTCCTGGCCATACATGATCTTGGAGAGGAAATAGCCCTTCACGCAATTCAGGCCGCGATTGACCGGTGAATGGACATCACCATGGGTCGCGACGACGCGTCCTTCTTTTGTTGCGACCATCACGGAGCACCCGGTGCCGCAGAAACGGCACGGGGCCTTGGACCATTTCAGTTCCGTGGTTTGGCTTGCCGTCGGCAGTTGCGCCGCCATTGCTGAGAGCGGCATACCGGCTGCGGCCGTGGCAGCAGCGACAGCATTGGCCTTGATATAGTCACGCCGCGTCAGTCCCGTGGATTGGCATTTATTCGGTTTTGTCTTAGCTGGCATCGTCCATCTCCTCCACATGGTGATAGACGAGAGAGACGTTGACCACGCCCTCCGCCACCTGGATACGATCCATGGTCTCCATCAAACCCGCGTCACTCTCCGCCTCAAGCGTCAGGATCAGCTTGCCCGCTTCGTTTGAACCGTGACTTTCAACGCCTGGCAACCGGGTGAGACCAGCTTTGATTGCTGACATTTTTTCCGGCCACCCCTGAACCAGGACGCTAGCGATATGATGGTTTTTGCTGCTGAGGCTGCCTTTCAGTATGTCCCGACGAGTTCGAGAGATTACCGACATTTTTTCATCGCGCATGCTCATAACTCCTGTCAGGCCACCCGCAGATCTCAAGGAGCGCCGGGCGGACCGGCGATAAGCTGATAAATCCAGATTACAAAGCCATAGCCGCCCACAACCGCTATCGACGTGGCAGGGGCGAGAAAGACTGTCAGGAACAGAAAAGCAGAAAGTTCACGTATTTTGGGGTTGGGTTTAGTTGATTTTAGCGCACCAGATTTCCTGGATTTAACTGGTCGTTTTGAATTCTTCCGAGCTGCGCGAGCCATAAACCACCCTGGATTGATGCACCACTATGGTTGGTATCTGCCGGGAATACAACTATTGCCATGTAATCGCGCAAAGCATCCCATGAGAGACTTTTTACGCATTGTAAGCAAAAGTGGTACCGCCTCCCCGGATCGAACGGGGGACCTCTAGATCCACAATCTAGCGCTCTAACCGACTGAGCTAAGGCGGCACATCAAGGTGTGAACTGGCGTGCAAATTAAGCGCTGGGACATCATCATGCAACAGCGCTGCGGCCGCACATTGCATTTTAATTCTGAGCGCAAAAAAGAAGGCCCGAAGCATTTTCTGCTCCGGGCCTTCCGGCACATATTACTCTGAGGGGTACATTTGACTAACGCTACTGTGCCTGCCTTTTGAAGCAGGTCAACTCTACGCTACGCCACTTCTCAACACGGCCTGCCAGAACGACTCAGCATGACAGGCCCTGATATTCATATGTTAGCTGGACGTGACCTTGTCAATGGACTTGGAAACGTGATCCTTGATCGGATTGGCCGTTTCTGTAGCGACCTTCGTGGACAGCTCACGAATCTCATCCGCCTGTGCGGTGAGGACTTCGAATTGCTTGCGCACAAATGACGACTGCAACTCCATGATCTCGGCGATATTTTTCGCGCCAGCCATCTCCTTAGCAAAGTCAAAACCCTTGTTCAGGTTGGCCTGTGCATTATCGATAACCTTGCGATTGATCGCTGCAGCGCCCTGTCCGGCCTGATCGATGGATTTTTCCAGAACCTCAACGGCCTCTTCCATCGAACCCTTGGCAGACTCGTATGCTTCGCGGCTCTGGGCCACTGTCTGCTCAGCCATCGCCCGAACGGCCTCCGGCACAGCCATATCAACGCCTTCGAAAAGCTCAGTTACGCTTTCTTCCACTTTCTTGAAAGATTCGGTCGCAGCGTTGGCGACCTCTTCAGCGCTATTCGTATTAAAATCTGACATAATTTTCCTCGTATCCTCTACTCCAGGCCCGCACCCGGACGTGTATAAATTCCTTAGCTGCACTCGGCAGCAGGGTATATATAGGGCAGCTTATGCTGCATTGCAATATTTATTTTGCATTGCACAAAAATGGCGGTCGTGGACGGACGAGCCAATTCGCGGTATGCAGGTTTTGGTAGATAAAGTATTTGAACCGACGGGCATCGGCTCAAAATCACAAATCTGGTTGCGGACGCTGGGGTTATAGGCTCCCGAGCGTATGCCATATTGTTCATGTTCCGGGTCACCGGACGCAGGAATGGCCTCTTATTGATGGGACAGTTTGAAAAACCGAATGGGAAATCGGCCGGGGCGGGAAACCGTGAAACCCTGGCCAAACTGGCCCGCTTGATATCGGCACCTGACGAGAACGACTCCGCTGACGCCCTTACCAATGGTGATGAAACCAAGCCGTACAACTCCCCAGACCATGAGGCTGTCTCACTAACCAGCCTGCGCGCGCCCGGAACAACTCAGCTGATTGAAGCGCTGCCGGCCGGCCTTGCGGTATGTGAAGGTGCACGGCTCATCATGGCAAACAGCGCGTTTGCGCTGGCCTTCGGGTATCGCTCTGCGGAACAACTTGAAGAAGCTGGCGGCCTGAAAGCGGTTTTCCCGTCTGAGACAAAAGCGCTGGCGAAACATCTTGAAAAAAAATCTGGCGAGGCGGGGAAATCGATCGAATTGAAGGCACGTTCACACAGCGGTCGAGAATTCCGGGTGCCGGTAGCAGTCCATCCAATCACGACAGATGGAGACAAAAGGGCCAGCCTGGTGATCCTGCATCCACACACTGATACCCTTCCAAAAGAAAGCCCGGCCAAGGCGCCGAGTGCCGAGTCCAAGCCCGGACCAAAAACGGTGGAAGCATCACTTGATACCCCCCCTGCCCCACAGGCTAAGAAGGTCGGCAAGCGCCGCAAGAAAAAGGGCAAAAAAAGCAAAGGCAGGAACAAGTCCGATTCAATCGTTCATCTCAACAAATCGGATTTTCTCGCCAAAGTAAGCCATGAGGTGAGAACGCCGCTCAATTCGATCATCGGATTTGCCGAACTTATGAAAGAGGAGCAGCTCGGACCCATCGGCAACGAACGCTATCGCGGCTATATCCGTGATATTCACGAAAGCGGCCTCTATGCACTCAGTCTGGTCAATGACCTGCTCGACATTTCCAAGATCGAAGCGGGCGAGTTCGAGTTGAATTTTACCTCCGTTGATCTGGAGGAAGTGGCGTTTGAGAGCGTGCATTCCATGCAACCACAGGCCCGGCGCCAGCGCGTGCTGCTGCGCACTGCATTTGCCGAGGACATGCCGGATATCCTGGCCGACCGGCGCTCGATCAAGCAAATCATCCTGAACTTGGTGTCGAACGCGATTAAATTCACCAAACCAGGTGGCCAGGTGATCGTCTCAACTCAGCGCACCGACACCGGCTGTGTCAGGCTACGGGTGCGCGACTCAGGCATTGGTATGTCAGATGGTGAAATTTCGGTGGCGCTGAAACCGTTTCAGCAGGTGGATACTTCACCGCGCAAGCAATTGGGCACGGGGCTGGGCCTGCCGCTGACAAAAGCCCTGGTCGAAGCCAACCGCGCAAAATTCAAACTGCGCAGCATTTCCGATTCTGGCACGCGGATCGACGTGACTTTTCCCCTGGACCGGGTGGCTTCAGCCATAGATGAACGCGACTAGCGTGCTGTTGAACGTATTCCACGCCACCCGCTCCGGTTTCATCGAGACTGCGAAAGTCCCACTATTTTGAAACAGCCTGAAGCAGATTGTGCAGAAATTCTTCATGGTCCCAGGTGTTACGCTTGCGCGACAAACCGAGTCGCACCACCACCAGTTCTCGCGAGGGAATGACCGCCACCATCTGCCCGTCATGCCCAAGCATGAAAAAGGCATCTTCCGGAGGCTTGTGCGCGGAAGGGTAGTCAGGACGCAGGAAACCGGGAATTTCCAGCCACAGATGGGCGCCATACTGACCGCCCGACTGGGGTGTGGGTGTAAGCGATGTCTTCACCCAGCCTTCGGGTAAAATCCGCTTTTTTCCCCAAACACCGTCATTGAGATAGAGCAACCCCAGCCGCGCCCAGTCGCGCGCAGAGGCATAAACAAAGGCGGGTGCCAGGAACGTGCCCGCAGCGTCCGGCTCCATCACCGCACTGCTCATTCCAATTGGATCAAACAGTGCCTTTCGCGGATAGGAGAAATACTGTGCCTGCGAGCCGCCAACAGCAGGGCGCATGGCACTCGACAGAATGGCTGAGGATCCACTGGCATAAAACCACTTGCTCCCTGCTGGAGAGCTGAGCTTTTCTGAGGCTGCGGAGGCTGCGCTGTCGCCCGTCAGGAACAGCATCTTGCGAGTGTCTGACAACATGCGTTTATGGGGCTCGTCGAAATCAAGCCCGCTCACCATGCGCAGCAAATGTTCAACCGTGATGGAGCTACGTGGATCGCCCGCCCCCTGCCATTCGGGTATCAGGCGATTCAGATCCAGCCGCATATGCCCGTCGGCGACAAGCGTGCCGATAAGCGCATTGAGAACAGTCTTGCCCATGGACCAGCCGATCTGCGGCGTGTCTGGACCAAAGCCTTTTGCATAGCGTTCTGCAATGATGCGCCCCTTGTGCACCACAACAACGCTGCGCGTGCGCCTCTTGAAGCGCTCGTTTGGTTCGGAAAAGGCCGCGTCCATGGCTTTTTTGAGTTTCTGCCCATCGACACCTTCCACCGTCCCTGAAAGCTCAACCATGTTACCCTCAGGCCAAAGCGCCGTGGAGCGCCCGGCTGGCGGGGGAGGCGTAAAATCCTTCGCTTGCCGCTGCAGCGCCTCGATGCTGGTGTCGGTCACCAGCGTGCAGCCAAGCCCCGGGCGATAGAGCGCATCGCGCTCGGCAAAGGGGAAACCGGTCAAGGTGATGTTGACGAGATTGCGTTCGGGGTAAATTTCCCGGTGCCAGTGCCGCAGCCCGAAAGACATGTCGGCGAGGACGTCTTCAAACACGACCTGCTGTTCGTCCCGCTTGGCCAAGTATACGCCTGAACACAAAGTCTTGGCATAGAAGGCGGATGCGACAGACATGATCGATCCGATATTCCGCCACGCGTAGCCCAGCCACAACAGCCCGATAATGAGAGTGCCAATGATCGTCACCTTGGCAGCTTTTTTTACAGTCATGCTAATTCCCCGCCGTCGGCTGCATGCACAGAACATGCGTTATTTTTGAAGAGAGAGTCATAAAGTATGAGGCCGTATCGGGGCTAGAGTGCACGCAGCGCCATGCCTTGTGAATATCCCGTTTCCCCTGCGTCAGTTTGTCCCGCTTGGCTGCAGTATTACAGGAAAGAAAGATTGCTGGAATGCAGTAATACTTGAGGCTGGATATTTATTTATATAGTCAATTACACAGTAATTATTAAATAATAATCATTTTTAAATTGTATATGTACTTATTAATTTGAATTAGAATAATTCTAGTTCTAATATATATGGCTTAGAAACATTCTAGTAGTTGGTAACTCTCGAATTATATAATTGACAAAGCCCGTTCGTGCGGACAAATCTGTGCAACGCTTTTGGGCACCCAACAGCGATGTGTCAACCGATACCGGGGCTTTGAACCTCGCATATTGGAGGAAAATATGTACTCCCATACCGCTCGGCGTGCGGGCCGTCTTGCCGCACTTTCCCTTCTGACTTCTGTTTCTTTTGCAAGCCTGGCCCATGCTGATGGTGAGGTGAATATCTATTCTTACCGCCAGCCGGTCCTGATCCAGCCCATGCTGAACGCCTTCACCAAAAAGACAGGCATCAAGGCCAATATCGTCTATGCCAAGAAAGGCTTGGCTGAACGCGTCAAAGCTGAAGGCGCGAACAGCCCCGTCGATTTGATCTTTACGGTGGATATCGGTCGTTTGACCGGTGTTGTGAAGGCAGGCATCACGCAGCCTGTCACCAGCACTACGGTCAATACCAACATCCCGGCAACCATGCGCGACCCCCAAGGCCACTGGTTCGGCCTGACAAGTCGTGTCCGCGTAATCCTCGCCTCTAAGGAGAGAGTGAAGCAGAACTCAATCACTTATGAGGAACTGGCCGAGCCGAAATGGAAAGGCAAGATCTGCAGCCGTTCAGGTCAAAATGCATACAATGTCGCCCTCTTCGCCTCGATGATTGCTCACCATGGTGAGAAGAAAGCCGAAGAGTGGCTTTCCGGCTTGAAGAACAATCTCGCGCGCAAGCCTGCGGGCAACGACAGGGCCCAGTCAAAGGGGGTTTTTGCAGGTGAATGTGATCTGGCCATCTCCAATCACTATTACCTGGCGCTGATGATGACCAATGAGAAGAACCCAGAGCAAAAAGAATGGGCCAAGGCGGTCAAACTGATCTGGCCCAACAATGATGGCCGTGGTGTGCATGTGAACCTTTCCGGCATGGCGCTGGCGAAAAATGCACCGAATAAGGCAAATGCAATTCAGCTGATGGAGTTCCTGTCTTCGGATGAAGGGCAAAAGCTCTACGCTTCGGTCAACAATGAGTATCCGGTGAAGTCTGGCGTGCCATCCGGCAAAATCGCGGCAAGCTTTGGCAAGTTCAAGCCGGACAGCCTTTCCGTTGCCAGGATTGGTGAGTTGCGCTCAAAGGCCAGCGCACTGGTCGACAAGGTCGGTTACAACAACGGACCGAGCTCCTAGAGCCAGACCGAGGCACCAAGCCTCGTTCATTTGGCATCAGGGCGCGCCGGTCAGGACCATAATCTTGCCGGCGCGCCTATTATTTTCGCATCAGAATATCCTCCGGAAGGATGTTCCCGTCATGACATTACGCAAACGCAACACTTCACCTGGCATACCTGCACGGCACCAGTCCATGAAGTTCAACCCGGCAAAGCGCCCGGAAAGACTGGTCGGCATCGGTTTTCGTTGCTGGCTCGCCGGGTACCAGACCGAAGATATCAATTGCTGGGAAACCGGCTGGAACCTGTTCGCATCTGAACTCGGCCCAGTTAGAGCAAAAACCGCGGTGACCGAGCTTTCATGCTGGGTCCGCTCGGTCCACAAGAAGGCGTGCCGGCCAATCAACTATTTTCCGTTTGGTTGCGCCGGGTTCTGCGCCGATGAATGCATGGCCATTTCCATGGTCGCCGCAAGTCAGCATTCAGTCTGTCCAGCCTTGAGGTCTTGCGCATTCGCACTGCTTGGTTCAAGTGACATAGATGGTGTGGTTGAAACAGCCACCGAGTTTGGCAATGTATTGCGTGATTCCGGACATATGCTCTCTGACAAGTCCATTTGCGACGCTACCCTCCTTGCCGGAGTCAATTCACTGCATCCTAACAACGCCAGGCACTAGGAGCCCATGAGTTCTGCTGTTGACATGCGTTCCGGTCTGCGGCTGGCAGCCGCCAGGCTGCACAGCGCCGGGAACCTGGGCTGGTCGCTTGGCGCACTGGTTATCGCGCTGCTTGCAGCAGCACCCCTCATCGCCATTGCGGTGCTGGGACTGCGGTCCAGCGGCGATACTTGGCCTCACCTCATCTCCACGGTGCTGCCTTCCTCCGCGCTGACAACGCTTGAATTGATGCTCGGTGTCGGGCTAACGACCCTTGTTATCGGCGCGGGAACCGCCTGGCTCGTCACCATGTTCCGCTTTCCCGGCCGCGCGCTGTTCGAATGGCTGCTGCTGGTGCCGCTAGCGATGCCGACCTACATTATCGCCTTTTGTTACATGGAGTTGCTGGACTATTCCGGCACCCTGCAAACAGCGATG
This sequence comes from Hyphomicrobiales bacterium, assembly GCA_021775525.1. Lineage (GTDB taxonomy): Bacteria > Pseudomonadota > Alphaproteobacteria > Rhizobiales > Methyloligellaceae > UBA2767. Next base: position 26,642 of record JAJFHQ010000086.1, read on the forward strand.
CGAAGTGCGTTTGGCTGGACCAGCGCCGCCGACTACTGGTTTCCCGATATTCGCTCGGTGTGGGGCGGCGTGATGGTGATGTCGTTCGTTCTCTACCCCTATGTCTATCTTACCGCACGGGCGAGTTTTCTTCAGCAATCTGTCTGTGTTCTGGAAGTGAGCCGCACCCTTGGCCGCACAGCCTGGGGGACGTTCTGGTCCGTGGCCCTTCCGCTCGCCCGGCCGGCACTCGTGGCCGGCGTCACGCTGGCGCTGATGGAATCGCTGAATGATATCGGCGCGGTCGAATTTCTCGGTATCCAGACGCTGACAGTCAGCATCTACACAACCTGGCTGGAGCGCTCGTCCCTCCCGGGAGCTGCCCAGATTTCCTGCATCATGCTGATGATCGTGTTCGCACTCATTTACATCGAGCGCAGCGCGCGCAAGCGCCAACGCTTTCACCACACAACCGGCAAATATTCCCTCCTTCCAGAACAGCATCTTGGCCCCGTCGCCGGCATCCTTGCCATGATCGCATGTGCGCTGCCGGTCCTGATCGGATTTGTCCTGCCCATGAGCGTCCTGTTTGACTCCGCCATATCCAACCTCGCCGAGGGCCTGAAACCGGAATTCTGGAGAGCGGCCGGACACTCTCTCATGCTGGCTGTATCTGCCGGCCTGATCGCCGTCACCGTGGGGACAATTCTTGCCTATGCCTGCCGCGCCAGCCGATCGAAACTGGTTCATGGCGCTACCGCGCTGGCGAGCGTGGGTTACGCTGTGCCGGGAACCGTGCTTGCTATTGGCGTCCTCATACCGCTCGCCGGGTTCGACAATGCTTTTGATGGCTTCATGCAATCCACATTCGGCATCTCGACCGGCCTTTTGTTGTCTGGCAGTGCGGTCGGGCTGGTGATGGCCTACACGGTCAGGTTTCTCGCAATTTCATACGGCTCCATTGATGCTGGCTTTAAAAAGACATCAAGAAATCTCGACGCAGCGTCCCGAACCATGGGCGTCTCGATCACCCAGACCCTGTTCCGGGTGCACCTGCCTATCATGGTGCCGGTACTGGGGGCTGCCGGCCTGCTCGTTTTCGTGGACTCGATGAAGGAGTTGCCGGCAACCCTGTTGCTGCGCCCCTTCAACTTCGACACCCTTGCTACCCACGTTTACACCCTGGCGTCTCTCGACCTTTTTGAGGAAGGCGCAATGGCAGCTCTTGCCATTGTCGTCATTGGCCTGGCGCCGGTGATTTTCCTACACCGTGCGATCTCAAGCGGAAGACCGGGTGGTAGAATTTCGGCAGATTGACGGAATTACCCGGCCAGCCCCCTGGTGTGTTAACGCAACCATTGAGGCGGTGCGGTGTTAGCCTTCGCTTTCGTCGGCGGGTGCGCTTTGCAACTGGCCGTAATTCTCGATGCCGATCAGTTCGATATTCTCCAACTGCGTTTCCAGCCAGTCGATATGGCCTTCCTCGTCTTTGATGAGGCTCTCGAACAGTTCCATGGACACGTAGTCTTCAGCCTTGCGGCAGACTTCACGCGCCTCGACATAAAGTTTGCGTGCGCTGTACTCGGCCTTGAGATCGCATTCCAGCGTCTCTTTGAGATTCTGCCCGATCATCAGCGGATCGAGTTCCTGCATGTTCGGAAAACCCTCAAGCACTAGAATGCGGTCAATCAGGCTGTCGGCATGCTGCATTTCTTCGATGGATTCTTCGCGCTGCTTCTTTGCCAGGCGTGTGAAGCCCCAATCGTCGAGCATGCGATGATGCAGCCAGTACTGGTTGACCGCCGTCATCTCGTGGCGCAGTGCCTTGTTCAGAAATTCAATGACTTTCTTGTCGCCCTTCATAAACGCCTCCTAGAGAATCAGGATTTTATAGTTTAGAATTAATCTAAACTGATTTCTGCACCTTGTCCACACTCTTCGGTTCCTCGGACGGGGCCCGCAGTGCCTTGCGATGGGCGTGCATCAACTCCGCCATATGCCCCAGACATGTGCCGCATTTTGGCCGGCAGTCAAAGGCCCGGTAGACCATGCCCGGTGTCAGCACGACGTCCGGGTCTACCGCGACCAGGCCTTCCACAGCGGTTTCTATTTCACTGCTGGAAATAACATTGCAGGAACACACAATCATCGTTTTTGACCGGGCATTATCAACAGGTGAAGACTCATGAACACGCACTCGTGGAAGAAAATTAGCCGGTTTCTCAATGGCAGTATACTTGCCTGACATTCATTGGTTCAATGACCGCTTGCAGGACAAAAACTGGCATTTTTTATTGAGCAGCAAGAGAGAAAACCGGATGAAGCGCGCCCTCAAAATACTGCCCCTTTTTGCCGCACTTATCGCGCTGATATTTTCATTTTCCACTACAGCCCAATCTGAACAATGCATCTCCGTGCCCAGCAGCTGTGATACGCGCGGCGGCGGATGGACCAGCTCAGAGTTTCCACACGCCGTCGTTGATGGCTGTGACTATGTTGAAAATATCTTTCAGGGACTCACAGGCGATCTGCTTCATCTGCTCTCCGTCCCTGACCTGACACCTGCCTGCAATGTGCATGACCGCTGCTACTATTCGAACAATGGGGAAAGTGCGGAGACCTGTAACCGGCGTTTCTATGAAGCCATGTTGGAGGTATGCGCCCGTAAATATGGCGGGCTAGACCTGTTGAATATGGGACGTCTTCGTCTGTGCAATATCTGGGTGGCCGAGATCGCTGAAACGGTTCATTCAGTCGCCGGCTATGAGGCCAATTTTCCAAGGGCCCGCAAATCCCAGGAAGATTATATGAAATACATCAAGGACACTTGCAGCTTCACAACATGGAACCCGTTTCCCTGCAAGACGCCTGCGCCCACCGAATGCCGTCAATCTGGAGGTGAGCGTTGCTGCCGCAATAAATGCGTGACGTCCTGCATAAAGGGCAAGTCCAGCTGGCAGTGGCAATGTTCCAGAAGATAGATTTCATCTCAGACCAAGCACCGGCCTGATGACCCATGCATGTTCCCGAGCAGATGCGCTTGCGTGGCTCAGTGAGGGACTGATAGGCTCGTTGGGTTACGTTCAATTCATTGGTGCATGGAGAGTGGGGGAAAATGGCAACGTATGAATGCGAAAAATGTGGAATGAGTGTCAACGCGACGTGCGGGAAGTGCGATGCTCCCCTGGTAAATGATAGCCTCACGCTCGATAACGGGAACCAGGTTCAGGTGTCCAAATGCCCCAATGATCACGGCAAGATAAAATCACCCCTGTGCTGCGGTCAGGACATGACCTGCACAACCGGTGACGCGGCTTAGCCAAGAGCGCGCTCAACATCCTCGAATATAATGCTTCGGTGAATATCGGAGATTTTCAACGCAACCGCCACATCCATCAGCTTCTTGCGCTCACGCGCACTGACCCGACCATCGGCCAGCAAAACCATGTAAGCGCTGCTCAGAATCAACTCTTTCACCTCCCGGGCCAGTTGGCCTTGCACCTCCGCCAATTGTTCAGGAAGGCTGGAAGTTTGGGCCTGGCGGCTCTGGGAGACCGTGTTGATGTCATCAGCACTGATCGCCTCACCGGTATTTTTCTCATAGACAGTGCAGATCGTTGCAAGTTCATCGTCATGCAAGTCCCCGTCCGCAGCAGCCATGGCAACCATCGCTTTCAATATAAAAACCCGGTCGGTACTCTGTATCTCGGTCATCTCAATGCTCCATGCCAATCCTGGTTCGGGGATGCTTTGTCGTAGGTAGCTCTAAAGCAGATGAAGGTTCAATGGGTTCCCGAAGCAGACAAGAACTCATTCATTCAACCCTGCAAATCCGGAATATCGCGATACAGATCCAGCGCCTCCGGATTGGCCAGCGCTTCCTTGTTTTTCACCGCCCGGCCATGCACGATGTCGCGCACGGCAAGCTCGGTGATCTTGCCAGATTTTGTTCGCGGGATGTCCTGTACCTTAATAATCATAGCCGGTACGTGGCGCGGGCTCGCACCCTCCCGAATGCGAAGTTTGATGCGTTTTTGAAGCTCATCGTTCAACTCTACGCCCTCGGCCAGAACGACGAACAGAATCACACGCACATCATTGTCCCAATCCTGACCGATAACGACCGCTTCATTGACTTCTTCAAGCTGTTCGACCTGCCGGTAAATCTCAGCCGTACCGATTCGAACACCCCCGGGATTGAGGGTTGCGTCAGAACGGCCATGAATAATCATGCCGCCATGTTCGGTCCACTCTGCAAAATCTCCGTGATGCCAGACATTGGGAAACCGCCCAAAATAGGCCTCAAAATATTTCTTGCCCCCGGCATCATTCCAGAAGCCGATCGGCATGGCAGGAAAAGGTTTGGTGCAGACCAACTCGCCCTTGCCTTCGCCACGGCCCAAGGAATTGCCTGTGTCATCAAACACTTCGACCGCCATACCCAGGCCGGCCGCCTGGACCTCGCCACGCCAGACCGGAAGCATGGGGTGGCCGAGAACAAATGTGGAGACGATATCCGTGCCGCCGGCAATCGACGCCAGGTGCACATCGGTTTTGATGTTCTCATAGACGTAATCAAAACTTTCCGGAGACAGCGGCGAGCCGGTCGAGAGCACCATACGGACACTCGCCAGATCATGGGTTTCACGCGGGCGCAGGCCCGCATTGCGAAGCGCATCGATGAATTTGGCCGATGTGCCGAAAATGTTCATTTTTTCTGCGTCGGCATAATCGAACATCAGCTTGCCGTCCTCATGCATGGGCGACCCGTCATAGAGAAGCAGCGTCGCGCCTGACGCCAGGCCAGTAACCAGCCAGTTCCACATCATCCAGCCGCAGGTTGTGAAATAAAACATCCGCTCGCCCGCCCGCAGGTCACAATGGAGTTGATGTTCTTTCAGATGCTGGAGCAGCGCACCGCCGACCGAGTGCACGATACATTTCGGCACGCCCGTCGTGCCGGACGAAAACAGAATGTAGAGTGGATGGGAAAAGGGAACTTGCGTGAATTCAATTTCCATGGGCTCAAACGAACCCAGTGCATCGTCCCACGCAATCGCCCGCTCCACACGATCACATGTGCCCGATGTCCCATCGAGACCGGGCAGCAGGATCGCCCGTTCCACGCCCGGCAACTGATCAAGAATTCTCTCGATACGATCCGAAACTGAGCAGGACTTGCCGTTGAAAAAATATCCCTCACAGGCGATGAACAGTTTCGGCTCGATCTGGCCAAACCGGTCAAGCACGCCCTGAGAGCCGAAATCAGGCGAGCATGAACTCCACACCGCACCAAGTGAAGAAGTGGCCAGAAATGCGATAATCGTTTCAGGCACATTCGGCATCATGGCCGCAACGCGATCACCGCGGCCAACGCCCATTTTGGCAAACGCCTGTCGGGCGCGCGAAACCTGTACGCGCAATTCGTTCCAGCTCATTTCGCGCCGTTTTCGGTCTTCGCCCATGAAAATCAGCGCCGGTGCATCACCACCATCAAACTTGAGCAGGTTTTGCGCATAATTCAGAGATGCTTCCGGAAAAAACGCTGCACCCGGCATCTTGCCGCCGTCCACAAGGTAAGGCGCACTACCCTTATTGCCCGTGACGTCGCAAAAATCCCAAATGGCGCTCCAAAACTGCTCGGGTGAGGAAATTGAGAAGCCATGCAGAGCGTCTGGATCACCTGCTTCGGATACCCCCTGCTCTGCCAAATGTGCCATGAGACGGGCCATGTTGCTGCCTCGCACTGCATCCGGGTCCGGCTTCCATAACTCCGTGTTCATTTATGGCTCCTTCTTCGGTGTATATGCGCCTGCCGAGGCTCGCATTTCCCTTATAAACAGTTTAGAACAGACTCATCGGTACCGGGACATTCCGAGGGTGTTTTTTGATGATACGAATTCGTGGCAGGGAACATCCCCCGCCACCGAATCTTTCGTAAATTTATGTTTCTGTCCCCGGTCAAAGACTTGCTGTGTGGAGCGTTCGAAGCGTAATGGCACAAATGACGCGTTTCAGGATTGGGCTGCTCTCATCACTGTGCCTTTCGCTGATCATCATTGGCTATCTTTTCTTGAAACCCTCCATCCCCAATGAAAACTCGATCCGTGAGTATTTAACGCAAAACCTGACCAAATGGACAGGCGCGATCGTGACCGTCGACGGCTCGTCGCGTTTGAGCTATTTCCCACGCCTCACAATGGAAATCAGCAATGTCCGGTTGACGGATATCACGAAGCTCCCGGCCCTTCGCGAAATACGGGCAAAGCGAATGAATGTCCGGCTCGGGCTGTGGTCTCTTTTTTCGGGTACGCCCAAGGTCGACCGGATTACGCTGATTGAACCGCACGTTAAATCAAGCTCTATCGCCCGTGTCACTGCACCGGAATCAGGCCTGAATAAAGTACCCGTTTTCATCCAGGCCCTTGCCTCAAATCCCTTCGACCAGTTTGTGCTTGAGAAAGGTGTTGTGACGGTCGACGGACCCGAGACGAGCGAAGAGTTTACAGAGGTGAATTCAAAGCTCACGCTGGGCTCTTCCAGTGGCACTGTTTCAGCTCGGGGCACTTTCAAATGGCGCAACGAAACCCTGACCTTTGGATATGAGGGCGAGAGCCCGAGCCTGGAGGCGAAAACCGTTAAAATACCTGTGTCACTCACCCTTCAGGGAGAAATGGTTTCGGCCGAAATAGGTGGTGAGGCGATGGTCACGGACAGTGTGCGGGTCACCGGCAATCTGGATTTGGCGATTCAGAACTTGCCACGCTTTGCTAAGTGGATGGGCATACTCGTGCCCGACGACCAGACAAGCGGAAATTTTTCGGCCACCGGTTCCTTTCATTGGGGCGGGAACAGGATCGGGTTTGACGAAGGATCGTTCGAACTCTATGGCAACAAGGCCCTTGGCGCGCTGGCATTAGAGTTTGGCGACCCGCGTCCGCAAATCGAGGGCACGCTGGCACTCCAAAAACTAGACCTGACACACTATTTCAAGGCCGGGACCGAGCCAAAACCCGACACGAAGAAGGCCAGGACCAAAACTGTCGATGTAGACTTTCCCCTGCTGCATCACCTCAATATCGATCTGAGGATATCGACAACCGAACTCACCATCCCGCCTGTAACACTGGGACAAAGCGCCATTTCGTTTTCCCTTGAGTCGGGCAAGCTCATGGCGGACCTCGCGCTGTTTGATATTTGCGACGGAAATGGAAACGGGAGGCTTGAATTCGATGCAACGGTGCCGGATTCCGCGATCCGCTTGACCGCTAAAATGACGGACGTTTCCGCCCGAAGCTGCATAGAGATTTTCACGCCCGAGAGTCCACTTGAGGGCACGGCAAGCCTGTCTGCCGACGTCACCAGCAAGGGCCGGACAGCCAGGGAGCTTTTCAAAAGCCTGGGTGGAAAGCTCAGCGTGGCGATGAATGCAGGCCAAGCTGATGTCGATATTGCCAAGCTGATGTCGAACCTGAAAACGGGTCCGATCAAGGGCTGGGATACAGTGCGCACCAGCGCAACACCTTTCCAGGCCCTGAAGGGCGATTTCTTCTTCCGCAATGGCGGCGCTTACACCGATTCCCTTACAATTAATTTGGAGAAGGCCGATTTAACAGGTGAAGGCACGATTGACCTTGCTGGCAGCGCCCTGGACATGCGCTTAAAGTTGATTGACCATCCCCCGGCCAAGGCCCCCCCCGGAGAAGAGAAACCTGACCCTTCCCCGGTTGGAGCAATCGTCATCAAAGGGCCATGGTCACAACCCAGTTTCTCTCTTGAACCGGCCAAATCGAGTGCACATTTCCTGGAGCCTCCGGTCACGTCTCGATCGGCCCGGTTGGACAATAATTAGGGTGGGAAATATCTGATGCGCGTGATGAGAACTATCATGAAACAGTTGCCAGTTATGGGAGCGGCCCTCGCCGCCTCACTGCTTGTCTGGCCTCATGCCGGAAGCCTCGCGCAATCCGGAACTGGCCAAAACCCGCCAGAAAACACCCCTGACAACAGCAAGGACAAGCCTGCTTCGGAAGGGGCTGAACCAACTGACAAGGCCAATGCTGATGCCGACGCGACTAAACCGGAAGCTGATAAAAAACCCGATAAACTCACGGTCGCTTCGTGGGGCGGTGCCTATTCGGAATCCCAGAAGCGCGCCTACTTCACGCCGTTCCAGGATGAAACCGGCATCGCCATTGAACTGGTATCGCACAATGGTGCTTTCGGAGCTCTGACGGCCGCGGGTGAAACCGAGCTGCCAAAGTGGGACCTGGTTGATCTTGGCCCGGCGACGCTGGAGAGCGCCTGCCGTGATGGCAAACTGGAAAAGGTCGATGCATCCACACTGGCCGCCGCCAGCGACGGCACTTCGGCCAGGGAAGATTTTCTTCCCGGTACATTGCATGAATGCGGGGTGCCAAGCGTGGCCTGGGCATCAGCCATCGTTTACGATAAGCGGGCCTTCAAGAAGTCTGCACCAAAGACCGCCAGTGATTTCTTCGACGTCAAGCGCTTCCCGGGCAAGCGCGCCCTGCCCCGCTCCCCAAAATATACGCTGGAGCTGGCCTTGATGGCGGACGGCGTAAAACCTGAAAAGGTGTATGAGACACTGGCGACAAGCGATGGCGTCTCGCGGGCCCTGAAAAAACTCGATGCCATCAGGAACCATGTTGTGTGGTGGGACCGGGCGCACGAGCCTCTCAAATTACTGGCCAGTAAGGATGCGGCCATGGCGATGGCTTTCAATGGTCGAATCTTTTCGGCCATTGTCGCGGAGAACAGACCCTTCGCTACCATTTGGGACGGGCAGGTCTTCGATCTTGATTTGTGGGCCATCCCGAAAGGATCGCCCAATAAGGCTTCTGCCCTTGAATTGATCACCTTCGCCACCAAGCCGGGCCAGTTGGCACGTCAGGCGCGCTGGTTCCCCTATGGTCCTGTGCGAAAATCGGCGCTGGATCTGATAGGCAAGCATCCGGAAGTCGATGTGAACATGTCGGATTACATTCCGACGTCGAAGGCGAACTTTAAACGCGCCCTGCGCATGGACGCCGGCTGGTGGAAGATTCACGAAAACGATATGGAAAAGCACCTCGCGGTCTGGCGCACGGGTGACGGAGGTTCGGCTGAAACTGGCACGGACTCCGAGGTCGAGAACGCTTCGAGATAGCCTTCGATACTATCTGGATGGAGCAGCCCACTCTCTTGGCCTGAAATGTACTTATGGGTATAGGTTAGCCTATGACCTATCGTCTTTTATCCATGGTGCTGAAGATATTGCTGGCGTCTCTTCTCGTCGGTGTTGCGCTATCAAGTCTCAATATTACGGCCTCCCAGGTGCTCCAGGATTTCGGCATGACCCCCGATCAGATCATGAATTATGCCCGCAGGGGCATACGCTGGGCCTTGCCGCACATCATTTTGGGGGCCCTGATTACGGTTCCAATCTGGCTGGTGATGTTTCTGTTACGCCCGCCTCGCGGCGATTGATGTTGAGTCCGCGCCTTCGCAAAAAAAATTTGCATGTCGCATATCTGCCACAATTTCAAACCCCGTGGAGAGCTTTCACGGCATACCGACCGGATTGAAGTTCCAGCTTAATATAGGGGCAAAGGTGTATGGCAACAGTCCAAATTCTGGCCGGGTTGCATAACGCAGCCGGGTCCTAGTTATTTGATACGCAATATAGAAACGCAAATTCACTCAACGTCGCCGAAGACTGGCAGCATTTCGGACGGTGCAGGCACCATTTACCCACGCGGACCGCATTTCCATGACGCCGGAACGGGCCAACTGTCACTTGATCGTCAAAAAAATGTCTCTCACCTGCAATGATCGATTGATTTGGATTTAGCCATAAGCCATTCTCGAATTGCAGCGGGGCGGACTTGAAACACACCGGCATTGCAAGATCTCGGGGGGTGTTCGCCACGTTGAAAGGACCAAAGAGGGCAAACAGGACCAATTACTGCTTGTATATTCTTATGTACATTCACTGGTTCTAACGAGGCGTACTGGAACACATCCAGCGCCGAACAAATGCGGGGACGGGCTGTCGGCACATTAGTGTCGACAGTCCATTTCAACAAAACCAGGAACGTCAACTCCTTCCGGCAGCCGGTCCCTATACACAACTCCCGGGGTAACAAAATCATGGCCACGCATTTAGTGCGTTTCCTTACAGTTCTGATCATGTGTACGTGTTTTTTGATACTGCCTGGTCCGGTGCGGGCACAGACACCAGGCGCATCGCCATCCGGCAGCAATATCTCGGCAAGCCTTGACGATCAGAAAAAAGCTGGCGCTCCGGCAACAAGCGAACATCATGAACTTTCAACCGATGGCGTCTCTGCCACCGTAACAGTGCTGCGCACGGGACAGTCCTTTCCCACCGGCGGTTCTGCGTTTGCGCAGATAAAGCTCAAGAGCACTTCCAAGGCCAAGCGGGTTGGTGCGGAACTGGTGTTCGAATCCGAGACGGCTATTATCCGTGATATCTCCGGTGAGAAGGTCACAATCAGCGAACAAGGCGCTGTGCGTATTGCCAGCGTCAAAATGATCGCGCCGCGCAAGCCGCGTATGGTTCTTGTCGAGATCGCATTGCGTGAAGGGGAAAAGCCGAACGCGCTGAAAGTCACCCTGCGCAAGCCCGGTGAGACCGGTGAAACCGTAAGACTGGAATGGAAGGTCGCCAATTGCGCTAGCGAATTTTATTCCCAAATCGTCAAGGTTCGCGAGGGATCAGGCGCGGGGCTGGCCGACGCCATCAAGGCCGCAAGGTCCAGGGACCGTACACGGCCCGGGCGCTGGCTGTTCCCCCCGCGCTTCAAAATTGCAAATGCTTCGCGCAAATGCGTGCGCAGGGCAAAGCGCTGGAACAAGCACCGGGGTCGCTACGTGTATCGCTGCACCAAGTATAAAACCATCAGCCCAATGGCGACGGGCACGGTAACCCCGGTGAAATCGGAACGCAGTATCTACAATTTCGCCACCCGCTGGGTTTCCGCCCGCGCCCGGGACAGGGAACTCTCGCAAACACGTGATTCCGGCTGGGCGACAAACCGTGTTTCGCAAAACCTGCAGGGATTTTTGAAGCAGGAGAGCCACCCGGCGCTCTGTACGGGCGTCATCCCCTTCTTCAATTACTTCGATGACCGCATGGAAGGGTTCCTTAAACGGGCAAAAAAGTTCGACGACATGGCCGCCAAGGCCGCGAGCCTCGCACAGTTAAGGACGTCTGAAGCCATCGATGCGGTGAAGGCGGAACCCGGCGGGCATCCCGGCTGGGGCTCCGCACCGCTGGACTTGCCACAAGGGGCGGGTGAAGAGGTCTTGAAAAGCCGGGTTGAAGCTCTTGCCCAACTTGCAAATAATCCTGAGCTGAGCCAACGCATCTCGCAAGCAGACAATACCTTTGCCGCATTGCGCGCCATGTCCGAATTCTTGAGAGCTGAGGGCAAATCCCTGACAGCCTCGATTCGCACCTCCATGACCCGGGCACTTAGCGCAATTGAGGCTGCCGATTATATAGGGACAGTTACACGTCACTATGCTGACTTGCGTCATGCCCTGTCAGGATCCATGAGCACGATTCGTCAGGCCCATGCGAGCGACTGCACATGCGGCGGCTAGCACCCGGACCCTAGACACTTCACATTTCAAGCTTTTTTGGCCGGCTGGACCGGATTTGGAACTGTTCTGCCGACGGATCATCTGCCACTGCCTCGAGATCGAGATTCTCCGGACGCGCAATATATGTCAGGAATCGGGAAAATTACATTTTTGTGTAGCCGCAAAGTTGCCACATTTCCCCAGAGGCAACAAAATAGTTCATTGATTCAATGAACTTTTCCTGTCTACCCCCTCGTATCGACCTTCGAGGCATTGACCCTGTGCAGGAAAGAGTCTTGCATGACAGTCAGATAACCCTCGTTGGCTAGTTACAGGGGACTTCCGCTTCGCTTCGGCTCAAGTGGTGTCGCCTTATTATGACGGGTTGTCTGATGTTCAATCAGGGGGAGACGTGACCCATGAAACCCGAAGTCATTTGGCTTTTCGTTTTCGTTCTCCTGTACTGGGCGTATTGCATTTACTGGGGTGTCCGGGGTGCAATGACGGCCAAGACAGCGAGTGACTATTTCATCGCGGGACGCGGCATTTCCATCTGGGTGTTTGTGCTGGCTGCTACAGCCACATCATTCTCCGGGTGGACGTTTATGGGCCATCCGGGACTGCTTTACCGGGATGGATTCCAATATGCGTATGCCTCGTTCTACGCCATTACAATCCCGTTTACCGGGGTTATGTTCCTGAAGCGCCAGTGGATGCTGGGTAAACGTTTCGGGTTCGTGACACCGGGCGAGATGCTCTCGGAATATTTCCGCGGAGACATGATTCGCATACTCGTGGTTGTCGTGGCTATGTGCTTCTCAGTTCCATATCTGGGCCTGCAATTGCGGGCATCAGGGTTCTTGTTCAACGTGCTGACCGACGATTTGCTGTCGGTTGACGTTGGCATGTGGATGCTGTCAGCGATTGTGTTCCTTTATGTTGCCTCGGGCGGTCTGCGCGCTGTGGCATATGTGGACACGGTTCAGTGTGTTCTTTTGATGGCCGGCATCGTTGCGCTGGGTATCATCTCACTGAACGCAGTCGGTGGCTTTGAGAAGCTGAACCAAGGTATCGCCGCACTTTCAAGCATGGACACGAAGCGAACACCCGACGGGTATAGCCATTACATTGCTATCCCAGGGGTGATTCAGTTCGTGAAAGGGCTAGGTGTTGAAAACCCGGTCGGTGGTGCCTGGACCGGCATGATGGTTCTGACTTACATGTTCGCGCTTATGGGCATTCATTCCGCCCCGGCGTTCACCATGTGGGCCTTTTCCAACAAGAGTCCTGAGCCGTTTGCACCTCAGCAGGTGTGGGCGTCTGCGTTCGCTGTTGGTTTCATCCTGTTTGTCTTCACGGCGTTTCAGGGCCTTGGCGGTCATATGCTTGGTGCTGACCTCGCATTTGCCGAGAAGTTCCCGGAACTCACCAACAATGTGATGGGTCCCGGCCTTCATGGCAATGACCTGATGAAGTCCGCTGGCAAACAGGGCATGCTGGTGCCACAGATCATCTACCTGATGCGCGATACCGCGCCTTGGCTGGTGGGTCTGCTGGCCGTGTGTGCTCTGGCCGCAATGCAATCGACGGGCGCTGCCTATATGTCGACTGCTGGCGGTATGCTGACGCGCGACATCCTCAAGCATTTCATGATGCCTAATGCTTCTCACGCGACCCAGAAGTTCTGGGGCCGTGTCGGCGTTGGCGTCATCGTGCTTGCAGCCCTGGTAGTTGCCACGACTTCCAAGGACGCTCTCGTCCTTCTCGGCGGTCTGGCTGTTGCCTTCGGCTTCCAGATGTGGCCGTCACTTATGTCAGTGTGCTACTTCCCGTGGTTCACCCGTCAGGGCATTACTGTCGGTCTGTTCCTCGGCATCGTAGCCGTGATGTGCACAGAGACCATTGGTCAGAAATTCTTCGGTATTACGGCCTGGGGCCGTTGGCCGCTGACCATGCATTCGGCCTTCTGGGGCATATTCTTCAATCTGGGTGCGGCGATCCTCATCTCCGCGGTTACCCAGAATGCGGATGACATGAAGCACAAGATGAAGTTCCACAAATTCCTGTCTGATCATGCCAGCCTGTCGGCAGCGAAGAAAAAACTCGTTCCGACGGCATGGATCATCACCCTGGTGTGGTTCTTCTTCGGTATCGGCCCGGGCGCCGTGATCGGTAACACGATCTTCGGTAACCCGAACGATGCCACCACCTGGACCTTTGGCATGCCTTCAATCTGGGCATGGCAGATCCTCTGGTGGGCTTTAGGCTGCTTTATGATGTGGTTCCTCGCCTATAAAATGGAGATGTCCACAGTCCCGAATAAAGAGGTCAAGGCTCTGGTCGAAGATATTGGCGACCTTGGAGAAGGCAAGGCTCGTCTGGATCTCGAAAAGCCGTAGATCACTACGCACAATAATTAGAGGGCCGCCTTTTCGGCGGCCCTCTTTCTTTGCGCCATCCTCTGTTGATATAATCCGGCCGCATGGCCACTTTGAACTAGCCTGGTGAAGTGAAATGAGTGCCCAGTTTCAGTATCTATGGTTTTTCGGGTGGAGTGCCCTGCTTGCTTTCATGCTCTATTTCCCGGTTTCCAAACTGGTCTGGACGCTGAGCACACGGCGCCAGGAGCGCAAACTCAAACGCAAGCTCAACGAATCAGAGTTATCGGGCCAACTGCAACGCGCACGCTTCATTACATTCTTCCTGGTGGTTGTTTTCGCCCTGATGTTCAACGCCAATATTTTCGGATTTCCCGGTGCCAAATGAGTCAGGATCAAGGACCTCTCTATAATCTTCTCAAGTGGCTCGCCATATTTGGTGGAGTGCTATGGATCGGCTTTGAGTTCTACCGGCATTTCGCCGGCATGGCCCCAGGTGATGTGTCGTTCGTCGACGGCAAGAATCTGTTCAAGGATGGCCAATACGAGCGTGCCGCTGAGTATTTCACGGACACCCTCGAGCAGAACCCACGGCATGGTTCCGCCTTGCGCGGTCTGGCCAACAGTAATGTCCAGCTCAAACGATACGATGAAGCATTGAGCGCGATTGAACGCGCTATCCAGATCAGCCCTAAATTCGGCGGCAACTATGCCCTGCGCGGTATCATCTACGACCATTCGGGCCGCCATAGACAAGCCATGGAAGACTATGAAAAGTCGCTGAAAATGGACCCGGAAGTGGCCGATGGCATGCACTGGCTCGACCGGCTGCTTTACAACATCCAGGAGAAGCCGCCGACGGTCAAGGACAGGCTGGAGTATCTGAAAAAGCAATTTGCACTGCCCGAATCGAAACGCGTGTTGCGCATTCCCGAGCAGGATGACAAGCAGCGGCCATACGAGAATTGATGCCCCGGTTTGCGGCCCGGTCCGCTACCAGATTCCCAGGATATTGTGCAGCAGGAAGCGGAAGAAAAACATCAAGGCCATGCTGCCAAACAGCAGGTGCACCCATGGCCGTTCGCCATCGGCATCCTGGTAGGTCAAGGCGTGAAATGCGATAAATCCCGTGCCAATCACCAGGAGCCAGTCAACCCAGGTTCCGCCCATACGCACATCCACTTCTCTTGAGAGTCTATTCAGATCCAAACAGGTCTCAATAGCATGGCGGGAACATACATTGTAGCCACAAGGCTTGGGATGTTCCTTCACCTATCAGGAAAAGAACAATCATGAAACCGATGATCCACATCATCGCTTCAAGCCCCTTGTTGATCTGAACTGTGGTAGCTGCTTTTGGCACGATGCCATACTCAGCCGGTTCCAATGTTCCCTCGCGATCACGCTTCAGAACAGACTTGCAGAAATGGCGCACCCAAGGTGGCACGATGTCATTGAACATGTAGCCGGTGAAATGTTTCTCGATCATCTTTTCTTCACCAGCCTCGCCATACCAGGATTCATAGGCGATCTCGAACACACGGAACTCTCCCACACTCAACAGGGAAGATGCGCGCAGAACCGACCAGACATCATTTGGAATCTTGCCTTCATCAAAATAACGGCGATCTTCATTTTTTGAAGATTTCATAAAATTTCCATCACGTGCCATCCAATCCTTGTCAGCCGCATAATATCTTACCCACGATGGGCCGGGGGTAAAGCTTAGGGTGCACGTCCTCGCGCATGTTTGATCTTTATTCGGGCGGAAATAGGTCCTGATCTCTCTACTCTTATCGAGTGTATATTAATATTATACACTCATAACGTGTATTTACACTACGCCACTAGGGCAACCAGGGGCAGATCTTACCGTTTGGTTCATGGTGCTTACCCGTACACAGGAGTTCAGGAGCGGTACAAATGGCTATTTCCCGGCACAGCGCAGATGAG
This sequence comes from Hyphomicrobiales bacterium, assembly GCA_021775525.1. Lineage (GTDB taxonomy): Bacteria > Pseudomonadota > Alphaproteobacteria > Rhizobiales > Methyloligellaceae > UBA2767. The sequence goes on from JAJFHQ010000086.1 coordinate 42,562, forward strand.
AACCCGCTGCTTCTCATCAGCATAAACCGTGTCAGCCACCAACAACGGTTGTACGGTGCCGTATCGCGGATATGGGATACGCCTGAAATCCATATCCAGGAAGACATCAAATCCGTGTTGGGTCTTGTAATCGCACATTCCCTGAATGGGCGGGAAATCCGCCCGGATATCGTTATCCTCGACCTGGAAACCTACTGCGCGGAGTCCCGGGCGATTTTCACCACGATCCGGTCCATTACCGCACTGCGCCATACACCGGTTCTGGCACTGGTTGATACGGCAAGCGCGGATGTGCGCGATATGATTTATGATGCTGGCGCTGATCTTGTCGTTGCGTGGGAAAATCTTGAACACCGAATTGGCGATATCGCCGGGCTTGCGGTCGACAATTGGCTGAATACAACCCCCGAATTAGAGAGTGTACCGGTGAACGGCTGATCAGAATTTCCGGTAAAAGCCGAACGCCGCGTAACCTCCCGTGTCATCTTCGAGATAATTGCCGGACACGCCCGCTGATACGGTCAGTTCTGTCTCGCCCAGGTGATAGCGCAGGAATCCTCCGTCACGACCAGTGTCATGCTCTTCGTTACCCAGAAGACCGCCCTCAACCCCGGCACTGATCCGCTTGCCAAACCGGTGGCTAAGGCGTGTCTGGGCCCAATAGCTTCCGAAAACATCACCATAGCTGGCGTCTGCTGAAAACCAGCTTTTCTTGCCAATGTTTCGCCAGAGTTCCAGTTGCCCAAGAAGTCCGAAATCATTACCTGTTAGGGAATTTCCCGGGTCGAGAGGAGAAATGTCATGATCTTCAAAGCCCAGTCCCGCGTAAGCCTTCAAGGTCCATTCCCCTAGCCGCCAGAGATAACCGCCAAGCAGATGTGCCAGGGCAACGTCACCATCAAAATTTACTTGGCCCGTGACGCCAGGAAGTGAACCGTCATAATCATATGCTCCAGTGCCGACCAGCGCCTTCAAGCGCAGGCTCTCGTCTGAAACAGACTGTCCGAAAGCCCAAACCACGCCCGCATAGCCAAACAAGGAATTGGAGGTGGCATCAACGCCGCTGAATATCTCCGTACGGTGGATGGTTTTGCCATCAAGCGGTTGCGCGCTCCCGGACGCAGGCCAGATCATGGCCAAACCAGCAATAACAACCCCCGCGCCACACCCTAACAGGTGCTGACTGAATAGTTCCAGTCTCCCCAAGACCGGCCTCCCTATAACAGTAATACTAGCTGCTATATAGAGACTTACATGTATATTTCATAATTTACATGGAGAATCTGAGATATTATGAAAACTCCACAATATATATTGTTGAATTCACCTTGATATATACCAATTATTTGTAAAATACAGCTAATGCGTGCAGATGATTCTAGCCGAATATCGGCTCATGCTGCCAGAGCGGCTTTGGGATCGGCAAAATCGTATCCAAGATCATCCGCCACTGCCTTGTAGGTCACTTTACCCTGATAGACATTCAAACCTTCCATCAGGTGCGAGTTGTCAAGAAGCGCCTTGTTTACACCCTTGTCCGCGATGGCAAGAATGAATGGCAGCGTCACATTATTGAGCGCATATGTGGAGGTGCGCGCAACTCCGCCCGGCATGTTGGCCACGCAGTAATGCACTACATCATCCACCACGTAGGTGGGGTCGGCATGGGTCGTTGCCTTGGAGGTCTCGAAACAGCCGCCCTGGTCAATGGCCACGTCGACCAGCACGGAACCAGGCTTCATGCGTGATACGAGCTCACGGCTGACCAGCTTCGGTGCAGCCGCGCCGGGCACCAGAACACCGCCAATCACCATATCGGCCTCAAGAACCTCCTCCTCGATGGTCAGTGCTGTCGAGTAGAGTGTCTTGACGCTGTTTCCAAAACGCACAACGAGCGCACGCATGGTATCCACATTGCGGTCCAGCACGCTCACATCCGCTCCCAGGCCAATGGCCATGTAGGCGGCATTCTCTCCAACGACACCGCCACCGATTATGACCACCTTGGCAGGTGCAACACCCGGTACGCCGGCAATCAGGGTTCCCGAGCCGCCTTGCGCTTTTTCCAGACAATGCGCGCCAGCCTGTATCGACATGCGCCCCGCCACTTGTGACATGGGTGCAAGCAATGGCAATCCGCCATGGACATCCGTTACGGTCTCGTAGGCCACGCATATGGAGCCACTCTCCACGAGGTCTTTTGTCTGCTCCGGGTCGGGTGCGAGATGCAAGTATGTGAACAGGATCTGCCCCGGACGCAGCAGCGCACGTTCTCCTGCCTGAGGCTCCTTCACCTTGACGATCATGTCCGCGCGGGCAAACACATCCTCCGCCGTATCCGCAATCGTCGCTCCGACAGCCCTGTAGTCGTCATCCGACGCACCAATGCCCAGACCTGCGCCGGTTTCCATAAACACCTCGTGGCCGTGGCTTATAACCTCGCGCGCACTCGCAGGCGTCATCCCGACTCGATATTCGTGAACCTTGACCTCTTTGGGCACACCAACCAGCATTGCATCTCTCCATGCAGTTTGGCCTGATCCACTAAGTAGAAGACCAGCCTGTTACGCTTGGTATGGCACCACAGGTAAGGAGCAAGCTGTTAGTGCCAGATGGTGATATTCTTCCGGACCAGTACGGATATGTCAGCCACCTGTTGCACAGGGCTTTTTGGACATATGTGCATCGATCAGATCAGCTAGCAATTTGATGCCTGGCGCGATCTGCTTTGAGTCAATGGAGGAAAATCCAAGCCTGAAATATCGGGAGCCGGCGCGTTCATCAGCAAAGTATATCCTCCCCGGTTCAAGGATAAGCCCGGCCTCCAGCGCCTCCATTGCAAGTGCATCACTGTCCAGCCCTGGCGGTCCTGTAACCCAGTAGCTCGATCCGCCGAAAATCGGCATACGGCTGGAATTCGGGAGATATTTGGCCAACGCGTCCCCCATGGCCTCCCAGCGCACCTTATAGGCCCGCTCCAACCGGGCAATCAGCGCATCGTGGTAGCCAAGCGAGAGGAACAGCGCGACGGCGCGCTGATTATTGTTCGGCGTATGACGCACCATGAGGCGCCGCAGCGCCCGCAATTCCTTGATGAGCGCCTTCGGGCCGACCATGAACCCCATGCGCAAGCCCGGGAACAGCGTCTTGGAAAGTGAGCCGACATATACGACCCTCCCCTCGCCATCCATTGATTTCAGGGCCGGACACGGGTCACCCATGTAATTGGTCTCGAACTCATAGTCGTCCTCGACGATGACAAGATCATTCTCGCGTGCGCTGTCCAGCAGCATCTGTCGCCGCTCCCGTGGCATTGTCACCGTTGTCGGGAAATGATGGCTCGGGGTTGTGAACACCACATCCGCAAGTGCCAGGCGCTCATTGACCACAAGGCCCATGGAGTCTACGGGAACCGGCATGACCTTGTCGGTCCGGAGCCGGAAGATGTTACGAACATCCGGATAGCCCGGGTCTTCTATGGCCACGACTGTATCCCTGCTGACAAGCAGGGAGGCAAGTAGATACAACGCATTTTGAGCGCCCAGAGTGACGAGAATTTCGTCTTCGCTGGCCATGATGCCACGCCGCGGCAAAATACGGGTTCTGATCTGCTCAACCAGCATCGGATCATCCTGGTCACGAAAATCGCTGGTCCATGCATCAATCCACTGCCTGCCAAGTGCTTGACGATTGCATTCGCGCCACTCGGCAATCGGAAACAGCTTGTGGTCCACCTGGCCGTAAATGAACGGATAGGGGTAATCCTGCCAATTGGCCGGCTTGTGAATGTTCTCCTGGTCCGTAGGATGGACGCGAAATCGAGACAACCAGTCAGGCGGCTTCTCACCGTGTCCGGATTCGACATCGGGGCGCTCGGCGCGGCCATTGAGGATTTCCTCATTGACGTAATAGCCCGAGCGCTCACGCGCGACGATGTACCCGTCATCGATGAGACTTTGATAGGCAAAAATCACAGTATTGCGGGAAACGCCGAGCTGGCGGGCCATATGCCGGCTGGAGGGAATACGGTCTTCCACGGGCAATTGCCCTCCAAGAATCGCGGACACGAGAACCTCGCGAATCTGGGACTGCAAACTCATTTTGCCCGCAGCAGGCAACTGAAACAGCAACTCACGCATCGTCTGGTCCCACCGAAACCTAGAAATTGGCTCTAGGATGAGTCCAAAATAGAAAGGTAGCCTGAGAGCAGGCTTAGAACAAGTCGGCAGTTTCATGGGTGTCGGGCTGGCGGAT
>JAJFHQ010000087.1 GCA_021775525.1 Hyphomicrobiales bacterium
TTTCACTGGATAAACTGGAGGAGTTAAGCCATAGTGCCGCCGGTCTGGAGGGGCTTGATGCCGTTCTTGCCCCCGTGGAGACCGCGCTGGACGACATCCCGGCGTTGGCCATAAGCGGAGACGATGCGGCAAAACTCACACGGGGCCAGGTTGTGCTTTTGCGCGGCCGGGATGCCCCGATAATAAACGGACCCGTCTATGCAACGTCACGAGGAGTTCTTGTGGCACTCGGCGAAGTAAAGCGCGGAGAGCTTCGGCCAAAGCGCGTTTTCAACTTTTAAGTTGGAAAAGCAAAACCGGGCCGGACGGAATCACATTACCAAAGAACAGGAGTAGACGATGTCGATTGCCGCTGAGCGGAAGACCGAACTTATTGGCGAATACGCCACAAACAAAAGCGACACTGGGTCGCCCGAAGTACAGGTTGCGATTCTGACTGAACGGATCACCAACCTGACCGAACACTTCAAAACCCACAAAAAAGACAATCACTCACGCCGAGGGCTGCTCAAAATGGTGAGCCAGAGGCGGAGGCTTCTCGACTATGTCAAAGCCCAGGACGAGGAGCGTTACAAAAAACTGATAACCAGCCTGGGCATTCGCCGTTAGGGCGCGCATGAGGCGCGAACTAACGGGTCCGGGGAATCAGGACGCATCGGCCGAAATCCGTCGGCGGAGCGGCTCCAATTGACGATTCCCACGCAAGGAAAGCAGAGACGATAAATATGTTTGATATCCACACACAAGAAATAGAATGGGGCGGACGCCCGCTAACGCTCGAAACCGGGCGTATCGCCCGCCAGGCCGATGGGGCCGTACTTGCAAAATATGGCGACACCAGCGTCCTGGCGACAGTCGTCGCCGACCGCGAACCCAGGCAGGGCATAGACTTTTTCCCGCTCATGGTCGACTACCGTGAAAAAACCTATGCGGCAGGAAAGATCCCCGGCGGGTTTTTCAAGCGCGAGGCGCGCCCGGCAGAAAAAGAAACCCTGACCTCACGGCTCATTGACCGCCCGATCCGCCCGCTGTTCGTGGACGGTTTCAAGAACGAGACCCAGGTCCTTATTGCCGTGCTCAGTCATGACATGGAAAACGACCCCGATATCGTTGCAATGGTCGCTGCCAGTGCGGCGCTGACCATTTCCGGTATTCCGTTCATGGGTCCGATCGGCGGCGCGCGCGTCGGATATATTGACAGCGAATATATGCTCAATCCGCCCATCGATCAGATGGAAGAGTCAAAGCTCGACCTCATCGTTGCGGGAACGAGCGATGCGGTGCTGATGGTTGAATCAGAAGCCGAGGAGCTACCGGAAGACGTCATGCTCGGCGCGGTGATGTTCGGCCATGAGCAGATGCAGCCTGTAATCGAGGGCATCATCAAGCTGGCGGAAAAAGCAGCCAAGCCTGCATGGGATTTCCAGAAGCCCGACAACTCCGAAATGGAGGACAAGGTTCGCAAGGCGGCGGAAAAAGATCTCCAGGAAGCTTACAAGATTCCGGAGAAGATGGCCCGCCAGGACAAGGTTTCCGAAGCCAAGGCCAAGGTCGTTGCTGACGCGGTTCCCGAAGACGATGACGGCAAGATAGCCGGCCAGGTGTCAGGCGCCTTTAAAACTGTCGAGAAGGGTGTGGTCCGGGGGTCGATCCTCGAGACATCCGTGCGCATCGACGGCCGTGATCTTTCAACCGTTCGGCCGATCGTGTGCGAAGCGGGTATTTTGCCGCGCACCCATGGCAGTGCTTTGTTCACGCGCGGTGAAACGCAGTCGATCTGTGTCACGACGCTCGGTACAGGTGAAGATGAGCAGTTTGTCGACGCCCTGGAAGGCACCTACAAGGAAACCTTCCTTCTGCACTACAACTTCCCGCCTTACTCGGTTGGTGAAACGGGCCGTGTCGGCTTTACCGGGCGCCGTGAGATCGGCCATGGCAAGCTTGCCTGGCGTGCGCTGCATTCGGTTCTGCCCGATCGCGAAAGTTTCCCCTACACGATCAGGGTTGTTTCTGAGATCACCGAATCCAACGGGTCATCCTCGATGGCGACCGTCTGTGGTGCTTCCCTGTCGATGATGGATGCGGGCGTACCGCTCAAGCGTCCTGTTGCAGGCATCGCCATGGGGCTGATCAAGGAAGGCGACAAGTTTGCCGTCCTGTCAGATATCCTGGGTGATGAAGATCATCTCGGCGACATGGACTTCAAGGTCGCGGGTACGGATCAGGGTCTGACCTCGTTGCAGATGGACATCAAGATTACCGGCATCACCGAAGAGATCATGAAGGTGGCGCTGGAGCAGGCCAAGGGTGGGCGGATGCACATCCTGGGCGAGATGTCCAAGGCGCTGGATACGGCCCGTGATGATCTGGGTGAACATGCCCCGCGCATCGAGATGATTACCATTCCAACCGACAAGATCCGTGATGTGATCGGCACCGGCGGTTCGGTTATCCGTGGCTTGGTTGAGGAAACCGGCGCCAAGATTGACATTAATGATGACGGTCAGGTCAAGGTGGCCTCGAACTCAGCAGAGTCGATTAACGCGGCTCTCACCAAGATCAGGATGATCACGTCCGATCCGGAAGAAGGCATGATTTACGAAGGCACCGTTGTGAAGACGGTCGACTTCGGGGCCTTCGTTAACTTCTTCGGACCGAAAGATGGTCTCGTGCACATTTCGCAATTGGCGCCGCAACGCGTCAATCAGACCACTGACATCGTCAAGGAAGGCGACAAGGTGTGGGTCAAGCTGCTTGGTTTTGATGACCGCGGCAAGGTGCGGTTGTCCATGAAGGTTGTCGATCAGGAAACAGGCAAGGAAATTACCGAGGACGCCAAAGAGGCAAGCTAGCCTTTCATCCTTGTTCAACATGTCAATTCAAGCGGCTCCCTTCCGGGGGCCGCTTTTATTTTGCCATCAAGTCTCAGGCGATTTCACGATGCTCGCGGGCTGGCTCGAGTTTTTTCAGAACTGCCCCAAGTTCTTTCGCCGGTGTCGGCTTGGCATAGTAGTAGCCTTGAGCTGAAGGGCAGCCGATTTTGCGCAGGAAGTCGGCGTCCATTTCCGTTTCCACGCCCTCGGCAACCGTATGGAAGCCCAGGCTCCGACCAAGCCCTATTATCGCATTGACGATTTTGATGTTTTCTTCGCGTTGAAGCATATTCGAGATGAACGAGCGGTCGATCTTGATCTTGTCGAACGGCAGTTCGGATAGATAGGACAGACTTGAATAGCCGGTGCCAAAGTCGTCCAGGGCAACGCGAATTCCAAGGTTCTTCAGGGAGCTGATAATGCGTTTCGCCGCAGCCAGGTCGCTGACAAGTGCTGTTTCCACAAGTTCCACTTCCAGTCTTTCCGGTGGAAAACCGGTTTCGGTTATGACACCGAGAACGCCCTGCACCAGCCAGTCATCCTGTATTTGCTGTGGTGCGATATTGAGTGCGATCGAAAAATCGCCAGGAAGAGCCTTTACCGTCTTGCAGGCGCTACGGAGCACGTTGAGTGTTAAGTCACCGATGATGCCACTGGATTCTGCCAGAGGAATAAAATCATCAGGCGGGATGAGTCCTCTTACGGGATGTTCCCATCGGCTGAGAATTTCAAAACACTCCACCTGCTCGGTTTCCAGATCCACGATAGGTTGGAAATAGGGCACGACCTGACCGGAGCGGAGACCTTCTCGAAGCTCCGCTTCAAGCCGGGTGCGCTCTTCAAGTTCTTCATCCATGCTTGAATGATATTGAACCACATTGCTGGTTACATCAGTCTTTGACTTGCGCAACGCCAGATCTGCCTTGCGAAGTAAATCTTCATCTTGCCCACTGTCGGAGGGGAAAAATGATATGCCGACACTTGCTCCGGCCTTGACTGAATTATCATCGTCAGAGATCGGGCATTCCAGAGAGGTAACGAATTCTTCGGCAAGTGCGATCGCCTCGTTCTTGTCACTGGTTTCCAGAAGGCAGACGAACTCATCGTCTCCGAAACGCGCGGTGTGCCCTCTTTCTCCAAGGATACTCGAAAATCGCTGCGCCACTTCGGTCAATACCAGGTCGCCAATCATATGCCCTTTGAGGTCATTGATTTTTTTGAGACCCTTGATATCCATCAACAGGATTGCGAAGTGCGTCCCGGAATCGGTGGCACTCTTGAGCTTTGTAGCTAACTTTTCACGAAATGAGTGCCTGTTCGCCAGGCCCGTCAGGGCATCATGGCCTGCCAAGTGCCGAACACGGTTTTCAATTTCGAGGAATGCAGCCTCTGATTTATTGAGATTCCGGACAAGCAGCACCCAAAGGGTGACACCACCAATTGCGCCAAAGACCAGTGCCAGAGAAAACACAAGGGCGGCATGTGTATCAGCTTTCTCCAATTCTGATTTCAGGTTGCCGATCATACCCTCAACAAATTTAGTGGTACCCAGGGTCAGCGTTTCTTTGTTTTTCCGGTAAGTATCGCTGTCGAGAATTTTGCGGGCTATCTCTATATCGCCCTCTTCAGCAGCCTTGAGGGCGTTTTTTTCCATATCCACGAGCTCGTCGTTTGCCCAACGTGTGTCACTGTCGAACTTCGCGCTCAATTCCGGAGGTGCAATTTCCATTGCCCGTTTAATGGCTCGGTCAATAACTGGAACGTTTTTCGCGTAGCGTTCAGACCAGCTGCTTTTACCGGTCTCGGCAGCCATGAGGGCCGACATGGTCAGACGCTCGTCCGAGAGGAGAATATCGGCGGTCAACTGGTAGGCCTCGACAAGACAGTCGAGGATGGTGTGCTCCTTGGCTGCGCGATCCATATGCTGCCAAAGAAATACCGTGACGATGACGCCGGCACCCGCCAGCGCCAGTAACACGCTGCGCCGCGCCTTCGCGGTCGCCTGCCTGACAATAGATCCCGACTGCACTGCTTGTTCCCCCAAAGCAGTAACTGGTCAGCTAGCTTCTCGAACGTAAATTCATTCGGTAGCGATCCAGCCATACCAGTACTCGACTGAACCGATGATGATACGAGAAGCGGTTAAATGAACCTTTAACGTGCGACGACCAGTGAACATGCAATTAATGCGTGTATTTCTCGCTGTCCATTTCGGGCGATTTCAATATCGCATGTCATGAGATTTGTGACGGAGGAGTGACTGTCATTTTGGCGGGCTGGTCAGGGTCGGGAAGTCTCATACAGCGACCACGACCATGGTCAACCCAACATCGGAACTGATCGTGTCGAAAAAGATGAAATCCATCTCAAGGATCAGTCTGACATATACAACCTGTAAAAGAAATTATCACTTGAAGTCAAAAACAAATTTTCTCCCATGAAACTTCAATTAGAAAAAAATGGCTGAATACTGCAAAAAATAGAGGTGATTATGATTTTTTCGAAATTGTCAAATTACAACTTATGAGAGAACGTCAATCCTTCCTTTACCAACCGTGAAGACATTACACATGAAACATTGATCAATTTCCGGAGATCAAAATGTCTTTTTCAAAACTCTTTTCTCTACTCAATCTCAAGATCGGCGGGCGCATATTCGCCGGCTGTTTCATCATCGTTGCCCTGCTTGTGGGTGCGGTGGGTTTCACCGTCTATTCGGTCGATGGCGCCAAGTCGGAATCGGACCGGATCGTCCAGTTACGTGTCCCAACATCTGCCGCCAGCCAGGCCATGGTCAATGACATCAACGCATCGCTTGCAGCCCTGCGCGGCTGGATGCTGACCGGCAATGATATTTTCAGAAAAGAGCGTCGGGGCGTCTGGGCCCATATCGCCAAGGTCCGCACCGACATGGACACGATGTCCAAGAACTGGACCAACCCGGCCAACGTGAAGGTCTGGTCTGAATTCAAGACGATTCTGGATGAGTTTCAGGTTGCCCAGGAGAAAACTGAGAAAATCGCCAACAGCCCGGAGCAGAATCCCGCGACCGTGATACTGGTCAACGAGGCCGCGCCCCGTGCGGGCAAAATGGTGGGTAACATCACTAAGATGATCAATCTGGAAGGCGCGGCAGCCGATAGTGGTAATGAATTTGAACGCAAGAAACTGCTCGGTATGATGGCGGACGTGCGCGGCACGCTTGGTCTTTCAATAGCCAATATTCGCGCTTACCTGCTGACAGGCGATGCAAAATTCCGTGCCAAATTTGACAAACTATGGGCCAAGAACACCAAGCGCTTTGGGGATCTGAACGCCAACAAGAGCTCACTCAGCCCCGCACAACGCAAGGCTTTCAACGAATTTTCGAAAATGCACGGCGAGTTCGCGCCTCTGCCGCCGAAAATGTTTGATATCCGCGGCTCGAAGAAGTGGAACATGGCCAATTACACCCTGGTCAAGGAAGCCGCCCCCCGGGCCGGAAAACTGCTGACAATCCTCTCCGGCGCCAAGGATGAGGCCGGCTTGCGCAGTGGTGGTATGGTCGACAACCAGAAAAAATTGCTGAATAGCGATGCGGTAACCCTTGCCTCGCATTTAACACAACTCGAATACACCTTGATGATCCTGTTAGCCATGGGCGTGGCGCTGGGCACGGTTGTCAGCATCTTTACCGCCCGTTCTATCGTGCGGCCTGTGCAGGACATGACAGGTGCCATGTCCCAGCTTGCAAATAACAACCTTGAAACCGAAGTGCCTGCCCTCGACAAGAAGGACGAGATTGGCGATATGGCCAAGGCCGTCCAGGTGTTCAAGGAAAGCATGATCAGGACGAAGGAGATGGAAGCGGAACAGGCCAAAAGCCGCGAAGCACAGCAAAAACGTGCCGAGGCAATCGAGAAGCGGACCCGCGATTTCGACGAGGTGGTTTCAGCCGCATTGTCGAGTGTAACCACCGCCTCGAGCCAGATGCAGTCGTCTTCGGAATCCATGTCATCGGTAGCTGAGGAAACCAACGCCCAGTCGAGCGCTGTGGCGGCGGCGGCTGAAGAAGCCTCCACCAACGTACAGACCGTCGCGGCGACGACAGAAGAACTCAGCGCCTCGATTTCCGAGATCGGCCAGCAGGTAAATATGTCGCTCGAAGCTGCAGCCAATGCTGTGAAAGAAGTCACTCAAGCCAGTGAGAATGTGGGTGGCCTGGCCAGTTCGGCACAGAATATTGGCGAGGTTGTCAGCATGATCACGGACATTGCTGAGCAGACAAATCTGCTGGCACTGAACGCGACAATCGAGGCAGCCCGCGCTGGAGAGGCCGGCAAGGGTTTCGCCGTCGTTGCCAACGAGGTCAAGGAGTTGGCCAGCCAGACCGCCAAAGCGACGGAAGAAATCAGCTCACAGATCGAGGGCATCCAGTCTGCGACCGAGGGCACTGTCGGCGCGATCGATTCAATCGGCAAGGTCATTGCGGAGTTGAACGATGGCGCTTCAGCGATTGCCGCAGCCGTTGAAGAGCAAGGCACAGCGACCCAGGAAATTGCCCGCAACGTGTCTGAAGCTGCCGCCGGAACGTCTGAGGTAACATCCAATATCTCGGACGTGACGACCGCTGCGGCGCGCACCGGTGAGACCTCGGGTGAGGTCCTGCAAGCGGCCCGCGAGTTGAGCGGTCAGGCAGAAACTTTGCGCAAGGAAGTGGATTCCTTCCTCAAGGATATCAAGGCGGCGTAATAGCGAACTGTCTATAGTCTTGAAGCTGGGCCGCATGATGCGGCCCAGCTTTGTTTTGCGCTTCTGCATCTCTTGCCCCAAAATCACTGCCAGCATCCACACGAATTCCATCCTCTGGATGGGGGAAAGACAGTTCATATGAAGGGCGTCGTATTTACCGGCAATCGAAAGCTCGAATTCCGGGATTTTCCAGACCCCGAACCGAGCGAGGATGATGTCGTCATTGAAATCAAGGCGTCAGGCATGTGCGGCAGTGATCTTCATGTCTACCGGTCCGATGGCGATCTCGTGGGAAAAGTCATCGCAGGTCATGAACCTTGCGGTGTTGTGCTTGAGCGTGGGGCAGCGGTGCCTGAACGGCTTGCGCGCAAGGGCGCTCGAGTCATGGTGCATCATTATGATGGTTGCCGGACGTGTTCGAACTGCATGTCAGGCTGGACCCAGTTGTGCGACGAGGGGTCGGTGATATATGGCCGCACCGGGCATGGTGCTCATGCGCGCTACATGAAAGTGCCCGCAAGAACGCTTGTGGGCTTGCCCGATGCGCTCACATACACAACGGGAGCTGCGATTTCGTGTGGTACCGGCACCGCGTTCGGCGCGCTCAAGCGCATGACCTTGCAGGGTGGAACAACACTGGCCGTGTTTGGCCAGGGACCGGTAGGACTTAGCGCCACCATGCTCGGCGCCGCCATGGGCGCGCGTGTCATAGCCGTAGACATGGTTGATGAGAGACTGGAGCGGGCCAAAGAATTCGGCGCCGAAGAGGTACTCAATGCAGCCAAGGATGATCCGGTCGCGGCTATTCGGGACCTGACTGGCGGCGGGGCCGACTATACGTTGGAATGCTCCGGCGTACCCGAGGCGTCAGTCGCCTGTGTTCAATCAGCACGCACATGGGGCACAGTGTGCTTCGTGGGCATGGGTGCGCTGCCCGCAAGCTATGACGTGACCAACGACATCATCAAGAAGCAGCTGACCCTTCTCGGGTCATGGACCTTCTCTGCCCCCGGCCAGCGGGAATGCGCGGCGTTCGTGGCTGAGAAAAACCTTCCCGTGGACGAGCTCTTTACCCATCAGTTCAAACTCGATGAGGCGGAGGAGGCGTACAAGCTGTTCGATACGCAAACCACCGGCAAGGCGGTCATCCTTCCGGCTTGAGGGTTTTCAATCGGTATGGTCGCCCGTCCAGTGGAACTTCGGGGCATCCTTGATCGGGCGGTCGCAATAGCTCCAGATAATGAGAATTTTCTTGCCCGTGAAGGTCACGCGCGCCCGCCCCCAATAGGGTGACCCGGCTTGTTTCTTGGCGCAGCGTTCTTCCGAGACCCCCTGTATCCAGATTGCCTCGTAAAAACCGCTCTTGCCGCGGTTGAGATAAAGATGTGCGGGGAGACCCCGGTAATTATAAACCCCGACCCATTCACCATCCTTTTCTGGGAACAGTTTGAGCGGCCCGAAATTGGTCTGGTAGTGGCCTTTCAGGGGTGCGTCAGATTTCAGGGCGTTGAGTGGGAAGGCTCCAAGCACGCAGAACAGGGCAAGGATCAGGACTGTTTTGTGTGAGAAGTTGGGAAGCATCGGGAACACATCTGGAAAATTATGACCTGGGAAACGGCGAACTTGCACAGGTTCGCACCCCTTCGCAAGGGCCTGTATCTGTTACTCGACGCGCTCGAACCCCTGCCCCTGCGGCCAGAACATCTCGAGTGATTGAGAGACATGATCGAGGTTGCCGGTGGTGAGCAATGTCGGGTTGCCCCGGGTTGATGTTTCCCCGCCATAGGCCGGGTGGCGCGCCAGGTAATCTTCCAGGCTGTCGGCCACCACCTCGGGCTGGCTCAAGATGCGGGATACCGGAGGCAGGTGGGCCACGAAGATTTCTTCGATGAGAGGGAAATGGGTGCAGCCGAGAATCACCCGCTCCGGGGCATAACCGCCAGCGCGTTCCATAAGCTGGCCGACATATTTTGCAACCATGGCATTGAGATCAGCTTCCCCCGCACCTACCTCAATCGCCCCGGCAAGCTCTGGGCAGGGTAGCTCGAGAACGGTCACTTTCGGACAGCGCTTGCGGATTTCTTCGGAGTAGACGCCGCTCGAAATGGTGCGGGTTGTGCCGAACACCGCGATGGTGTCGGAATTAAATTTCTGCGGGTACTGGGGAGAGGTCACGGCCCAGGGCGTCTGTGTGGCCGCTTCCACCATTGGGGCAACAACACCCAGGACATTGTGCCCGGGGTAATCCGTGACGGGCAGCCAGTCCCGTTGCAGGGTCCGGCAGGCGACGGCACTGGCCGTGTTGCAGGCCAGCATGACAAGTTTGCAGCCGCGTGAATACAGCAGCTCAACGCCTTTGCGCGTGAGGTCGACTATTTCAGATGAGCCCCGGTTGCCGTAAGGCGCATTGGCGTGATCGCCAAGGTAAACGAAGTCATGATCGGGGAACCTGCCCACCAGGGTACGAAATATGGTGAGGCCGCCATGTCCTGAGTCGAATAGTCCGATCATGGCTCACTGCTTCTGGTGGTTGCGCCCAGAGCGTTCTGACGAGCGGTCCGTTACTCAGCCGCCTTGGACGGGTCTGCCGGCAATTCCACGCCTTCGTAAACCTTGAGAGCGTCGAGTTCCGGAGTTGAGACGATATTGTAGCCGCAATCGACAAAATGCACTTCGCCGGTGACCGCCCCCGACAAGTCGGACAAAAGGTAGAGAGCAGAACCTCCAACTTCATCCAGATGCGGGGTGCGCTTGAGGGGCGAGTGAAGTTTTTGAAAATTGAAGATTGACCGGGCGTCGGAAATGGCAGCACCTGCAAGGGTCCGCATGGGGCCAGGCGAAAGCGCATTGACGCGGATACCTCGGGCACCCAGATCAACAGCGAGGTATCTCACGCTGGCTTCAAGGGCCGCCTTGGCCACGCCCATCACATTGTAACAGGGCACCACGCGTGATGCGCCACCAAAGCTTAGCGTCAGCATGGAGCCGCCTTCATTCATCAGTCCCGCCGCGCGTTTGCAGATGTCCGTGAAGGAGAAACAGGAAATCACCATGGTTTGCACGAAATTGTCCCGGCTCGTGTCCACATAGTGACCGCTTAGTTCGGCGCGGTCGGAAAAGGCCAGCGCATGAACCACGAAATCGAGTGATCCCCATTTGTCACCAATGACATTGAAAAGATTATCGACGCTGGCTTCATCTTCCACATCGCAAGATTCGATGATGGGTGAGCCAACCGACTCAGCCAGCGGGATAGCGCGTCTCCCGAACGCGTCTCCCTGGTAAGTAAAGGCGAGTTCAGCCCCCTGGCCGGCAAGAATCCGGGCGATACCCCAGGCAATCGACCGGTCGTTGGCGACGCCCATAATCAGTCCCTTCTTGCCCTCCATAAGTGGACGGGGGGACGCTAAATCTTTTGCTGTCATAATGTTACCTGGCTGATTGCGCTCGGGACGCCTGAAAAAAGCTATCCGTCGAAGCGTTTGAAGACGAGTGTGGCGTTGGTGCCGCCAAAACCAAAACTATTGGACATGACACAGTTAATCTCTGAGTTGTCCTCGCGTGCCCGCAGGATCGGCATGTCGGCCATTTCCGGGTCCAGTTCCTCGATATTCGCCGACTCGCACAAGAAACCGTTGTTCATCATCACCAGCGAATAAATCGATTCCTGCGCGCCCGTTGCTCCCAGCGAGTGGCCGGTCAGGGACTTGGTGGCGCTGATTTTCGGAACATCGTTGCCGAATACCTCCCGGATCGCTTCGATCTCGCGAATGTCGCCAACAGGTGTCGAGGTTCCGTGAGGGTTGATATAGTCAATTTTGCAATCGAGATCCTTCATCGCCATGCGCATACAACGCACCGCGCCTTCACCGGAGGGAGCCACCATGTCAAATCCGTCGGAATTGGCGCCGTAGCCCGCGATCTCGCCATAGATTTTCGCACCGCGCGCCTTGGCGTGCTCCAGTTCTTCCAGGACCAGCACGCCAGCACCGCCGGCAATGACAAAGCCATCGCGGTTTGCGTCGTAGGCCCGGCTGGCCTTTTCCGGCGTGTCGTTGAACTTCGAAGACATTGCGTTCATGCCGTCAAACAGCACCGATAATGCCCAGTCCAGCTCTTCGCTTCCACCGGCAAACACTACATCCTGTTTGCCCCACTGGATCATTTCCGCACCGTTGCCGATGCAGTGGGCCGAGGTCGAGCAGGCGGATGAGATCGAATAATTGATGCCCTTGATCTTGAATGGCGTGGCAAGGGTCGCCGAAGCGGTCGAACACATGGCCTTGGGCACCTCGAACGGCCCAACTTTTTTTGGTCCGCGTTCCCGGGTCGTGTCCGCGGCCCACACGATTGCCTTTGTGGAGGGACCGCCCGACCCCATGACCAGACCGGTGCGTTCGTTCGATACCTCAGACTCTTCGAGTCCCGAATCCTGGATTGCCTGCTCCATGGCAATATAGTTCCAAGCGGATCCGGCACCCATGAAACGGCGCACCTTGCGATCAAGGGCCGCTTCCCAGTCGAGTTGGGGTTCGCCAAAGACCTGTGACCGGAACCCGAACTCCTCATATTGAGGTGACTTCACGATGCCTGATTTTGACTCGCGCAGCGAAGCGGTTACTTCCTGAACGGTGTTCCCGATCGAGGAGACAATCCCCATTCCGGTGACCACAACACGTCTCATTCGCTTAGTCCTCTAAATGACCCAGCCAGCAGCATTTTGCGATGATGCGTCAAAAAGCCACGAGCTTTTCCGTTAACCGTCACCTTCGCCATCGACGAACAAGCCGACGCGCAAGTCGGCGGCCGTATATATCGGTTCTCCATCCGCCTTGAGCACACCATCGCCGACGCCGATGGTGAAACCGCGGCGGATCAGGCGCCTGATTTCAACACTATACTCGACCTTCGACACGGCCGGTGTAACCATGCCTGAAAATTTGACCTCACCAACGCTGAGTGCACGGCCTCTTCCAGGCGCTCCGATCCAACCGAGGAAAAAGCCTGTCAGCTGCCACAGGGCGTCCAGTCCCAGGCAACCCGGCATCACCGGATCCCCTTTGAAATGGCAGGGAAAAAACCACAGGTCTGGCTTGATATCGAACTCAGCAACAATGATCCCCTTGCCGTGTTCGCCGCCGTTTTCCTCGACCTTGGTAATCCGGTCGAACATCAGCATCGGCGGCAAGGGCAGCTTGGCATTGCCTTCGCCAAACATCTCACCACGTCCGCAGGAGAGTAAATCTTCATATTCGTAACTGGAGGGGCGCTCAGACATATGATTTTAACCGCAGGATTAAGTGCGGTGCCGCTATCTGTTGAATTCTTCCGTTTCCTAACATACTCCTGTGAGCATCAAAAGCCTGTCTCGCGCTTTGCACAAGGGTGCGTCAACCATGCCACCCTTGCCATATTGCGAGATGCGAAAGAAAACTATAATGTCTCCAGTCAAAGTTATGTTTTGTATTTGGAATTTCCCGATATGTCACACCAGTTGCCCGATGTGAATGTTCCTGACGTCCTGCGTGACGCGGGCTTGCGCCCGACACGCCAGCGCGTGGCGCTGGCAGAACTCCTTTTCGCCAAGGGTGACCGCCATTTGACGGCGGAGCGGCTGCATGAGGAGGCGTTGAGCAACGACGTGCCGGTTTCGCTGGCCACCGTTTACAATACGCTGCACCAGTTTACCGAGGCAGGACTGCTGCGCGAAGTGGCGGTTGAAGGGTCAAAGACATATTTCGATACCAATACGTCCAACCACTATCACTTCTTCTTCGAGCCTGATGGTGTCCTGATGGACATCCCAACTGACAATCTCACCATTCAGGGACTGCCTGAGTTGCCTGATGGGATGAAAGTTGCCCAGGTTGATGTGCTCGTCAGACTTGTCGAAAAATAGACGCCGACGGGCCTGCGCCTTATTTCACTTCTTCACTGCGATAGACGCCCCACAGGCGTTCTTGCTCTATCCAGCCGGAATAATTTCCAACAGTGAAATTGCACCAGTTTCCATCGCATTTATGTACCGACCCAAGGACTCCGGGTTCAAGTTGTGCAACCGGATCGGCGCTTTTTGAGTTGTCATCAAGAAGGGCTATGACCTGCCGCTTTTTCACCCATGGCATGATCAGCGCGGTGCGACGTCCTGACAACAGGGCATGGAATACCCAGCCTTCAGATCCCTCGCTGTCGCGAATTTGACGCCAGTGCTCGAACTCCGCGATCACCTCGACCGGCAACCCGGCGCGTGAAAAGACCCAAGCCACCGCATGTTCGGTGCTGGGCCCCTTGCGCACATTGACGCGGTTAGATTTTAGCGAGACAAAACGCGGCACCGGCAGGCCGCTCGCGCCCAGCTTTACAGAGGCCTGGCGCTGTTTTTCCTGGGCGCCCAAGCCTGGTGCGGCGACAACCGCCAGTATCCCAAGAGCGCCGAGCAGGGCCTGAATATGCTTCAATACGTTCACGCATCCGCTGCTTCTGATATGCTTGTTTCTCGTCATTTAAACCGGTTCCGTTCCCATTGCGTATGGTTGCGGCAAAATGATGAACGGAAGATATCGAATCTGACCATAAGTCGCTTTGTTTTATACCACCCCTTCTGATAGACAAGGCGGCGCCCGGACATGGATACTGACCCTAAACCAAGTGGAGAAGCGGGATGAGTGACAAAAAACCGCTGGTGGTCGTAACCCGCAGATTACCAGATGTGGTGGAAACCCGCATGCGCGAGTTGTTCAACGCGCAGCTCAATATCGACGACCATCCCATGACCAGGGACGAACTCATCGCCGCCATGGGCAAGGCCCAGGTCCTGGTCCCGACCGTGACAGACCGCATTGATGCCAGCGTGCTGTCCCAGGCCGGCGACCAGTTGAAGCTGATCGCGAATTTTGGCACCGGCGTGGATAATGTTGATCTGGAGACGGCGCGGAACCGGGGCATCATCGTCACAAACACCCCCGGGGTTCTAACAGAAGACACCGCCGACATGACCATGGCGCTGATACTGGCGGTGCCACGGAGGCTGGCGGAAGGTGCAATTTTCCTCAAAGACGATAAAGACAAATGGGACGGTTGGTCACCCACATGGATGCTCGGTCATCGTCTGACCGGCAAGCGCCTTGGTATCATTGGCATGGGCCGCATAGGCCAGGCCGTGGCGCGCCGGGCCAAACCGTTCGGCCTGCAAATCCATTATCACAACCGCCACAAGGTGGCGCCGGAGATTGAGCAGGAACTCGAGGCCACCTACTGGGATAGCCTCGATCAGATGCTGGCGCGCATGGACATCATTTCCGTCAATTGCCCGCATACGCCGGCCACGTATCATTTGCTGTCATCGCGACGTCTGAAACTGCTCAAGCCAAGCGCCTATCTCGTGAACACAGCACGCGGTGAAGTGATTGATGAAAATGCCTTGGCCCGATTGGTTGAGGAGGAGCAGATTGCAGGCGCTGGGCTTGACGTGTTCGAGCATGAACCGGCGGTCAATCCGAAGCTGCTTCACAACAAGAAGGTCGTGGTTCTGCCGCATCTGGCCTCGGCCACCCTGGAGGGCCGCGTTGATATGGGCGAGAAGGTCATCATCAACATCAAGACCTTCTTTGACGGACATTCTCCACCGGACCGGGTTCACCCGGCCATGTTGTAGCTCTCGGTCTGCTGACTTAGGCGGCCGCAGTTCCACTCTTGCTATCCTGTAAAAAATCCACGAAATCTTTTTCAGGCAGCGGCCTGGCAAACAGAAACCCTTGCGCCTCGTCGCAACCCATCTCCGCCAGGGCATCAAGATGCGCTGGCTTCTCCACACCTTCGGCTATGACTTTCAGGCCTAGTGAATGACCGAGGCGGATAATCGCGCTGCTGATGGCGCGATGATCCTTGTCTTCGGTCAAGTCAATGATAAAGGAACGGTCAACCTTGAGCCTGTCTACAGGGAAATCCTTGAGCCTTGAGAGCGAAGAGAATCCAGTGCCGAAATCGTCAATCGCAAGTCCAACGCCCAATTTTTTGAGGTCGTTTAGCAGGTCAATAACATTGCCGCGGTGCGCCATCGCCATGCTTTCGGTTATTTCCAGCTCAACTGAGGCGGGGGAAACCCCGGCTTCCTCAATGGCGTCGCTGACCGACTGATAAAGCCCCTGCTGACGGAAATGCAGTGGTGAGATATTTATGGAAACCGTTATCTCGGCAAGTCCGGATTCATGCAGTCTATTGTTGAATTGGCAAGCTTCGCGCAGCACCCATTCGCTAATCGGGATAATAAGCCGGGAGGATTCCGCCACCTCGATGAATTTCCCGGGAGACACCAGACCCCGTTCCGGGTGTTCCCAGCGCAGAAGCGCCTCGGCGCCGATCATGCGGCCGGATTTGATATCGAATTGAGGCTGGTAGGCCAGCAGGAACTGGTTGTCTTCTATCGCCCGACGCAATTCGCGTTCTAACTTCTGGCGGGCCTGTACTTCGCAGTCTATTTCGGCGTCATAAAGCCGGTACACGCTGCCCCCCTCGGCTTTTGCCTGGTATAGGGCAATATCGGCGTTGCGAATAAGTTCATCGGTTCCGATATCGTCTTGCGGGTAAAAACTGATACCGATGCTTGTGGCGGTATGAACCTCATTCTTGGACAATGAGAAAGGTGTCCCCAAGGTCTCAACGATACGCCGCGCCAGATATTCTGCATCGAAGGGTGAGTTCAGGTTGGTGGCAATGACCGCAAATTCATCGCCGCCAAGTCGAGCGATTGTGTCGGTCTTTCGGCCGCATTCGATCAGGCGCTCAGACACTTGTATCAATAGCTCGTCGCCCGATGGATGTCCCATGGTGTCGTTGATGTCTTTAAACCGGTCGAGGTCGAGAAGCATGACGGCCACCAGCGTCTCAAGGCGTTCGGCCTGGTCGATGGCCTGCTGCAGGCGTTCCTGAAACAGTGTTCTGTTCGGCAGGCCCGTCAGTGCGTCTGTTTCTGCAAGCTTCTTCATCTTGCTTTCCCAGTCCTTCTGATCGGTGATGTCGGTAATGATGCCCACGATGCGCCTGTCGGACGTGTGGCGTTCACTGACACGGATCCAGCGTCCCTCGCTCAACATTTCATCAAAGGGAACGATGGACTGGTGATGCAATTTGAGGCGATTAGTTACTGTCTCGGCAAGTTCCTTCTCTTCCTCTTTCACCAGGATCCCGCGCTGATAGGCCAATGATATAAATGTCTCGAAGCTCAGGCCCGGCTCAATGTCATCTTTCAGCCCGGCAAAGAGTTGGCGGAATACGTCGTTACACATGACGAGCTTGTCATCAGCGTCCCACAGCACAAATCCTTCTGAAATATTCTGAATGGCATCGTGCTGGACATTTTTGGCCTGGCGAAGGTCTTCAGCCACGTTCATGGCATATTTGGTCTTGTCCTCCAGAGCGCGTTTCAGCTCTTCAAGTTCGCAGACCCGGGATTGCAGTGTTTGTTCCGAAGCGAGAAGTTGCCGCTCATGCTGTACCCGCTCGGTTACATTACGATAGGACGCCACCATGGAGTTTCCACCAACAGGATTGCCTGTGACCATGATGATCTGGCCATTGGGGCGGGTGTGCTCATATTTGTGGGGTTCAAATGCCCTGGCGAGATCGGATTTCTGTCGAACAATCTCTTCCACCTCACCCGCGCCATATTCACCGCATTCCGCGCGGTAACGGAATATATCCTCAAGATTGTCACCGATATCAAACTTGCCATGAGGGATGCCCTGCATCTCCAGATAGTTGGCATTGAAAAGCGTAATTCGCAGATCACTGTCATAGTGACTAATCCCCTCGTCTATATTCTCTAGCACCGAGGTCAGAAGTAGGGCCTGCTGCTTTATCTGTAATTTACTTTCCGAGAGCTGGCTAAAATTATCGCGCATATCCGCCAGCAAGCCTATCAGGACACAAAAATAGCTGACAATTTTCAGCGTGTAGGCCACGTCAAACTCAAGATCATACACCTTGCTTGAATAGGGCATGAAGCAGAGCTGTATTCCGGTGCTGATAATCAGGCACATGACGAGCCAGTATTCTGTCGGCTTTTTCGTCCAGTTTTTGGATGTGGCAAAGCCTATGAGTGCGAGTAGGAACAACAGGGCCGGTAGCAGTTCTTCAGGCCGGTGAATGTCCATATCATCAAAATATGCCGCTGGTAGCGGCATTACAGCGAAGCCTGTGACGCAACCGGCTACGATCAGGGCAACAGATGAGAAGACGATAAACTCGCCTGATTTCGTGTTGATGTGATGCCGCAGTTCACCCCGCCATACAATTGCGCTGGCGAGCAAAAACATGGACAGGAACCAGCGCGAGGCTACCCACCCCCAGGCGATGAGAGCAGATGAGTCCGATGGCATGCTTTGTATATAGAACTTTGAAGTGTAGATCGTATTGCATGCGTCCAGCATGCCGGCACCCAAAAACCCGGCTCCGACCAGCAACAGTAGTCCGTCTCTCTGGCCGTAGTATCTGACAAGAGCCATGGCGCCGATTATCAGCGCCAGCACAGCAGAAAGTTCCTCAAGCTCGGTATGCAGCTCAAAACCACCGTGCCAGTTCGGACCACTCAGAAAATAGCTCGATAGAGGGAGAAGTATGGCAACCAGAACGCACCAGGCAATATCATTGAGACCATATATTCCGAATAGTTGTTTTCCGGGCTCGTGCGCTTTCTGAGCGTTTGCTGGCATGGTTCCCCTCAATTGCTTGATGCAATTAAGGGTTGTACTTATCCAAAGTTACAACTTCGTGTAGGGATGCTTTCTCAGTCCTTAGAGTTGCTCCTCACGCCGGTCGGTAGCATGGGCGGGGGTGCGTGACAGGGCGGCAATCTCCACATGCAATTCATCGCTCATGTCGATCTCGGTTGAATTCAGGGAAGGCTGCAACTGCTCCAGGTTACGCGCCCCGATAATCGGGCAGGTGAGGTCCGGGTGTTTTGCCGCCCAGGCGACGGCAAGGCTGACCGGGTGATGGCCCTTGTCACTGGCAAACGCGGTGAATTTTTCCGCAACCTCGAACACCCATTTCTCGCCATAGCGGTTGGTGTATTCCTTTTTATCCATGATCCGGCCCTGATCAGGACGGTTCTTGATACCGTATTTGCCACTCAGCAGACCACCGCCTATGGGCGAATAGGTGATCACGCCGAGATTTTCTTCCCTCGCCAGCGGGAAGATTTCCGACTCCACCTGGCGTTTCACTAGCGAATACATAGGTTGAAGCACATCGATCCTCGGCCAGCCGCGCATTTCTGAAATGCCGATCGACTTTGCGACCTGCCAGGCGGACCAGTTGCTGGCGCCCAGGTAAAGCACCTTGCCGTCGCTGACCAGTTGTTCCAGCGCGCGCAGAGTTTCCTCAAGCGGTACATGTGCATCCCAGCGGTGCATGAACATGACATCAAGCCGGTCGGTGCCAAGACGTTGCAGGCTCGCCTCGACCGCGCTCAGAATGTGACGCCGGTTGCCGCCGCCCGAGTTGATATCGTCGGTCATGGGGTTAAAGCATTTCGACGTGATAATCAGCTCGTCGCGCTCGCTGCGTATCAGCTTGCCGAGGATGGTCTCCGCCTTGCCCTTGGAATAGGCGTCGGCGCAGTCGAAGAAGTTGATACCAGCCTCGCGGCAGGCCTTGTACATATCCTCTGACTCTTCCTCGTTGGCATCACCGCCGAACGACATGGTTCCGAAGCATAATTCCGATACTTTCAAACCGGTGCGGCCAAGCGTCTTGAAGTCCATGTTGCTCACTCCTGACAGCCCGTGATGTTTACGGGGTGAATTCCTCGAATGCTTTTTTATAATCCGGATGCCAACGCGACAATGCGGGTCTGCCCGAAACAATATCTCCGGCAGTCCATACCGCGCGCCTGGCGTCCATTTCTACCGTGAGCCCGCTATCGGGGCAGATGATGTAAAAATCAGTGCGCTCCAGAGCCGGCATCATGAAGTCGATCACATGGTCTCCTTGTGTCGCGGTCTCAGTACCCTTCGTCGATGAGCGGCAAGGCCGGGTTCCAACCGGCGAAATGTGGGGCCGGGGCCTGGGCGAGATAAGTTGCGTCCAGTTCCTTGTATGAAGTGACACCAAGCATCCCAAGCGTGGCCTCGATCTCAGTCTCCAGCAACTCAAGCATCCGTACGATGCCATCTTCGCCGGCTGCCGCCGCCGCGAGGCCCTGCAGCCGCCCGATTCCCACGGCATCGGCCCCGAGCGCCATTGCTTTCACAATGTCTGTGCCGCGCATGAAGGCGCCGTCGACGATTGTCTGACAGCGCCCGTCCAGCGCTTCAACGATTTGAGGCAACACCGCCGTTGATCCCAGACCATGGTCGAGCTGCCGCCCGCCATGGTTTGATACGTAAACAATGTCTATGCCGGCATCCGCGGCAATGAGAGCATCCTCGGACGTGGCGATGCCCTTGAGGATCAGCGGGCAATCGAACTTGGATCTCAAGCGTTCAATATCACCCCATGAGAAACGTCTCTGGTGATCATGGATGACGGTGTGGCGCTGGGATGTCGGCTTGTGGCGTTTGGCCTTGTCGCGTTCGCGCCGCCCGTAATAGTCGAGGTCTACGGTGAAACAGATGGCCTCGTATCCCAGCCCGAGGGCCTGGGCGACGAGATCATCGATCCACTGCGCGTCACCCCTGACATAGATCTGGAAAATTTTCGGGTGGTCCGCAGCCTTGGCCACGTCTTCCAAACCCGGTGCACAGACTGAACTCAACATGTGCAGGCAGCCGAAACGGGCTGCGGCGCGGGTCGGTGCGGCACCGCCACCTTCGGCAAAATCCTGCATCGAGCCGATCGGCGCCAGGATGATCGGCAGGCGCAGCCTGTGACCAAGAAATTCGGTACCGCAATCCACCTTCAACACGTCCCGCAGGACGCGGGGCCGAAAACCCAGCGTATCCAGCGCCAGGCGGTTGCGCCTGTGGGTGGTCTCGGTCTCCGATGCTCCCATGAGATAGTCCCAGTTGCCATGTGAAAGCTTTTCACGCGCCGGGGCCACGAATTCGTGCATCACTTCAAATGAGGTTTTCTTGGTCATCTTTGCGGTTCCCCCCGGCCATACAGCAGTGGGCAGAGCCAATGCGAGGGCCAGACAAATTCAGGGGGCCGCGAAATGCGGCCCCCTGGCAAAATAGTGCAAAACCCGGTCAGCGGAAATGGCAATCAGCGTCAGTCGCAAATCCAGACGCCGAAGAGATTGATGCAATTCTTCTTCGACCCGCCTTTCCATTTCCTGCCTTTTCTCGGTTTGCAGTTGGGACCGACATGCTTATGCCAGCCATCACCTCTTCCTGCGTGGTAGTGACTTTCCCAGTTCCTGTGGCAGCTGTATGGGCCATAATTTTGCGGCGGCACATAGCCAGGAGGATAGGCATAGCCGGGAGGTGGTGCGTAGCCTTGAGGCGGGTAATAACCGGGTGGGTAATATCCTTGAGGCGGAGAATATCCTTGAGGTGGTGAATATCCTTGAGGCGGAGAATATCCTTGAGGCGGGTAGTAACCCGACGGCGGACCATAGCCGGGCTGAGGGTTGTAACCAGGCGGATTTGCCGGCTTTGGCTGGCAGTTCTTTCCATGGCGGTGCCAGGCGTTGTACCCCCATTTAAAGACCATGTGAGCAGCCTTGTTCCTGTGGCATCCACTCACCTTGTGTATCAGGCTGGAGCCTTGTTGCGAAAGTTGTCCGAAACCGTGAGACCCGGCACCAGAAATCGGAGCGGTATTTGCAGGAACGGCAAACATGGCCATGCTGGCCAGGGCGAATGACCCGGCAAATACGCACTGAAGCAATTTCATCTAACCCTCCCGTGGTGGATGCGCTTATGGATAAACGGAACGGACTTTCCTGATCCGTCGATACTCCCATGGCCGGCGCAAACCATATGCTGCATGGAAATTGGGGCTGAATTGGACAAATTCAAGGTAAGAACCCGCCCTGAACGACACCTACTGCGCTATGCATCGCAAACTTCGGCCATTGGCTGGCCGGTGTGGATGGAGAGGTCGGTGATGGTGGGGGTCTTGCCAGTGAGCGGATTGGCCGGATCCCAGGCCACGTTGACGCTTTGGAAGCGGCAGGCGCGCGCGTCGTAAATCATCAGCCGTCCGGCGAGGCTGTCCCCCACTCCGGTGATCTCCTTGATGATTTCAAGCGCCTGCAGCGTGCCCATGACACCGGCCACCGCACCCAGGATTCCAACCTCTGAGCAATTGGCAACCGTTCCGGGTGGAGGGGCGTCGGGGAAGATGCAGCGGTAATTGGGATAGGGCGTACCATCCGGGCTCTTGTCGAACGCGCGGAAAGTAGTGAGGTAGCCGTCAAACGGACCGAGAGCCGCAAACACCAGCGGTTTCCTGGCCAGATAACAGGCATCATTGGCAAGGTAGCGCGTGGCGAAATTGTCCGATCCGTCGGCCACGATGTCATAGTGAGAAATGATCTCAAGGGCGTTCTCAGAGGTCAGGCGCTCGCTGTGAAGCTCCGTCTCCACATGGGGGTTCAGACGCTTGATTGCCTCGGCCGCACTTTCGGTTTTCAGCACGCCCACATGAGCCGTGTCGTGGATGACCTGCCGCTGGAGGTTGTCCAGGGATACGATATCATCATCGATAATGCCGAGGGTGCCGACGCCGGCCGCCGCGAGGTACATGAGCACCGGCGAGCCTAGCCCACCAGCACCGATGACCAGGACCTTGGCATCTTTGAGCTTCTGCTGACCCTGTCCGCCAACCTCGTGCAGCACGAGATGGCGCTTGTAACGGTCGATTTCTTCAGGCGTCAGTTTCATGGGTGAGTTTTAGCGCAATGACGCGGTTCTAACCAGTGCAGTGGGTCAGCCGGTGCCGGTGGATCCGAAGCCGCCGCTCCCTCGTTCACTCGCCGAAAGCTCTTTCGCCTCAACCAGTGTGGCATGAGAGACCGGCTGGATGACGAGCTGAGCAATACGCATGCCACGCTCAATCCGGAAGGGTTCATCGCCCAGATTGATCAGCAACACTTTTACCTCGCCCCGGTAATCCGCATCGATTGTGCCGGGTGCATTGAGCACCGTGACGCCATGCTTGAAAGCCAGTCCCGAACGCGGGCGCACCTGGGCTTCATGTCCTTCCGGCAGTTCCATCGAGAAGCCCGTTGGGATGAGTGTGCGGGCACCCGGAGCCAATGTCTCGGGCGTATCCCCGGGCACCGCCGCCGCGAGGTCCATCCCCGCCGCCTGTTCACTTTCATAAGACGGCAAGGGGAGGTCCTGCCCGTGTTCCAGGCGGTTCATCGATACGCGAATGGAGCGTGGCATGATCAGGCTGAAGCCTTTGCGGGTGAAAAGGCGCTGGCCACTCTTTCAATCAGCATTTCCGCTACCTGCTCCTTGGTCATTTCCGGCCAGTCCTCGATGTCCTGTTCCATCACCAGGTGGACGGCGTTTTTTTCACCCCCCATCACGCCCCTCTCATGGGCCACGTCATTGGCAACAATCCAGTCGCAACCCTTGGCCCGGCGCTTGGCCTTCGCATTTTCCACAACATTTTGCGTTTCAGCCGCAAAGCCTACTACGAGCGGAGGGCGCTTGTGGCCGCGTGAAACCAGTTTCAGGATATCCGGGTTTTGCACTAAATCCAGTGTCATCTCGGTTGCCCCGGGTTTTTTCTTGAGTTTCTGATCCGCCAGTTGCGCCATGCGCCAATCGGCTACGGCGGCTGCAAAGATGGCGATGTCGGCAGGGAGCGCGCCTTCAACCGCCTTGAGCATCTCGGCAGCGGCCTCCACGTGTATGACATCTACGCCTGCAGGGTCTGCAATCCCGACCGGTCCCGTCACCAGCGTGACCCTTGCGCCTGCCCGCGCGGCTGCTGCGGCTATGGCGTGCCCCTGCTTGCCTGATGAGCGGTTGGCGATATAGCGCACCGGGTCAATCGGCTCATGCGTCGGCCCGGAGGTGACGATGACGTGCTGGCCCTCAAGCGGTTTTGCGCCTGCCTTTCCCAGCACGTTTTCGAGTGCGTTGAGGATTTCCGGCACCTCGGCCATGCGCCCGACACCGCTCTCGCCCGCCTCCGCCATCTCCCCTTCATTGGGGCCGATGACGGATATGCCATCAGCCTTGAGTTGCGCCACGTTGCGCCGGGTCGAAGGGTGCGACCACATATGCGGGTTCATGGCGGGCGCCAAAAGTACCGGTGTGCTTGTTGCAAGCAACACGGCGGTCGCCAGGTCATCCGCGTGGCCGTTCGCCATTTTCGCCATGAGGTCTGCCGTCGCGGGTGCGACGATGATCAGATCGCTCTCGCGCGCCAGCCGGATATGGCCGACATCGAACTCGGTTCTGGCATCAAACAGGTCAGTGTGGGGGGCGGCCCCCGTGAGCGCACCGACGGACAAGGGCGTCACGAATTCTTCAGCAGCGCGGGTGAGGATGACGTGCAAAGTGCAATTACGCTCCTTCAGTCGCCGGATGAGATCGAGCGATTTATAGGCAGCAATTCCGCCAGATATGATGAGCAGAACGCGCGCACTATCAAGGCCGCCGCCGGGGATGGATGCGCTGTCAGGCCCGAGATCAAGAAAATCATTCGCCGTCACCGCGCCGCCGGTGGCCTCCGCAATCTTGCCCGCCATCTCCATCGAGGGCAGGGCATGGCCGTTCTTCAGGCGTGAGATTGTGGCTTCGGTGGTATTAATCTCTGCCGCAAGCTCTCGGGCTGAAATCCCACCAGTCTTGAGCCATAAAGAAAGTTTCATGCGATAATATTACATGAAATGTAATTAAAACACCATACTTGCCGCAATCGCCGCCAACGACAAGGCTCCAATCCACAGCGCCCAGCGTCCGCCGCGATCGCGTTTGGCCTGTTCGTCCGCCAGCCGGTCAATGCTGGTCTGGTCGAGCCTTATGCCGTCATGGGCCATGTCGGCAAACGCTTCCGCAGCCATCTCGGCCTGTCCCAGAAGCTTGGGGATTTCGCCAACGAAATGGCCGACCTGTCCCGCTCCTTCAGCCGCGTCCTGGAGCTTGCCCTCGACGCCGAGGTTTTTCTCCATCCACTCTTTCACCACCGGCTCGGACGAGGTCCACATATTGAGTTGCGGGTCGAGGTTTCGCGCTACACCCTCGACCACCACCATGGTCTTTTGCAGCATCAGGAGTTGCGGCTGGGTCTCCATGTCGAAGACGTCTGTATATTGCAGCAGTTGGCCGAGCAGCTGCGCCATGGATATTTCTTCCGCCGTCCTGTCCATCAACGGCTCGCCAATGGCCCTGAGAGCTTGCGCGAACATGGCCACCGATTGGGTGCGCGGAATGTAGCCGGCCTCGAAATGCACTTCCGACACGCGGGTGTAATCGCGATTGATGAAGCCGTGCAGGATCTCCGCGAGAAAACGCCGCTCGCGCGGTTTCAGCCGCCCCATGATGCCAAAGTCGACGGCGACAACGCGGCCCTCCTTGTCAACGAACAAGTTGCCGGGGTGCATGTCGGCATGGAAAAAGCCATCGCGCATGGCGTGGCGCAGGAAGGATTGCATCAGGCTGGTACCGAGCATTTTAAGATCATGGCCAGCGGTTTTGAGCGCCTTATGGTCTGACAACGGGATGCCATCGATCCATTCCAGTGTCAGAACCCGGCGCGCATTGCGTGTCCAGTCGATACCGGGGACGCGGAAGTCAGGATCTTCTGCGGTGTTTTCGGCCATCTCGGAAATGGCGGCGGCTTCCATGCGCAAATCCATCTCGACCGCGACCGATTTGGCCAGTGTATCAACCACGGCATAGGGGCGCAGGCGCCGCGTTGGCGGATGCAGGCGCTCGATCAGGCGCGCGGCGAAATAATAGCTCTCGAGATCCTTGTTAAAGCGGCTCTCGACATTCGGCCTGAGGACTTTCACGGCAACGCTCTTGAGGCTGCCGTCTTTCTCGCGAATGCTCGCCTTATGCACCTGTGCGATCGAGGCTGCGGCCACCGGCTCGCTGAAGTCCTCATAGAGCGTTTCAACCGGCTCACCGAGAGCGTCCCTTATCGCGCGCTTGGCATCGCTCATGGGAAAGGGGGGCAGCTTGTCCTGGAGTTGTGCCAGGTCGCTGGCAATCTCCCGGCCAACAACATCGTCCCGGGTGGCGAGAAACTGGCCTAGTTTTATGTAGCTCGGTCCCAGTGCTGTGAGAGCGGCGGAAAGTTTCTGCTCATTACCAGCCGCTTTCGCACGCCTGCGTAAGGGGGCGGTCAGGCGTGCAAATATCTGTACTGCTTCGGGCAGGTTGGCATCTTCAGGCACGACCCGCGCGCCATGACGCAACACCGTGAATCCCGCCCGGGCCAAACGGGCCATATTGAGGATTGCTCTGAACATGCGTTTATAGTTTCCATCCGGAATGGAGCGCGGCTATGCCGCCTGTAAGATTGCGGTAGCGCACCTGCTCAAAGCCCGCATCCCCTACCATTGTGGCGAAGGCATCCTGGTCGGGAAATTTGCGGATGCTTTCGACCAGATATTGATAAGAGTCCCTGTCGCCTGCGACCATGCCGCCAAGAGCTGGAATAGCCTTGCTGGAATAGTGTTCATACAGGCTGTCCAGCAGCGGCACATCCACGTGGGAGAATTCCAGGCACAAGAATCGTCCGCCAGGTTTGAGAATGCGGTAAGCCTCCTCAAGAGCGCGGTCGATGCGCGTTACATTGCGAATGCCAAACGCGATTGTGTAGGCATCGGCGCACTTGAACGGCAGCGGCAGGTCTTGCGCATTGCCAAGGACAATCCTCAACTGCTCGGCGGACAGTCCGGAAAAGCGTTCCTTTGCCACACCCAGCATTTCAGCTGAAATATCGCACAAGGTGCAACTCGCACCCGGACCGGATTTTTTCAGGAAACGTTGCGTGATATCGCCAGTGCCACCCGCCACGTCCACAAGGTGAAATTCGTTCGCTGCTTTTGGAGGGTTGAGCCAAGTGATCATGTCGTCTTTCCACAGCCTGTGAAGTCCCCCCGACATGAGGTCGTTCATCAGGTCATAGCGCGATGCGACGCGGGAAAATACCTGGTTTACCAGCCCCTGTCGTTCACCCTTGGCAACGGGCCTGAAGCCAAATTGCTCGCCCTTACCGCCTGTAGTATTTTGAGTTGTTCTGTCCGGCATGGTCCGACAATAGCGCAGGCCCGGTTTCCGCGCTATGGTCGCGCCGCGCAGTCTTAACGCGCTTCAACCATCCTGTTCCAGTCAAAGACCATGCCCGAACTTCCCGAAGTTGAAACCGTGCGCCGGGGGCTGGAGCCCGTCCTCGTGGATGCGCACTTTGAGCGCGTCGAACAGCGCCGCGCCAATTTGCGGTTCGAATTCCCCGAGAGCTTCGTAGAACGTTTGTCCGGTCAGCGCATGCTCTCGCTGGAGCGCCGTGCGAAATATCTGCTTGGGTTTTTGGAATCAGGTGAAGTGCTTATCATGCATCTAGGCATGAGCGGGCGCTTTACGATTTCACGGGCTGGTGCCAATGCGCGGAAGCCCGGCGAGTTTTTGAACGAGGCAGGGAAGACAAGCCGCCACGACCACGTGGTGTTCTCCATGAGCAATGGCGCCACCGTCACATATAATGACGCACGCCGCTTTGGCTTCATGATGCTGGCGCAAGCCGATGCTCTTGGGGACCACAAGCTCATCAGGAACCTGGGCGTTGAGCCTCTGGGAGAGGATTTATCTCCGCCATATCTCGCCGAACGCTGCGCGGGCAAGAAAACCAGCCTCAAGGCCGCACTGCTCGATCAGCGCATCGTTGCCGGTCTTGGCAATATATATGTGTGCGAGGCGCTCTACCGCGCGGGACTCTCTCCCAAGTGCGCCGCCGGCGTACTCGCGCGGGCCTCAGGTGCGCCCTCTCAGCGTGCCGCGAAATTGGTGCCCGAGATCAAGGCCGTGCTTGAAGATGCCATTGAAGCGGGCGGGTCCAGTTTGCGCGATTACCACGCACCTGAAGGAGACCTGGGATACTTCCAGCATTCGTTTGCGGTCTATGGCCGGGAGGGGCTAGAGTGCGCCCGCGCGGGCTGCGGGGGGACCATCCGACGCATTGTTCAAGGGGGACGATCCACCTTCTACTGCCCCCGGTGCCAGCACTAGGGCCAGGTTCCGAAGTCTATTTGCCATTCAGGAATTTTGTGACCACGACGTATAATGCAGGAGCTCACATGGCGTATGAAACAATCACGGTTGAGAAGAAGGGCAAGGTGGGGCTGATCACCCTCAACCGCCCGGACGCGCTGAACGCACTCAACACTCAACTGAACGCGGAAATGGGCAAGGCCCTCGACAAGTTCGAAGCCGACCAGAAGGTTGGCTGCATCGTCATCACCGGCAGCGAAAAGGCGTTTGCCGCCGGGGCTGACATCAAAGAGATGCAGTCCAAGACCTATATGGAGTGCTACAAGGAAGAATTCCTTCACGAGTGGGAGCGGGTGACGCGCTGCCGGGTTCCAGTCATAGCTGCTGTTGCGGGCTATGCACTAGGAGGCGGGTGCGAACTCGCCATGATGTGTGATTTCATTATTGCCGCTGACACGGCCGTTTTCGGCCAGCCTGAAATCAATCTCGGAATTATTCCAGGTGCCGGCGGCACCCAGCGCCTGACCCGGCTGGTCGGCAAATCGAAAGCCATGGAGATGTGTCTGACGGGTCGGTTCATGGATGCAGAAGAAGCTGAGCGCTCCGGACTGGTCAGCCGCGTTGTTCCAGCCAAGCAGCTGCTGGAAGAAGCCCTGAAAACCGGTGATAAAATTGCCAACTCCTCCCGGCCCGCTGTTTTCATGGCGAAAGAGGCGGTCGAGCGGGCTTATGAAACAACTCTGTCCGAGGGCATCCATTTTGAGCGCCGGCTGTTCCACTCGATGTTTGCACTGGCAGACCAGAAGGAAGGGATGCAGGCCTTTATCGACAAGCGTTCAGCCAGCTGGAAAGACGAGTAGCGACCAAGGCGCGCCCCAGTGCGAAGCCTTGCTGCATTACGGGCATGTTGACGGGGTTGGGGCACGGCACTATACAAGTCGCAAATGAGCCCTGCGGGAGATAATCTTCCGGCACTTGACCGTCAGAACGGCGGATGGGCGAAGCTTTTCAAACAAGGTTATTCAGACGATGGCGAATTCAAGATCCGCGAAAAAAGCAGTGCGTAAAATTGCACGGAAAACGGAAGTCAACAAATCGCGGCGTACGCGGATGCGGACATTTGTGCGCAGCGTTGAAGAAGCGATCACTGCAGGCGATCAGAAAGCGGCCCAGGAAGCCCTAGTGAAGGCGCAGCCTGAGCTCATGCGGGCAGCCCAGCAACGGGTGCTGCCAAAGAATACGGCTTCGCGCCGCCTGTCGCGCCTGTCCTCACGCATCAAGGCAATGGGCGCCTGAGTCGCAACTCACGACCGAAACCAATTATTTTTTTCGCACCTGTGGCAGTAAGGTAACAGCCCTGTGATGGATAGGTTGTTTGTTCAATTCCTCGCGGCCAGGTTGAACTTCAAATTTGCGCAGATTCAATGATTTAGTCGAGGGGTCCTCTGCCCAGTGTGGGGTTCCTGGGTGGACGTTTGCCGTCTTGGTGCGCGCGCCCTTTGAGTCAGGCTGAAGCCGTCAATTTCTGTTTCGTTTTGGGATTCAAGCTTGAATCTCAGTTGCTTGAGATCGAAGCGCTCGGGCGTTTCAGCAGTGCGCGCCAATGCGTCAAAAAAACCCAGATTCCGCCGTTCCCCGACCCGATTGCTATTGCGTCGCTCACTCGGGCTGTGCTATCAAATAGTCATCCGAACGGGGATGATCCCCTCCAAATAAAGTATAGTTCAGTATTCGCTGGCGTCTGCCAAGCATTAGTACAGTATTGTATTGCGTAGAGTGTTTCTCAGTCCGAGGGCCGCTACCAACGTTTCTTTGTTTAGTAATTTCACGAGTTAATTGGTAGGGACCGCGTGAAGTGTAAGCGGGTACGCGTTCATGTGTGGGGTAAAAATGAACGCGGCAATTCATGGGAGCATTTGTTCATGATTTCTCGAACACAGGCTCATCGTGGCTGATAACACTGAAAACAATGAGCAGGCCGGTATCGCCCACTCCAAGGTGGACGACGTCGAAGTAGAGGAAGCTTGGGAGCGACTTAAAGGAGATCCGGGTTCAGTTCTGATTGACGTGCGAACGCAGGCAGAATGGACTTTCGTGGGCATTCCGGATCTTTCAACTCTGGGCAAGCAGCCGCTTCTAGTTGAGTGGCAGTCTTACCCGGATGGCCAGGTCAACCCAACCTTTACCAGCCAGCTGGAATCCGAGCTTGCCGCATGTGGGGCAGGCAAGGACACTGAACTATTTTTCATCTGCCGTTCGGGGCAGCGGAGCCTCCATTCTGGGGAGGCAATGTCAGCGGTGGGATACCGTGCGTGTCACAATGTTGCAGGCGGGTTTGAAGGCCCGCATGACAGCGAAACGCACCGGGGTCTCGTTGCAGGCTGGAAAGCTGCCGGACTACCTTGGGTTCAGCGATAAGCCGGACCTGAACAACGGCGGACGCTTCAATGCCGTCCGAAAAATTGAATGCTGCGTCCGGGTCCATAATTGCGGGAACCGGGCGGATGTCACCATGCTTCATGAGCAGGTTTGGTGGCAGGCGATGACGGACCATGCGCGTAAAAAATGGGCGCTGGTAACTGGGGCAAGGGTCCTTCGGGGCTCAAATATTTGCGGGGCGCAAAGGTGGACAAAAAGAACAAAGAACACGATCCGAAAACCCTTCAAAAGAAATGGGATCGAACCAAAACCCGATTACGCGCCGAACTTGGCGACGATATTTTCAAGAGTTGGTTCGGGCGAGTCGAGCTTGAGGTCATCAAGGAACAAACCGTCCATTTTTCAGTCCCCACGCCATTTTTGAGAAAATGGCTCCAGTCGCATTATAATGATCGCCTGTTGCGCTGCTGCAACGAGGAGTTCAAGGACGTTGAGCGCATCGATTTCCGGGTCCGGCAGCCGCACGATTCCAATGGTATTTCAGCCTCGAAAGAGGCCCAGAGCGTTGAGCACAATCGGGATGCGATAGCCCTTGCCGGCGGCAGTGCGGGCGCTGGCGGATCCTCTGCGGACCTGGCCACGGGATATGAAGGTTTTGAGGGTTCACCCCTCGACCGGCAACTCAACTTCGATGGTTTTGTCATTGGCTCATCCAACCGGCTGGTTCATGCCGCCGCCAAGGAGGTTGCCGACAGCGTGGGCCAGTCGCAGTTGCGCTACAACCCTCTGTTCATTCACGGCTCGGTCGGTCATGGCAAAACCCACCTGTTAAATGCCATTGCCTTGCAATCCCGCTTTCGCCAGCCGCAAGCCCGGGTGCTCTACCTGACGGCCGAATGGTTCATGTCTCGTTTTGTCCAGGCGCTCAAAACACGCGCAGCGGTGGCCTTCAAGGAGAGCTTGCGCGGCATCGATATACTGCTCATCGATGATATGGAATTCCTGCAAGGACCTATTATTCAACAGGAATTCTGCCACGCTTTGAATTCACTCATCGACAGCGGCCGGCAGGTCGTGGTGGCCGCAGATCGCGCACCCTCCAAGCTTGAGCGACTCGATGCACGGATGCGTTCCCGCCTCGCCGGCGGCCTCGTGGCCGAGGTCGGCTCCATGGACCTGGAGCTTCGCCACAAAATCCTTGAGAAATGCGTGGCCGTGGAGAAGCGTGAGGATAACAATTTTGCCGTGCCAGACACTGTTCTCGATTTCCTCGCCAACCGGCTCACCGAGGGCGGGCGCGAGCTTGAAGGTGCCATCATCCGTGTGCGCGCCGCCTACCGCCTGACCAACGAACCCATCACCGTGGAGCGTGCCGAGTTCATCGTGCGTGATCTGATGAGTTCTGCTGAGCCCAAGCGCATCAAGATCGATGACATTTTAAAAATGGTCACCAAGCATTTTGGCGTTAACCGCTCAGACCTGTTGTCGAACAGGCGCAACCGCTCGATCGTGCGCCCGCGCCAGATCGGAATGTATCTCGCCAAGAACCTGACCTCCCGGTCCCTGCCCGAAATAGGCCGCCGGTTTGGCAACCGCGACCATACGACGGTGCTTCATGCAATCCGCAAGGTGGAACAGTTGATGGCGGACGACATGTCGCTCAAGGAGGAAATTGATCTCCTGAAACGGTTGTTGCGGGACTGACTGCAACAAGATGCAGCGCTCGGGTGCGTGAGCGGGTCTTGCCAAATTCTCGAGCCCGCGCCACCCTCGTCCCGAGGGTGTTGAGTCTTTGGCGCACTGCCAAAAAAATACGTCTTTTGCCATGTGCGGGGTTCATGCTTTAAGGACCAGGCAAAACACTCACAAGGCGGCATTGCCGTCGGGGCACGCGTAACAGGGAACGTCAGTTCATGCGGTTGATTATAGAAAGAAACGAGTTGCTCAAGGCGCTTACCCACGTGGCCAGCGTGGTTGAGAGGCGAAATACCATCCCCATTCTCTCAAACGTGCTGATCGCGGCAAGCGGCAAGTCCGTGAAATTTACTGCGACCGATCTCGATATCGAGGTTGTGGAGACGGCGCCCGCAGATGTTTCGACAGAGGGTGCCACAACCGTTTCAGCGCATATGATTCACGATATTGTCCGCAAGCTTGCAGATGGCGCTCAGGTCGAGCTGTCGCTGGGACCGGACGAGGGGCGCATGGCGCTTACATCCGGGCCGGCCAAGTTCACGCTCCAGGTGCTTCCGCCTAACGATTTTCCTGATCTCAGCGCGGGCGATATGAGCCATGCTTTTGAAATTTCGGCAGCGGATTTGAAAAAGCTGATCGACAAGACGCGTTTTGCGATCTCCAGCGAAGAGACGCGTTACTACCTGAACGGGATTTACCTTCACGCCTCGTCTCACGATGGCAAGGATTTCCTCAGGGCCGTCGCCACCGATGGCCACCGCCTCGCGCAGATAGACATGGCCTTGCCCAAGGGGGCGGAGGGAATACCCGGCGTGATTGTGCCGCGCAAGACGGTCTCGGAAGTTCACAAACTGATCGAGGACACGGAAAAATCCGTGAAAGTGGAGCTATCCGATACCAAGATCCGATTCCTTATCGGCGATGTGGTACTCACCTCGCAGCTTATCGACGGAACGTTCCCCGACTATGGCCGTGTCATTCCGGAAGGCAATGACAAGGTTCTGAGTGTCTCCAACGCCGAATTCGCCAACGCGGTCGATCGCGTGTCCACGCTCTCCAGCGACAAGGGCCGGGCGGTCAAACTGAAATTGGCGGAGGGGAAGCTGACCCTGTCCGTCAACAATCCCGACAGTGGCAGCGCGACGGAAGAACTCAAGGCCGATTATAGCTCTGATGAACTCGAGATCGGTTTCAACGCACGTTACCTGCTTGATATTTCCGGCCAACTTGAGAGTGACAATGTGAAACTGCTGTTGTCCGACCCGGGTTCCCCGACCATGGTGCGCGATGATGAAGATGCATCAGCGCTCTATGTTCTGATGCCCATGCGCGTCTAGGGTTTGACCTCTGGGCCCGCCCCCAAACTCTACAACTTCCCAGGCCGACCCGGCCCACTCGGCTGACCAGCCCCATCGCCTGTGGATTGAACGCGTGCGGGCCACGGACTTTCGAAATTACGAAACGCTCAACCTTGATCTCGATGCGCGCCCCGTTGTCCTGACCGGGGCCAATGGGGCAGGCAAGACCAACCTTCTTGAAGCCGTCTCTCTGCTGACGCCCGGCCGTGGGCTGGGACGCGCCCAGTTCGGTGAAATGATACTCCGCGGGGCCGAGGGCGGTTGGGCTGTTCATGCCCGGTTCCATTGCGCCAGCGGGGAAGTGGAGATCGGGACAGGTTTTACCAATAGCGACGAGACCAGCTCGCGAAGCGTGCGCATCGATGGTGAGACAGCACGCGGGACAAATACGCTTGGCGACTATGTGCGCGCCGTTTGGCTCACACCATCCATGGACGGGCTGTTCTCTGGCCCAGCGGGCGAACGTCGCCGGTTCCTGGACAAGCTCATTCAGAGCCTAGATCCTGGCTACCGGGCCTGTGTCTCGCGCTTTGAACGCGCGATGCGCCAGCGCAACCGCCTTCTTGAAGATGGTGAGACGTCTTCAACCCAGTTCGATGGCCTTGAAACCCAGATGGCGGAAACCGGCGTGGCCATTGCCGCCGCCCGCCTCGAAACGGTTGCAAGACTTGGCGGTGGAATTGAAAATACGCGTGATGCGACCGCATTTCCGTGGGCCGTTATGGCACTCGAGGGCGTGCTGGAGCAGAGATTGCAAAGCGAAGCCGCGGTTGACACCGAAGATGCCTACCGCGAGATGCTCGGCCGTTCGCGTGTTCGAGACCGCGCAGCCAAACGCACCCTGGATGGTCCGCACCGCTCCGATCTTGTTGTCGGACACGGGCCGAAGTCCGCACCCGCGCGCAGTTGCTCGACTGGGGAGCAGAAAGCCCTCCTGATCGGCCTGGTCCTTGCCCACTCAAGGCTGGTGAAACAGCAAAGCGATGGCTACGCGCCACTGATCCTTCTGGACGAGATCGTGGCCCATCTCGACGAGGAGCGCCGGGCCGGACTTTTTTGCGAATTACAGAGACTTGAGGCCCAGGCGTGGATGACCGGAACCGACGCCAGCCACTTCGAATTATGGGGTGAAAAGGCGCAAGCTTACAGCGTCGAAAATGGGTGCGTTTTGCGGTGAATCAAGCTATTGTGATTCATTCGAATATTCACCACTACATGATGGGATAAACCATGGCTAAATCACCTGGCAAAAAGGGTGATGGCAACGGCGATTATGGCGCGGATTCGATCAAGGTCCTGAAAGGCCTCGACGCGGTTCGCAAGCGCCCGGGTATGTATATCGGCGACACCGATGACGGATCCGGATTGCATCACATGGTCTACGAAGTGGTGGACAACGCCATCGATGAAGCTTTGGCCGGATACTGCGACAAGGTTGAAATCACGCTCAATGCCAATGGCTCCGTAACGGTCATCGATAACGGCCGAGGCATCCCTGTCGAGCAGCATGAAGAAGAGGGCATGTCGGCGGCCCAGGTCATCATGACCCAGCTTCATGCAGGCGGGAAATTTGACCAGAACAGCTACAAGGTCTCGGGCGGCTTGCACGGCGTGGGCGTCTCGGTCGTGAATGCACTCTCGGTCCTGCTGGAGCTGACGATCTGGCGCAACGGCAAGGAACATTTCCTGGCCTTCACTCATGGCGAGCCGAAAGGCGATCTGAAAATTGTCGGGGACGCTCCGGAGGGTCTCACGGGAACGAAGGTGACGTTCCAGCCGTCAGAGGAAACTTTCACCATGGTCGAATTCGACTATGCCACGCTGGAGCACCGGCTGCGCGAGCTGGCGTTCCTCAATTCCGGCGTCAAGATTGTCCTGACGGACAGCCGGGGCGTGGAGAGCAAGACCGAAGAGATGATTTACGACGGTGGACTGGAAGCCTTTGCGCGCTACCTGGACCGCAACAAGCAGGCGCTCATTTCCGGCCCGATCGTGGTCAATATCGAACGCGATGACGTGACTGTTGAGGCGGCATTGTGGTGGAACGACAGCTACCATGAAAATGTTCTCTGCTTTACCAACAATATCCCCCAGCGCGACGGCGGCACCCATCTGGCGGGCTTCCGCGCAGCCCTGACACGGACCATAAATTCCTATGCCAATGAAAGCGGCATTGCCAAGAAGGAGAAGGTCTCACTCACCGGAGATGATTCCCGTGAGGGCCTCACATGCGTTCTGTCGGTGAAAGTACCGGACCCGAAATTTTCCTCCCAGACCAAGGACAAGCTGGTGTCGTCCGAAGTCAAACCCATTGTCGAGGGGGCTATGGGTGAGGCGCTGTCCCAATGGCTTGAAGAAAATCCAAAGGACGCCAAGAATATCGTGCAGAAAATAGTCGAGGCAGCGGCAGCTCGCGAAGCGGCACGCAAGGCGCGTGAGCTGACGCGGCGCAAGGGTGCTCTTGATATTGCCAGCCTGCCCGGCAAGCTTGCCGACTGCCAGGAACGCGATCCGGCCAAGTCTGAACTCTATCTGGTTGAGGGTGACAGTGCGGGCGGGTCCGCGAAGCAGGCGCGTGACCGGCATTTCCAGGCCGTGTTGCCCTTGCGTGGCAAGATCCTGAACGTGGAGCGTGCGCGCTTCGACAAGATGCTCTCAAGCCAGGAAATCGGCACGCTGATAACAGCGCTCGGCACCGGCATCGGGCGCGATGATTTCAATATCGAAAAGCTGCGCTATCACAAGGTCATCATCATGACCGACGCCGATGTGGATGGCGCGCATATCCGCACCCTTCTGCTGACCTTCTTTTACCGGCAGATGCCGGAGCTGGTGGAGCGCGGCTATCTCTATATTGCCCAACCGCCGCTTTACAAGGTGAAGCGGGGATCATCAGAAACCTATTTGAAGGACGAGCGCGCCTTCCAGGATTACCTGGTCAATGCCGGCCTTGATGACTCGGTGCTGGTGACCGGTGATCGTGCCGAGCGGGGGGGCAACGATCTGCGCGATATTGTTGAGACATCGCGCAAGATTGTGTCCATCCTTGATGGGCTGCACAGCCGTTATCCGCGTTTTATCATCGAGCAGGCGGCAATTGCCGGGGTGCTGAACCCTGGTGTGCTGGAGCATGCCAAACAGGCCCAGGACGCTGCCGATTATATCGCCAAGCGGCTCGATGCGCTGTCTGATGAAACTGAGACCGGCTGGCAGGGCCAGGCGCTGGATGAGGGGGGCTTGCAATTCTCACGCGAACTGCGTGGCGTGAAGGACTCCCATCTTATCGACGCCCCGTTTATCTCGTCAGCCAATGCTCTCAAGCTCGACCAGCATGCGGCGCACTTGCAGGAGGTTTACGCCAAGCCGGCATCGTTGATGCGCAAAGACAGCGAGACGCCCGTGTTTGGTCCAAGCGACCTTCTCACCGCGGTACTCGAGGTTGGGCGTAAGGGTGCCAGCCTGCAGCGATACAAAGGCCTGGGCGAGATGAACCCGGACCAGCTTTGGGAAACCACTCTCGACAAGGACAGCCGCACAATGTTGCAGGTCAAGGTTGGCGAACTGGACGAGGCCAACAATATATTCTCATCCCTGATGGGTGACGTGGTGGAACCACGCCGTGAGTTCATCCAGACCCACGCACTCGATGTGGCGAATTTGGACGTTTGAGCGCCAACGCTTCACCACCGAAAATTTGCATCCCAAGCCTGCCCTGCGCTAGACTTGCCTCCGTACGGTAGCGGCTCGAGTTGAGAGCGCGCTGTTTTCTTTCCAGCGCCTGATAATCTTACTAGCCGGCCGCTCCTCAAAGAGGCCGCGCGCGCGGCCATGCGTTCTTTGCGACAAGGAGGATGACATGCTGGACGCTCTTAAAAAAACTTTGGGCCTGGATGAAGAGGGCAAGAAGCGACGTGCGGAAGCCCGTGAAAGAGCACGCGAAGATGAGCGCCGTGAGCGCGCCGAGCGTGTCCGCCAGGATGCCGAGGCACTGAAACAGGTAACCAACAAATAAGAATTTAGATGATTGAGGACTAGCCCATGTCCGCCGGTTTGCGGTCAAGACAGGGCTCGAAATTTACAATCGTCTGGTCCTCATCAATCAGCACGACGCCATACATGGGCGGCTCAACGGAGTAGGGCGTGCCAACGCTTTCGCGCTTGAGCGGGATCTGGTGGTTGGTGCCCGGCAGGCAGGTGCAGGGTATTCCGCGCCAGTTCACGTAGGCTGCCCGGTGCACGTGGCCAAAGAAGATGTGACGGATATCCTTGTGGGCAGAGAGAACCTCCGAGAAGGCTTCCGGTTCCTCCAGCTTGATCCGGTCCATATAGGGCAGGCCGATGTCGAACGGCGGGTGATGCATGAATATCCATACAGGCTTGAGAGCCGCGGCCTTTAGCTGGCCAGCCAGCCAATCACGCCGCGCCGGGCAATATTCGCCCTCGGATACGGGGCCTTTGAGCGTATCAAGAAATAGGAACATGCCATGATCGGTCTCGTGGGTATGTTGGATAAAACCGTTCTCGTCCCGGCCTGTATCGGGGAAGGCCTTTGAAAATGAGTCCCTCACATCATGGTTCCCCACCATGAGGAAGGTCCGCAGGGGAAATTTCTCAAGCCTATTTTTAAGCCAGGCATAAGCTCTAGCATCGCCCTGGTTGGTCAAATCGCCTGAGATGACACAAAAGTCTGCGTCACCATGCCAGCGCGCGATGTCATCCAGGCAAAGGCTGGCCC
The DNA here is from genome assembly GCA_021775525.1 of Hyphomicrobiales bacterium. Taxonomy (GTDB): domain Bacteria; phylum Pseudomonadota; class Alphaproteobacteria; order Rhizobiales; family Methyloligellaceae; genus UBA2767. Next base: position 37,895 of record JAJFHQ010000087.1, read on the forward strand.
GTTCACGAGGATCAAGACCCCACAACATCTCGTCCGGGGCCACAAGATGGAAGTCAGTGATGTGGATGATTTTCATACCTGTGGGTCCCCCTGGGTGACTCAGTCGTCAATCCACGCCACGGCGCGAATGGGACTGCCGGTCCCGCCCTTGATCTTGAGCGGGAATCCGATGAACCGGAACCGCCCTTTTCCCACCAGCTTGTCCAGGTTGACGAGCCCCTCGATATGGGTGAAGCCCATGTCCCGGCATACATTGTGAACTTCGAAATTGGTCTTGCCCGGACGCCCCGGGCTGATCGGCTCCACCCCGAACATCTTGATGTTGCGTTCGCCCAACCACTTAGCGGACTGTTTGGTCAGTCCCTGGAAGTCTGTGATGAACGCGTCCGTACCCTGTGTCTGCTCTGCGAACCCGGTGTAAAGCAGCACTGTGTCACCGGCTTCGATGTTGACGCCAGAAGTGGCTTCGGCTTGCTCAAGATCGGGTATCGTGATGTCCGTTTTCAGAGGAATGTGTGAAAGGTCGAGACAAAGTGCAGGCGTGAAAAAGTCCTCCAGCGGCATTTGACTGACATCGGGTGCATCGGGACTCGGGTTGAAGTGGCAGGGCGCATCGACATGCGTGCCCGCATGATCTCCCATGGAGATGTGCATTGTGGCAGAGGAATATTCGAGACCGTAAGTCTCGCGCACATCGTCATGCCGGCCAAATCGGGTGATGATTACGGGAGGGTGCGTTGGGAAGCATTGCATCCGGTGAGTGATGTCCCGGGAGAGATCTATAAGTGCCATTTTGCTGTGTCCTGCCAAGTTTTTCAGCTCATCATAGTGCCTGCTTTTCCCCGCTCCAAGCATGCTATTCTTAACCCGCCCTTAAAGGCGAGACCCCTAGTCTTTGCGCAAGATTGAACAGTCTCGTCCGAATCGATGGACGGGCGGAGGGATTTACGTGTTTCGTTCCCGAAAACCAGCCAGGAAGACCAAATCGAGGACACCCACAAAGCGTAAGCGGGTGAGCCGCGCGGCCCCGAGACGCAAGTCCGGTTCTGAACATTTTTTTGATTTCATGTTCGGCGCATCCCCCAGGAAATCACGAGCAAAATCTCGCAAAAAACGGAATTGGGATGCAGCAGGGAGTGTATTCTACTGGGGCGGGGTTGCAGCATTGTGGGCCGCTATTCTTCTTGGTGGAATGATTGCCTATGTGAGCGTCACCATGCCGCCGGAAGTTCTGGCCAATATCAGGAAGCGTCCACCCAACGTGACCCTGGTGGCGAGCGATGGATCCGTCATCGCCGAACGCGGATTGCGGCGTGGTCATATCCGCCTGAAACACATGCCGCGCTATCTCATCAATGCGGTGCTGGCGACAGAAGACCGCAGGTTCCGCTCCCACTTCGGAGTAGACCCGATCGGTCTGGCGCGGGCCATGATCAAGAATATTCAGGCCGGGGCGGTGGTCGAGGGCGGCAGCACGATCACCCAGCAGCTGGCCAAGAATGTTTTCCTGACACCCGAGCGCACGATCGCTCGCAAACTTCAGGAAGCGATCCTGGCCGTCTGGCTTGAAACGCGGTTGGGCAAGAACGAGATCCTGGAGCTTTATCTCAACAGAGTGTATTTCGGCGCTGGTACGTACGGAATCGAGGCTGCTGCAAAGCGTTACTTCGGCAAGTCAGCGAGGAAAGTATCCGTGGCCGAGGCGGCGCTTCTGGCCGGTCTGCTGAAAGCCCCCTCGCGATATGCACCGACTAGGAGCCCACGCCTTGCGGAAGAACGTGCGGCCATTGTCCTGACCAATATGGTGGATGCAAAACTGCTCTCGCCGTCCAAGGCCATGGCGGCAATGTCTCAGCCCGCGACTGTACGCAACCCAAGCGGTATCTCCGGCTATGAATATGCTGCTGACTGGGTGATGGAAATTCTTCCCGGTTTATTAGGCGAATGGCGCACAGACGTGATCGTGGAGACCACGATCGACCCGGTGCTTCAGCGAAAGGCTCAATCGCTCATCGGAAAAGCCATGGCGGAACAAGGACCGGCCCGCAAGGCCGGGCAGGCAGCAGCGCTCGTGCTCGATACGCAAGGTGCCGTGAAAGCGCTGATCGGCGGCAAGTCATACAAGCAGAGCCAGTATAACCGTGTGGTGAAATCCCACCGCCAGCCAGGGTCGGCGTTCAAGCCCTTTGTTTACTTGGCCGCACTGGAATCGGGGCTGACCCCCGATACGGTGATCGAGGATGGACCGGTAAACATCAATGGTTGGCGACCAAAAAATTACAAGAACGAGTATCTGGGTGCCATCACCATGCGCACGGCCCTGGCCAAGTCTGTCAACACGGTTGCGGTGAGGCTCACCATGGAAGCTGGCCGTTGGCGGGTGATGCGCACGGCACGCCGTCTAGGCATCGAATCCGATATTCACGACAACCCCTCGCTGGCGCTCGGTACCGCCGAAGTAACGTTGCTCGAGCTGGTGTCGTCATACGTGCCGTTTGCTAATGGCGGCTACGTGACCGCGCCGCATATCGTCAAACGCATCCGCACTCCAAAGGGCAAAACCGTCTATCAGCGCCGCACCACGGGCAGCCCTCGTGCCGTGGCGCTTCCGTATGTGGGCGCCATGAACGAGATGATGCATGGCACCATAGTGTCAGGCACCGGCAAGCGCGCTGCATTACCCGATCGCCCGGCGGCCGGAAAGACGGGCACCACCCAGAATTTCCGTGACGCCTGGTTTATAGGGTACACGGCCAACTATGTGGCAGGCGTCTGGGTGGGCAATGATGACGGGAAGCCCATGATGGGTGTTACTGGCGGAACTTTGCCTGCTGACATCTGGAAAGCAGTGATGATGGAAGCGCATCTGAAAAACAATCCCGCGCCACTGCCTGGAGCTTCTGCGCCGGCCCTTGCACAGCATGTCCCGGCACCAGGCGCTCAGTCAGAGTCCAAGCGCACCTTCTTCCAGCGTGTGTTGGGAGTATTTGCGCCTCGAGGCTAGTGAATATCTGCACCGTAGCTGTGCAGTCCGGCACCATTCTTCTTGAGCCAGGATTTTGCTTTGTCCATCCCCGGGCAGGTGTCCCGCACGTGGACCCAGAACTGCTTGCCGTGGTTCATCTCGCGCAAATGCGCGACTTCATGGGCCGCGAGATAATCAAGCACATTTGGAGGGGCAAGGATCATCCGCCAGGAAAAGTTCAGAACACCAGATGCGGAACAAGACCCCCACCGGCTTGATTGATCCCGTACCGTAATCCGCTTCGGGCGGACGTTTAGGTTATCTGCGTGGACGGCGCATCGCGTGGACAGATCCTCACGCGCCTGCCGTTTAAGCCAGTCTTTCAGCCGCCTCGGTGCATGTTCCAGGGCCCCTGCGACGTAAATCAGGGGAGTGTCCGGCCCGTCTTCTATCCAAACCACGCCGCGCTGCTTGCTGTCGGGCGTGAAACACAGCAGATGATCATCCCCGCGGAGCGGCAACATCACGCCATCGGCAAACGGGATCGGACTGGGTAGCGCCGCAAGGCGTTTTTGTAGCCAGTCGAAATGCTTGGTGAGAAAGCTCCCGGCTTCCTCGAGGCTGGCGTGTCCCGGCACGGTCAGAACCGCACCGCGTTTCGCCTCGTTCACGGTCAGGGATATGCGGCGCGCGCGCGGATTACGCCGAACCAGCACCGGCGCATCAAGACCTGCCGTTTTCATTTGGAAGGTTTCAGGCTTTCTGCGTGAAAACATCAAGGGGGCACCGGGCTCGAATCAATGACAGCTACCAGCCTATCAAAGTGAGCGGCAGTTAGGCCAATTCCCTTGTCTTTTTCCTCGAAGGCTTCTTCACAGCCCGTACGGCACGTTTCACCACATTGAGCTTGCGGGTTTGGGTGGCCATGAATTCTGATATGCGCGGTGCTATTTCGGAACGAAAGCGAGATCCGTTGAAGACGCCGTAATGTCCAACACCCTTTTGCAGATAGTGGACACGGGAGGATTCGGGCAAAGAGGAACACATTGTATGCGCGGCCTCAGTTTGGCCGACGCCGGAAATATCGTCTTTTTCGCCTTCAACCGTCATCAATGCCGTGCGCTTGATTTTCGAAGGGTCGACCGGTATGCCCCGATGAGTCATCTCACCCTTGGGCAACGCATGTCGGATGAAAACCGTATCGACGGTTTGCAAATAAAACGCAGCATCAAGGTCCATCACCGCAAGGTACTCATCGTAGAAGTCACGGTGCTTGTCTGCTGAATCTCCATCACCCTCAATAAGGTGACGGAACAGCTCCTTGTGGGCGTCCATATGCCGGTCAAGATTCATCGTCATGAACCCGGTGAGCTGGAGGAATCCTGGATAGACCGCCCGCGCCACGCCGGGATGTGGCCATGGCACCTGCATGATGACGTTACTCCTGAACCACTCGATGGAGTGTTGTTCAGCCATCTTGTTGACCTCGGTCGGGTTGACCCTCGTATCCAGGGGTCCGCCCATCAAAGTCATGGAGTGCGGTGTTGCCCGATCATTTGATGCTTCCATCAAGGACACGGCTGCCAGAACCGGCACGGAAGGCTGGCACACCGCCATGACATGCACATCACCTCCGAAGAAATGAAACATGCTGATCAGGTAGTCGATAAAGTCGTCGAGATCGAATGTACCCTTGATCACCGGAACGCTGCGTGCGTCTACCCAATCTGTGATGTAGACGTCATGTCTTTCCAGCATGGTCTGGACGGTCCCGCGCAAGAGGGTGGCATAGTGACCGGACATCGGCGCGACAATCAGAACCTTTGATTTGTTTTCCTTCTGGACTTGGGGGAAGTCACGCTTGAAGTGGCGTATCTCACAAAATGGTTTGCGCCAGACAACCTCTTCACTCACAGGAATGGCCTGCCCCTCGATCTCGACTTCCTTGATGCCGAAGGAGGGCTTGCCGTATCTGCGAGTGGTGCGTTCAAAGATCTCGCAAGCCGCCGCAATAGACTTTCCAAGCGGTGTGTGGGTCATCGGATTAAGCGGATTGCTCAGCGCCAGTTTGGTCATATCCGAGATGGCGCGGAACGGCGCCAGAATGGCATGATTCAGTTCAAAGGCTTGATAGAGAGGCACAGGCAACTCCTGAAATTATGTTGCAGTGCAATATATATATGATGCAGTTGCTAAGTGCAACTCGGGATATCGGGAGATTTCGAAAAAACCGTGGATATTAAAGTGTTTATCCGAATAAGAAAAAAGCTGCCCTAGAGGTGTTTGGCGATGCCTTTGGCCATTTTCTCCACCCCGGTACCATAAGCGAAATGGGCGAGATACTCGCCTTCAGGGCTCATGAGATAGACGATGCTGGAATGATCCATCAAATAGTCAGTGGACGAATCATCCTTCGAGCGGGCGTAGTAGATGCGGTATGCCTTGGCCACGGCGCGAACTTCCTCAAGGCTTCCCGTCAGGCCCACAAGGCTTTTATGAAAATTGCCGACATATTCCTTCATCTGCTCAACGGTATCGCGTTGAGGGTCAATGGTGATGAAAACCGGTGTGACTTTTTCAGCCTCTTTGCCCAGTTCATCAAGTGCTGCGGAAATGACCTGCAACTCGGCGGGACAGACGTCCGGGCAGAAGGTGTAGCCGAAATAGACAAGCGTGAAACGACCCTTGAAATCCGCTTCCGTGACGCGACGCCCGGTATGCTCAGTGAGCGTGAACGGCCCGCCAATGAGCGCCTTGCCCGAAGAAACCTGCTTTGGGCCGCTGTTGGTGTTTTGCAGCATGTAAAGGCCAAGCGCGGACACGCCGCCAGCCAAAAAACCAAGCATGATCAGGATGGTCAGGCGTTTCTTCATTTCGTACGGGTTCCCATGTTTCTGACAGTTTGGAGTCATCAGCGCCTATGGGGGCGAAGTTGTGTGCTCGCGTCAACCCGCCTCGCGCAACTGTGAGAGCGGCGAATTGTCCTAAGCGCGTGCCAGCTTGCGCGTCATGCTTATGAATCCATCCCCCGAGGCATTTCGCAATGTCGAATGGCTTGATAGGGTAGCGCGGCCGTAAGCGCCTGCAGTGATAAACCTGGGTGAAAGCCTTTATGCCCCCCGTTCAGTCCAAGACATCGGATGAGAATACCAGCAGGCTGCGACTCAGGACGATCGTCCGGTTGCGCTGGATTGCCGTGGTGGGACAGGCAGTCACCGTAGCGGCAGTCCATTTCGGTTTCGGGTTCGAATTACCGATAGGCTTGTGCGCCGCCGTGATTTCATTGTCTGCTTGGTTGAATATATATCTTCGTATCCGGTATGAAGGCCGGCTATGGCTTAGAAGCGACCTGGCCACGGCGATGCTCGCCTATGATATACTGCAACTGGCTATCCTGCTTTATCTGACCGGTGGTTTGCAGAATCCATTTGCATTTCTGATCGTGGCGCCCGTCACGGTGTCGGCCTCAAAACAGCCTTTGTCGCACACATTACTCCTTGGTCTTCTCGTCATAGTCAGCATAACCGCGCTGACCGTGTTGCATCAGCCGCTTCCCTGGTATCCCGGAGAAACGCTCAATCTCCCATACACTTACGTCTCAGGCGTTTGGGCAGCATTGGTGTCTGGCGCCATATTCTTTGCGCTGTATGCCCAGAGAATTGCCAAGGAAGCGAGACAAATGTCCGATGCGCTCGCCGCGACCGAGGCTGTGTTGCTACGTGAGCAGAACATGTCGGCCCTTGATGGGCTGGCGGCAGCGGCCGCCCACGAATTGGGAACACCATTGTCCACCATAGCGGTCGTCGCCACCGAGCTGCAGCGTGAACTGCCAGCTGACGGCCCGCACTCAGAAGATCTGGCACTGCTCAGGTCACAGGCAGTAAGGTGCCGGGAGATACTGGCAAAACTCTCCGCCGGACAGGATGAACCCGATGCTGTCTTTTCTCGAATGCCCATCAGCCATCTGCTGGAGGAGGCCGCTGCTCCGCACCGCGTATACGACATCGACATAGATATCGAGGGCGGCCCGGCGGAGGGAGCCGATCGTGAAGGGGCAAAAGAACCCGTCGGCATGCGCAATCCGGGTATGCTCTATGGTCTTGGGAACCTGATTGAAAACGCAACCGATTTTGCAGAGACCCGCGTCAGCATCCGGGCTGAATGGGATGGAGATACCGTGACCATCCGGATCTCGGACGATGGCCCGGGCATCGCTCCTCCCATTCGAGACCGGCTGGGTGAGCCATATGTCACAACCCGTTCCGCCAGCGGAGAGAGCAGTGGTGAGCAGAATGGCGAGGGTCATGGATTGGGACTGGGATTCTTCATTGCCAAGACGTTGCTTGAGCGATCAGGTGCAAACCTCCAATTCACCAACATGGAAGCCCCTGATCATGGAGCGGTAGTGGTCATAGTCTGGCCGCGCGACGAGATCGAAAAAGGAACAGAACCTGTACTGGCATGAATGAGCTGTTCCAGCTATATGACGCCCTAGTCGAACAGCGGTGAGAGCGTTACACTTCCCCCCGGCCAGTAAACAGGCGGATAGAAAACCATGGATACTCAGGACCCGCAGGAAACGCAGGATACTCAAGGCACCAAGGGCAATGAACCCAGGTTGCTGATCGTTGATGATGATCGCCCATTTCTCCAGCGCATCGGGAGAGCGATGGAGTCGCGTGGTTTTGTGGTGGAGATGGCCGAGAGTGTGAGTGAAGGTCTTGCCCATATAAGCAAGAAGCCACCGGATTACGCGGTGGTGGACATGCGCCTGGAGGACGGCAACGGGCTCGACGTGATTGCCGTTCTGAAAGAGGTGCACCCGGAGACGCGCGCGGTTGTACTGACCGGTTACGGGAATATCGCCACTGCGGTTATGGCGGTCAAAATGGGTGCCATCGACTATCTGGCCAAGCCGGCTGACGCAGATGACGTCTACCAGGCGCTGATGGCCCCACCCGATGCCAAGGCAAAACCGCCGGAAAACCCCATGTCTGCAGACCGGGTGCGCTGGGAACATATCCAGCGCGTTTACGAGCTGTGCAATCGCAACGTTTCGGAAACAGCGCGCCGGCTGAACATGCACCGCCGCACGCTCCAGCGCATTTTGGCGAAACGCTCACCGAAATAACATCTTGACCTGTTTCAGTATTGATAAGGATTCTGGGGCTTTTTAACCCGCGAGGTGCAATTCATTGCATCCCTTAATCGTCATCTTCATGACGTAAAGTGCAGCAATGTAGAGTCGAGTAACATGGCCGCGACTGGCCAATTCCTGCACCGTCGAATAAGGTGCCGATTCGAATCTGGAGGAAATCATGTCCGTGGAACTAACCCCGGCCTCACCCAAAAGATCCGTCAAGAAAGGTCGTGCGGCCGATTTGTCCGAGCGCCTTTTTGCCACACGCAAATGCTCACTGGCTCTTGCCAAACCCCTGAGCGATGAAGATCAGGTGGTCCAGGCCATGGAAGATGCCAGCCCGGCCAAGTGGCACCTGGCACACACCACATGGTTCTTCGAGGCATTTCTGCTCACGCAATTTGAGGATAGCTACAAGCTGTTCAACGAGGATTTCCTCTACTGTTTCAACTCCTATTACGAGGGGAAGGGTGAGCGGCATCCCAGACATTTTCGCGGACTCCTGACCCGGCCGGGTGCGGACGAGGTGCGTGCCTACCGCGCCTACGTGGACGAAGCGCTGGAGCGGCTGTTCGAGCAAGGGAGCGACGACGAAACGGTGCTCGACATCATCGAACTCGGCATCAATCACGAGCAGCAGCATCAGGAATTACTTCTCACAGATATCCTCTCGCTGTTTGCGAGCCAGCCCCTGAAGCCAGCCTACAAGCAGGTGGCCATATCAGCCGCTGCTAAGTCTCATGCCCCTGCTTACATTTCATTTGATGGCGGCATCGTTGAAGTGGGTCATGAAGGTCAGGGTTTTTCATATGACAATGAAGGTCCGCGGCACGAGGTTCTGCTTCGGCCCTTCTCGCTTGCGGACCGCTGCGTCTCAAAGGGTGATTGGCTCGAATTCATGACCGATGGCGGCTATGAGCGCCACGAACACTGGCTGGCAGACGGCTGGACGGCGGTGCAGAAAGAAGGCTGGCGCGCACCGCTGTACTGGGAAGACCATGACGGCGAATGGCGGCAGATGACACTCTCAGGCATTCGCCCTATCGATCCAGCCGCGCCGGTGGCACATGTGAGTTACTTCGAGGCCGACGCATTTGCACGCTGGGCCGGCATGCGCTTGCCAACGGAATTTGAGTGGGAGAGGGCATCTCAGGGACTTGGAGAAGAGGGCCGTACGCTTGGCAGCAACGCCTTGCGTCCTTCGCCTGCCGGGAAAGCTGACGGCAACCTGCAGCAAATGTTCGGCGACGTCTGGGAATGGACCCAGAGCCACTACAGTCCATACCCGGGATACCGTCCTCCGAAAGGTGCGGTCGGTGAATATAACGGCAAGTTCATGAGCGGGCAGTTTGTCCTGAAGGGGGCGTCCTGCGTGACGCCTGGGGGACATTCGCGCGCGACATACCGGAATTTTTTCTATCCCCATCAGCGCTGGCAGTTTATGGGCCTGCGTCTTGCAGAGGACCTATGACGCTCAGTGCGGATGCAACAGACTCTGAAACCTTCGTTACCGACTTTGCAGATGCCGTCCTGACAGGCCTCTCGTGCAAGGCGAAGAACATCCCCTGCCGGTTTCTCTATGACGCACGCGGCTCTGAGCTGTTCGAGGATATCACCAGGCTGGATGAGTATTACCCGACCCGTACGGAAATTGGTTTACTTGGTGCGCATGGAAACGAAATCGCAAAACGGGCGGGCAAGAGTTGTGCCGTCGTGGAGTTCGGTTCCGGTTCCAGCCGCAAGACGCATATCCTGCTGGAGCATATGAAATCGGCCACCGCCTATGTGCCGATCGACATTGATGATGCTGTACTCCATGAGGCCGCCGCGCGGTTGGAGCAGGAATTTCCAGATATCCCGATCTACCCTGTTCATGCTGACTTCAGTCAGGGTATCGAGCTGCCGCAAGAAATCGGGGATGCACCCAGGCTCGGTTTTTTCCCGGGATCTACAATTGGTAATTTCGAGATGGATGCGGCCGCGGACTTCCTGGCAAGCGCGGGACGTCTGCTGGGCAAGGGAAGCAGCCTTCTGATCGGCGCAGATCTGCAAAAGGATCTCGATATTCTGCTTCCCGCCTATGATGATGCGGCAGGGGTGACGGCGGATTTCACCCTCAATCTCATCCACCGGATCAACCGGGAGCTCGCAGGCAATCTTGATGTGGAATGCTTTGCGCACAAGGTCATCTATAATGACCGTGTCGGCCGCATCGAAATCTACATCGAGTCACTGTGTGATCAGGATGCGGAAATTATGGGACGCCAATTTTCATTCGACGTGGGCGACCACATTCATGTTGAGAATTCGCACAAATACACCCTGCCGCAATTCCGTGAACTCGCGCGCGAGGCGGGCTGGGAGACCGATCAGGTCTGGAGCGATGCGGATGAGTTGTTCTCCCTGCATTTTCTCTCGAACCCTTAATTCAGTCTTACGCACGGGTCTCTTTGGTCTCATGCTTGGTGGTCTTGTGGCGTGCGAGGAGCCGCCGGCCCTCCCGGCAGTTGGCGCAAATATCTCGCAGACATCAGTTACAGGCTTGTCATCCGGCGCTTACATGGCGGGGCAATTCCAGTTTGCCCACTCTTCCATCATCATTGGCGCAGGGATTGTAGCCAGTGGGCCATATGGCTGCGCGGAAAGCGTATTCGGGCGTATGACCCCGTTGTGGTCCATGGCACTGGCACAAAATCTCAATCGCGCAGTCAACGGCTGCACGGGCACCGCAATGGCTTCGCTTGGCGTGCCCAATATCAAGCGTCTTGCCGGGCGCGCGAGAGACCGGGCGGGTAGCGGGGTGATCGACAAGCTCGATGGCTTGAGGGACGACCGGGTTTATCTCTTCACCGGCAAGGCGGACCGCACCGTGCCCCCCTCGCTGGTGCGCAAGGCGGGCGAGTTGTACGAAGCGCTCGGTGTTAAAAAATCAAACATACAACTGGTGGATCGCTTTAACTCTGGTCATGGCTTCGTGACCGAGGAGGGTGGAGGCACATGCGATAAAAGCCGTGCGCCGTTCCTCAATGATTGCGATTACGACCAGGCAGGCGCCATCGTGAAACACATATATGGTCCCCTGAAGCCGCCGCGCACGTCCTTGAAGGACGCTCCAGCGAAGTTCAACCAGGAGGAATTTACGGGCAGTTCTTCCACCGGTCTCGATACGCTCGGTGTGGTCTATATCCCCGTCAGTTGCGTGGAGAGGAAAGGCTGCCGTGTGCATATCGTCTTTCACGGTTGCGGACAGTCGCGCGAGGCCGTGGACGATGCCTTCATTACGGGATCAGGATTTAATAAGTGGGCCGACACAAACCGGTTGATCGTCTTGTATCCTCAAATCTCAAAGAGTGCGGCCAATCCTCAAGGTTGCTGGGACTGGTGGGGGTATACGGGAAAGAAATTTCTCACCAAAGACGCCCCCCAGATCAAAGCCGTGCGCGCCATGCTGGCCCGGCTCGCCGGGTAGAAGGCGCTGACGGACCTCATCTCACACACCCGTCTCACCGGGCTGCGGCAAATCACATGATGCGCATGGCGCATTCGCGCATTATAAGGACACGGTAAAAGCGCCGGGAAAGGCAGGCTTTCCCCGCCGCAAGCCGTATAGCGTTGCAAAGGTTGAAATAAAGGCTGTCCATGGCGCTGTTTAAAAAACTGTTTTCACGGAACAGGAATTTCAAAAGGCTGAAACGCGAAACCGCGGCCAGCAGGTTCGTCGCGATCCTTGAACAGAACCGAATCGACACCGTCATCGATGTCGGGGCCAATACTGGTCAGACCGCGGCAGAGTTGAGAGCATTCGGCTTTGAGGGACACATCATTTCCTATGAACCGATCGGAGACTGCCATGCGGACCTGGTGGCCAAGAGCGTGTCCGACCCGAACTGGCAGATAGCTGAGCGCTGCGCGCTGGGAGACAAGGAGGGCACAATTGAATTGCTGGTCTCGGAAGGCTCCTCGTTAAGTAGTGTCAGAACTCCCACCGAGGTTATGATCCAGGCGCTGCCCAAGGTCAGGGCATCATCCCATGAGACTGTGCCCATTTACAGGCTCGATGCGGTGATGAAAAAGGACATCGGGTCGCTCGGGAAAGTGTTTTTGAAAATCGATGCGCAGGGTCATGACATGGCGGTTCTCAAGGGGGCGGAAGGGATCATGAAAAGCTTGGCGGGCGTAAAAATTGAAATGTCACTCTTGCCGCTCTATGAGGGTGAAAGCCTGTATCTCGACATCCTGACCTATCTTCACAAAAAGGGATTTCAGCCTCACCTGCTGGTTGATGTGGGTTACTCCAAGAAGCTGGTCAGGCAATTGCAAATTGATGGGGTGTTCATGCGGGACGCCTAGCGTTGTTCCCTCATCGATCGCGTCTGGTTGACATGAACTCAAATCCTAAAATCTACGACTGTTTTATCTTCTT
>JAJFHQ010000088.1 GCA_021775525.1 Hyphomicrobiales bacterium
GGACATCGAAAATGCCGTTGCTTCAATTTCCATGAAGCTCCGGCCGATGGTTCCTACCGCTGCGTAGAGAACTGATGTCTTCGCGCCTTCCAGGTCCGCGAAGAAATGACTTGCCCAACTGGAAATATGGGCTTCGAAAAATGCTTTCTGACGTTCGAGCGGCGCTGGATCGCCAAACTCGCCAGTGATCAGTCCGGCCATCATGTCCATGAGTGCTGCAATATGATCCTCTGGCTCCTTGTGCTCGTCATCGCGGGCGATGCCGAGCCGGGACATGTCATTGCGCAACTTGGCCAGAGGCTTCTCGTGAAGAAATCCGGTGAGGTAGTAAGAACCGTAGGGGAGCAATTCGCCGCGGGCCACGCCTATGAAGAGGTCATGATATTCCTCCTCCGCCTTGGCAAGGTCCATTTTTGACGCCAGTTTTGCCAGCGATAACATGGCTTTGCCCAGCTCAGTCTCATCGCCTTCCATCGTGGCAACAGACTTCAGCAAAGCGCCATCGGGCGCTGTCGCCAGAAGACGCGCTAAGAAGCGGTACATCTGCGCGCGCAGCACATCTTCTTGTGCGAGGTCATGAGCTGGTGTGTCAGCCATCACTCGCGTTGCCTCTTCTACGGGCATGCGCTTTCAATTTCCTCCCTTGGGTGCGATATAAATTCGCACTCGTCCACAGTGTGCAAGCCGTGGTCATTGAAGGCAATGTATAACCTATTTGCGTAGGGAGAAACTATTATATGCGAAAGTAGCAATGGCTTGACAGGAATGTGCTTGGTCAAGCTCAGGAATCTAACCTTGCGAATACATCTTAATCGTTATAATTCAAAAACTTATTTCATTTCAAAATAGAGCCTAAGAAGCGCGTTTGAAAAGAACACTCAGTATGGTTTCGAGGGGATATTGCAGGCCATGATACGGGCTTGATCGCTAGCCGTGCACTGCTAAGGTAGATGAAATCGTCAGCACACATGAATTTCAGCTGTTGTGAGCCGATACAAGATTCAGAATCGGCGATGGAAATTCTCGCAAAGCTGACATGCTAAAAGGTTGCGCGTAATGACATTTTCCGGACCCATGGATGCCGAATCTCCGCAGCTGGTAGACCCCTTCGGTCGTCACGTCAGCTACCTGCGTGTTTCCGTGACGGACAGATGTGATTTCCGCTGCGTCTACTGCATGGCGGAAAACATGACATTTCTGCCAAAGAAAGATCTTCTCACACTCGAGGAGCTGGACCGGTTGTGCACCGCGTTCGTGGCCAAGGGTGTACGAAAACTCCGCATCACAGGCGGCGAACCCCTGGTCCGCAAGAACATCATGTGGTTATTTGAGGCTCTTTCGCGTCACCTGGATGCGGGCGCGCTGGACGAACTTACCCTGACAACCAATGGCAGTCAGCTGCCCCGCTTTGCCAAACAGCTGGCTGCATGTGGTGTGAAACGCGTCAACGTGTCCCTGGACACGCTCATTCCGGAAAAATTCAAGGAAATTACCCGCTGGGGCAACTACGACCAGGTGATGGCAGGTATCGACGCGGCGCTCGAGGCCGGCCTGCACGTCAAGATCAACGCGGTCGCGCTGAAAGACGTCAACGAGCATGAATATGACGACATGATCCGTTGGGCACACGGCCTGGGTATGGATCTGACACTCATCGAGGCCATGCCGATGGGTGATATCGACGAGGACCGCACTGACCAGTACCTGCCTCTATCCGTAGTGCGAGCACGGCTTATGGACACGTGGACCCTGAAGGATATTCCTTACAAAACCGGCGGACCGGCACGTTACGACGAAATCAAGGAAACCGGCGGGAAAGTGGGTTTTATTACACCGCTGACACACAATTTCTGCGAGTCCTGCAATCGCGTCAGGGTGACTTGTACCGGCACGCTTTACATGTGCCTGGGCCAGGACGATGCTGCTGATTTGCGCGCCCCGCTTCGCGCCTCGAACAGCGATGAGCTGTTGTCGAGCGCCATCGACGAGGCCATTTCACGCAAGCCCAAGGGGCATGATTTCATCATTGAGCGCGGCACGAGCCGACCCGCGGTATCCCGGCATATGTCCGTTACCGGCGGTTGATCCGCAGCACAGGCACTTGAGCAAATATTTACGCCGGAAAACGCGCACTGACGCACCTCAAGACCACTAAATATCCCACGTTTTCAATCTTCCGTTAAGCAAGCTTGTTACGCGGATATTTACCCGCCTCTACTATTCTTTCCTCACTGTGATAGCGCAGTGGGGGCGGACAAGAATGTCCAAAATAATATCGCTAAAACGCGACCTCATGACCATGATGGGTCTTGTCATGCTGGGCATATGTGTGCTCGGCCTCGGCGTCATGTCGGCAGCCTCCGTCAAAGAAAACCAACTCATGCATGACGGTCATGCCGAGGTGAAACGCTGGGCCAGCAAACTGACCAACAGTTTGGACCTCAACCCTGAAGCTGCCCATCACACCTTCTTCAATCACACGTTTTATCTGAAACAAAGCAGCTCGACGTCGCGCGTATTCGCGTTTGATGTGTTTGATAAAAATGGAAAGCTATTCCACTCTGCCGGGCTTTCTGACTGGTACCCGGGCGAATCAATTACCAACCTGCTGAATTCTCCCGTAACACGTCACCGACGATCTCTGGGGCAGCAAACCGCTCAATTGCACACGCTTGAGGAAAACACGCAGACACAGAACTATGCCTCTGTTGCAATGCCATTTTACGCGAATGACAGCCATCTCGGGACGATCATCGCATTCGTGGATCAGGCCGAGCAGACCGAATACCTGACAAAATCCTTCAAGATCATTGCGGGCATTACGGGCCTGTTGCTACTTATCGGTGTCGGCATTCCATCACTCCTGATGCTTGTCCGCACAAAAGAGCACGTCAAGACGCAAGAGCGCGTAAGCTATCTGTCTGGCCATGACGAGATGACGGGACTTGCGAACCGCAAATCGTTTAATGAGCATCTGCATGCCACTCTGACGCAAAACAAGAAAAGATCCGGAAAACTCTTCGTCGTCATCATCGATATTGATCGCTTCAAGCAGATCAATGATGCGCTGGGTCATAGCGCCGGCGACAGTGTTCTTCGCTACATGACGGAATCTCTGAAATCCAATATTCATGACGGTGACTATGCCGCGCGCATCGGCTCGGACCAGTTCGCGATGACTCTCTCCGGTGTCAAGAGCAAGGACCATGCAGTCACTTTCATAGCTACATTGAAGGAAGCCCTTTCAGCACCTTTCTGGATAAATGGCGAGCAGGTTTCCTGTACCGTCTCCATCGGCTGTGCAATGGCACCGGATCGCGCTGGCGAGGCAACCATCCTGATGCGCCATGCCAATCTGGCGCTCGGCCGCGTGAAATCGGATGGCGGCAATGCCTTCAAATTCTTTGAACAAGACATGGATACCGCCTTTATCCGGCGGCGCGATTGCGAGGCTGATCTTCGCCGCGCCATCGACTCCGACCAGTTCGAACTGAACTACCAGCCGTTGGTCGATCTAAAGTCACAACAGATTTGCGGTTATGAAGCCTTGATCCGCTGGAACCATCCCCGGGATGGCAGGGTCTCACCAGGTTTCTTCATTCCGCTGGCAGAAGAGACCGAATTGATCATACCCATCGGTGAATGGGTCCTGTGGCAAGCCTGCAAGGACGCGGCATCCTGGGCCAAGCCACTGAAGGTGTCTGTGAACCTGTCTCCAGTGCAATTCAAGCGCGGCAACATTGTCGAACTTGTGAAAGACGCGCTGGAAATATCGGGTCTTGAGCCGGAACGGCTGGAAGTAGAGATCACCGAAAGCCTGCTCATCAGTTCCACGGGCAAGGTGGCTGAGACTCTGCATGGACTGCGTGATCTTGGTGTATCGATCGCCATGGATGATTTCGGCACCGGATATTCGAGCTTGAGCTACATTTCCTGCTTCCCGTTCAACAAGATCAAGATCGATAAGTCATTTGTACAATCAATGACCAAGGACACCGCCATTCTTGGTATTGTCAAATGCATCATCGCCATGGGCCACTCGCTTGGCGTTATCATCACCGCGGAGGGTGTAGAAACGGCCGAACAAAATCGCATCCTGAAGGGATTGGGTTGCGAACAGATTCAGGGCTATCTCTATGGCCGCCCAGTTGATGCATCATCATGCAGGAAGCGGATCGGCAAAGCGCTGAAAATCAGCCCGTTGAAGCCGGCTGGAAACCGTAAAGCCGTTTCTGCGGCCTGACCCCATGGCGACGGTTAATATGGAAATATTTTCCAATACCTATTGCCACACAGGTTTTTCCAGGACCGGACTTAGCTTTCGATAACAATTTCGGGCACGGCTCGAGCGGATTCTTCCTGTTCGATACCTGCCCATGCCTTCTCCGCGATACTTCGGTAAATACCGGCATGTTCGCTATCAGGCTGTGAAATCACGACAGGCTGGCCGCTGTCAGACTTTTCGCGAATGTCCATATGAAGCGGAACCTCGCCAAGGAATGGCACGCCAAGTTTTTCAGCCTCATTGCGCGCCCCGCCATGTCCGAAGATGTCAGACCGCGTCCCGCAACTGGGACACAGGAAAAAGCTCATATTCTCGACAATCCCCAGAACTGGAACATCAACCTTGCGGAACATGTTCAGTCCCTTGCGTGCATCGATGAGAGCCAGGTCTTGCGGCGTGGAAACAATCACCGCACCTGCAAGCGGTACCTGCTGCGCCATGGTGAGTTGGGCGTCACCCGTACCAGGGGGCATATCTACTACCAGCAGATCAAGTTCGCCCCAGGCGACCTCTTTCAGCATTTGCGTGATGGCCGACATGACCATCGGTCCACGCCAGATCATTGGCGTGTCTTCTTCCACGAGGAAACCCATGGACATGACCTTCAGCCCATAACCTTCCATGGGTTTCAGGATATTGCCCGATACGGGCTGCGGCCTGCCCGTGATACCAAGAAGCCGCGGCATGGAAGGTCCGTAAATATCCGCGTCCAGCACACCGACCTTCAAACCATTCGCCTGGAATGCGAGTGCCATGTTGACTGACGTTGTCGATTTGCCGACACCACCTTTGCCGGACGCCACTGCGATAATGTGTTTGACACCGGGGACACCGGCAACTTTAGGCTCAGCCCCCGCGCCGGGAGCGCCCATCCCACCGCCCATGGGTGGGGGTGGAGCACCGGGGCCGCGCATTGCGGCTGAGGCAGGTGAAGCATGCTGAGCCGGAGACTGCGGTGCTGGCGCAGCACCCGCCTCGCGATCTGCCGTCAAGGTGACGGTCGCGGAAGAAACGCCGGACATTTCCATAACAACTTTTTCCGCTGCCTGGCGAAGCGGGTCGAGTTCACCCGCACGCGCCGGGTCGACGGAAATGGCGAAATAGACCTTGTCCTTGTGAATGACGACCTCTGAAACGAGCCCGAGCGCGACGATATTGTCGGCCAGGTCAGGTCCCTTTACGCGCTCGAGTTCGGCAAGAACCTGCTTCTTGGTCACGCCCTTGACCGGGGCTTTCTTTGCGGCAGACTTCTTTTTAGCCGGTGTTTTCGTGGCTTTTTTCGCCATAAGTGTTTACGTCCCTGCGCCTTGTTGGAATTGGTTTGGTCGCGGCATTTAGCACAGTTTATCACAGTTCAACAATTAGACTGCGAGTCTGCGGCATAGCCGCACTGGTGCTTGCGCGTGAGCTGACACAAGTTCTAGTTTCACACCTGAAGCCTCAAGATCATGCCATTCGCAATGGAGCCATTTGAGTTGAAGGAATTTACCGTCCAGCCCAGCCCGGATGATCCGGCGCTCTCAACCCCGGTTCGCGGCCGCGATCAGGATGGAGAGGAAATAGAAACCTCCGTCGTGACAGAACGGCCACTGACCCTGTTTCTCAATGCCCAGGAGATCGTCACCATGATGACGATCGGTGACCATCCTGACTTGCTGGCAGTGGGTTACCTGTTCAACCAGAACATGCTGCGAGCTGATGATGTCATCACGGGAATCGAACATGACGATGATCTTGATGTGGTGGTAGTGCGCACGGAACGCGAAACCGATTACGAGGAAAAGCTCAAAAAGAAGGTGCAGACTTCAGGATGTGCGCAAGGCACCGTATTTGGCGATCTTATGGAAGAATTCGAGGACGCCAATCTCAACAAGGACGCCCGCGTTCACACATCCTGGCTTTACGCGTTGCAAAAGAAGATCAACACAGCACCATCGCTTTATCTCAAGGCCGGAGCGATCCATGGCTGCGTCCTGTGCAAGGAGGACAAAGCACTGATCTACGTCGAAGATGTGGGCCGGCATAACGCGGTCGACAAGATTGCCGGTTACATGCTGCTGAACAACATCCCTGCTGACGACAAGAGCTTTTATACAACCGGAAGGTTGACCTCGGAGATGGTCATCAAGACCGTCAAGATGGGTATACCTGTATTGCTGTCGCGCTCGGGCTTCACCGCTTGGGGTGTTGACCTGGCGAAGCAGGCCGGGCTCACGCTTATCGGGCGCATGCGCGGCAAGCGCTTCGTGGTACTGGCGGGCGAAGAGCGAGTCATCTACGACGCAGACCTTTCAAAGATTGAAGACGAACCTACTAAACATGCACGCAAATCAAGCCGGGCAGAGGAAGCCGTATGAGGCGCCACCATGGCTGATCGTGCAGACCCCGTTATTGGCGTGTTGCTGGCCGGTGGCCAGTCGCGGCGTATGGGCGGCGGCGACAAGTGCCTGCTGGAGCTTGCCGGCAAGCCACTCCTCGCCCGCGTCATCGAGCGGCTGAAACCGCAAACAAGCGACCTGGTCCTGAATGCCAATGGCGACCTGGAACGCTTTTCCAAATTTCACCTGCCGACCATCGCCGATCCGGTGGAAGACTTTGCCGGACCCCTGGCCGGGGTGCTGGCCGGGTTCACATGGGCGCGAGAATATGCGCCAGAGGCCCGCTGGATTGCGACGGCGGCAACCGACACACCGTTCTTTCCGGAAAATCTCGTTGAGACATTGCTTAGCGCCACAAAGGGCCAGTACCCCGCCATAGCACTCGCCTCATCGAATGAGCGCATGCATCCTGTTTTCGGCCTGTGGCCGACAGCGCTGGCCGATGATCTCCATTCGGCACTTGAGGGCGGCACCCGCAAGGTACTCGATTGGACCGACCGGCATATAACAGTGACCGCCCCGTTCACCGATGTGCAAATCGGGAGCGTATCTATTGATCCCTTTTTCAACGCCAATAAACCGGATGATATGGCCCATGCCGAAACCGTCCTCGCGGAGATGGCAACCTCATGACCCTTCCTGTTTTCGGTATTATCGGATGGAAAAACTCCGGCAAGACCACGCTCATGGAGCGGCTGCTGGAAGAATTTTCCAAGCGCGGTTATGTGGTCTCTGCCATCAAGCACGCCCATCACAGTTTTGATGTCGACCATCCCGGGCGCGATTCCTACAAGTTCCGCGAGGCAGGCGCGCGGCAAGTGGCTCTGGTGTCGCCCAAGCGCTGGGCGCTGATGCACGAATTGCGCGACGAGAAGAAACCGGATTTTGAGGAAATCCTCTCCCATATCGGGCCCTGCGACCTGGTGCTGATCGAGGGATACAAGGGGGGTCCCCACCCCAAGATCGAAGCGAGAAGCACCCGCTCCTTGACGCAAGAGGCTCTCTCGGTCGACGATCCACAAATCGTGGCGATTGCCGGCGATGGCGAAACGGACACGGGCGGTTTGCCCGGGTTCGATGTAAACGACATCAAGGGCATCGCGGACTTTATCGCTTCCAATCTCGGTCTTGCCAAACAATGACCCGAAAGCTTCGCGACGACTGTTTCTTGCATGACTCAGAGCGTCTGACCCACGCCGAGGCGATTGCAATCCTGCGCGAGGGCCTCGCGACTGTGGTCGATGCAGAGCAGGTACCGGTGGATGAAGCCCCTGCTCGCATATTGGCTGAAGACATCATCGCGCCGCGCAATATCCCGGCTCACGACAATGCCGCCGTCGACGGCTATGCCTTCGCCTTCGCAGACTATGACGCGAGTGGCGGCAGCACTTTCAAAGTGAGTGCCCGGGCAGCAGCGGGACACACTGTGAGCGACCCAATTGGGCAAGGATCCGCAGCGCGTATTTTCACCGGCGCTGCCATGCCTGATGGAATGGACTCTGTGGTGATGCAGGAAGATACCGATACCCAGACCCGCGACGGCGATATCTGGGTCACAATCCCGGGGGGTTTAAAGCAAGGCGCAAACTGCCGTCTCGCCGGGGAAGATGTGCGGCAAGGAGCGGTGATGCTGGCCGCGGGCTGCCGCCTGCGCCCCCAGGACGCTGCATCCGCAGCCGCTGCCGGCAAGGCCACTATTTCCTGTTACAAAAAACCCTTGGTCGGTGTGTTTTCCACTGGCGATGAGATTGTCCGTCCCGGCGAAACACTTGCCCCGGGTCAGGTCTACGACGCCAATGCGCCCATGTTACGCGGGCTGATCGAGGCAGCAGGCGCGAACTGCATTGACCTCGGCGTGTTACCGGACGAGCCGCAAGCGGTGCAGGCCAGTCTCAGGGATGCGGCCTCCCTGTATAATGTCGTGATTACATCGGGCGGCGCGAGCAGGGGCGAGGAGGACCATGTAGTGGAGGCGCTGGATGCACTCGGCTCTTTGAATATGTGGCAGATCGCCGTCAAACCCGGACGCCCGATGGCCTTCGGGCAAATTGGCGACTGCGTGCATATGGGCCTGCCCGGCAACCCGGTCGCCGTGTTTGTGTGTTTCCTGCTCTATGTGCACCCGGTCCTCGTACGCCTGGGCGGCGGCGCATGGACCGAGCCCACCCGCTACCCCTTGAAGTCCGCTTTTTCAGTGTCGAAAAAGAAGACCGGGCGGCGTGAGTTCTGGCGTGGTTTTCTCACGAAGGATAAAGACGGTAAGTTAGCGGTTGGAAAATTCGAGCGCGACGGCTCGGGACTGATCTCGGGTCTGTGCGAGGCCGATGGTCTCATTGAGGTCGGCGAAGATGTGACAGGGGTGAACGAGGGCGACGAATTGGCCTTTATCCCCTTTACCGAGTTCGGCATCGGGCGGACTTAACGTATACAAGCAGGCAAAACGCTTCCCTCTTACGCGCGGTCATTGATTGCCGTACATGGGCCAAACTGGCAGTATTGCCATTCAGATTGAGCCTTCAATTGCAGGAAACAAAACGACAGCGTCCGGGAGGCGAAGACATGGCGCCAAAACCGACTGGTACAACTCAATCGGCACCTCTTCAGGCAATGTTTGACGAGGCTGTCAAACTGCAAAGGCAAGGTGACCACAGGGGCGCGATCAAGAATTTCAAGAAAATTCTCGAACAGTCATCTGACCACCACCAGGTTCTCAATCACTACGCAATCTCCCTGGCCGAACTGGGGGATCTGATCACGGCAAAGAAGACGCTTGAAAAAGTGGTCAAGAACGCACCTGATTTTGCGGACGGTTGGCTCAATCTCGGCATGGTCCAGCAACAAACCCAGAATATTGAATCCGCCGCCAATTCGTTCGACCAGCTCCGCACACTCGTTCCAAATTCACCGGTGAGTCACATCAAGTATGCCGAAGCCTGCATGAAGCTGGAACGTCATGAGGAGGCCTTCAAGGCCTATAAGCGCGCACTCGCAATCGAACCAGGCGATCCCTCCGTTTGGCGTAATTTTTCTTGGGTTTGCCTGTATGTAGGTGATTGGGACATGGCGATAGAAGCGGCCGACAAGGTACTGCAAAAACACGGCGGGCATACGTCCATGCTGTCGTTCAAAGCTATCGCTTACCTAGAGTCCGGCAAACTCGATGAGTTAGCCGAGCTTGTCGATTTCGACAGGCTGGTTGAAACAAAAACTTTTTCTCCACCTGATGATTTTGCCGACCTTGAAAATTTTAACCGCGCCCTGAACTCACATTGCCTTAAACATCCGAACCTGACTTTCGAGCCGAGCGGAAAATCGACGACCAAAGGTCACCAGACAACGCGCTTTAACCAGGACCAGAACCTTGGTCCGATCGCATTACTCCTGAAGATGATAAATCAAGCGGTAAGGGACTACCAGAAGAGCCATCCGATAGATGCCTCTCATCCCTTTCTCGCCCAGCAACCCAGGACATGGGACATCAACATCTGGGGCACGGTCCTTGGCTCACAAGGACACCAGGCATCTCATGTGCACCCATCAGGCTGGCTGAGTGGTGTCTATTACTCAAACATACCGGACATCATTGCCGCGGATGCGGACGTCCAGGACGGTTGGATTGAATTCGGACACCCTTTTAGATATCCCAAGGCCGTTGCCGAGCCGGTCGTACGCTCCTACCAGCCGCATGAAGGCTTGGTGGTCCTGTTCCCTTCATACTTCTATCACCGGACCAAACCATTCGAGTCGAGCGATCAGCGCATCTCTATTGCCTTTGATATTGTGCCTTCCTGCTGACAGTGGCCGCGCACTTGTCCCGGTGCTGTGGACAAAATTCTGAACTTTTTTTTGCACCGCCCAATTTCGCACACATTGCAAGGCTTCTTTAACCCTGCCCGGTTACTCCTGTTGTTACCGGTTCGTTTGTTTTGCGTAGAAGGACCGGTCATGGGGGCAACCGGAGATACGAATAAATGCGATTCAACAGTCAAGACCTGCAGCACCATAATAACGCCGACACACTTTCCCTAAATCGGCACGAGTCGTATTTCATACAATATTTTCAATGGCTTGATGATGAGCAACCCGCCGACCTTACGGCCCGGCAGGTGACCATTATCGCCCGTTCGCCAAGTTCACCGGTGATTCAGGCCCTGACATCCATGGCCGACGATCTCCTCACCCGGAAAATAGCCGTCCAGGTGGTCTTTGCAGATGTCGACCCGGAAAAGGAACTCCGCGACGTCTGGAGCGTGATCTCCGAGCTCTCCAAAAAAAGTGAGCATGGCCATCTCGTTCGCTGGGCCAACCAGCCAGGCGTTCTCGAGGCCCATGAGCAAATGATGCTCGGCCAGAATATGTGCTGGCTTGGCGACGCTATGCGCCGCGAGCCGGGACGCCGTGATGGATTTGATCTGTTCGATACCGATGCGCCGCACACCTGCAGAATTGGCATTCAGTCGTTTGCGGCGATGTGGAAATTTGCCAAGCCGGTCCCCAAATGGCTGCTGCGTGAAGCAAGCGAGCGCCGGCCCAACGCGACCTTTGCCGGTCCGGACCACCGCGCCCTGGCAACCCTGTCCTTTTTCCGCCAGCTTGAGAAATCAGACACGCTTTGCCATTAGGGCCGATCCTTTGGGTTAATGCCCAGCCTCTCTCGCTTTAAACATCTCTAAACCTCATGCCATTAGTTTGGGGGCCTGAGAGTTTTGGTCACTGCCCATTCGAGGGAGAACGGAAATGTCATCTACAAAAATCCTATATTCAGCAATCCTGCTGGTCATGCTTGTTGGACCCAGAATCGCAACAGCAGCGGAAACCGTAAGCGCCAAGCCTGGTGAGGCTGCCCCGGTGGGCGAAGCTGCACCTGAGTGCCAAAAGAAAGTCGGCGTGTCTGGACGGCCGCATAGGCTCAACACAGTTGCGAGCCTCGGCGCAGTCCGCGCTTGGACCCAGATGGCCATGAAATACGGCGAACAGTACAGCATGTGGCATAACGCGCAGAGCCCGGGCATCAAATGCAAAAAACTCCCGCGCTCGGACTATTATGTCTGCCATGCCACGGGCAAACCGTGCCGGGGGGCCGAAGACGGCAAAACAGCTGCGAACATAAGCCAGTAGCACGCTTTCATTGAATTGCTTGTTTTCTGATGTGGGGGGTGTCGGCGAGGGCAACTGCGCCAACCCCTCTGGCCGTCACGCCGGGTCGGATCTATCGCCTCAACGCCTTCAATCTCCTTAGACCGGCAGGGCCTGCCCGCGGTTCCCCCATGTCTTTGATTGCGCGAACGCGCTCCTCCATGCCATGAAACCCCGCCGGAAGTCCGGCAAGGTCGACGTGCCACGACATCAGGTCCTGAAATGATAAATAATATCATCCGCAAACTGGCCGATAGCCTCGGCTATCAAATCAATAAAATCAAAAAGCACCAGTTCAGCAATCCGGAAAGTTCGGCGAAACCCTCTCCCTATATTGAAAGATATAGGCTGGCGGTCTCCGACCCACTGAACCTTCTCATTAGCCGTGTGCCATCGGCCGGATACGTCGATAATGAAGAATGAACATCACAAAATCTCGCCCTGATCAATTGATACAATCGATCACCGAAATCCGGTAGCACGCAGTTTTTTCCAGACGACATGAAGAGGATATTGATTTGCGGGACTGGCTCAAAATCGTTGCCTGGAATGGCGCGTTCATCCTGCTTGTGCTGCTCATCATGGATGTGGCGCTGCGATGGACACAGTTCGACGAGGTACGCCATCCCTCTGTTCTGGATCCGCCTGGTTATTATGGCACCGACGCAGAACTCGGGACCACGCTGAACAAAAACGTCACTGCTCAAACCTTCAGGTTCCGCGGGCCATCTCATGATATTTTCACGAACGAAATCGGTTGCTTTGATACACCCGTAAAGCTGAAGCCAAACGAGCCTTACATACTCGCGATTGGCGACAGTTTTACCTGGGGCTATGCCCCCCTCGAGACAAAATGGACCAGCCATCTCGAGCGCAAGACGGGCACACGGGTGCTGAAATGCGGCATCAGCGGGACGGGCACACGCCATCAGCTGGCGCGCCTCAAGCGGCTGATCACGCGACTGCCCCATGCCCCGTCGCTGGTGATCCACCTCTATGACACCACCGACTTCAATGACGACTTCACCTTTCCGGCCTATACGCTGATCGCCAACAAGAGGATCGAGAATTTTGAAAATATCAATCTTGCCGATGGCCATCGCGAACCGTTGAGCGAGGCGAGGCGCGCCGAATTCGAAGCCCGGATCAAGAAGGGTCGCGGCTTTTTTCAAAAACACTCCACCCTTTACAATATCGCGCTAAGCGGGCTGGAGGTTGAATCAAGAGTTGAGCGTCGCAGGCTGCTCATTGAGGGCAAAAAAGAAACCCACCTGACGAGCAAGTATGACTTCAACCTGCTGTTGCTCGATGACAAGCGGTATCCGTACGTCGCCAGTAAGCTGGAGGCGCATATCGGCCGGATCCGTGAAATGGACGCGTTTGTTCGTGCGAAGGGAGGACGTTACGTGATGTTTCACACCAATAGCTTCCGGCTACCCCGAGACCGCCCGCTGGTCCAGAGGTTCAAGGCCTTCCTTGAGGGGTTTGACCCTTTTCTCGGCTGGATGCCCGAACTCGACAAATACCGGTTTGACCCACATTGGTCACCTGGAAGCAACGGGGTGGCTGCAAAAGTTATGATCGAGCGCCTCAAGACAAAAGGCCACCTGCCCCTGAAGGGCACAACTGCTCCGCGCTAGGGCCGCTTTCATGCTATGTAGTCAGAAAATTATGCAACCGTTGGGCTGAGATCCGGTCCTCATCCATCATGACCCCACTCAAACGAACACTGGACATTACCGCCGCGTGTGCAGGCCTGGTGCTACTTGCGCCAATCTGTCTGGTTGTCGCCCCTCTTGTTGTGTTGACGTCAAGAGGCCCGGTCTTGTTCCGGCAGGTGCGGGTTGGCAGGAATGAACAGACATTCATCTGCAACAAGTTCCGCACCATGCATCAGGGCACAGCGCAGCGCGGCACCCATGAAATCAGCGCCAGCGCCCTTACTCCCATAGGGTCGGTTCTGCGCAGCTTCAAGCTGGATGAGCTGCCGCAATTGTGGAACGTGCTCAAAGGGGAAATGAGCCTTGTCGGCCCGCGGCCCTGTCTGCCAAACCAGACGAAACTGGTTGCCGAGCGGCGTGCCCGCGATGTTTTTTCTGCAACCCCCGGCATCACCGGCCTGGCGCAGGTCGAGGGCATAGATATGTCCAGGCCAGAGAAGCTGGCAGAGATCGATCAGACCTATATCCGCACCCGGTCACTCGGTATGGACCTGAAGCTGATCTTGCGTACGCTCTTCAGAGTTTAAACTCTACAGACCAAGCGCCTTGATCTGCCGCTGCACAACAAGTCCCTCGTCATAAAGCCCGAGTGCGCGTTTGCGCCCTGCTATGCCCCATGCCTTGCGGATGTCAGGGTTTTCGATGAGGTGAGTGAGCGCATGTGCCAGCGCACGCGATTGCCGGGCTTCGACAAGCGCTCCGGTCTCGCCATCAATGACCTCCTCGCGGCTGCCACGGATATTGGTGGCGACAACCGGAAGGGCGCACATCATGGCCTCGATGATAGAACGCGGCATGCCCTCGCGGTGCGAAGCGGATACGAATATATCGGCCGCGCGCAGCAGGTCGGGAATGTCCTGGCGGTATCCGAGAAAGTGTATGCGCTGCTTCAGTGACGGGTCGTTTTGCGCAAGCGTCATGGCCTCGTCGATGCTTGACGCATGATCACTCTCCAGCCGCTCGCCGATGACCCACAAATCCGCATCTACATGCAGCATGGCCTCGATAAGCTCCGGAAACCCCTTTTCCGCAACCAGCCGTCCCACCGTCATGATGACGGTCCTGCTCCCTGGTGTGTTAATGCCGGTCCGCACACGGCTGCGATCTGCCTTGGTTCCGGAGGCATGAAACCTCTGCGCATCGACGCCATTGCCGATGGCCTCGATATGGTCTCCCGAGATGAGCTTGAGTTCCCGTGCGGTCTCGGCGTCTTCCTGCGACTGGGTGAACAGCACATGGGTGACGCGCCCCGCCAACCATTCCAGGGCAATGAAAGCGCTGCGCTTGAGAAATGGCATATGCTCATGGAAGTAAAAACCATGGGCCGTGTAAACGATGCACGGCACACCCGCCCACCACGCAGCCGCCCGGCCAACCAGTGCCGAGACCGGGTTGTGCACATGCACGATGTCGAACTGTTCGCGCCGGAACAGCGTCACCAGTTGCCTGATGCTGCCGGCATGTTTGAAAATGTTGAAGCTTCTCTCAATCGGGATAGTTTCCACGCGAAAGCCCTGTTCACGAACCTTGCCGGTAAACTCGCCATCGGGGCACACGCCAATAACTTCATGGCCCGCCTTGCCCATGCCATGCATCAGGGGCAGTAAAAAATGGTAGAGCGTGAAATCGAGATTGCAGAGTTGGCAGATTTTCATGAGTTCAGGGGTCCCGGACTTATGGCCTTTGAGCGTCGCACCATGATTGCAGCATGAGCACGCTCCATAGTGGCAACGGCCAGGATTTGGCACCGCTCAAATGCTCACTCCATTTGCGCTGAACCGGTTCGGGGTTGATCAACCCATGCCTGTTGAGCGCATCGGCGGAAAGCAAATCACCTGCCCAGTCTTTCAATGGGCCTCGAAGCCACTCATTGATGGGCACGCCAAATCCCATCTTCTGCCGCTTGATGAGATTGTCCGGGACATATCGCTGCAAAAGCTTGCGCAATACCACCTTGCCAGAGCCATTCGCGACCTTCATGTGCCGGGGCAGAGTCCAGGCGAATTCAGCCACCCGGTGATCGAGAATGGGAACTCGCACTTCCAGCGAGACCGCCATGCTTGCCCGGTCGACCTTGGCGAGAATGTCATCGGGAAGATATATGCTGCTGTCGAGGTACTGCATCCGCGCCACGAAATCCGGGATACGACCTGATAAGCCTTCATCCCAGGCGCGTGTTTCATATTCCTTTGCATCGGCAACAAGCTCCCCCGGCTTGTCCCAATGAGAAATGAGACGCCGGTAGAACGCATCGCGGTCTCCCCCCAGACAATCAGCGAGCTTGTGAAGTTTTTCACCAACAAGTGCAGGGCGAACATTGGCAGGCACAACCGAAGCCAGCTTGTCCCAACTGGCAGGAGACAAGGACCGGAAGGCTTTGGCCGCGCCGCAGCGCAGCAGGCACGGACTGTCGAACAGGGGCCATTCATATTTGTCGGCTGAGAAATAGCGCGTGTAGCCGCCGAACAACTCATCCCCGCCGTCGCCCGAAAGAGCGACGGTGACATGATCCTTGGTCAGTCTTGAAACGAGGTAGGTGGGGATTTGGGAGGAATCGGCAAAGGGCTCGTCATAGATGGTAGGGAGCGAGGGGATGACATCTCGCGCGTCCTGCGCGGTCGCAGTGAGTCCGGTATGATCGGTGCCTAGGTGAGCTGCTATGGCGGCCGCGTCATCGGCCTCGTTGAAGCCCTCATTGTCATAGCCGATTGAAAAGGTGCGGACCGGCCGGTCTGACTGCGCCTGCATGAGCGCTACCACGGCGGAGGAATCAATGCCTCCTGAGAGAAAAGCACCCAGTGGCACATCGGAAACCATGCGCCGGGACACCGCATCACGCAGTAAGGCATCAAGCTGGTCCACGGCTTCGCCCTCACTCCCGGCAAAGCCATTGGACTGGCCAGATTGCACCACGTCCTCGAGCGACCAGTAGCTCTTGATGCGCGGAGTGTCCGATTGCCCGGTAATAAGAATTTTTCCCGGTTCCAGCTTGTGCACATGGCGGTAGATTGTATGGGGAGCAGGGATGTAGTTGTGCCGCAGGTAGGAAGCAACCGCATCACGGTCGATCTCGGGTTTAAAAACTTCATGCGCCTTGAGCGCCTTGAGCTCGGAACCGAATAGCAGAACGCCCTCGGTGAGTGTCCAGTAGAGCGGCTTGATGCCAAGCCGGTCGCGCACCACGAAGAGACGCTTCTCTCGCTTGTCCCACAGAGCGAACGCGAACATACCAATGATCCGTTTCGCGGTCTCCTCCACGCCCCAGACGGCGCACCCCTCGACAATGATCTCGGTGTCGGAATAACCGCGGAACGCTCTCCCGGCCTTCTCAAGCTCCTTGCGCAATTCGGCTGCGTTGTAGATCTCGCCATTGTAGGCCAACACAAAATGCCCGCATGAAGAAGTCATCGGCTGGCGCCCTGCTTCCGACAGATCTATAATCGCCAGCCGCCGGTTGCCGAGCGCAATGCCTGCTTTTGCATCCAGCCAGACGCCACCATCATCTGGCCCGCGGTGAATGAGCGTATCCGTCATGGCACGAATACGCTCTTGCCCTGAGCCGGGCTCAACGGGACGTGTATCGTAAAATCCGGCTATTCCACACATTTCCTATGACCGTCAGTGAGGGGGTTGTTTTTCATACGTGCGATTCATTGCAATACAAAGCGGAAAGCACTACCAACTCACCGAGCAAGACCGGTGGAGTTCCAATTCAGTCTCCCTTCCCTTTTTATGCCGACAGCAAGTTGAACATCCGGTATCGAGCATGATCAAAACCCGTCCCGCCAATACGCCAGGCAAGCCGGAACGCATCTATCTCATGCTTCTGTCAGGCCTGATGCTGGCGCTGTATATTCTGGCGCCGAATATGCCACGTCCGAGCGTTGCATTTCCATTTCTTCTGAGTGCGGTATTTCTCTATTATTTCCAGGCCGTGGAAGGAAACTTTCGCGCCGCCCTGAAGGGCAATGAAGAGAGATGGTTTTTGGCCACTCTTGCAGGGTTTGCCGGATATCTCTTCCTCAATTCCCTGTGGTCACTTGCCACTCTGGCCTCATTTGGAAAATCGGTATTCGTGCTTTTGATTATCATGATTGGGTTGCTTGTATCGCGCGCCCTGGCACGGCAATCCCGTGAAGTGCTGGAACGCACCGCACATTACGCCGTGATTGGTTGCATGATCGGAACCCTGATCGCATGTTTCGAATTTTCGACAGATCACACCCTGGCTCGCATGCTCTACACGGCCTTCCCGTCAATTCGGGGTGGCGACAAAACCCTTGATGTTCTGGCCACCATCAACGGGGAACTCGTCAATCTTCCCCAATCCGAATTCCGGAAGCATTACGACAATACCATCATCAGGGTTTCCTCTGCAGCCCTCAACAGGAACCTGTCACTGCTCTTGCTGCTTTTCTGGCCGGCCCTTTTCCTCGCGAACAATCATACCAACCAAAGACTCGCCCCCTTCTTTGCCGGCATCATTTCCGTGGCCGCCGCGGTCTCTATTTTTATCGGGCACAGCCAGACGGCACAAATAGCCCTGATCCTGAGTACAGCAACCTTTTTCTTCGTCTGGTATTTTCCAAACCTGTCCCACAAGGCCTTACTCAGTGCCTGGTGCATAGCCGTACTCCTGGCGCTACCGCTGGCGGCCGCCCCCTATAAATACGGACTCCACAAGTCTGAATGGATTTCACCCAGCTTCCGCGATCGCATGATCATCTGGGACACGACGGTTGAGCAGGCAAAGAAAACGCCCTGGCTTGGTATCGGCATCCGTTCGACACGGGTGCGTAACAAAGAGATGAAAAAGACCCAGGTAAAGCAACCGGGTGACGTTGCCCCGAGACGCCTGGGGCTACACTCCCACAATCAATTCTTGCAGGTCTGGTTTGAACTCGGTGCACTTGGCGCAGCCTTGCTGATGGCCATAGGTATAGGGCTGCTCTACAGCATACGGCGCATGAGTGATCAGGTGAAACCTTACGCCTACGCCGCGTTCGTTACCGCGTGCCTTGTTGCGGCATTTGGTTGGGGCCTGTGGCAAACATGGCTGTTATCGAGCTACGGACTGTCCGTCATACTTGTGCGATTTATCAGTGCATACTCTAACAGGACCAATTCCATTGCCTCTTGATGAGTGACCAAGGGCGGGGCTTTCTGGAAACCCTTACCCTGTCATGCCGGCTACGTGACCAAATTCCGTTTCCATAAAATCAACGCTTCCACCGGTGCCGTCAACGCCATGCCCGTAAGCAACCAGAGGATGCGCTGATACATCATTTCGTGAAACAGCGACATGACAGCCCAGCCGAACAGGATCAGCAGAATGGCTGACGGAAACCAGTTATCGGCAGCACTTTCGCCGGGTGGAGCGCGCGCAAGGCTCCAGACCTTGTGAAATAACACAATGAAGATGCCGGACATGACCAGGAAACCTGCCAGGCCCGTTTCTGCCAGAAGCCAGAGCGCGGTGTTGTGGATCTGAAGTTTGAAAAGACCCGGCTTGTCTTCATCTTTCTGCCGGTGAAGGTGTACGCCCAGCCCCGCTCCGAATACCGGCTGCTTCTGCCACATTGAAAGCGCGGTCAGATATCCATCAATTCTGACCTGAACGGTAACGTAATACCGAGTGTCCTCGATATTACTGCGTTCATCCAATGTTCCGGTGACGACGATGCCGAGCAGCTTGTGGAGAATGGTCACAACCATCGACGGTGGCGAGGCTATAAGCTGGGGCGTCATCCACAATGAGACTCCCAGAACCAGCATCTTCAACAGGTGCAATAATGTTGCCACCCGTATTGCTGCGGCAAACAACAAGACTGACGCTATCGCCAGGAGCGCCCCGAGCGAATTGGTAAACAATATACCGGCCAACAGTGCACCCGAAGCCCATAGCATTGCAGTATGCCAGCGGGGAGAAATATCAGCGCGTCCAAGATAGGCAAGC
>JAJFHQ010000089.1 GCA_021775525.1 Hyphomicrobiales bacterium
CCAGGAACGATACCAGGGTCTCGGAGTCGCCGATATCGTTGATATTCTCGAAGACAACTTGAACATCGAAAACAAGGCAGACTATATGCCTGGCATGATCGGTTCGGCTGTCACCAAGGAGAAA
Organism: Hyphomicrobiales bacterium; assembly: GCA_021775525.1. Taxonomy (GTDB): domain Bacteria; phylum Pseudomonadota; class Alphaproteobacteria; order Rhizobiales; family Methyloligellaceae; genus UBA2767. The sequence goes on from JAJFHQ010000089.1 coordinate 125, forward strand.
GCGACCGAGATCGTCGACATTGGCTACTATATCGAACAGGCGTTCGATGACTGGATGGAACAACGCGAGGGCGTATCGCTTGCTCGCGGTGCGCGGTTGCTGCTGGTCGATGACAGCGCGTTCTTCCGGAACATGCTGGCGCCGCTATTGTCGGCTTCAGGCTACTCCGTCACGCTGGCCGAATCCGCCAAACAGGCGCTTGATCTCAAGGATCGCGGTGTTCAGTTCGATATCATCGTCTCTGATATCGAGATGCCTGAGATGGATGGGATCACCTTCGCGGAAACCCTACGCGGCGACCCGGTCTGGAAGGGCACGCCGATTATCGCGTTGTCATCGCATACTGCGCCACACATCATTGAACGCAGCCGTCAGGCTGGCTTCATCGACTTTGTCGGCAAGTTTGATCGCCAAGGGCTGATGGAGAGCATTAAGGACTGCAGTATGCAACTTGGAGCCGCCGCATGAGTGATATTGTGAATTTGGAAAGTGGTGCGGATCAATCTGCCCAGGAATACATTACGGTGATGATCGCCAACCAGCTTTTCGGTATGCCGATCCTGGAAGTTCAGGATGTCTTCATGCCCGAAACTGTGACCGAAGTGCCGCTGGCAAGTCAGGATGTTGCCGGTGTTCTCAATCTCCGTGGTCGTATCGTGACAGCGATCGACATGCGCAAGCGACTTGGTCTTCCCGAGCTTGACGAAAACAAGCCGCGCATGGCGGTTGGCATTGAAAGCAATGGCGAGTCCTACGGCCTGATCATCGACAAGGTTGGCGAGGTCCACACGCTTTCTGACGAGACCTTTGAAGTTAATCCAGCAAATCTTGATCCTCGCTGGGTGGCCATATCAGCCGGGGTGCATCGCCTGGATGGCTCCCTGATGGTGGTTATCGATGTCGAGAAGGTGCTGGCCCAGAAAGAAACCGTCATAGCCGCCTAAGCCTGGAACAATTTAACCCACTGCCAGAAGATGTCTGGTTAAAGGAGCTGTCAATGAAACATTGCTTGGTCGTTGACGACAGCAGTGTGATTCGCAAGGTCGCACGCTGTATTCTCGAGGATATGAGCTTCCGCACATCGGAGGCCGAGAATGGCCAGGAGGCACTGACCAAGTGCCAAACCGAGATGCCTGATGCGGTACTGCTCGATTGGAATATGCCGGTGATGGACGGTATCGATTTCCTCCTTGCCTTGCGCAAGGAGAGCAACGGAGAGACCCCGAAGGTCATCTTCTGCACCACTGAAAACGATGCCGAACACATCACGCGCGCCATAACGGCGGGTGCCAACGAATATATTATGAAACCCTTCGACAAGGATATCATCGAGGCGAAGTTTCAAGAGGTCGGATTGATATAGCCGGCGTGCAGGGAAGCCTCAGATGACATCTTTAGCAACTGTTGCACCCAACCAGGAACCCGGCGTTTCCAACGCGATACGGGTGATGGTTGTGGATGACTCCGCAGTCGTGCGCGGACTCGTAGCGCGCTGGGTGGACGAAGATCCCGACATGGAGACTGTGGGCCGTTTTGCCAATGGCCAGATAGCGCTCGCCGGTATCGTGAAGGCTGCCCCTGACGTGATTATTCTCGATATTGAAATGCCTGTTATGGATGGCATGACGGCTCTGCCGCAACTGCTTAAGCTCAAGCCGGAAGTCAAAGTTATCATGTCCTCGACGCTGACCCGCAAAAACGCGGAAATCAGCCTGCAAGCTCTGTCACTCGGGGCTACCGACTATATCCCCAAGCCCGAAACAAATCGTGGCGTCACAACCTCCCAGGAGTTCCGCAGCGAGCTTCTGCGCAAAGTGAAGGCAATGATGTCAGGCAGGGTCGCAGCGGCGCGCCCGGTAGGGCAGTCTGCCACACCCGCCACAGCGCCGGCCCCTTCAGCGACGCCTGCAGCAGCTGTAGCCAGAGTCGCTTCCCAGCTGCGCCCCTTCTCCTCAGTCAAGCCAAAAATCCTGGCCATCGGCAGTTCCACTGGCGGACCACAGGCGCTGGCAGTGGTTATTGAGGCGCTTGCGCCAGCTACGGCCGATATTCCCGTGCTCATCACCCAGCATATGCCTCCCACCTTCACAGCCATTCTGGCGGAGCATCTGGCGCGGTCTTCAGGCCGCACCGCGAAGGAGGGCGAAGATGGCGAAATAGTCGTTCCCGGTACCATCTATGTGGCGCCCGGAGGTTTGCATATGGAGGTCAGGCAGAAGGCTGGTGAAACGGTCCTGCATGTCTATGACGGGCCTGTAATCAACTACTGCAAACCAGCAGTTGATCCTATGTTCGAGAGCGTAATGAAAATATATGGGTCAGCAGTACTGGCCCTTGTTCTGACGGGCATGGGACATGACGGTGCTGCCGGGGCCAAGATGATCGCTGACGCTGGCGGGTCCGTCATTGCTCAGGATGAGGCCACGAGTGTGGTTTGGGGCATGCCGGGCGCTGCGGCTGAAGCCGGCGCATGCGCGGCAATTTTACCGCTTGAGGGTATCGGGCCGAAAGCAAGCACTGTGTTGCGAGGAGGCATCTGATGACACCGGCGGAATTCGACTATCTGCGAGATATGCTGAAACAACGATCCGGCCTGGTTCTGGGAGATGAGAAGCGCTATTTGCTGGAATCTCGCCTGATGCCTGTGGCACGGGAAGAGAGTATGGAATCACTCTCCGAACTGGTCGTGGCGCTGAAGAAGGCTGACTCGGAAGACCTGCGAAATAAGGTTACGCAGGCTATGACAATCAACGAGTCATTCTTCTATCGCGACAAGACCCCGTTTGAAAATTTCAAGAACATCATGATTCCGGCAATGCTTGCCTCGCCTCGCGCGGCAAGCCGGACATTGAGAATCTGGTGCGCTGCCGCGTCGACCGGTCAGGAACCATATTCGCTGGCCATCGAAATCAAGGAAATGGCACCGCAGCTCGGCAACTGGAATATCGAGATAATTGGTACGGACTTGTCGGAAGAGGTGCTTGAAAAGGCCAAGGCAGGTCTCTTCTCGCAGTTCGAGGTCCAGCGTGGTTTGCCGATCCAGCTGATGGTGAAATATTTTCAGCAGACCGGGAGCCTGTGGCAGATCGATTCATCCATTCGCTCGATGGTTACATACAAGCATTTCAATCTGCTTGAGGACTATACGCAACTTGGCACCTTCGACATTATCTTCTGTCGCAATGTACTCATTTATTTCGATCCGCCGACCAAGACCGATATGCTGGCGCGTATGGCCAAACGCCTGCGCCCGGATGGATTTCTAGTGCTGGGTGCGGCGGAGACGGTCATCGGCATATCTGATGAATTCAAACCAGTGACCGATGCACGCGGGCTTTACGCGATGCAAGTGGCTGCGGCGGCTTCAGCTCCGGCTGTGCCCGGTCTGGGCTCAACGCCTGCCAAGCCGGCAACTCCTGCTGTACCGGGGATTGGCGCATCAGCGGCACAACCGACAACACCTGCCGCTTCAGGTCTGGGAACAGCGGCTGCGAAACCGGCGTCACCCGCGGTATCCAGCCTGGGGACTCCAATGGCTACGGGCGCTAGCAAGCTGGCTTGATGGCTTTCAAAAGCTCAATATGAAAAGTAAGCCTTTGGCGCAAAATAAAAGGGACCTCGCGAGAGGTCCCTTTTTTAATATCCGGTATTAGAAAGATGTTAGGGCAAAAGCCCCCTAGATCCGGACTTACGCAGCCTCGGATTCATCCTCCGGGTCACGCAACACGTAGCCGCGGCCCCAAACCGTTTCGATGTAATGCTTGCCTTCGGTCGCAGCTGCCAGTTTTTTACGCAGTTTGCAGATGAAGACGTCGATAATTTTCAGCTCTGGTTCGTCCATCCCGCCATAGAGGTGGTTCAGGAACATTTCCTTGGTGAGCGTGGTGCCCTTGCGCAAGGAAAGAAGCTCAAGCATCTGGTATTCCTTGCCGGTCAGATGGACGCGGCCACCGCCAACCTCAACAGTTTTCGTGTCCAGGTTGACGCGCAGATCACCGGTAATGATGACGGACTGTGCATGACCCTTGGAGCGGCGCACACGGGCGTGAATACGCGCCACATGCTCGTCCTTGAGGAACGGCTTGGTCATATAATCGTCGGCACCGAAGCCGAGACCGCGCACCTTGTCCCCG
>JAJFHQ010000090.1 GCA_021775525.1 Hyphomicrobiales bacterium
CATAAGATTGGGTGAATGTAATTTGCAAGCCTTTACACGGCAAACGCCAAGGGCGCGTTACATCGGGCGGACGCCCTGGACCTCGGGAATGAAATGCTTAAGGAGATTCTCAATGCCGTGCTGAAACTGGGAATCACACCCCGTGATAGCTTCGGTACCACTCAACAAACTTCGTGATCCCATCCTCGATTTTTGTTTCCGGCTTGTAGCCGATATCACGCGTCAGGTCGTCGATATCGGCATAGGTTTCCAGAACGTCGCCAGGCTGCAGGGGAAGAAAATTCTTCTCAGCTGTCTTGCCCAGCGCTTTCTCAATGCAGGCAATATAGTCCATCAACTTAACCGGCTCGCTGTTGCCAATATTGTACAGCCGGTAAGGCGCCAGTGACGTGCCCGGATCGGGGCTTACGCCATCCCAATCAATATTTGGTTCAGCAACACGGTCAACAGAGCGCAAAACACCCTCTACGATATCGTCTACGTACGTGAAATCGCGAGCATGCTCGCCATTATTGAAGACGTCGATAGGCTCGCCGGCGAGTATCTTCCTGGTGAACAGGAAAAGCGCCATGTCGGGCCGCCCCCATGGTCCGTAGACCGTAAAGAAACGCAAACCCGTCACAGGGAGCCCGTAAAGGTGCGCATAAGTGTGCGCCATTAGCTCGTTCGACTTTTTGGTAGCCGCGTAAAGGCTGAGAGGATGATCGACATTCTGGTGGATGCTGAAGGGTTTGGCGGTGTTGGCGCCATAAACCGAACTGGATGACGCGTAAACCAGGTGCTCCACACCCGTATCCCGGCAACCCTCCAGGACATTCATGAATCCCGTGAGGTTAGAGGAGACATAAGCGTGTGGGTTCTCAATCGAGTATCTGACCCCTGCCTGCGCGGCGAGATGGATCACTCGGTCAAATTTTTCACGTTCGAACAGGCTCACCATGCCCACGCGGTCCGCAAGATCGAGCTTCACGAATGTAAAGCCGTTACGCCCTTCTAGTTGTGCCAGCCGTGCCTCTTTCAACGTGACGTCATAATAATCATTGAGATTATCGAGGCCGACTACCTGGTCGCCCCTGTCGAGCAACACCTTGACTGTGTGAAAGCCGATGAACCCGGCTGCACCTGTCACGAGAATTTTCATGAACTAAATCCTGACTCCGCCAGCACAGGTGGGGAGAATGGCCTTCAAATCGTAGAGCAACCCGCCCTCGCGAAGGAGCAGTTCTATGCGTTGGGCGCCCAGCCCCACAATCTCGGCGTGCGGAACCGTGAGCACCACCGCATCAAACGGCCCTTTGGGCAGATCATTGGTGATAGCAAGTCCGTATGCCCGTTTCACCTCGTCAGGATCGGCTTGCGGATCATAGAGTATGATTTCCCCCGCATAGTCGTCCAGTTCCCGCACGAGATCCGCCACCTTGGTGTTGCGTATATCTGGACAATTTTCCTTGAAGGTGAAGCCCATTACCAGAATGCTCGCCTCATCCACCCGCAGCTTTCGCTTCACCATCATCTTGATGATATCCTGGGCAACGAACGAGGACATTGAGTCATTGATCCTGCGCCCGGCGAGTATCATTTCGGGATGGAAACCGACGGATTCCGCCTTGTGGGTCAGATAGTAGGGGTCAACGCCAATGCAGTGCCCCCCGACAAGACCCGGACGGTAGGGGTGGAAATTCCATTTCGTTCCAGCCGCGGCGAGAACTTCCGATGTGTCGAGATCAAGCTCCTTGAACAGCATTGCCAGCTCGTTCACCAGTGCGATGTTTACATCCCGCTGGATATTCTCGATCACCTTCGCGGCTTCCGCGACACGAATCGAGCTGGCCCTGTGGGTGCCCGCAGTGATGACCTTAGCGTAAACCGCATCCACAAGTTCCGCCACTTCGGGTGTGGAGCCGGACGTGACCTTGACGATGTCTGGCGGGCGGCGAGTCTCATCGCCCGGGTTGATGCGTTCGGGAGAATAGCCCGCATAAAAATCTCTGTTAAAGACAAGACCGGAGATTTTCTCGATTTCAGGAATGCACACTTCTTCCGTCGCGCCGGGATAGACAGTCGATTCAAAAACGATGATATCTCCAGCCTGCATGGTTCGCCCGGCGAGACGGCTCGCATCCAGCAGGGCGCTTAAATCTGGTTTGTGGCTGTCATCAATGGGCGTCGGCACGGTTACGATCAGGAAGTTGCAGTCCTTCAGAGCCTCTTCATCGCTTGCAAATTTCAAACCCTGCGCAGCGGTGAATTCCTGCTCGCTCACTTCATGAGTGCGGTCAATTTTCCGAGTGAGTTCATCAATCCGCTGTTCATCAATATCAAAACCCAGCACGGGGAAGTGCCGCGCCATGTACACACCAAGCGGCAAGCCGACATAGCCCAGGCCGATAATGCCGATGCAGATTTTTTCTAGTGTTGGAAGCGACATAATCATGTCCGGAAACGCCAAGTCTGATGCTGGCGCGATGCTCTTATCATGTCCCGCCATCACAAGCTATAGGTGACCCGGTAGCGGGTTAACGTGTCGGTATTTGCACGGCAGTTGTGAGCAGACGCCCTAGCGCAACAGGCAGCCTGATGCTAATGATTCAAGCATCTAAGTCAAAGTACCAGGTTTGATATGGAACATCAGTCACCAGTGCAGGTTCCGGTAAAGTGCGATACGTGCGTCGTGCGGCACAAGGCCATTTGCGCGGTATTGTCAGAAGCTGAGCTTCAGGATTTCAACAAGATCGCGCGGCAACGGCTGATACCAGCTGGCCAAGTGATTGCGGCGGAAAAAGATATTGTCTTCGCCAATATCATGCAAGGCGTTATCAAGCTCACCAAGACCTTGGCCGATGGGCGCCAGCAGATTGTGGGCCTCCAGTTCCCGCCTGATTTCATCGGTCGCATATATGCTGAAGAAACCCCCTACTTCGCCGAAGCTGCAACCAATGTGGAGCTCTGCGCTTTCCCCAGGGACGGATTCGAAACGATGCTGAAGCGCTATCCGAACCTCGAGCACCGGCTGTTTGAGAACACGCTGGACGAGCTGGATAGTGCCCGCGACTGGATGCTCCTGCTGGGACGCAAAACGGCCCAGGAAAAGGTCGCCAGCCTTCTTTTGATGATGGCCAAACGTGCACCCAATATCGGCTGCAGTCACACGCCGGAAGCAAATTTTGCACAATTTTCCCTGACGCTGACCCGTGCGGACCTTGCAGATTTTCTGGGTCTGACGCTGGAGACGGTGAGCCGCCAGATTACAAAACTGAAAACAGCTGGCATCATCGAACTCATCGACAACCGGGAGAGTGTTGTTCCTGACCTCGGTAAGCTTGAAGATGTCGCTGGCAGTTAAACCACGGACTGCTGTCCAACAGTGGCTTCATATTCCTTGAGTGAAAAGGCCCGGAAATCCTTCGCCGACAGCCTTAGCCGCGCGAGAGGAATCACGACAGCATCTTCCCAGGCTATATGGCGGCGGCGGCATTCGAAAAATCCTCGCAGCATGTAACCCAGCATTTCGGGATTCTCCACACGCCCGCGCTCAAGCGCCAGTTCAAGCTGATCTGCGGTATCGTGCGCCAGGCTTTCATCGGCTGCATGCTCGCGCCTGATATGCTCCAGCATGTTGTCTGCGAGATCCCCGGGGCACAGGCGCTTCGTCAGCACCGGATAGAGATACCGCTCCTCGAGAATCACATGCCGCTTGAGACATCTGCGCATTGAGAGGATGCCAGTTCTTGCCAACTCCGTATCGAGCGGCTCCATCAAATTATCCGCCATCCTCTCCAGCATATCGCAGAGTTTTCGTTCCGCACTGTGCTCTTTCTCAATGCTGGCTAGCAATTCTTCAAGCTCCAAAAATTGTTGTTCGTCTTTTTGGTTCATTTCGCTGCAGTCTGAATAACCACGCCACCTCTCAAACCCGTTGAATGACAGCCACGAAAAGTACATTGCGTGATTGCAGAACACGGTCACGCGCTGCCCAGGTTATGAGACCGACTATCCCAATTTCACCGGTGACGAGAATTCGCATGAACTCAGCGAAAGCTCATTGATCTGCGTCAAATTATTTCTACCGCTCATTGGCCACACTGAACTTCGTCACATCCACCGACTCGCGTTGGAGATCACAAAATGAAAATTGAAATGCAATTGGCGATCCCCTTTATGGTTCTCGCGCTTGTATCCCCTGCTCCATCTCATGCGCTTGACAACGTGGCCAACGGCAAACGCCTCGCCAATCAATGGTGCGCCTCATGTCATCTGGCGACGCCGGATCAGAAGGAAGCCAAAGCGGATGTTCCACCCTTCATGACGATTGCCAATCGAGGTGAGGAAGAATTGCTGCGTTTGCCCTTGTTTCTCGCCAACCCGGCGCATTCGAAGCCGGCAACGCAAATGCCCGACTTCAACCTGTCTCGGCAGGCAATCGCGGATCTTGTTGCTTATATCCGGTCCCTGAAAGCTAAGCCCGCTTCCAGTAACGGCGCAGCAGGGCAATAGAGGCCGGCAGGACGAACAGTTGCGCCACGAGCGCTGCGAACAAGGTCGCGCCGCTCAACTGTCCGAATACCCGCAAGGACGGCAAATCAGAGAA
>JAJFHQ010000010.1 GCA_021775525.1 Hyphomicrobiales bacterium
TGTTGACTCAGCCATGATGAGAATAATCAAGGCCGATCCACACTTTCAAGGCGCTCCGCAACCCGCGAAAGATCAAATTATAGCGACCACGCGGGAGCTCGAAAAGAAATTACGGCAAGTAAATCGGGACTTGCAAGAAGCAAACCATCAAAGGATGAGGCTCGAAAAAGCAAGGCAAGCGGAGATGGATGCCCGCAAGCTTCTCAAACGGAGAGAGGCCGAACTCGTCGAGCTGGCCATTCAGGAGGGCGGGTCAAAAAACGCGTCGCACTGTCCCCATGGCCAGTACTGGAACCCAGGATTGGATCGATGCTGGCTCGACGGGTATGCCCTCCTTCAAACGAAGCGGTGGGTTGAAGGCGCTAATACCGTCAAGAGCGAAACCCAGTCCAAATGCATGGCGGTCGATCAAAATGGCGAGCTGTGGAAGGACTGGTGCTCGACAGACCCATCTGCTCCCAACCGCACGGACAGGGAAATTCACTTCAAGATCGGCAGAGACGGCACCGTCCAGACACCCGGCGGGAAGTGCCTGGGGCTCGACGACAAAGCTCAAAATGCAGGTAAGTTCCCACAAATTCTGGCCTTGGATTGCTCAGGTGGCGCAGCCCAGAAATGGAAATTCGACTCCAGGGGCCGGTTCGTCGCCAGCAACGGTTTGTGCATCACAGAGGTCGGTGTTTCGTCGTTACAGAATACCAATCTGAAGCCTGACGTCCTGCGGCTGGCGGATTGTGAAAAGTGGGATCGGCAAAAACCCTATGACTGGACGCCCCTCTTCGGTACGCCAGACTATCGCGCGCAGGGTCCGAACAAATTCCCGGATACGTTGATGTTCAGGTATAGAGGCAGCAATTGCATCAACGGGGGCATTCCATACAATGCCCAGCCCACATTCGATAAATGCAATACCAGTAACGCCCACCAGATGTTTGCCGTCAGCTTCGTTGACGACAAGCATTTCGTCATCGCGTCACGCACCTCGCATTACTGCCTCACCGCGCAACCAGGCACGGAGGAGGGATTGGTTCCAGTCGTAAACGCGCCCTGTCTCAATAGCGAAAACCAGCAATTCTTCCTGGATGAGCCTGGAAATTATCATGTGCGTCTCAAGAACCGTCAGACAGGCCTGTGTCTGACCGTTGGTGGTGGTGATAATAATTGGAGACCTGGCGCGCCCCTCGTGCAGTATACGTGCGGAGGCTCGCCCAAAATCCTCTCCGGAAGGCAATGGTTTGTTGTAAAATCCATCGACAAGATTCCTTCATTCACACCGCCGCCGAAGAAGCAGCCGACGCAGGTGAGCCAGGTGGAGATACTGGAAAATCTCAGGGCCGCATATCTCTACCAGACTGTCTTGATTCAACCCTCTGGAAAGCCAGGGTTCAGCTTTAAGGCAAATGAAATCCGCCAGGACGGAAAGCCTTCCAAGACGAACCTTGTCATGACGGCACAACAGGACTGGTACACCATGTTCCAGATAGTGCCGGGCCGGACAAACGAGGCCGGGACCGTTTCCCTGCAGTCGATAGGCCGGTCACGCCCTGGCGGTGGTGTAGGAAGCCCCAGAAATAACCCGCGTTGTCTCAACAACAGTGTCAGGAATCAGGAGTATTATCTGGCCATTAACAATAAGGAGACGCGAGGAGGCCGGTTCCTCGATGTCAGGAAGGCTGAAATCAGCGATACATTCAACCGGGAGGCGACGTTCAAAATCATCAAGAGTCTGGACGGAGTGCCCGGCCGCATCTCGCTGGCATCGACCATTCCCGGGAGGAAATGGCCATTTATCATCAGCAATCAAAACAACCAGATTTTCATGGCTGAAGCCTCCCCGGCTGCAGCACTCACTTTAGTAAAAACCGCAAATCCGTTTAAAGCATGGTGCGGGAACTGAGGGGTGCCAGGCACCACCTCGGCAATTCGAAATGCAATTCCTTGAACACTCTAACGCGAACGCGCCGCGCCCCGCCTCATCCCGGCATTGGCATGGGCGTTAGCCCCCCCGCCAATATTGCGCATGGCGTTTGACTTGGCATCAAAATGCCCGGCCTGTACTTTCTCTTCGCTCTTTTCGCCCTTGACATTCGGCTTGGCGGCCTTGGCGGCAGCTCTGGCTTTTGCCCGGGCCCGGGCCTTGGCTTTTGTCATGACAGGTTCACCTCATTCATGTGCAGGTCAGGGTATCCCTACACGATTCACCCCCCATTCGGGAAGGAAATCGGTTTTCCTTGCTGCGGAACAGAGACATCGAGAAGCCTTGCTCCTGCCGCCTGCACGCCATCGCCATGCCGGAATCAGCAATTAACTCTTGGTCAAGCTGCCCAGGACTACTCTTGGGAGTGTGATCGGCAGCAGGCTGTTGCCGTTCATCATATGGGCCGTTTTGTGGACTTTTGACCGCAAAAGGTGCAAGTATAGGGTCAGGTACGCACCCAATTTGCTTACAAGCCGCCGGTTCGCGGCGGCAAGGCCTCCGGATACAGTTCCAGCAGCGTCTGAAGTACAGGACGAGGGACCGAGGGAATGTTGCGAAACCCGCATTACGTGTTCAGCCTAATCGTGGCCTTCACGCTTGGATTCGTCGCCGTGCTGGCGATGCCCGTGGGAGGACCGGATACGCGCGACACGATTGCGATGCGTTCGCCCGGCGGTTCGTCCGGGCACTCGGTTCATTACAAAACGCCAATCGTTGTGGCATCCCGGGGCGTGACGGCAGAACCCGCCAGAGTGCCTGCCCGGCAGGTGGCAATTGCCTCTCCGCTGCCCGAGGCGGAAGATACGCGTTACACGAACCAGACTCCGGCCTATTCCAAATGGTCCTTCCCGTCCCTGACTAAGCTTGTCTCGATGTCGTCATCGCCATTTCCCTATAAAGGGCTGGTGCCACGCACCAAGCGGCCTTTCCTGAATTTCAGGAATGGCGGACGCGTGGGCCGGAAGACTGGCAAGGGCCGCGTTTACTGGGCCGACAAGACTTACAGCGACAGCCGTGTCCTGCTTCACATTCCGCGCGGGTTCGACTCCGGCAAGCCCGCTGTCATCGTTCTGTTTTTCCACGGTCACGGCGCAACGCTGGCACGCGACGTTGTCGCCCGGCAGCGCCTGCCGGCGCAGATTTCCGACAGCGGCATCAACGCCGTTCTGGTCGCGCCGCAATTCGCCGTCGACGCGCGTGATTCAAGCGCTGGCAATTTCTGGAAACCAGGCGGTACGCGTCGCTTTCTCGATGAAGTGGCGCCGCAGCTGGCCCGGCTGATCGGCGATCCGACAACCAAAGATAATTTCGCCAGGCTGCCCGTAGTCATCGTCGGTTACTCAGGTGGCTATGTGCCGACTGCCTGGTCGCTGGCCAATGGCGGAATTGGCGACCGTGTGAAAGGTGTGGTTCTGCTGGATGGTCTTTACGGTGAACTCAACAGGTTTGCAAAATGGATCGAGCGTGACAATGCAGGCTTTTTCCTGAGCGCCTATGCCACGTCTACCACCAAGGGCAACACGGCCCTCAAGGGCATTTTGAAAAAACGCGGCATTGCCTACAGCACCAAGCTGGGGCCGACGCTCAAGCCGAACAGCGTCACCTTCGTGCGGGCCGTCAAGGGACACCGGGATTATGTCACCCGCGCCTGGGCTGACAACCCGATCAGCGATTTGCTGGCCCGAATACCCGGCACCGCGCACCGGATCGACCCAGCCCGCTCCGCTTTGCTCGAAACCGCGCGCAGAAATTAACCTCCGGAAACACTCCCCCACCTTCAGTCCGCACTTGCCTGCCCCGCCACGTCCAAGTAGTTTGGCGCGTCCCGGCATCTATCGAGTGATCAATCAGCTATGAGTAAATCGCGCGGCCAAGACCGCTCTGGCCAGAGCCAGCCCAAAATTGCGGGGATCACCACCTTTACCGCCAGCGCCATCGCCGTGGCCGACATGGTGGGTATTGGCGTTTTTACCAGCCTTGGTTTCCAGGTGATTGACATCACCTCGGCCTTCTCGGTCATCGTGTTGTGGATTCTCGGCGGCGTGGTCGCCCTGTGTGGCGCCCTGTCCTACGGCGAACTGGCCTCGGCCCTGCCACGCTCTGGCGGCGAATATAATTTCCTGACCCGCATTTATCACCCGGCACTTGGCTTCATGGCCGGATGGCTGTCGGCAACGGTCGGCTTCACCGCCCCGATTGCCCTGGCGGCACTTGCGTTCGGGGCCTACTTCAACGGCGTATTTCCGGGCATCGCCTCGCCGCTCTGGCTTGGCCTTGGCAGTACGTGGGTCATTGCCCTCGTGCACCTCACCGGCCTGAAACATTCCAGCCAGTTACAGAACATTTCGACGATACTGAAAATCATCCTGATCGTCGGCTTCATGGTCGCCGCTGTGGCCTTCGGTACGCCTGAGCCTATTTCCTTCGCCCCTTCATCTGTTGATCTCCATCACATCACAAGCGCGCCTTTTGCCATCGGCCTCGTGTTCGTCATGTATTCCTACTCAGGGTGGAATGCGCAGACCTACATCATGGGTGAAATCAAGGATCCCCGGCACACAGTGCCGCGCTCGCTGTTCATCGCCACCTTTATCGTGCTGATACTGTATCTCGGATTGAACGCGGTGTTCCTCTACACCACGCCAATGGAAATGATGGCCGGACAGGTCGAAGTGGCGCTGGTTGCCGGCAAACATATTTTCGGCGAGGCCGGTGGCCGTATTGTCGGCGGGCTTATTTGTTTTGGACTGATCTCGACCATCAGCGCCATGACGTGGATCGGGCCGCGCGTCACAAAGGTGATGGGCGAGGACATCCCCCTGTTCGCCATTTTCGCGCGCGAAACAAAGAACGGCGTACCCGCGTTCGCGATCCTGCTGCAACTCAGCATCGTGACGCTGTTGATCCTGACCCAGAGCTTCGAGCATGTGCTCAACTACATCCAGTTCGCCATCACGCTGTCCTCATTCCTGACCGTTCTCGGCGTAATGGTGCTGCGGTATTCTCAACCCAAATTGGAGCGGCCTTACCGCACCTGGGGCTACCCTGTGACTCCGATCATATTTCTTATCGTCACTGCGTTCATGATGGGGTATCTGATACTGGAGCGGCCCGTTCAGTCCTTTGCAGGACTGGCCACGTTGATAGTGGGCCTCGCAGTCTATTTCTTCACACTCAAGGACACCAAGACATCATCGCAAGGAGCTACACCCGGTGAATAGGATATCTGTACCCGCTAGAATGGCAGTCGCAGTTTTTGCACTGTTGATTTCTTTCTCACAGGCGTTCGCCGCCGAGCTTCCCAGCGTCAATGATACGGCGCGATTCCTTGCCGGGATGAAGCCTTCTGAAGATTCGCCGCTTGCGCGCCTGACAAAGGAAGGTGGCTGGAAGCATCATGCCCGGACTCTGGATGCCGCATGGAAGCGGATCGAGTCGCGGCAGCTCAGCAAGATTCGCGCCTGGTCGAAAGAGCATGTGCCGGGTAAGCGCAAACAGATGCTGTATATGTTTTCCGGACCCGATTTTCTCTACGCCAATGCCTTTTATCCCAATGCCGAAACATATGTGTTGAGCGCGCTCGAGCCGGTTGGGTCGGTCCCCAACATGGCAAGACATTCTCCTGGCGCGCGCTCAGGCGCCTTGCATGAACTCAGGGCGTCCATGCAGACGGTGCTGAATTATTCCTTCTTTATCACCAAGCATATGAAGTCTGAACTGCGTTCGGGCAATATGCGTGGCACCCTGCCGGTGCTGTTCGTGTTCCTCGCCCGTTCAGGTAACACCATCAATGACGTTGAGTTCATCTTCCTGAATTCGGACGGCCTCGCTGTGCCCAAGGATGCAGCCTTCAAGGGGAGCTCCCCCGGTGTCCGGGTTGCCTTTACAGACAAGACCGGAAAATCAAAGACGCTGTATTATTTCCGCACTGATCTTTCCAATGGCGGGCTTAATAAAAGCGGCTTTCGCGCTTTTTCCCAGGCGCTTGGCCCGGCCCACAGCCTGATTAAAAGTGCTTCATACCTGCTTCACAGCGGCAATTTCACCGTCGCTCGCGACTTTCTGCTGAAGCAGAGCGACGTGCTCATTCAAGACCCTTCCGGTGTACCGCTCAGGCATATCCCGAAAGATGTCTGGGAATTTCATCCCTTCGGGCAATATGTCGGCCCGATCAGCATCTTTAAAGGCCGCTACCAGCGCGATTTGAAAAACCTGTTTTCAAGGAAACGCTCCAAGCCGATCAAGTTCGGTGTCGGTTATCGCTGGCGCCTGAATGAGACATCTGTGCTGCTGGCCATTAAGAAGAAGCCGTAGACTCAAAGATCATAATCAGCAGTTCACTGTTGCGGTGATACAGGCCGTGGCTTGACACAGTTGCAATTTTATATAACCATATTGTTATGGAACAAATAGGTTATACTAATCCGCAAACCAACCTTGATGCAGTTTTTGCAGCGCTGGCCGACCCAACACGGCGCGCAATACTGTCCCGGCTCGCTTCCGGCGGGTTATCCGTAAACGAGATCGCCGCACCATTCGAGATCAGCCAGCCCGCGGTCTCGAAACACCTGAAGGTGCTGGAACGCGCAGGCTTGATAGAGCGGGGCGTTGATGAACAACGACGCCCTGCAAGATTGAAGGCCGAGAAGATGGCGGCAGCCGTCGAATGGCTCGAGGAATTCAGGGCTTTCTGGGATGACAGCTTTGACCAGCTGGATCACATCCTTACCCAAATGAAACAGACGAAAGCAAAGGAAGCAGACCATGAGTGAATTAACTGAGTACACACTGGATCGCGTATTCGATGCACCGCGTGAAATGGTCTGGCGTGCCTGGACTGATCCTGAATTGCTATCGCGCTGGTATGGCCCGGGCGTGGAAACCATCATCCACAGATTTGATCTGAAACCCGGCGGGGAATGGCTCAACGAGATGAAATGGGGTGAGAACTCCATGCTCAGCAAAGCTGTGTTCAAGGAAGTAACACCGCCGGAACGGCTCGTTTGGCATCACCACTCGTCAACGGATTCAGATTGGAACACCGTTTCGAATCCGAAGATGCCGGATTGGCCCCCTATCCTCTTAACAACGGTGACATTCGAGGATGAGGGCGACAAAACCAACGTGCGGCTGACTTGGGCACCATTCGAAGCGACAGACGCCCAGATTGCGTGTTTTTCTGATGCCGTAACCAACATGGGCAAAGGTTGGGAAAGCGGTTACGCCATCATGGATGAGATTTTCGCCGAGCTTCAGGCAGAAAATACATAGGGGATGCGATGTCCGAAAAGACTGCTGGTGGGGTTCACTGGAGTTTCTGGGTGATCGGCACTATCGCGCTGATTTGGAATGTCATGGGCGTCATAAATTTCTTCGTTCAGATGGACCAGGACGCGCTCGATGCATATCGCGAGTCTGAGCGCGCGATAATCGATGGACGACCCGCATGGGCCACCGGAGCTTTCGCGATCGCCGTTTTCGGCGGTGCGTTTGGAAGTGTTCTGCTTCTGCTAAGAAAGTCGGCTGCGGTTTATTTGTTTTTCGCGTCGCTGTTTGGTGTAGTTGTGACGATGACCCATACACTTGGCGTCGGCTTTAATTTCGGTCTTGGAGAGATTTTGGGGATAATTCTGATGCCGCTGATGGTGGCGGCATTTTTGATCTGGTACTCGAAGAAGGTCCAGAGCAAGGGTTGGACAAGTTAGGAATACCGCTTCGCGAACCGCACAAATCATTTTCAGGGGTTCGTAGTCTTAAGCTGAGAATTCGCTAGGCTTTGCTGGAAAGGCTGTCCACTTCGGCAAGCTCTTCTTCCAAAGCAGTCGTCTCGCTCCCGCGCGGTTTCATCCACCCGGCGATAAGGATATACAGCGCCGGTGTGAGGAACAGCGTGAACACGGCCGCGAGACCCAGCCCGCCAAACACAACCCAGCCAATGGCGGCACGCGATTCAGCGCCTGGCCCGCTTCCCAGGATGAGTGGCAATCCTGCCAGCACCGTTGAAACCATAGTCATGATTATGGGCCGTGCCCGTATCACCGAGGCTTCACGCACCGCTTCGCCGACAGCCATGCCCCTGTCGCGAAGCTGGTCAGCAAACTCAACCATCAGGATCGAGTTCTTGGCCATGATGCCGATCAGCATCAGCACGCCGATCTGGCTGTAAATATTTATCGACGTTCCAGTTAATGCCAGTGCGAAGATGGCCGCGCATATGCCAAACGGCACCGTCAGCAGAACGATGAGCGCGGAGGTGATGCTCTCGAACTGCGCCACCAGCACGAGGAACACGACCAGCAGCGCAACCAGATATGTAACGAGGATGCCCTTCGAGGTTTCATCGAGCTCTGCCGCCTCATTCAGGAACAGCAGCCCGATACCCGGCGGCAACTCCTTGTGTGCCAGTGCCCGCACCGCATCGACGGCTTCGCGAAGCGAAAACCCTTCAACTGGATTGGCATCGACCTCGATGGCGCGGCGCTGCCCGTGTCTGTCCAACTCGGCGGCAACGGCATTCTCTTTAAACGTAACGAGCTGCGAGAGGGGCACCAGGCGTCCGCCCTCTGCTCCTACATAGAGCTTGCGCAAATCTGACGGGTTGGTGACAGTGCCTTCTGTCGCCTGCAGGATAATCGGCACCGTCTGATCGTCCACGGTGAGTTCCGCCACGTCGTCATTGTCCACGAGCACCTGGATGGTCGATGCCAGATTGTCGATCGAAACACCAAGGTCCGTGGCACGGCGGCGGTTGATATTGACAGATAGCTGCGGCTGGGTGGCGCGGAACTCGACACGGATGCCCTCCAATTGCGGGATATCGCGCTCCATGGCGATAACGAAGGCATCAGTCGCTTCCAGGATCTTGTTATAGTTTGATCCGGTCAGGGCAAACTTCAGCCCCCCGCCGGCGTTGCGGAGACCAAGAGAATTGGCGCGCACGATCCGCGCTTGTGCCCCTGGTATCTGGCTCACGGGTTTCGCAAGAGCCTTGGCAATTTCACCTTCGGATTTCTTGCGCTGCGACCAGTCTTGCAATGGCGCGTCAATCCAGCCGCGATTGAGGTCCCAGCGTCCAGTGATGGTGAACAGGTTGGTAACCGTCCCTGCATCGGTCAACGGACGCAGGATCTTTTCCACCTGTTCCACCTGCCGATCGGTATAGGCAAGCCCCACCCCGTCAGGCCCTGTCAGCCTCACGGTAATCAGGCCCCGGTCCTCGTCAGGCACCAGTTCCTCGCCAAGGGTTGCAAATGCTAGCGCGGCACACATGCCAACGATGGCGCAGCCGCCCAGCAACACCAGGGGTGCGGCCAGAACCCCATCGAGACCGCGAGCATATACGCGCAACAGGAAACCACGTTCGGAATTTTTATCTGGCGGAGATTCTTTTGGCACCGCTTTATCGGGAAGCTTAGATGCCATCATCGGGCAAAGGGTGAGTGCTACGAACGAAGATATTGTGACCGTTACCGCAAGCACGAAACCGAACTCAGTGAACAGCCGCCCTGCAGTCGATGGCAGGAAGGAGATCGGCAGGAACACAGAAATCAGTGTTGCTGTTGTGGCGACAACGGCGAAGAACACCTGCCGGGTACCCAGCACTGCAGCCGCGCGGGATGCTATCCCTTCCGCGCGCCGGCGTTGAATATTTTCCAGCACCACAATGGCGTCATCCACCACCAGGCCGGCGCTAAGCACCAAGGCCAGCAGTGTGATGAGATTGATGGAAAATCCAAGCAGCCAGATAGCCGCGATTGTGCCGATGAGCGCAATCGGGATGGTTGCCGCGGGAATGAGCGCAGCGCGGAATTGCCCGACGAACAGCGCTATCACCGTAATGACGATGAGCACAGCGAGGCAAAGAGAGATCAGAACCTCACGGATAGCGCCCTTGATGAATTTTGAATCATCCGATGTGGATTGAATTGTCAGATCCTTGAACCGGGCGTTCATCTGGTTCACCACGCGTTTCACGCCATTGGAGATCGACACCGTGTTTGATTGCGCCTGTCGCACAACGCCAAGATTGACCACGGTGCGCCCGTTGAGCCGAACATAATTGACCGGATCCGCCGGTCCGAAAGAGGCGGAAGCCACATCCCCAATACGAACCGGATCGCGCACGATTAGTTCCTCGATTTCTTCCGGCTTGCTCACAGATGCATTGGCGCGAACCAGCACTTCCTGTCCCTCGGAGGCAAAGCTGCCGGCTGGCACGTCGTAGCGCGCATTGCGCAGCACCCCGGACACATCGGCAACGGACAGCTTGTAGCTGGCAAGTTTCATAGGATCGATCACCACCCGCATCACGCGTTCACGGTCACCAAACAGGATGACGTCAGCCACGCCCTCAACAGACATGATTTCAGGAACCACCTCATCCTCAACCTTGCGGGTGACGTCTTCGATGGTCAGGCTGTCGCTGTAGGCAGAGAGCTGGATGATGGGGCGCGCATCGGCATCTGCCTTGATGACGAAAATATCTTCAACGCCGTCGGGCAGTTCACGCTCGACCCGGCTCACTGCCTCGCGCACATCGTTTGCGGCATCAATCAGGTTTACCGACGGGCTGAACTCGACTCGGATCCTGAAATTGTCTTCTTCGCTGGATGAGCGCACTGCCTTCACGCCATTGACGCGCGCGACAGCACCCTCGACCCGCGATGTGATTTCCGCATCGATGGTTTCAGGAGAGCCACCGGGATAGTTGGCTCGCACAGTCACGATGGGTCGGTCGATGTCGGGAAGCTCACGCACCTCGACTCCGAAGATGGCGGAAATACCGGCAATGATAATCAGCAGGTTTATAACTCCGGCAAGATAGGGGCGGCGTACGCTCAGGGCCGGAAGATCATTTGATGGAGCGGACATTTGGCCTGGCCTCACTTCAGCTGCTGGGTGCTGTTTTGGGCATCGAAAATTGCACCGGTCGTCCCGGGCGTAACCGTTGCACGCCTTCGATAACGACCAGATCGCCCTTCGAGATATCGCCCTCTATCAGGATTGTGCTGTTCAGCCGTTTGACCGAACGCACCACCACTTTTTCGGCCTTGTCATCGCGTACACGCCACACATAGCTCATGCCCTTTCGCCACTGCAGCGCCAGTTCGTGAACTGTTGGAAATATTTTTCCCGGGATGGTGAGGTCGACTACAAAAGACAGGCCGGGCCGGAGCAGATCATCCTTGTTGGGGAAGTTGGCGCGCACGATCACGGTGCGCGAGGTCGGATCAATACGGCTGTCTATATCCTCGATCACACCCTGGAATTCACGTCCACGAAAGCTCGGGGTCTGGGCGGCGACCTTCTGGCCGACGGCCAGTTGGGAGAGAAACTGTTCTGCGACCTCAAACTCGACGATCAACTGGCTTCGGTCATCCAGCGTGACAACGGATGTGCTCGGCGATATGCGGTCACCCAGTTCAACCTTTGAAATGCCAACCACGCCATCGAACGGGGCTTTCATTTCCCGGTCCGCCAGGGCTTCTTCCGCCTGCTGCAGTTCAAGCTCCGCCCGGTCGACCAGGTTACTGGCGTCGTCCACATTGGCCTGGGAGTTGATTTTTTTATTGCGCAGCTGCTTTGAGCGCTTCATCAACCGGTCGGCTTCGACAAGCCGGGTTTTAGCGACCTTTACGGCAAGTTCCGCATCACGGGATTCGAGCCGCAGAATCGGCTGTCCTTTTGTTACGCGCCCCCCGGCGCGGGCAAAGACATGGCGTATCTCACCGGTGGCCTTGGGGAAAAGCATGACCGAGCGCCGGGCCCGGCCCGTGCCGATAGCACCGACAATCACGTCGTTGGTGAGTTCCCCGGCGCGTGCGACGACCACAGGTACGGCGCGGTTCTTTTTGCTGTTGCCGTTTTTAACGCCTTGCTCTTTGCCGCTGAAGCCAGCGAACACCTTGCTCACATGATCGCGCCCAGCCCACACGACACCAGCCCCGGCCAGCAACAGCAGCAACAGGGCGAACTGAACTCCACCGGCAAGTTGCCTCCTTGCCGGTTCGGTTGTTTTCCTGGACTTCGCGGGAGCGCGCCGTTTTGCCATGCGCGGTGTTTCCTCAACTCTACCGGTTCATTTGAACAGGAGTGAACCACATTAGGGCGGTCTTTGCCCAGAACAAGAACTGGTGATCGCTTCAGTTTCAATAGTGATCAGGCAATACACTATTTTACGGGTAAAGCGGCTGGATTCCGTCGAAATGAATAACGCGATTTTGGCGAAATGTGCGGCTAGACCATTCCGAAGGTGCGCAACACAGCAGCGCCCCAGACCAGTCCGGCCAGCGCAAGGGCGAAAAATACGCCCGCTGATCCATAGTCCTTGGTTACACCAATCGCTTTATGCTGGTCCGGATGAAGGTGGTCACATAGTTCCTCAATGGCGCTGTTGAGGAATTCCACTGCAAGCACGCCAAGAAGGCTGGCAATAAGCGCAACCCAGACCCAAAGGCTATCAGCGATGAAGAAGGATACTGGCAACGCAATTGCCAGTATTGCAATCTCCTGCTGGATAGCTGCCTCGCTGCGCACCCCTTCCCGCAACCCATTCACGGTATTCTTCATGGCGCTCACGATGCGCGTCACGCCGCCCTTGCCCGGCACGCCCGAAGGCTGTGTGGGTCGGGTTTTCCTTTCACTCATTGCCTGCCCCCACTTCCGATCTGGCATGAACTCTACACCCTGAATTCTATAAGACAGGATCGTGGCAGGGCCTAATGGAAGATTCACCTCGCTTTGTTATGATCTCTGGTCGTAGCCGTACCGTGTGGTCTAGCATCGAAAAAAGAGTTTTCATGACCCATGAACCTTTTTCGCCCTTACCGCGACTAAGGATACAGATGGCGTCCTTTAGCGGAGCCTGGAAATGACGAATACGGACCCGGACAGGGACCTGATTGCACGAACTGCCGCGAAAGATCGCGCGGCGATGCACGCTCTCTTTGCGCGCCATAATGTTCGGGTTTTCAGATTTCTCATGGGCCGGGTCAGGAACGAGGCAATTGCCGAGGAGCTGACCAACGAGGTGTTTATCGATGTCTGGCGGCTTGCCGGGCGCTTTGAGGGACGCGCAGCAGTCACTACCTGGCTGCTGGCCATTGCCAACAACAAGGCAATGAGCCTGTTGCGCAAGAAACATGATGACGAACTGGAGGACGAAGTCGCAGAGCAGGTTGAAGACGACAATGACGACCCCGAGGAGAGCGAACAGAAACGCTCCAAGGCGGTACTGATGCGCGAGACCATCAATGCCTTGTCAGATGAACACCGCGAGGTCATCGACCTGGTTTACTACCACGAGAAGTCCGTCCGCGAGGTCGCCGAGATAACAGGCATCCCCGAAGCGACGGTGAAGACGAGAATGCACTATGCCCGCAAACAGCTGGGCGAATTGATGAAACAGGCAGGAATTGATCGAGGTTGGCCATGAGCAACACAGAGAACCAGATGACAGAGCGCGAGGCCATCGAGGCCATGCTGCCCTGGTATGAGAGCGGCCAGCTCGACGCCGAGGACACCAGCCGTGTCGAGGCCTATCTCTCCGCCCATCCTGACATGGCGAGCCAGCTTGCCCTCGTGGGAGAAGAACGCGCCGAAGCGGTTCTGATGAACGAAGCGCGCGGCGCGCCGCGCGCCGGTGCGCTGGACCGGTTGATGGCCTCGATCGAAGACCATGAAGCGGCAAACCCGTCACTTGCAAGCACGAAGACAGCCATTTGGGACTGGGCCTCGAAGCTGCTGGGCGCGCCCGTTCCGGCAAGCATGCAATGGGTCGCGGCGGCGGCAGCCGTTCTAATTGTCGTGCAGGGCGTTTCGCTGGGTGTACTCATGACCTCCGGTACCCCGCAGGGACCGGGTTATGAGACGGCATCAGGTCCGGGCCAAACAGCAATAAAAGGAAGTTTTGCCCTGGTGCAATTTGCTGATGGCGCGCGCGCAGAAGAGATCAACGGAATTTTGACTCAAATGGGCTTTACTATCGTCGATGGACCAAAACCCGGAGGCGTCTACAGAATCCGAATTTCTGACGAGGTTCTGGAAGATGCCAAACGAGACACTATATTGAAACAATTGCTGGCGAAGCAGAACCTGATCTCGTTCGCGATCCCGGCGGAGTAATCTTTGATGACGAGCTGGACAAAAACTCCAGGCACCCAAGGGCTTATCGCCCTGCTCGTCGCGCTTGCGCTGATGGCTCTTGGCCTTGATCCGGCATCAGCACAATCAACCAATACCACCAGTTCTCAGACAAGCCGGACCGGCAAGGTGCTGGTTCTACCGGGACTCACCAAGACCCCGAGCCGCGTCACGCCATCGATCACGGGTCGCACCCCCAATACGCCAACCGTCAAATGGCCGACATACCAGCCAAGGCCCAAGACACCCACGGTCAAGTGGCCGACCTACCAGCCAAGGCCCAAAACACCCAAATACGTCAAGCCCAAGCCCAGGCCGAAGACACCAAAGGTCAACACGGCGAGACGTCCGCCAAGCAGGCCTTCCGGTCCGGCGATCATCCAGCCAATCCCGCAGTTCATAGCCAACGAAGTCGCGGTCCTGATCAACGGGCTCCAGAATGATGGCGTGGATGATGCGCTGGCGCAATCGCTCGGCCTGACGAAACTTTCCTCCGTTGCCAATACCCTGCTCGAAGGACGTATCGTCACTTATTCCATCCCCGGCAACCGGCAATTGCCCCAGGTCATTGCCGTCCTGACCGCTGACCCGCGTGTCTCACTGGCCCAGCCGAACAATATTTACCTAACCGTGGGCCAAAAGAGCAGCGCCGCCAGGTCTTCAGCGCAATATTCTCTCGCCAAGCTCAGCCTCGAGTCGGCGCACAAGATTTCGCAAGGTCGCAATATACCCATAGCCGTGATCGATACAGGTGTTGATGTTTCCCATCCCGTACTGGCCAGGTCAGTGACCCAATCCTTCGATGCGGTTGGCAATGGCCCTCCCAAGGTGCAGCCGCACGGCACCGCCATCGCGGGACTTATCGCGGGCAAGGGGAAGGTCAAGGGCGTTGCCCCGCTCTCCAATCTGCTTTCCGTGCGCACCTTCTACATGCACCCGGTCTACAACCGCCCCTTCACCAGCAGCGCCATATTGTTGCGTGCGCTGGACTGGTCATATGTCAACAAGGCGCGAATTTTTAACCTCAGTTTCTCCGGTCCCTACGATCCGCTGGTGAAAGCCGCACTCACAACCGCATTCAACAAGGGCGTGATTCTTGTGGCGGCAGCCGGCAATGGCGGGCCGAAAGCGGCCCCGGCCTACCCTGCCGCCTATGAGAATGTCATCGCCATTACCGCGCTCGACCACAAGGACAAGCTCTATACACACGCTAATCATGGCGGCTACCTGACCGTCGCAGCTCCTGGGGTGGATGTGCTGGTGCCCACGCTCAAGCGCGGCTATCGCTATTCATCCGGCACATCGTTGGCGGCGGCTCATATCACTGGTCTGGTTGCCCTCCTGCTGGAACGCCATCCCGAAGCGAGTGCAGAACAGATCCTCGACGCCATTCAAAACAGCGCCCACGATCTCGGTCCCAAGGGGCATGACGTCCAGTTCGGCGCTGGCCGGGCAGATGCGCACGCCTCACTTCTGTCGTTGACCAAGTCCGGCGTCAAGCTGACCAGCGGTCAGTAGTTCCCTGGCATTATTCCCCTTGATGCGCCTGCCCTGATGGGTGGGAAAATCAATCTTAAAATAGTTTGAACCTTTTTCCCTCTACCCGCGACCAATGCTGTGAGACGCGCGATGGCTCTGATAGCGCACGCGCAAAACACAACATTGAAGGTACGGAGAAAGACTATGCCGAACGTAACGAAACTGACCGCGAGCGCGGTCCTGAAAGGAGTAACCTTGGCAGCCCTGCTGTCAGGCGCGCTCGCTACGAATGCAACTGCCGAGGACGCCAAGATAAAGTCGGCCTCGTTCTCAATCCAGCCGATCTACAAGGCGGACGAGATCGTCGTGACATCGAGCGACGGCAAAAAATGGGACAAGATCGACTCCAAGGCCCTGCAACTGTCCGCTAACATGACAGTGGATACGAAACACCCCGGCTATGTGGCTCTCTACGGTGTGTTCCTCGGTGCTTGCAACAACACGCAATGTGTCAACAGGCCGAAGATGTTTAGCGAGGCTACCGGTGTACGCGATTTAAACGTGAACAGGAAAATTACGTTCCCCGGCAACAAGTTTCCCGTTTCGGGCATGGGAGTTGCACTCCCGAGTTACGGGGATGAAATCCTTAAAGCGTGTAACTCGAAATTGCAGGCCGATGGCGCAACCAAATCCCATTCATTTTCGAAACTCCTGACCGCCTCCTTCTCGGCAAATACCAGGAAAAAATCCGGTAGTCTTGACCCTGTAGAAGTTTCACAACCTGGCACGTATCCGGAATTTGGCGGTGGTGACGTCACCCGGCAAGCCCAGTTCTCAGTGAAGGTCACCTGCAAGGCGACACCGTTCAAGGTCTACAGCGCGAATTTGTATACCTCCGTAAACCCGGCCAACAACAATCAACAGGGGAAATGCCCGGCCAAGGGTATCGTCGTTGCGGACATCCACACAAACCGGGCAGGAAAAGTTCACTTCAAACTTATCCGTCATGACGGCGCAGTGCAGGACGTTGTCGCAACATCCAAGAAAGTAAATGACAATCCCAATGGCGGCAGTTTCCGCGTCAATTGGCACAAGAATTACAATCTGAAAAAGTCGGTGGATCGAAAATACATGATGGTCCTCATGGGGCATAAATTTTCCACGCAATGGAAGCCCATGGTCCTGAAATGCGGCGTGCAGAATGACTCCCCGGGTGCAGGAGGCAAGACAGATGTCCCGAACCCGACCCACGGCAAGCCGACCAGCCGGCCTCAGGTCGTCGTGACGCCGAAGCCTCCGAAACGGCCCGGTATCAAGATTGCACCGCTGCCCAGGAGGCCCGTCACACCCGGTATCAAGGTTGCCCCCTTGCCTAAGGTCGTGTGCATCGGCGGCAAGGTCGCCAAGAACAGCTGCTTCTGCCCGGCCAGAACCAAGAAGATGAAGTTCGGGACCAACAAATATCGTTGCCTGAATAGTGTCGTGAAGCCGAAGTTACCCCCGAAGCAGGTAGTTCCGAAGGCGCAGATCAAGCGTGTTGCACCATCCAGGGCACGGCGCATGATCAGTAAGGAGCGTAGGTCTTAGACGCATTCACCCGGAGGATCTTCAGAATATAGAATTGGGGGCGCCCTCACACGGTGCCCCCACGTAATTTTCAAATGCTGTTCAGGCTATGCTATTTCCGGCAGCTCGAACCAGACGATTGTGCCTGCACCGGGGCTCGCATCGATATGCAATTCACTGCCATGCTGCTGAAGCACGGTCCGGCAGATATTCATATCCAGTTCGGAGCCCGGATCATCGTCTACTCCACCATGCTTGCCATCGGCATCGCCGTGCCAGACATTTGATCCCAGGCCTTTGTCGCTGACCGTGACCCTTATTGACCCGACGACTCGGATGAGGGTCACCGTCACTGTTTCAGCAATAGGAGAATACTTGGCAGCGCTGGCCAGAAGGTTGGTCAGAACCTCATCAAGCCGAACCGGGTCAGCCTGAACCATGGCATTTCCCACGTCATCATTGATCTCGAAACGCACGTCATTCTTTGCAGCAAAACCGGTGTTCACCAGTGCCGCATTGTTGACCAGCGCGACGATTTCAACCGGCATAATGCTGAAGGGGAGAGATCCCGAAGAGATCTTCACCGCGTGCAGCGCCTCCTCGACGAGAGACTCCGCCTTCTCGGCATTCTCGTGCGCTGTCTTGATGATCGTTCTGGCCTTCCTGGGAATTGGGCGGATGGTCTCGCCCATAAGAAGCTGGAGCAGGCCCTTGATCGCCGTCAATGGATTGCGGACACCATGCAAGACCCGCATGCCGAAGCTCGGCAGGCCAACGGGTTCGCGATTTTCATCACGTGTTGCCTGACCCGACCGCCGGCGTAAACTGGCCAGAGATTGCAGCTTGGAAAAGAAACCGTTCGCTGGCGTTTCTCGCGGTCGCACCGGCTTATCGCGTTCAAAGTCCTCAAGTTCGCTCGGGCTGAGGAATTGCACACCAGCCACTTTCGAATTGCGCCAGATGATCTTGCCGTTCATCGGCCTGTCGAAACCTTCAGGGGTAATTTCAATGATGCGCGGTAAATCCTGAATATAACTCGTGGCGATCCTGCAACCGCTCTTGGAAATGTCCCGGATTACGCATTTCAAATCGACAATATCTTCCCGATCGGAAACAAAAGCGTGCATCAACGCTTGTTTTCGCGGCTCGTTGCGCCTTTCGTAAGGCTGTTCTTGTATCTGTTCGCTGGACTGCATTTGTCCCCCATGCAGGTGTAGTGCGAACAGAATACGCGGCAGAGTTGAATTAAAGTTTAATCCGGAGCAGCTTATTTTTCCGCATCATGTTGTGCGGCATCAAGCCTGACGGGCTGGCCATGGGGTGTATTCAGGTAGGCTTGCCGCCAATTCGAGACCCTGTCCTCCAGCACCTCAGCTGAGATCGGGCCTTTTTCCCACAACAGCCGTTCCAGGGCCTTTACGACCGCCTCGTAGTAGGTTTCCGGCGTATCGGCAGCCCCGCCCCCGAGCAGCCCGCGGTGCTCGGAACCCAACGTCTGCGACCACTCCGCCGGTGAATAGACGCCACGTTCTGCCAGCGAAAAGGCAAGCCCCAGCGCCTCGGCCTGCCAAGGTTCATCGAACACGGGCTCATCGTCTCTCCGGGCCAGGGGGGCGAATTGTTCCGTATCACGCGAGGTCAAGATAACTCTCCCAGAGATCGAGCAACACCATGTGGCTGAGCCCTTCACCAGGCCAGATGTCCGATGCCTTGAAGGCCACCGTGTAAAGCGGTTCCGCCCGCTCGATTCCAGCCGCTGAATCATCTGGAAAGATAAATGCCCCCCTCACATGTGCAATTTCACCGATATGCCCGCGAATATAAGATGGCAGCCGGGTGTGCCCGCCATGGGCATGTGGTTTCGTCAGAACCTTGTCACCAACACTGAAAGCAGGCGCTGAACCCGGGCGCGCAAACGTGACGCCTGCCTGTTTTTGTTCTGCGGCAACGCTGACGGGGTCTGGCGCTGGCCCAAGACTTGCCGGACCTGTCTTCGCGTGCCCGCTGGCAATTTCTTCGACGCTGGCAACGCCGGCCCCCACCATCAGCGCGGCGTAACTTTGCAGCCACTGGTCGTAATAGGGCCGGGTGAGGTAGTCCGCAGGCTCGATCTGCTCACGCGTGAAACGAAACTTGTCCAGCGTCCAGTCCGGTGCCTTTTTCATGGCCCGGACGATGCCGTAAGCGCGCGCTTCCCAATCGGAGTGAAACGCCTCTTCGGGTTCATCCACATCGACCCTGCCGAAACCCTGTTTGCCACCAAGATCGTGAATGCCATCCATATCAGGACGCTCCCTCATCGAGAGACAAGTCACGCTGCGTCCCGATCATTGAATTGCGGGTCACAATCGAGGCCAATTTCTCCTCGTCCCACCCTTCAGTCCCCCCGGGTCGCTCGGGCAGCACGAGATAGCGCAGCTCGGAGGTGCTGTCCCAGACAAGCAGTTCGATGTCATCCGCCAGTCTCACTCCGAATTCATCCAGCACGCCGCGCGGGTCGCGCACCGCGCGTGAACGGTAAGCTGCCATCTTGTACCAGTTGGGTGGTGGCCCGAGGATGGCGTGTGGATAACAGGAGCACAGTGTACAGACGACCAGGTTGTGAAGGTGAGGCGTGTTCTCGATCACCTTCAGATGCGCCACGGCCCACCCGGCATCGTCAAGTTCCTTGACGGCTTGCGTGCCATTTTCCAGCAACTGCTCCCTGAACGCGGGATCAACCCAGGCCTTTGCAACAATTCTCGCGCCGCTTTTCGGGCCGACCTTCTCCGCATAGACCTCAATCCAGGCATCGACCGTATCTGTGTCCAGCATGCCTTTTTCGACAAGCAGGCTTTCCATTGCCTTCACCCGCAGAGCCGGTTCCGGCGGGAGATGGGAATGAAGCTCGTGATGCACCTCACCGGCACTCTTGTTTTCATGCTCTGACATGTTGTTCTCTAATTGAAATTGTATCGGTTGCTGCGAGTTTAAAGGTTTATTCCCTGGCGTGGAACACCCGGATTGGCCTGGAGCATCCTCATTTGCGCATTAAAACCCCACAGGCACGCGATTGCAGTTGACCCTCACAGTACCGGCGTGCACATTTGCCATAGGCGGTTCCCCTTTAGCCACGATGAGCGAGGGGACGTAAAGAGGGAACACGGTGCGGCGTACCCATCAGGGACCAAAACCGTGGCTGCCCCCGCAACTGTAAGCGGCGAGAGTTTGCGCATATGCCACTGGAAGACCACCTTCCGGGAAGGCGCGCGACACCCGACGACCCGTGAGCCAGGAGACCTGCCGCCCTTTGGACGTGAGCAATAACGCTTGCGTCCGGTGCTTTTAAACGAGCCAACACGGAGGGTGTCATGCTCACGAATAATTTTCGCACTCGCGGCCAGCTCTTTGCCGCAACTCTCGCAGCTTCTTTTATCGTCCCCACCGCAGCATTGGCGCATCACCCGCTTGGCGGGATGCCCATGGAGACATTTGCACACGGGATTCTCTCGGGCGCCGGTCATCCGCTGCTCGGTTTTGACCATCTGTTTTTTGTCATCATTGTCGGCATTGCCGCGCTTTACACAGGACGGGAAAAACTCGCCCCGGCTGCATATATCGCCGCGATGATGACGGGTTGCCTCATGATGGCTTCAGGTACCGGCTTGCCGATGAAAGAAACCATCATCGGGCTGTCACTACTCGTGGTCGGCGGCGTTGTGCTGTCAGGTCGGGCGCTTGGTCTGGTTTCAGCGCTTGCGCTGTTCGCCGCTTTTGGCCTGTTCCACGGCTCCGCCTTCGGTGACGTCATCGCGCAGCAGGAAGCAACAGCCGGAACTCCTGTCCTGATCGGCTACCTGGTTGGGCTTGGCGTGCTGCAATATGCCATCGCACTCGCCGCCGGGTGGGTTGCCAAAAACATCTGGAAGGCAACGGAGGCCACGGCCATTCAGGCGCGGTTGGCTGGTGCCGTTGTTGCCGGCGTTGGCCTCTATCTCAGCCTTGAAAATGCTGAAGGACTTGTGATCAAGGCCTTGGGCTGGTCTCTCTGACCGCTCGGCCCAAGGTGTAAGATCATGAGTGACATAACCGGCAAGATCCCGGCAACCGTGGTGACGGGCTTTCTCGGCGCCGGTAAAACCACGCTCATCCGTAACCTGCTGCAGACCGCTAACGGCAAGCGCATCGCGCTTATCATCAACGAGTTTGGCGATGTTGGCGTTGATGGTGAGGTGCTCAAGGGCTGTGGGCAGACGGCCTGCAGCGCGGACGACATTGTCGAGCTTGCCAATGGCTGTATCTGCTGCACCGTGGCGGATGATTTCATCCCCACCATGTCCAAACTTCTGGACCGCGGCGACCCGCCAGACCATATCGTCATCGAGACGTCGGGACTGGCTTTGCCGCAACCGCTGGTGAAAGCTTTCAACTGGCCCGAGATCCGCAACCGCGTCACTGTCGATGGCGTGGTGACGGTCGTGGACAGTGCCGCCGTGGCCGAGGGACGCTTCGCCCATGATGAACATGCCGTGCAATCCCAGCGTGAAGCCGACGAGGCGCTGGATCACGACAGCCCGCTGGAAGAACTGTTCGAAGACCAGCTTGCCTGCGCCGACATGATCCTGCTGAACAAGGCCGACCTGCTTGAACACGAAGCGCTCAACAAAATCGAAACCATCCTCAAGGGCGAGGTGCGTTCGGGCGTCTCCTTCCTGCGGGTGACAAAGGGCGATGTGCCGGCAAGCGTTCTTCTGGGGCTATCGTCTTCCGCCGAGGACGATATGGACGCGCGCAAGTCTCACCATGAACAACATGGGCATGAAGATCACGACCATGATGACTTCGAGAGCTTCGTTGTTACACCGAAATCCATTGAAAACCGGAATTTGTTCATCACGGGACTCAAGTCTCTGATTCTGGAGCATGACATCCTGCGGCTGAAAGGCTTTATCGATGTCCCCAACACCGAGGCACGTCTGGTGGTGCAGGCTGTTGGTCCGCGTATCGAGAGTTATTTCGACCGCCCCTGGGCGAGAGATGAAAAACGCTGCGGATCACTGGTTGTGATCGGTGAAAAAGGACTCGCGCAAGACACCATCCGAGCCGCGCTGGAAGGGTGACCCATGCATGTTCTGGCAGCCCAGTCCGGTGTGATCGGCGATGCTGTAGAACCGGTCGACCTGGCGCAAGAACCAGGCGATATCGTTGTTATCTCTGCCGCCGATTCTGAGCTGGCGGCTCTGGCCAGGGCACATGATACGATTGCCGATGCACCTTCACTGCGGCTGGCCAACTTCATGGCGCTCACACACAATTATTCCGTTGATCTTTACGTGGAAAATACCCTTTGCGCGGCGAAGCTGATCGTTTTAAGGCTGCTTGGGGGTGCGGCCTACTGGCCCTACGGCCTGGAGCAGATTGCAGCGCTGGCACGCGACAATGACATCAAGCTCGCCGTGCTGCCCGGAGACGCCAAAGCTGATGATGGGCTTCTGGTGCACTCCACCCTTTCGTCTGACCAAACGCAGTTGCTCTGGAGCTATCTCACGCAAGGCGGCCCGGAAAACATGCAAGGCTTTTTGCAAGCCTGTACGCACCTGATCGGTGACGGCGTTGCGCCGCCTTCGCCAATGCCCTTGCTGAAGGCCGGGCTCTATTGGCCAGGTGAGGCCAACCCGTCCATTGAATCAGTGAAGGCACGGTGGCAAGAGGGCGCTCCCGTCGCCGCCATCACGTTCTACCGGGCACTCATCGAGGGGGCGAACACCGCTCCCGTGGATGCCATGATCGAGGCCCTGGGCGAGCGCGGGCTGAACGCTCTGCCCATCTTCGTCTCCAGCCTGAAGGATGCGGTTTCAGCCGCGACCGTCACGGAACTGTTTGGGGCAACTTCGCCCTCGATCGTCCTGAACGCGACAGGGTTTGCCGTTGCCGCTTTCGGCGGGGACGCGGCAGAGACGCCATTCTCGGGTGCAGATTGTCCCGTTCTGCAAATGGTGTTCGCAGGCTCAAGCCGCGCAGCATGGCTGGAAAATGCACAGGGTCTGAATGCCCGTGATCTCGCCATGAACGTGGTGCTGCCTGAACTGGACGGGCGCATCCTGACGCGCGCGGTTTCCTTCAAATCTGACGCGAGGCGCCATGAAGGGACACAGACCAATATTGTCACTTACGAAGAAGAACAGGACCGGATCGGGTTCGTGGCTGATCTTGCCGCCAACTGGGTGCGCCTGCGCGAAACACCGGTGGGCAAGCGCAAGGTGGCGCTTATCCTTGCCAATTATCCCAATCGCGATGGGCGCATCGGCAATGGCGTGGGCTACGACACTCCTGCCAGCACCGTGAAGCTGCTCAACGCCCTCCGGGGCGAAGGATATGGCGTGGGCGGCTTTCCGGATGACGGCACCGCTCTCATCCATGCCCTGCTCGAAGGCCCGACCAACGCATCCGAAGTCTTCCGCACGCCATCGGATGCGCAACTCTCATTGGGGCAGTACCGGGATCACTATGCCCGCCTCCCACAAAACATGCGCAGCGAAATTGAAGACCGCTGGGGTGCACCTGAAGAAGACCCGTTCGTGCGCGAAGGCGCATTCCATCTGGCCGTGCAGAATTACGGGAATGTAGCGGTCGCGGTGCAGCCCGCGCGCGGCTACAACATCGACCCAACCGAGACATACCATGACCCTGCACTTGTTCCCCCGCATGGCTATCTCGCCTTCTATATGTGGCTCACGCATGAATTTGGCGTGCAGGCGGTTTTGCACAATGGCAAGCATGGCAATCTTGAATGGCTGCCCGGGAAAGCACTCGCACTTTCAAGCGCCTGCTACCCCGAAGCCGCCCTTGGTGCGCTGCCCAACATCTATCCTTTCATCGTCAATGATCCGGGAGAAGGGACGCAGGCCAAACGGCGCACGTCAGCCGTCATCGTCGATCATCTGACGCCGCCTCTGACGCGGGCTGAAAGCTACGGGCCACTGAAAGACCTCGAAGCGCTGATCGATGAATATTATTTGGCGAGTGGGCTCGACCCGCGCCGCACGGATTTGTTGCGCACTCATATTCTTGATCTCGTGCGCTCCAGCGGGCTGGATGACGATTCCGGGATTTCAGAATCAGACAGCGACGACGCAGCCCTGCAAAAGCTCGACACCTATATATGTGAACTGAAAGAAGCGCAGATCAGGGACGGGCTGCACATTCTCGGGCAAGCGCCGGAGGGGCGCCTCGAAACCGACCTGCTGGTGGCGTTGACCCGCGTGCCGCGCGAACTGGCTCAAGGCGGCGATGCCTCACTCATCAGAGCACTCGGGTCTGACATGGGGTTTGAAGGTTTTGACCCTCTTGATTGCGAGATGGGCACGCCCTGGATTGGAGAAAAACCAGAACCTCTTGCCGGGCTGACAGACGATCCCTGGCGCACCAATGGCGACACTGTGGAGAGGCTGGAATTGCTGGCAAGCAGCCTTGTATCGGGCGAGACAGATTGCGACTCCGAATGGTGCGCAACGAGACCGGTGCTGGAGGAAATATCCTCATCCATCCGCCCCGACCTCCACCGGTCAGCAACCAATGAAATCTGTTCATGCCTGGCTGGCCTGTCAGGGCGTTTTGTTCCGCCCGGCCCTTCGGGTGCGCCGACGCGGGGGCGTCTCGATGTCCTTCCCACGGGTCGCAATTTTTACTCCGTTGACAACCGGGCCATACCCACTCCTGCAGCGTGGGAGCTGGGCCGCAAATCCGCCGAACTTCTTGTCGAGCGCCATTTGCAGGACCATGGTTGCTGGCCAAAAACTCTCGGTCTCACGGCGTGGGGCACCTCCAACATGCGCACCGGCGGGGATGATATTGCGCAAGCTCTTGCCCTCATCGGCGCAAAGCCCGTCTGGGATACGTCAAGCTGGCGGGTGACGGGCTATGAAATAATTCCACTCGCCAAGCTCGCCCGCCCGCGCGTAGATGTGACCTTGCGGATTTCAGGCTTCTTCCGCGATGCCTTCCCTGCGCAGATCGAGCTGTTCGACAGCGCCATCCGCGCAGTTGGTGCATGTGACGAGGAGGCTGACGACAATCCCATTTCCGCTCGCATGCGTGAGGATGCCGCGGAAGCCGTGTCACAAGGCATGAGCGAGTCTCAAGCCAGACACATTGCCGGGCTGCGTATCTTCGGCTCAAAACCCGGTGCCTATGGTGCGGGACTACAGGCGCTTATCGATGAGCAGCTTTGGGATAGCCCAAGCGATCTGGCCGAGAGCTATATCGGCTGGGGCGGCTATGCCTATGGCAAAGGCGTTGAGGGCGAGGAACACAAGGAGACCTTTACACTCCGTCTGAAACATATTGAAGCCGTGGTTCAGAACCAGGACAATCGCGAGCATGATCTTCTCGACTCGGATGACTATTACCAGTTCGAGGGGGGCATGACGGCAGCGGTAGAACATGTCTCGGGTGCACGCCCCACCGTCTATCACAATGACCATTCGCGCCCCGAACGCCCGGTCATTCGCACGCTTGAAGAAGAGATCGGCCGCGTCGTGCGCTCGCGCGTCGTAAACCCGAAATGGATCGCAGGCGTCATGCGACATGGTTACAAGGGGGCATTCGAAATTGCTGCCACGGTCGATTACATGTTCGCCTTCTCCGCCACAACAGGCGCGGTACGCAACCATCATTTCCAGCTCGCCTACGATGCTTTTCTTGGAGATGAAGCGGTACGTGCATTTATCGCTGAAAACAACGAACCGGGATTGCACGAGATGGCGGATAAGTTCATGGAGGCGCTGCAACGCGAATTATGGACGCCCCGTTCCAACTCCGTCTACCATGATTTGAAAGCCCTCACGGGCAAGCTGGAAACCGAAATCGCAG
Organism: Hyphomicrobiales bacterium; assembly: GCA_021775525.1. Classification (GTDB taxonomy): domain Bacteria; phylum Pseudomonadota; class Alphaproteobacteria; order Rhizobiales; family Methyloligellaceae; genus UBA2767. The sequence goes on from JAJFHQ010000010.1 coordinate 26,015, forward strand.
GGGCAGCGGAATGAGCGACACACGCAAGAAAAAAGCGGATATGACCGAGGCTGAGCTCGATGCGCGCCATGCCGACAAGATGCGCAAGAAGAAAGAAGCGCGCAAAAAAATCCTCGCCACCAAGACGCAGGAAAAAGGCCTCGTCATCGTCCATACCGGCAAGGGCAAGGGTAAGTCCACGGCCGCGTTCGGCATCGTGTTCCGCTCACTGGGCCATGGCCACAAGGTCGGCGTTGTCCAGTTCGTGAAAGGCGCGTGGGAGACTGGCGAGCGCGATGTGCTGATGAAGTTTGAAGACCAGGTGACCTTCAAGACCATGGGCGAAGGCTTCACTTGGGAGACGCAGGACCGCCAGCGCGATATCACTGCCGCCAGGGCGGCATGGGAAGAGGCCAAAAAAATGATCGCCGACCCATCATATAACCTTATCCTGCTGGACGAATTGAACATTGTGCTGCGCTACGATTACCTGCCGCTTGAAGAGATCATCGAGGTTCTGAACAACAAGCCGGAGATGACCCATGTCATCATCACCGGGCGTAACGCCAAGGATGAACTGATCGAGATCGCCGACCTTGTGACGGAAATGACGCAAATCAAGCATCCCTTCCGCGATGGCGTAAAAGCACAGGTAGGAATCGAGTTTTAACTAGAGTAAAACTGAGCAAGACATAACGGTTAGCAGCGTTCCAGGTTAAGGAACTGAAAGCGAGTCCGGTGCGGTCGACCCAATTCGGGGGCCAACGCCGGAGCTGCATTTAGTTAGGCCAGCAATTCCCTGCTGTCCACCTCCTGACGTGGAACGTCTGCGCTTGAACAAAAACGCAACAGGAGGCACAGATGAAATCTCTAATTCTCACCATATTGACAGCAGCAGCCATGCCAGGAGCAGCCCTCGCTCATCCAGGTCATATCGCTGATACCGGCCAGGGCCATGCCCACTGGTCGCTGTATCTCCTGCTTGGGATCGCCCTTTTTACCGGTGCGGCCTGTGCCTATAGCGTACTCACCCGGCGCACAGGATCATGAGTGAAAAACTCGGCGTGATGGTTTGCGGCCACGGCAGCCGCGATGAAGGTGCCGTCACTCAGTTTGCCAGCGTGGCGAAAGGCCTGCGCAAGCTCATGCCCGAAACGCCGGTGGAATATGGCTACCTGGAATTCGCGACGCCCATCATCCGCGACGGCCTAGACAAACTGCGCGAGCAAGGCGTGACCCGCGTGCTCGCCGTGCCGGGAATGCTGTTCGCGGCCGGCCACGTGAAGAACGACATTCCGTCCGTACTGAACACTTACGCAGCGCAGAATGAAGGCATAACCATTGAGCTTGGCAAGGAGCTTGGCGTTGATCCGAAGATGACCCGCGCGGCTGGCGCACGCATCCAGGAAGTGCTGGACACGGCAAGCGATGACATCTCCCTGCACGAAACCATACTGGTTGTTGTCGGGCGCGGCGCGTCGGACCCGGATGCCAACGGGAATGTCGCGAAGGTCATGCGGCAGTTGTGGGAAGGGTTTGGATTTGGCTGGGGAGAGACAGTCTATTCCGGCGTTACTTTCCCGCTGGTGGAGCCAGGGCTGGAACATGCGACCAAGCTCGGTTTCAAACGCATCATCGTGTTCCCCTATTTCCTGTTCACCGGCATTCTTATTGACCGCATCTATGAGCACGCCGATCGGGTTGCGGCACGCCATCCCGAGATTGAATTCATCAAGGCGGGATATCTCAACGACCACCCGCAGGTGATCGAAACCTTCAAGGAGCGCGTTGAGCAAATCCTGACCGGCGACACGGCCATGAATTGCGGCGCTTGCAAATACCGTACGCAGGTATTGGGATTTGAAGACCAGGTGGGACTGGCCCAGGAGAGCCATCACCATCACGTGGAAGGCATCGGCTCGGGGCATTCTCATAGCCACGACCATGACCACTCGCACGATCATAATCACGACCATGGTCATCACCACCACCCCTATCCTCATGCGGACCATCCGCTGGGGCCAAAGACGCTTAAATAGGGCGCGCTGGAGAGACCGTGTTGACCTATTTGAAAGACCCGCAAGCGATCTATGACGCGTCCTTTGCCACCGTGCGCGCGGAGTCTGATCTCGAAACACTTCCCGCTGCCCTCGAGAATGTTGCGGTACGAATGATCCACGCCTGTGGCATGACGGATATTGCAGGCGATCTGCGCTTTGATACAGAGATCACAGCGAAGGCGTCGGCGGCACTCAAATCCGGCGCGTCCATCATTGCCGACTGCGAGGCCGTGGCCGCAGCCATCACCCGTGACTTTCTGCCCGCGCATAACGAGATCATTTGTATGCTCAATGATGCCCGCACTCCTGGGCTTGCAAAAGAGCATGACACCACCCGCTCTGCGGCAGCCGTACGCCTGTGGGACACAGACGGGGCCATCATCATCATCGGCAACGCGCCGACAGCTTTGTTCGCCCTGCTCGATTTGCTCGACGAAGGCGCGGGCAAGCCTGCCGCCATCATTGCAACACCGGTCGGCTTTGTCGGCGCGGCAGAATCCAAGCAAGAGCTCACAAGCAACCCGAGAGGCGTGCCTTTCATCACCCTGCTTGGGCGGCGCGGTGGTTCCGCCATGGCGGCTGCCGCCCTGAACGCGATCGCTCTGGGTGCGAAGTCATGAGTCCGTGGCTCACAATTGTCGGCGTTAATGATGATGGGCCGAATGGCCTGGCGCCCGGACCTCGCGCGGTGATCGAAGCGGCGGACATTGTCGTCGGGTCACAGCGCATACTCGACCGTGAAGACTTGGGCGACACCGAAACGCACAATTGGACCTCACCCTTTGAGGACATGGTGACTCAGATAGAAAGCTGGCGAGGCAAGAATGTCGTTGTTCTCGCAACCGGCAACCCAATGCATTACGGCGTCGGTGCAACGCTGATCCGCCATATTCCTGCTGAAGAGATGACAGTCATCCCGGCCCCCTCGGCCTTTTCGCTTGCTGCGGCAAGACTGGGATGGCCGGTGCAAAGTCTGGAAATGATTTCACTCCATGGCCGGCCCGTCTCCCTGCTGCATCCATTTGTGCAACCAGGCGCCAAACTGCTCGTGCTGATGGGAGACGGCCAGACCGTGCACAAAGCCGCATCGCTGCTCTGTGAGCGTGGATACGATGAAAGCAAGCTCACAGTTCTGGAACATATGGACGGGCCCTATGAACGGATCGTCCGGTTGACCGCTCAGGAATGCCGCTCGCAGGATTTCGCGGACTTCAACACGCTTGGCATTGAGTGCGTGGCGGGCGTGGATTCAAAACTGCTGCCTAGCACCCCCGGACTGCCTGACGACGCCTTTACCCATGACGGGCAACTCACAAAACGCGAGGTGCGCGCGGTCACGCTGGCGGCCCTTGGCCCCACACCAGGAGCGATGCTGTGGGATGTGGGTGCGGGCTGTGGCTCCGTCGCCATCGAGTGGATGCGGGCCGCACGCAATGCGCGGGCCATTGCCTTTGAGAAAAACAAACCCCGCATCAAGATGATCGCTGAAAACGCGGTAGCGCTCGGTGCGCCCGGACTGGAAGTGGTCGAGGGCGACGCGGGCAAGACACTCAAAGACCATACTGTCCCCGATGCGGTATTCCTCGGTGGTGCTGTGACCAGCGAGGATGTGTTCAAAATCAGCTGGAGCGCGCTCAAACCGGGAGCGCGACTTGTCGCCAACGCGGTGACGCTGGAAGGGGAAGCCGCGCTCATTAAACGACACGAGGCGTATGGTGGTGAGCTTGTACGCATCGATATTTCGCATGTGACGTCGATCGGTTCGCGCCGTGCACTCCGGCCGCGCATGGCCGTCATGCAATGGCGCGTGGTGAAGGAATAACCAGCATGGAGCGACGCACACTATATGGCGTCGGTGTCGGCCCGGGCGACCCAAGGCTCATGACCATTCGAGCAGGAGAAGTCATTCGTGCAGCGGACGTTCTCGCCTATCCGGTTAACCGGTCGGGTGAAAGCCGGTCGCGATCGATCGCATCCCCTATTATCGACGGCCACGCAATCGAGCTGCCCATCCACATCCCCATGACCGTCGAACGCGAGCCGGCCCGCGCCACCTATGATGCCGCAGCGCTTGATATCGACGATCACCTCAGGGCCGGCAGCAGCGTCGCATATCTGTGCGTCGGTGATCCGCTGTTCTATGGCAGCTTTATGTATTTCGTCGCGCGGCTGGGAGAATCGCATGAAATCGAAATCATCCCCGGCGTCATCTCACTGTCAGCCTGTGCGGCACGCATGCATATGCCGCTCGGCGGCCGCAACGATGTGCTTTCGGTTGTTCCGGCGACCCTGGACGAGGACGCCCTGAGGCAAGCACTGGAGCAGGCTGACACCGCAGCCATCATCAAGGTCGGGCGACATTTTAAAAAAGTACGCGATGTGCTGCGCGCGGCTGGCCTGGCAGACCGCGCCACCATCCTTGAGAGCGCCACCGGCGAGGAGGAACGCGTCACCGCCCTGGAAGATGTGACACAAGACGATGCGCCCTATTTCTCCACCATCCTCGTGCGCCAGGGGGAATTGTCATGAGTGCTCCTGCAGCAATCGTCGTACTGGGGTCGTCAGGTCTTGAAACGGCGAAAGCCATCAAGGCGAAACTGGCTGGCGCGGAAATTCACGGGCTGGAGAACCGCGCAAACGATACCGATGTCATTTTCGACAAGGCCACCGACCATATGGCTAACCTGTTCAACAAAGGGCGCCCCGTCATCGGCATCTGCGCATCCGGCATCCTGATCCGAGCGCTTGGGCCGTATCTCGCCAACAAGCAGGAGGAGCCCCCCGTCATCGCCGTGGCCGAAGACGGTTCCGCCGTCGTACCGCTGCTCGGCGGCCATCACGGCGCGAATGACATGGCACGCGAAATTGCCGATACATTAGCCGTCACGCCAGCCATCACCACGGCTGGAGACATTCGCTTTGGCGTGGCGCTCGATGCGCCGCCCCCTGGCTGGTCACTCTCCAACCTGGAGCACGCCAAGGACGTCATGGCCGCGCTCCTTTCAGGAGCCAAGGCCCACATTTGCGGCAATGCCCCCTGGCTGGAACACGCTGGTCTTCCCCTCACTGAAAAAGGCGAGGTAGAGCTGGTCGCGACCCACATGGCTGAACAGGGCTCGCCGTTGAGGCTTGTTTACCACCCACATTGCCTTGCGCTCGGCGTGGGGTGCGAACGCGACTGCGAGGCTGACGAACTTATCGAGCTGGTTCAGAACACCCTCGAAGCCAACAACCTTGCACCAGAAGCAATCGCCATTGTCGCTTCGCTGGACCTCAAGGCCGATGAAACGGCGGTTCATACACTAGCCAAACATATCGGCGTGCCTGCCCGCTTTTTTACTGCCGATGCGTTGAACGAGCAGGCACCGCGACTCAAGAACCCGTCCGACGTGGTTTTACGGGAAGTGGGTTGCCCCGGCGTATCCGAGGGTGCGGCCCTTGCCTGTGTGGGCAAGGATGGCGCCCTCATTGTTGAGAAGTCCAAATCGACGCGCGCCACATGCGCTCTTGCACTCGCACCGGTTCCAATTGACGCCTCAACTGTTGGCCGCGCTCGCGGACATCTGTCCGTCGTGGGTGTTGGCCCTGGCGGCGAGGCATGGCGCAGTGCCGAAGCGGTTTCACTTCTGCGGCAAGCGACTGACTGGGTGGGCTACGGTCTTTATCTCGACCTTGTTTCAGATTTGGCGGGAGCGACCCGCGAGCATCGATTTGGTCTTGGCGAAGAAGAAGTCCGCGCACGCCACGCGATGGAGTTGGCCGGGGAAGGCCGCAACGTGGCACTCATCTGTTCAGGCGATGCAGGCATTTACGCCATGGCGAGCCTCGTTTTCGAGTTGCTGGATACCGGCAGCAGCGGCGCGGCTCTCTCCGATGCCGCAAGCCGCGTTGACATCACCGTCGCGCCGGGCATCTCGGCACTTCAGGGGGCAGCCGCAAAAGCAGGTGCGCCACTGGGGCATGACTTCTGCGCCATTTCGCTGTCGGACCTTCTCACGCCGTGGGAGGCTATCGAGAAGCGTATTCATGCCGCTGCGGACGGTGATTTTGTTGTCGCCTTCTACAACCCGAAATCACGCCGCCGCACGGACCAGCTTGGACGCGCCATTTCTATTCTGGGCGCACATCGCCCCGGCGACACGCCGGTCATCATTGCCGCCAGCCTCGGCCGACCGGACGAACGCATCACCACAACAAGGCTTGTCGCGTTCGACCCGGAACTGGTGGACATGCTGAGCATTGTCATCGTGGGGTCCAGCACCACCCGGCGCATTGCCAAATCACGGCCGGAACGCATCTACACACCGCGCGGTTACGAGACCAAGGAGCACTCGTCATGATGGTCCATTTCATTGGTGCGGGACCCGGTGCGCCTGATCTCATTACCGTACGTGGACTGGACCTCATCAAGCGCTGCCCTGTGTGCCTGTATGCAGGGTCGCTGGTGCCAAGAGAGGTGGTTGATGCCGCGCCCAAAGACGCCCGTGTGCTGGACACCGCTCCCATGGCGCTGGAAGAAATCATCGCGGAAATGGAAGCGGCCCATTCACGCGGCGAAGATGTGGCGCGGGTGCATTCCGGCGACCCGTCGCTCTATGGTGCAATCGCCGAGCAGATGCGCCTGCTCGTTGCGCGTGGCATTGCTTACGACATCATACCCGGCGTGCCAGCATTTGCCGCCGCCGCCGCCGCGCTTGGCACAGAGCTGACCCTACCGGAGATCGCCCAGACCATCATCCTCACTCGCACGAATGGCAAGGCGTCGGTCATGCCGGAGGGTGAGTCGCTGGAGCTGTTAGGGGCATCGGGAGCGACGCTTGCGATTCACCTCTCAATCCGCAACCTGAAATCCATTGAGCGCGCACTTGTTCCCCATTACGGTGCGGATTGTCCCGTGGCCGTCGTCTACCGGGCAAGCTGGCCGGACGAGCAGATCATTCGCGGCACACTCACCGACATCTGGGGCAAGGTGCGCGAGGCCAAAATCACCCGCACGGCACTGGTCCTGGTCGGACCCGTTCTGGGGGAGAGCCAGTTCCGCGACTCCGCACTCTACGACGCCACTTACGAACATGTGCTGCGCAACCGGAAGACGAAGGCCGCAACCTAGCCGAGTGTTCGCTCGATCAACGACAGCATCTCATCCACGCTCGAAGCCGTATCGAGCGGCGGCTTGCCGGGCCGCGCAATCATGACCACGGGCAATCCCAGTTCCCGTGCGGCCTCAACCTTGGCGTAGGTGGCATCGCCACCGGAATTCTTGGTCACCAGAACGCTGATGTTCCTTTCCTGCATCAGTGTCTTCTCCTGCTCAAGTGTGAATGGCGGGCGGGCGCGCAGCACTTCCGCCTGAACGGGCACGGCCTCGTTCGGTGGCTCTATCATGCGCGCCACCACGTGGATATTCTCGCGCGCGAAGAAGGGTCCCACCTCCTGCCGTCCGATAGTCACCAACGCCCGCGCACCGGCCGGGATCACGCGCGCGGCTTCTTCAATATCCACCACGAGTTTCCAGTCATCCCCGGCCTGATGTTCCCATGGGGCACGCTCAAGCCACAAACAGGGCACTTCCGTCCGCGTGCTTGCCTTGGCTGCATTGGCGGAGATTTGCGCGGCGAAAGGATGCGTCGCGTCGACCATGAGCGCGATGTCGTCTTCGCGCAGATAGTCAGCCAGCCCTTCCGCCCCGCCAAAGCCGCCCGTACGCACCTCACCGGCAATTTTTGAGGGCTTGGCCGTGACGCCGGCAAGCGAAGTCACGGGCGAAAAACGCGCATCGCTCTCAAGGCGCCCAGCCAGCAGCCGTGCCTCGACCGTCCCGCCCAGGATGAGTATGCGTGCACTTTCATTCGGCACGGGCGATCACCTCTCCTTGCCGGTCAACAACAACAATATCCACTTTGATGTCAAAGCTACGGAGCGTGTCCCGTGCGGTTTTCAGGGCATGGAGCGCCACTTCATTCGCGATGTCGATGTCTTGTGCCGTTGCTGCCTGAAGCACCTCAAGCGCGGTGTTCGCCTCTCGCGCCCGCGCGCACAAATCCGCATCTGAGCCAGCTTCTTTCAGGCACGCTGCGAGCCAGTCGAAATCTACCTGTGAGCGCCCGGAATGAAGATCAAGCCGCCCTTGTGCAAACTTGGTCATCTTGGCGAAGCCACCTGCAACGGTGACACGGGGCACGGGATGGGTGCGCAGATATTTGAGCATCCCGCCGACAAAATCGCCCATGTCGATCAGCGCCTGATCGTCAAGACCGTGCAGTTTTTTAACAGCAGCTTCCGAGGTCGACCCCGTCGCCCCTGCCAAGTGGGTGAGACCAACAGCACGCGCGACATCTATTCCCCTGTGGATGGCGTGTATCCATGCCGAGCAGGAAAAGGGATGTACGATGCCGGTGGTTCCGAGAATGGATATGCCGCCTTCGATGCCAAGGCGCGGATTCCAGGTTTTTGAAGCCAGCTCAAGTCCGCCGGGCACGGAAATTTCGATCTCGATATCCGGGGCGGCATTGTTTTGTTCCGCCACCGCCTCGACCACGTCCTGCATCATTTTGCGCGGAACGGGATTGATGGCAGCTTCACCCGGCTCAATAGGAAGACCTGGCTTGGTCACTTTTCCAACACCTTCGCCAGCCTTGAAGGTGATCCCCATCCCCCTCTTCCCATGACGCACGGTCGAGACAATGAGTGCGCCATGGGTGACATCGGGATCATCACCCGCATCTTTGACAATCCCGGCCCGCGCCCATCCCTCGCCTGCCTCTTCCAAGGCCAAGGCAAAGCTCGGCGTTTCCCCCTTTGGCAGGGTGATTTCAACCGGGTCGGGAAAGGTTTTTGCCAGCAAAGCAGTGAGCGCTGCTCGCGTCGCAGCAGTGGCGCAGGCGCCCGTTGTCCAGCCGCGTTTGAGCGCTGATGCATTTTGGCTGGTTGTGGCAGACATGATCGGACTTTATACACTCAAGGCATGATGTCCGACCCCGCTAACAAGAAAAATTCCGCGCCCTGCAAAGAGGCGGCACCAAAGGGTTTCGCTGCGCTGGACGCCTCTGGCTTCCCCGATTTCGCGCCGGGCTCCGTATGGCTTGTGGGCGCGGGACCGGGCGCGCCGGGCCTGCTTACCCTGCTTGGCTACCATGCGCTCTCCAATGCCGATGTGATCGTCTATGACGCGCTCGTCAGTGACGCCATTCTCGAGTGGCGGCGCGAGGACGCGGAACTGGAATTTGCCGGCAAGCGTGGCGGCAAGCCCTCCGCAAAGCAGCAGGATATTTCTCTCAGGTTGGCGGATCTGGCCAGGCAGAACAAGCGCGTGCTGCGTCTCAAGGGCGGTGACCCACTGATGTTCGGACGCGGCGGTGAGGAATGCCAGATGCTGGCCAAATCCGGCATCGCATTCCGCATTGTGCCGGGCATTACGGCGGGCGTGGGCGGGCTCGCCTATGCGGGCATCCCGACAACACACCGCGACACCAATCACTCGGTGCTGTTTCTCACCGGCCATGATTCCAGTGGGGATGTTCCAGCCGGCGTCGACTGGGAAAAAGTCGCCAGTGCGTCGCCTGTGATCATCATGTACATGGCGGTTCGCAACCTGCCGAAAATCGCAACGACACTGCTCGGATTCGGGAGGGATAAGAATGAGCCGGTGGCCGTCATTTCTAATGCCTCCATGCCGGAACAGTCCGTCCATGTCACGACCCTTGCGGCCCTGCCTGACAATCGCGACGTCACAAAACTACCCACACCCGCACTCGTCGTCATCGGCAAGGTGGTCGATTTCCATGAAGATCTCGGCTGGTATGTGAAGGCGCTTCGGGAGAGCACCCTTGGCTAACCCGCGCGGGCTGGTGATCGCCGCGCCCTCGTCGGGTGCCGGAAAAACGCTCGTGACCCTGGGGCTGCTGCGCGCATTGGCACGATCGGGGACCCTCGTGTCCTCTGCGAAGGCCGGGCCGGACTATATCGATCCGCGTTTTCATGAGGCAGCCAGCGGGCGTACCTGTTTCAATCTCGATGGCTGGGCCATGCGAGAGGACCTTATTTTGAGTCTCGCGGCGCAACGCGCTCGCGACACCGAGTTGATACTCATTGAAGGCGTCATGGGATTGTTCGACGGAGCAGCAGGCGGCGGCGGTTCAACTGCCGATCTGGCGGCCACGATCGGGTTGCCGGTGGTCCTGGTTGTTGACGCCAAGTCGCAAGGGCAATCAGCGGCGGCAATCGTGAAAGGCTTTGCCGAGTTCCAGGACGGCTGCCGGATCTCGGGTGTGATTTTCAACCGCGTGGCCAGTGAGAGCCACGCGGCCATCGTCACGGACGCGGTACAGCCGCTGGGCATCCCCGTACTTGGTACGGTAAGCGAAGACCGCGCCATCGTCGTGCCCTCGCGGCATCTCGGTCTCGTCCAGGCCAGCGAACATGAAGCGCTTGAAGTCTTTCTCAACCGTACGGCAGATCTTCTCGATGAGGGTATCGATCTCGAGGCGCTTGCCGGACTTGCCCAACCCCTTGCTCCACCGGGCAAAGCTTCACAACCTCTCCCGCCTCTGGGCCAGCGCATCGCGGTGGCACGCGATGAGGCTTTCGGGTTTGCCTATCCGCACCTGCTTGAGGCGTGGCAATCAGCGGGGGTTGAGGTGATGCCTTTTTCACCCCTGGCGGATAAGGCTCCTGACACCAACGCCGATGCTGTCTACCTGCCCGGCGGGTACCCGGAACTCCATGCAGGCCGCCTGGCGGCAAACGGCGTCTTTCTGGCTGGATTGAAGCAGGCAGACGGACGCGGCGCGCTCATTTACGGCGAGTGCGGAGGCTTCATGACGCTGGGAGACTATCTCATCGATGCTGAAGGTTCGCGCCACCAGATGGCGGGGCTTCTGCCGCTTGGCACGAGCTTCGCCGAACGCGGTCTCAAGCTCGGCTACAGGTGGCTCACCCACTCAAGCGCCCTGCCCTTTCCACAAAAATTACGCGGTCACGAATTTCACTATTCCACGCTGCACTGGCAAGGTGAGGGCGACGCGCTGTTCGAGGCAGAAGACTCACGTGGTGACAAGCTTGGCAAGATCGGCCTGGTGCGTGACAATGTGATGGGCTCTTACGCCCACATCATCGATATGGAAGGCGGTTCATGAGTGCAGCACTCATGATACAGGGCACGGGCTCGGACGTTGGCAAATCGCTGATTGTCTCGGGTCTTGCCCGTGCGTTTACCGCGCGGGGGCTCACCGTGCGCCCGTTCAAGCCGCAGAACATGTCGAACAATGCCGCAGTAACATCTGACGGCGGCGAGATCGGCCGGGCGCAAGCCTTGCAAGCGCGAGCCTGCAACACCGCGCCGACCACCCACATGAACCCTGTGCTTCTGAAACCTGAAACCGACACAGGAGCGCAAATCATCGTTCGCGGGAAGCGCCATGCCACCATGAAAGCCCGTGAATGGATGGACAAGCGAGCAGGCTTCATGTCCGCAGTGCTGGAGAGTTTTGAGCATCTGGAACGCGAAGCCGACCTCGTGCTGATCGAAGGTGCGGGCAGCCCGGCGGAGATCAACCTGCGCGAGGGCGATATCGCCAATATGGGCTTTGCCCACGCGGCGGATGTACCCGTTCTGCTTGTTGGCGATATTCACCGGGGCGGCGTGATTGCCAGCATCGTCGGCACTTTCGAGGTGATTTCACGGGAAGACGCCGACCGAATTGCGGCCTTCCTCGTGAACAATTTTCACGGCGATACATCACTGTTCGAGGAAGGCGTGCGCACACTCGTTGAGCGCACCGGGCGTCCCTGCGCTGGTGTCATTCCGCATTTCGCCGATGCTTCAAAATTGCCGGCAGAAGATGCCGTCGTGCTTGATCATGTGAAGTCGCGGACAAGCGGCAAAATCATGATCGCCGTGCCGCGTCTCTCGCGTATTGCAAACTTTGATGACCTGGACCCGCTTGCCCACAGCCCAGATGTGACATTGAACATCGTACAGCCCGGGCATCCACTCCCCATGGATGCGGACCTCATTCTCCTGCCGGGCAGTAAATCCACCCTTGCCGATCTCGCTTACCTTCGCGGGCAGGGCTGGGACATCGACATATTGGCCCATGCACGGCGCGGTGGCCGCGTACTGGGGCTGTGTGGCGGGTACCAGATGCTCGGGCGCGCGTTGCATGATCCTGACGGAGTTGAAGGCACCCCGGGAAGTGCTGAAGGTCTTGGCCTGCTGGATATGGAAACCACGCTCAACGGCGACAAGACCCTCGCGAATGTAAACGCGCTGCACGTTCCAAGCGGTGAAAAGCTGATCGGGTATGAAATCCATCTGGGACAAAGCGATGGCCCCGACTGCGCCCGGCCTTTCGCGGAAATCTCCGGCCGCAAGGATGGCGCCATTTCCGCAAACGGACTTGTTGAAGGCACTTATCTGCATGGTGTCTTTTCATCCGATGGCTTTCGTGGCGCATATCTCGCACAGCTCGGCGCGACTGCCACGCAGCCGCATGCCCATGATGCGATGGTTGACGCCACCCTCGATACTCTTGGCGCGCATTTGGAATCCCATTGCGACCTCGATCTGCTGTATGACATCGCAAAATCCCGGACGCCGGCACATCGCCAGAAAGCGGTGTCATGACCACGCCCGAATTCGATGATGAATTCCGCGCCGGCTTCGAGCAACTTCTTGAGTGGCGGCGTGATGTCCGCAGGTTCAAGAAAGATCCCGTCGACCCGGAACTCATTGCACGCCTTCTAAAACTGGCTGATCACGCCCCTTCCGTTGGTCTGAGCCAGCCCTGGCGCTTCGTTCAAGTGACTGACAGCGATAACCGTGATGCTATCCGTGCATCCTATGAACGCTGCAATGCAGATGCTCTCAAAGGGTATGACGGCGATGACAGGGCGCTCTATGCCGGTCTGAAGCTTGAGGGCCTGCGCGAGGCGCCGGTTCAGTTCGCCGTCTTCTGCGATGAAGAAACCAGCAAGGGCAAGGGTCTCGGACAACAGACCATGCCCGAAACGCTGCGCTATTCCGTCGTCAATGCCATTCACACATTCTGGCTGGCCGCACGGGCGTACAATGTGGGCATGGGCTGGGTCTCGATCCTGGAACCCGACGGGGTGCGCAAGGTGCTTGGGGCACCGGACGACTGGTCGCTGGTGGCTTATCTGTGTGTCGGTTACCCGCAGGAAGACCATGACGACCCTGAGCTGGAGCGGGCGGGGTGGGAACGCCGCAAATGACCATTGAGCCGCTGCACCTGCTACTGGCCGCCACCGCGCTGCCCGTGGCTGCAATAGCGCTGCTTGTCGAACGGCTGTTCGGATACCCAAATGGGCCGCAAAGCTGGATAGGGCACCCCGTAGAATGGATTGGCGCGCTCATCGGTGCGCTCGACCATAGCTTGAACAAGGGTGAGAACCGCAAGCTGCGCGGTTTGATGGCGCTCATCCTCGTGTTGGCAATCACGCTCGTGCTCACCGTTCCGCTGACGCTTTACCTGCGCGGCTTTGAAAGCGGCTGGATTGGAGAAGCCCTGCTCGCCAGCACTTTGTTGTCACAAAAATCACTGGAGGATCATGTGCGAGCCGTCGGGGATGGCCTGGACAAGAGCCTCAAGGCCGGGCGCGAAGCGGTCAGCCGGATCGTCGGGCGCGACCCCAGGGCGCTCAATGAAAGCGGCGTGACCAAGGGGGCGCTGGAAAGCCTGGCAGAAAACATGTCGGACGGCGTTCTCGCACCGCTGTTCTGGCTGCTGATTGCAGGGCTGCCGGGGATGGCCCTCTATAAAGCCATCAACACCGCCGACAGCATGATCGGTTACAGATCGGACCAATATCGCGAATTCGGCTGGGCAGCAGCGCGGACCGATGACCTCATGAACCTCGTCCCCGCGCGCATCACTGGCTGGCTGATTGCGCTTGCGGCAACGCTTTCCTCCGGCGTCTCTGGGGGCGGTGCGCTCCGCGCCATGGCGCGCGATGCACGCAAGCACCTTTCCCCAAATGCCGGCTGGCCGGAAGCGGCCCTTGCTGGTGCGCTGGGGATACGTCTCGGCGGCCCACGCAGCTACCAGGGGCGCATGGCAGAACTGGCCTGGATGGGAGATGGCCGGGAGAAGCTCACGAAAGAAGATATTGGCAACGGGTTGAAGCTCTATAATACGGGCCTGAATACCGTGACCGCACTGGTCATCCTTGCCTGCATCAGGGCGTGGATGGCTTAAGCACCAGCGGCAGGCCCGCTGTCACCAGCACCACTTCATCTGCCAACTGGGCCACGCGCCGGTTGGCGTCTCCCGCGGCATCGCGAAAACGGCGCGCCAGCTCATTGCCGGGCACGATACCATCGCCGACTTCGTTTGATACCAGAACGATGGTTCCTGAAACATCGCTCAGGACCTCAAGCAACTCGGTCACCGCCAACTCGCAATCCTCCTCGGCCAGCAACACATTTGTGAGCCAGAGCGTCAGGCAGTCTATGAGGATGAATTTTTCTTGTCCCCCCGCTTCGCGCAGCGCGCCGGGTAAATCGAGAACCGCGCCAATGGTTACCCAATCGCTCCCGCGCCTCTCGCGATGGGTCTTGATGCGCGCGACCATTTCCTCGTCATGGGCCTGGGCCGTGGCAATATAAACGCGCGGGCCCGTCCAGCCCTTGGCAAGCTGCTCCGCATAAGCACTTTTGCCCGAGCGTGCACCCCCGAGAACGAGCGTGCATTTTCCTGTTTCTCTCATGTCAGTGCCGCCAGAAGGAGAAGAACAGCTGTCTGTGCCAGCTGCTCGCCAGCGCCCAGCACATCGCCGGTATATCCACCAATATGTCTGCGGGCCAGAATTGCAACAACCCCAACGGCAACGCCCGCCCCAAGAAGGGCTATCACGGCGGTAACAACCGGGAGATTCAGTGCGACAAGCAAGACGGAAATCACGAGTGCCGCTATGACTGAACGGCGTGGTGGATTTGCCACGCTTGCGCCCAAACCCTCAAACCGGGCCGGTTTCAGAAGCACCAGCAGCACGACCATGGCAAGCCGCCCCAGGATTGCTGAACAAATCAGTCCCGCCAGCACCGAATGCAGCGCCAGCCCGGCTATACCGCCCCAGCGTAATCCCAGAACCAAAATAAGCGCGATCACGCCATAGGTGCCGACGCGGCTGTCGCGCATGACGGCAAGTGCTGCCTCCTTCCCCCCCCGAGCGCCCAGGCAATCGGTAAAATCCGCCAGCCCGTCTTCATGCAATGCCCCGGTAATCAGGACTTGCGCGGTGAGCGCCAACCCCGCTGAGAGCGTCAGGCTAAATCCCGCCAATTGCGCGGCAAACCAAATGAGTGCGCTCAACGCCCCCACGCCCGCGCCCACAAGCGGGTATGCCCATACACTTCGGGAAAGCTTTTGCGCCGCCCCCGGATCGCGCTCGGGCATGGGCATGGGCAGCCGGGTAAGCAATCTGAAAGAGTCGAGAATATCATCGATAAGCGCGCGCATATGCTTACTCCCGGTCGTCCACTTGCGCCTCGGCAAATGTCGCCATGCCGTTATGCGCCGCGACGGCCCCGCGCAGGATGGCGAGTGCAATCGCCGCGCCAGTGCCTTCACCAAGGCGCATATCCAGATCGACAACCGGCTGCATGCCAAGGCGCTCGAGCAGGTGCGGATGCGCAGGTTCAGCAGATACATGTCCTGCGAGACAATGATCAAGCGCGCCGTCTTTGGCTTTCGCCAGCACCAGCGCGGCAGCACAGCACACATAGCCATCGAGCAGGACCGGGATACGGCGGGAACGTGCCTCCAGGATCGCTCCCGCGATAGCCGCCAATTCGCGCCCTCCCAGCCTGCGAAGCGCCTCGAAGGGATGAGCGCAATGTTTCACGTGCAACCCAACCGCACTGGCAACGACATCTGCTTTTCGTGACACGCCTGAAGCATCAAGCCCGGTGCCCGGACCGGTCCAGAATGAAGCTGAGCCGCCCAGCAGGACACAGCACAGTGCAGCTGCAGCCGTGGTATTTCCTATACCCATCTCACCGAGCAATAGAATATCTGCATCCACGGGGACTGATGCGGCTCCGCGCGCGATTGCCTCAGCGCACTCTTTCTCGCTCATGGCGGGTGCCACTGTCATATCCGCTGTGGGCTTATCCAACTCGAGGGCAATGATGCTCAGTTTAGCGCCATAGACGTCACAAAGCTGGCAGATGGCTGCACCGCCATTCTCAAAATTCTCGACCATTTGCGCAGTGACGCTTTGCGGATAGGGGGAAACCCCCTGTGCCGTCACGCCATGATTACCAGCGAACACAAGTGCTTCGACACGCTCCAGCCGGGGCATCTCACAACCCTGCCACGAGGCCAGCCAGCAGGCACAGTCTTCAAGTCTGCCAAGGGCGCCCGGGGGCTTGGTGAGCGTTTCCTGCCGCGCACGCGCAGCTTCATACGCCTGCGTGTCCGGAGCCGGTAACAGGTCAAGCGTTTGGACATGCCTCTCCCACCAGGAAGATTCGATTTCCGTGTTGTTGTCGCGAGAAGACACTGTGCGTCTTGCCTAACTCAAAGAAAACTGCGGTGCATTAACATGCCACAGTGAGCCGTGCGAAGCGAGGTTGCGACCCTCCAGCCAAATGGGAAAATTTGGGAAAAAACGCAGGCCGGGCACGTTAATACCCGGCCTGAAAGACTGTTGGTCTAGACCCTAAAAGTCGATCCGCTCGATATCGAAGAAGTTCACCGTCGCGCCGTCACTGAGCGTGATTACGCCATCCGCATCATTAGACAGATCCAGACCGTTGGCGTCCTGGGTCATGGTTCCCTCGCTCAAGGTCACCGTCCAGTCCACCCCGAAGGTGCCGAGATTGCTGCCTCCGGAGGCATCCTGCAGCGAAATCGTATCGGTCCAACCGCCGCCCGCGCCGCCATTTATGGTGTCTGTTCCATCGCCCATTTGGAAGATGAAAATATCGGAGCCGTCGCCGCCATACGAGGTATCGTTACCAGATCCGCCATCGATTGTGTCATCTCCAGCGTCGCCATAAAGCGTGTCTGTGCCTGACGCACCGATGAGCGTGTCGTTGTCATCGCCGCCCGATAACATGTCTGCACCTAACCCACCGGTAAGTGTGTCGTTTCCGGCCTCACCGTAGAGGTTATCGTCACCTTTGCTGCCTCGCAGGTCGTCGTCGCCAGCACCGGAGTAAATGGTATCATTTCCATCGCCACCGTCGATGACATCAATCTGGGTCGCATCACCAGCATCATTGTCGAAGGTGTCATCTCCAGCACCGAGATTAGCCGTAACACCGCCAGTATCCGTTCCATAAACGGAGTCGTTGTAGTCCGAACCGGTGACAGCCTCGATGCTCGTATAGGTATCGCCTTCGGCGTCACCGCCCGTTCCCGAGCCTGTATCAAGGTTCACATTCACCGCTGCGTCAGAAGTTGAATAATCAGCCGTGTCGGTTCCCGCACCGCCATTGAGCACATCCGCACCTGCACCGCCAATCAGCGTATCGTTTCCATCGCCACCGTTCAGGGTGTCGCCAACGACAACATCCTGAAGCACCCCGGCTGGCAACTCGATGTCCGTCCCATTGCCGGACACTGAATCGCTGTCATAGAAAGTGCTGCCGGCACTGATGGGATTTGGCGCACTGCCGTCATTGTTGTTCATCTTGAACAGCAGCGCG
Source organism: Hyphomicrobiales bacterium (assembly GCA_021775525.1). Taxonomy (GTDB): domain Bacteria; phylum Pseudomonadota; class Alphaproteobacteria; order Rhizobiales; family Methyloligellaceae; genus UBA2767. Next base: position 43,727 of record JAJFHQ010000010.1, read on the forward strand.
ATGTCATTGCCATTCTGATCCTGCCCAGTGGCAGTCAGAATACCGGTTTCGTTGGCGCCTGATTGTGCGAATGCCGATTGCTGGACCACGGCACTTGTGACTGTGATCGTGTCGCCATTCTCATCGGTGAAGGAGAAGCCGATTGTTTCTCCCGAATTCAGCGTCGGGTCACCTGTCGGTAGGGTGATAACCAGACCGGAAACCAATGCACTGCTCACATCTGCGATATGGCTCTGCCCGCCTGAAGTTCCATCGCCGATATTGGACCCGGACGAATAACTGAACACTGGGTTTGTCGGCGTATATGTCTTGGCTGTACTGCTTTCATCGCCGCCGTAAAGAATATCATCTCCAGCGCCGCCATTCAGTACGTCCTCTCCTCCAAAGCCATACATGATGTCTGTATTGCCAGTACCGCTGAGCGTCTCATCTGCTGATGTGCCGAGATTGATGCCGACGGTTTCGGTATAGGTATTGCCGCCGGAGTCGGTCACCTGCACATCAACCGTGTCGCTGAATGCAGATGAAGCATCATGCTCGGCGACCAGCGAAATCTCGCCCGTAGACGAGTTGATCTGGAAAACGCCACCAGCATCATCTGTCAGCGCAAAGGTAAAGCTATCACCCGCATCCTGATCGATGACCGACGTGACATCGGCGACGATGGAACCTGCGGCTATGACCGGTGATGAGCCACCGACCTGCTCCGCGCCATTATACAGAGTGAAATCATTCGAGCCGGCCAAATCTGTTGCCGTATTGCCATCTGCACTGTCAAATTGCCAGTTGGAGACCAAACCCTGCTCGCTGCCCGGGTTGGCAATCTCGGAGTCGTAATTGTTGGCAATTTCCGTCGAAGTGCGCACGTCGTTGAAGATGCGAACTTCATCGATCGTCCCGGTGAAAATCTGGTCCGAATCGAAATTGCCGCCGACAGAATCCTGCTCCTGGCCGAGAATGAACGTGCCGTTGTTATAGAGCGAGGTACCCTGAGAGATCGTGGTCGAGGCTTCCTGCGAGCCATCCACATAAACTTTGTACGAGCCTGAACTCTGATCCCACGTCACGGAGAGCGTATGCGGATCGCCGTCGGTCAGGTCGGTAGAGATGTTCAGGCTGACAGAAGACCCTGCCACATACACCTTCAACTGCCCGTTTGACATTTGATACACGGTGAACTCGTTGGACTCACCACTCGCCCCATAGGAAAACAGCACAAACTCATCGGGCGTCGTATTGTCCGCCTGGAAAGAGACCTCGACGGTGATATCGCCCGAAGGAAACCCTGAGAAACCACTGGCAGCGGCGTACTCATTGGTTTCACCAGTGTCGTTTAATGCCAATGAGCCGGAACCGCCACTGTTTGTGATCGCCAGCGCATCATTACCGTCGAACACCATGTCCGTCGGCGCTTCGTTCACATCGGTGACGTTGACGGTTACGGCCTGGTCAGTCGTATTTGTTCCGTCAGACGAGCGGATGGTGATGTTGTGGGATGTGGCCGTCTCGTAGTCCAGTGACTGCCCGTTCACCAAAGTCACTTCACCGGTATTGGTGTCGATTTCGAACAGACCACCCGCATCATCTGCGAGGCTGTAAGTGATGGCCTCACCGGTCGTGTCAGCATCGGTTGTCGCAGCGGTATAGAGGACCGTGGCATCACCGGCGTCTTCTGCAGCATTTGCGGAATTGCCCGAGGTGAACACCTGGGCATTGTCGTTCACATCGGTCACATTCATCGCCACAACCTGGTCGGTTGTATTCACACCGTCGGATGAGCGGATGGTGATGTTGTGGGCTGTTGCCGTCTCGTAGTCGAGCGACTGTCCGCTTGCAAGCGTCACTTCACCGGTGTTGGCATCGATTTCGAACAAACCACCAGCGTTATCTGTCAGGCTGTAGGTGATGGCCTCGCCGGTCGTGTCGGCATCGGTGGTTGTCGCGGTATAGAGGACCGTGGCATCACCGGCATCTTCCGCCGCATTTGCAGAATTAGCCGATGTGAAGACCTGGCCCGTGTCGTTCACGTCGGTGACATCGATCGTAAAGCTCTCCTGCGAAGTCGATCCATCCGCGGAAGTCGCTTTGACGTAAACCGTGTGGCTCGTGGCGCTCTCGTAGTCGATCTGGCTGGCATCGGCGACAGTGATCACGCCGGTATTGGCATCGACGGCGAATGGACTGGCGAAGATAGCATTGCCGCCACTGTCCACGATTTGATAGGTGACGCCATTGTTGGTGGCATCCGCATCCGAGGCACTTGCGGTCACGCCCACAACCGTGCCGTTGGTGGCGTCTTCCGCAACTGAATTTGCGGCAGCATTACCATCAGTCGGCGTGGTGACGTCAAACTCGTCAATGTCGTTCACATTGATGGTGTAGTCCTGGGTCGAGGTGGAGCCGTCATCGGACGTGGCCGTGACCTCGATGTCGTAGCTTGCTGCAGCCTCCCGGTCGATGGCGCCCGCAACCGTCACTTCACCGGTGTTGGCGTCAATAGTGAACAGACCACCGGCGTCGTCGGAGAGGCTATAGGTGACATTGGAGTTGGAGCCGTCGGCATCTGAGGCGCTCGCGGTAATACCGACGCTGGTGCCCACGCTCGAGTTCTCGTCAACCGCGTTGCCCGTGCCATCCGTATCTGCAATCGCGCCCACGTCGAACTCGTCCGCATCGAGCACGTCGATGGTGAAGGTCTCGACGGAGGTTGAGCCATCGGCAGATGTCGAGGTCACTTCGACCGTGTGATCGGTGCTCGTCTCATAGTCGAGCGCATTGGCCACCGTGATGACGCCGGTGTTGGCGTCGATGGCGAAGAAGCCGCCCGGGTTGGACGAGAGCGAGTAGGTGACCGTATCGGTGACATCGGCATCTGTTGCCAGCGCCGTCACGCCGACGGCCGTACCCACGGCAGCAGATTCAGAGACCTGGTCCGCGGCACCGTCCGTGTCGGTGGTGGTGGAGATGTTGAACTCGTCAACGTCATTGACGCCGATATTGAAGCTCTGAACGCTGGTGGTGCCGTCGGTGCTGGTCGCCGTCACTTCGATCGAGTGGTTCTGGGCGCTCTCCGCATCGAGCGCACCCGCAACAGTGACCACGCCGGTGTTGGCGTCGATGGAGAACAGGCCGCCGGCATCGTCGGAGAGCGAGTAGGTGACCGTATCGGTTCCGTCCGGATCGGTGGCAACCGCCGTCACGCCGACAACCGTGCCCACAGCCGAGTTCTCGTCAACAGTGTCGGCCGCCGCATTGGAGTCAGAGACCGCGCCAACCCCGCCTTCATCCTGATCGCTCACATTGACCGTGAAGTCTTCCGTTGAGGTGGAGCCATCGGCCGAGGTCGCCTGCACGGTGATGGTGTGGCTGGTGGCGGTCTCGTAGTCGAGCGCGCCCGCAACGGTCACTTCACCGGTATTGGCATCGATGGTGAACAGCCCGCCGGCATCGTCAGCGAGCGAGTAGGTGACATTGGAGTTGGTCGCATCCGCATCCGCAGCACTTGCCGTGATGCCAACGCTGGTGCCGACGCCCGCATCTTCCGCGACCGTGTTGGCGCCGCCGTCAGTGTCCGTCGGCGTGGTGACGTCAAACTCGTCAATGTCGTTCACATTGATGGTAAGGGTTTCCGAGTGGGTATTCCCGGCACTGTCAGTAACTTGTACGACGACATCATGGCTGGTGACGGTCTCGTAATCGATGTCGGCACCAGGGGCGACGACAATCTGGTCGCCAACCACCAGGAAGAGCCCCGAAGGGTCGTTGAGCAGCGAGTAAGTGAATGTATCTCCAGCATCGGCATCCGTGGCCGAAAGCGTAGCGACCACCGTACTGCCTGCGGAATTTTCATCAACACTGAGACCAGTCGCAGAGATTTCGGTCGGGGCCACGTTGACAGGACCAGTATCGGGAACTGTCTCTTCACCCGTCGACTCGCCGCCAGTGGACTGAGGTGCGGCGGCAGCCTGTGATTCAGGACTGCTGTTGACCGGGGCTGTCCCGGCAGCAGGTTCAACGCTCAGCGGGGCGGGTTCATCTCCGGTACCGGCCAGCGATGCGCCACTATTGTTGTCTTCGCCGGTATCTCCGCGCGTAGAAAAAGGGCCTGAGCTTGCGTCTTCGTCTGACGAACCGCTATTTGAATTTTCAACAGGTGCCGAGGCGCCCTGTTCCTCTGGGCCGCGCGCTGCCTGGCTGTCGTCTTGTCCCTGCTCGGGCCGAGCTCCGGGCCCGTCATTGTTCGGGCTTTCGGCAGCATCGATGCCGGTCTCATCGGATGCGCGTCCCTCCTGGCCAGGAAGGACGACATCATGACGGTCCACCGGCACATCGCCGCCAGCAATTGTGTCGTATGCAAGATCGGAATCCTCTTTCGACTTTGAGGACCCTTTTGAAATTCGCTGTTCGTTTGACATGACGCCCCGTAATCTCACGGTTCTTCCACATTTCTCGGAGCGACATTTACCAGCCAAAGGCTTGCATAAAGATAATGGCAGGCCAAATATTGTTTGGTTTTAAGTTTGCGGTTAACAAATAGATTATGAATTTATCAGATCATTAACCTTGTGTATTTTACTTAAAAGAATTGTTAATCGTAATATTTCATGATTATAATTTGTATTATCTAATATAATACTTGATTGTACTTGATTTCTATAACCCTGCCACACATTTCCGAACCGTCATGGTTAACGAAAGGCTAAGGAATAGAAGATAGGAGGAAGAGGATAAAAAGAATCTCGTAGGGGCCGAAAAAATCGAAACAAAGCCTATGCTGGACAAAACATTGGTCCAAGGGGCGAAGGACACGGGTGAACGCCCAACCGTCCAGAGTTTGCGTAATCGTCTGAGGGCAGAATTTGAAACTGAAAAGGGTGCTGACCAGCGCCCCAAAAAGTCGTGGCTGAAACGCAAGAAAAGCCCCTCCGGAACAGCCACGGCCCCTGACGCCCCAAAGACACAGGTAGAAGCAACCCCGGCACCCGGACCTGCTCCGGCACAAATCAAAATTCCGCAAAACCCTGCACCTTCTGCCAAGGCGATGCCGCCAGAAGCTACTGACGATCCGCCGCCCCCGCCACTGCAACCTCAAGAAGCTACGAAAGCACATGCGCCCCACAAGCCAGAACCTGGCGCCAAGCGAAAAAAACCTGACAAATCCTCACGGGAAAACGTGGTTTCCGCCCGCCTTTCGAAGCTCGCGTCCGGGGTAAACGCCGCCGCGAAAAAACGTAATCTCGATGGCCTTCTGGACATCTTCAAGGAAGGCTTGCGACTGCCAAAACCAATTATTGTCGCGTCGGTCGTGTCATCACTCCTGGGTCTGGCCCTTCCCCTTGCCGTCCTGCAAATTTACGACCGCATCCTGCCAAACCAGTCGATCGAGACCCTGACGCTGCTGACAATCGGGCTGTTCGGCGCGTTTGTGCTGGATGCCGTTCTGAAAGTCCTGCGCTCCTACCTGCTGGGGTGGAACGCAGTACGCTCGGGGTTCGATGCGCAGCTCTCTGCTGTTACCCGCCTGCTCAACGCGCCGCACCCGAATGTCGAGAAAGAACCGCCCGGCATCTGGGTTGATGGGCTTGAAGCTGTGCGTGAGTTGAGTGCGTTCGAGGGCAGCCAGTCGCGCCTCCTTACCCTGGACATCCCGCTTGCCGGTATTTTCCTCATCGTACTCGGCCTGGTCGGCGGCCCGCTCATTGTCGTGCCCCTCCTGCTGATTGCCGGCTTTGGCGTTATGGCGGCCTTCCATGGAAAACGGCTGCAACAGGTGCTCGCGGCCCGGTCAGAACAGGACAATCGCAAACATGATTTCCTCGTGGAATGCTTGTCCGGCATTCATACGCTCAAGGGCTTGGCCATGGAGTCCATGATCCTGCGCCGTTTCGAGCGGCTGCAAAAAGGATCTGCAGTCGCCAGTTACGACACCATCCTACTCGGCAACAAGTTGCAATCCATGGGCATCATGTTCGCCAACCTGATGATGATTTCAGTGGTTTCGGTGGGCGCGCTGTTCGTGATGGCCGGAGAACTTTCCATCGGTGGACTGGCCTGTTGTTCACTGCTGTCGGGACGTCTTACCCAGCCTGTGCTGCGCGGGATTGGAATGTGGACCGAATTCCAGAACATCCAGCTGGCACAGGAGCGCGCCGGGAAATTCAGCGAGCTCGAGGTAAGCACCAGCGTGGGCAACTCCCTTGATAGTGAGATCACCGGCTCGATCACGCTGGACAAGGTGGGCTTTGAATATCCGGGGGTTAAAAAGCGGTCTTGCCTTTCAGATGTCAGTCTGGTGGTCCGGCCAGGCGAATTTGTCGGCATCAAGGGAGAAGATGGCAGCGGCCGCTCGACACTGGTCAAGCTTATCACTGGCGAACTCAAACCAACTAGCGGCTCGGTCACCATAGGCGGACTGGAATCCTGCCCTAACAGGGAACAGTTGCAGGTCAAGGACGTGGCCTACGTCTCTGCTCATTCCGCGACTTTCAAAGGCACGATACTGGAAAATATCACCATGTTCCGCACCGGAGCAGCGGTCGAGGCTGCCCAGCGCGCGGCCAAGCTTATCGGACTGGAGGACGAAATTCACCGCCTGCCAGACGGGTATGACACCCCGCTCGCACAAGGTGTGGCCCAGATACTTTCCTCAGGACTGCTGCAACGCGTCTCGATTGCCCGGGCACTGGCCCGCAATCCGAAAATCCTGATCTTCGATGAGGCCAATTCCCTGCTCGACTTCCAGAGCGATGCCGCCCTGCGCCAAGGACTGGAAAGCCTCAAAGGTCAGATGACGGCCATTATTATCTCCAACCGGCCCTCATTCCTGTCCATTGCGGAGAGGGTCTATGCCCTCCAGGACACCACACTGGTGCCGCACGAGCCTGCAACCGCGACTCCTGCTCAAACCGCAACGCAGGTGCCCATGCAGGGATCTGCCGCATGAGCATGAGCGAAACACCAATTACGGGCGCGAAAAGCACCGCCGAAACGGCTGAACCCCCGCTCGCCGGCACTACGGGTGCAGACGGAAATGCAGTACATGGGCTGCAGGACCAACTCGGCGAAAGTTTTACAGCACGCAAACTTGAGAAGCTGGATGATTCCACCCCGGCCGCAGCGTGCCTGAAACCCCTCCTCCTGGCGCTGGAATGGAGCGGTCAGGAACGCCACCTCATGGAGGCCCTGCCGCATCTCGAACCGCTCCATGATATTGACGACCTTCGCGCCCTGCTGTCCCGGATTAATTACCGTACCACGCACCGCACGTTCAAACGCTCCGAGCTGAGGCCCGGAATGCTGCCCTGCCTGTTCAGCCAGAACGATGGCGACAGCGTCTCTGTAGTGCTGAAAATCGAGGCCGATGGCCGCCTGCTTACCTTTGACGGAACGAAGAAGGCCTTTGCCTATATCGCGGCGGATGAAACAGCGGGCGATGTCTTTTTGGTCTCAGCCATATTGGGCGAGGAAATTTTCGAGACCATCCACAAGCATGGCTGGGTGCAATATACGTTCGGCCGGTTCAGGCGATCCATATTCACCGTATTCACCCTGGCTTTCGTGGTGAACCTACTGGCGCTGACCGTTCCGATCTACGTCATGAATGTGTATGACAAGGCGATTGGCACCAAGTCCCCGCTGACGCTGTTCTTTTTCCTTACCGGCATTCTCATACTGCTCGCCTGCGAAATGGGCCTGCGCACAGTCCGCGCGCGCGTTATCGCCTTTCTCGGTGCACGCTTTGAAAGCCTCGTGACCATCGCCGCCATGCAGCAATTGCTGCATTTGCCGCTGGCCATGACCGAGACCGCCCCGATCTCGGCACAAATTTCGCGGCTGAAGCAATTCGGCTCTATCCGGGACTTGTTCGTGGGGCAGTTGGGCAGCGCCCTCACTGACCTGCCCTTCGTCTTCATATTCCTCGGTGCCATTTTTGCGATCAGCGGCCCGCTCGGATTCATTCCCCTTGCCCTGTTCACCATTTTCCTGATCGTGGCCACCGTAACGGTCCCCCTGACCCGGCGGCGCGTCAGGTTGGCGGGCGACGCCAACACGAAAGCGCGTGACTTCGTGATGGAGCTTGCTGACAAACGCCGCTCGGTACGCGAGAATGGCGCGGAGGATGTCTGGATTGAACGCTGCAAGGCGCTTTTCAGCACCTACCTGCTGCGCCAGTTCAAAGCCCAGCAATTCAACACTATCCTGCAAACGACCTCTCAAATGCTCGTCATGGTGACCGGTGTCTCAACCGTTTCCTACGGGGCGGTAAGGGCGCTCGATGGCAATTTGAGTGTCGGCGCGCTGGTGGCAGTGATCGCACTTGTCTGGCGCCTGCTCTCGCCCATCCAGGCGATCTTCCTGGGCTTCAACCAGCTGGGACAGAGCATCGACACCATGAAGCAGGTCAACAGTCTGATGCGGATGCAACCTGAACGCAGCCCGCACCAGATGGCCACGGTAGCGCGAAATTTCAAAGGTCACATCACGATCATCGAGGCCGGCTTCCGCTACAATACCGCAGCCGAATCCGCGCTGCGCGGTGTTACCCTCGATATCCCGCCCGGCCAGGTGGTTGCGATCACCGGCAGTTCGGGGGCAGGAAAGTCATCGCTGTTGAAGCTGGTCGCGGGCCTGCATCGCCCCCAGATGGGCTCGGTGCGTGCAGACGGGCTCGATTTGCGCCAAATCGATACCGCCGAGTACCGGCAATCGGTCGCCTATGTGCCCGAAGCGCTGGATGTGTTTTACGGGACGGTGGCGCAGAACCTGAAACTGGCCGACCCGGAAGTCTCGCCGGAAGCGATGATGAAGGCTCTCACTGAGGCGGGCGCAGCAGAATTCATTAAATCTCTGCCCGAAGGCCTGAACACTCGTATCAGGACCGTTGACCAGCGGGCCTGGACCGATGGCGTGTTGCAGCAACTCATACTTGCCCGCGCCTATGTCAAACACTGTCCCATATTCTTGCTTGATGATCCGGGTAGCCGTCTCGACCGCGCCGGCGATGAGGCGTTTATCGAGAAACTCAAAAGCTTGTCAGGCAAGGCCACGGTATTGCTGGTCACCCACCGCCCCAGCCACATGCGCTGCGCTGACCGGGTGGTGGTCCTGAACCGGGGGCTAATCGCCGCTGACGGCACTCCTGACGAGATCGTTCCAGCGATCCTTGCGCAAATGCAGGAAAAGAAAGCTAGCTAAATCTTAACCGCTGCCCCCAAGAAAGTTAGCTAAATCTTAAACGCTGTCCCTAAAGCTGCAATTTGGGCCAGACGGAGAGTACTGCATGTGGCAGCCAGGCTGGAGTAGTGAGCCGGATATTCGCGGCCAGCGCTTCACTTTGCCTGCTGAACTGGAAGATGGGCGCATCCCGCATATGTTCGGGAAGCTCGCCAACCTGTTCAGCATGCTGTTCGTTGCTGCGCTCGTATGGGCGTCTTTCGCGGAAATGCGTGAACTCGCTATTGGCCACGGCGAAATCGCCCCATCGGGCCATGTCCAGACAATCCAGCATCTTGAAGGCGGGCAGGTCGAGAGCATCAATGTGCGCGAGGGGCAGCAGGTAGAAGCGGGCCAGATCCTGGTGCATTTGAGCCCGGTGGCCGCGGCCAGCGACCTCAATCAGCTTCATGTCCGCGCGGCATCCTTGCGGTTGCAGAAAGAAGCCCTCACCGCGCTCATTGAGAAGCGCAAGCCCGAGCTGATGACGGCGGAGAACAACTATCCTGATCTGGCGTCGGAACAGATGCAGGTCTACACCGCAAAACGCGACCAGTATTCCCAGGACCGCCGCGCCTTGGAAGCCAGGGTTTCACAGCGCAAGGCCGAATATGAGGCGGCGAAGCTGGAAACGGGAAGTCTAAAGACCCAGATCGAGATCAACGAAGAGCAGCTTGCCATCCGCGCCAAGCTACTTAAATCCGGTTACACCTCACGGCGCGCTTTCCTGCAGACCAAGGCGTCCCTTGAAGAGGTCAAGGCACGTTACTTCTCCATTGTTGGACGCCGTGACGCCGCCAAAGAATCCCTGAACGAGGCGAAAAGCGCGCTCATTGGCGGGACGGCAGAAGCCCTCAAGCTGCTCAACGAGGAACGCACCAAGGTCTCCGCAGAGCTTGCCGAGTTGACCGAGCAGGTCGGCAAGCATGAGGACCGGGTTGACCGGCTGGTGGTGAAATCCCCGATCGACGGCATTGTGCACGAGCTGGCCCAGAAGACACCGGGCGAAGTGGTCAAACCGGGTGACCTGGTTGCCAAAATCGTACCGCTCAACTCCAGCGTTGTCGCGGAAGTGCGTATCGACCCGAAAGATGTCGGCCATGTGAAGACCGGAGACCGTGTCGAGATCAAACTCTCCACGTTCGATCCCAATGTATTTGGCGTCGTGATGGGCAAGGTTGACGTTATTTCCGCCTCGACATTCAAGAATGAGGAGGGTGAGCCCTATTTCAAGGCCATCGTCGCGCTAGACCAGCGCAGTGTGGGTGAAGGCAACAGGCGCCGTCTTATCCAGCCCGGCATGGTTGTCGAGGCGGATATCATCACCGGTTCCAAATCACTGGTGAAATATTTGCTCAAACCGGTCTACCGCTCGCTCGATATTGGCTTTTCCGAGCGTTAGAATTCAAACAGTGTAAAGCGGCGATTGTGCCAATATCGGCCGCGGATTAACCAATCCTCAACAGACATGAACCATGCTGTACGCCAATAAAAATGGGCGAATTCCACTCTGGCAGAATGCCGGAGTCCGGGATGGACACAGCAAATGCGAACCAATCGACAGCCCGCGCGCGAACCTTACGGGATTGCTTCACTGATAGCGGCGCGATTGCGTGCGCGTCCGGGACGCGCGGGCATATCATTCGCAGGCTGCTCCCTCGCCCTGTCACTGGTGGTACTCGCCCCCGGCGCTGCCCGTTCTCAAAGTCTGAACGAAGCCCTTACATCGGCTTTTGCCGGCAATCCGGGACTCGACGCGGAACGCGCCCGCCAGCGCGCCGATCAGGAAACCATCAAGCAGGAGCGGGCAAAAGGCATGCCCAATCTGTCACTGGATGCCCACAGGGGAAAAGAGAGTTCACGGATTAATTCTTCATCCAGTTCCACCAAACTTATTCAGGATGGCTACTCCCTGACACTCACCCAGCCTCTGTTCCAGGGCTTCCAGACCTATAACGGCACGCGCCGTGCGAAAGCGGAAGTGCGTGCTGGTGCTGCCCAGCTGCATGATCGTGAGCAAAGCATCCTTCTGGATACCGTGACCGCATATATGGACGTGGTTCAGGACCGCAAGATTGCCAAACTGAGAAAGAGCAATATTCGCTTCCTGCGCAATGAACTCGCCGCCACCAAAGCACGCCGCAATGCCGGTGATCTGTCCAAGACAGACGTCGCCCAGGCACGCACAAGACTGTACGAAGGCCAGGCCGATCTCGCACAGGCGCAAGCCGACGCCGAGGCCAGCGAAGCCAGTTTCGAGGCGATCATCGGCCGCAGCCCGGGTGCACTCAAGACACCGCGCGTGCCGGTCGAGCTGCTGCCGCCTTCTCTTGCAGAAGCGCTGGGCGTCGCGCGAAGCACCAACCCGACCATCATCTCGGCATTGCACAGCCAGGAGGCGGCGCGGCGGGCAAAGAACGAGGCTTACGGCGCGCTGCTGCCCACTGTTTCGCTCGAGTTGAGCCATGGCGTCGACCACAACACTTCGACCTCGGTCGACAAGGAAGAAGAGTCGTCGCTGTTCGTGCGGATGAAGATGCCGCTCTACCAGGGTGGTGACGTGCGCTCACGCATTCGCCAGTCGCGGGCGAGCGAAACCGGCGCGGCATACGAGGTCACGGATTCTCGCCGCCGGACCCGGGCTGGTGTCATCGATGCCTGGAAACAGCTCCATGCCGCCAAGGCGCGGATCACTGCGGCAAGTCAACAGGTCAAAGCCGCCCGCTCGGCGCTCAAGGGCGTCCAGATCGAAGTGAAGGTTGGCGAACGCGCCTTGTTTGAAGTGCTGGATGCGCAGCGTGAGCTGGTCAATGGTGAAGTGGCGCTGGCGCGCGCCGAGCACGATCATGTGGTCTCGAGCTATAGCTTGCTGGCAGCCACGGGCCGGCTGACTGCGCGCTATCTTAGCCTGCCCGCGGCCTATCCGGATCTCAACAAGGCAGTCCGCAAAAACAATCCCAGGGTCATCTTTAAGGAACACCGGCAAGGCCGGCGCAGGTCATCCATGCAGCGTCAGGCGACACCACAGCAGGTCAGACACGTTGCAGCCCCGGCCAGGGCCGTGCCGAACCAAACTGCTGCCCAGCCTACGAATCTAGTGCCAGGGCAGACCCCGTGGCAGACCACGGCCAGCGGGACCGCCCCTGCTAAACCGGTTCAGCAAGCTCAGCCAACAAGAACCTTCAGGCTTTCATCGGTCAAGCCTTCGCGCAGGCGCGGCAAGCGGCGGGCCGTCCGGCAGATACAAAATCCACTCTCGAGCCTGCGGTCCAGCCTACCGGCTAAGTAGGGTATTTTAAGATGCCCCAAGTTCACCCGCAGCAAGAGCGGCAAAAACCTCACCTGCCCGTTCCACTTCCTCACACGTGACATCGAGATGGGTCAAGGCGCGTAATTTCTGCGGGCCGATGGCCGCCATGCGAACGCCCTTTTCCCCAAGGCGCTTGCTCCACGTTGCGGCATCGGCACGAGACGCCGACACGTCAATGATGACGATATTCGTCTCGACATGGTCAGGCTCCACATGAAGCCCGGGCAGCGTGGCAAGCTTTTGCGCCAGAGCTTTTGCATTGGCGTGATCTTCCGCCATCCGCTCTACATTGTGATCGAGGGCATAAATCCCGGCGGCTGCAATAATGCCGGCCTGGCGCATCGAGCCGCCAATGCGTTGCTTCCAGCGCCATGCCTTGTCGATGAATTTACTGGAACCGGCCAGCACAGCCCCGATCGGACAGCCAAGCCCCTTTGACAGATCGAGCCAGACGGAATCAAAGCCTTCCGTGTAGTCTTTCGCGGAAACACCGGTTGCCACCACGGCATTGAGAAGCCTCGCACCATCCATATGCATCTTAAGCTCGTGCCGTTTCCCGACCTCAACAACTGAACGGATTGTTTCCAGCGGCCACACGGTGCCACCGGCGAGGTTGGCCGTCTGTTCGATGGAAATGACGCGGGTGCGTGGGGCATAACGCCACGGCGCGCGTACCGCGGCCTCGGCCTGCTCGGCGGTAAACACGCCGCGCTCTCCATCAATCGGGTAGGCGCCAGCACGCGCCAGAACGGATATTCCACCGGCCTCGACACCAACAATATGCGCCGTGCGTTCGGCAATGATGTCATCGCCCGGTCCGCAATGCACCGCTGCGGATATCTGGTTGCACATGGTGCCCGAGGGCAGAAACACGGCGCGCTCCTTGCCGAACAGTTCCGCCACACGTTCAACCAATGCGGTGACGGTGGGGTCATTGAATCCCTGCTCATCGCCCACATCTGCACTGGCAATGGCCTCGCGCATCTCCTTCGTTGGCCGCGTCTGGGTATCGCTTTGCAGTTCAATGTGATTGTTTGACATGTGGAGCTTCCTCGTTTCCGGCAGGCACAGCCACATAGCATTTCGCCCGTCAGACGCGAAGACATTTGAACACGCAGTGCTTGCTCTTGCGGCCTGCAAAAAGTAAATCCTAGCAAACGCCTCAGTCCCGCACATTGGATACCGCATGCGAAATCTTGAACTGCCAGGCCGTTCTCCTGTCCACGCCACCCAAGCCATGGTGAGCACATCAAGCACGCTCTCAACATATACAGCACTTGATGTCCTCAAATCTGGCGGCAACGCCATGGACGCGGCGATTGCGGCATGTGCCGTACAATGTGTGGTGGAACCGGAATCGACTGGCATTGGCGGTGACTGCTTCTGCCTCTATTCACCGGGCGGCAGTGATAAAATCGTGGCCTTCAATGGCGCAGGACGCGCACCAAAGGCCGCTACGCCGGAATGGTTTGCCGAGCAAGGCGTCACAAAGATCGAACGCCAAAGCCCCCATTCCGTGACAATCCCCAGCACGGTCGACAGCTGGGACCAGCTGCTAAGCGATCACGGCACGAAGGATTTGGGCGAGTTGCTGCAACCCGCCATCCGCTACGGGCGCGAGGGATACCCGATTGCTTCACGTGTCAGTTTCGACATCGCCAACCAGGCCAGCCTGATCGCCCAGGATGAAAACATGTCCCGGGTGTTTCTGAAAGACGGCAAGACACCTGCCGTTGGGTCCCTGCACCACCAGCGCGAGCTGGCAACTACACTTGAGGCCATCGCCAACGGGGGGCGCGACGCCTTTTATACCGGTGAAATTGCCGAGGACATTGTTGGCTACCTGCAATCCAAGGGCGGTCTTCACACGATGGAGGATTTCGCCGACGTCAGGGGTACCTATGTGGAGCCGATTTCTGCGAACTTTCGCGGCTACACCGTCCACCAGTGCCCACCCAGCGGACAGGGTGTAATCGCGCTACTGCTCCTGAACATCATGGGTGGAATCAGGGTAGGCGACGATCCGCTTGATCCTGAACGCCTGCACGCCGAAATCGAGGCCGGACGCCTTGCCTATCATGACCGCCAGGGTTATCTCGCTGACCCCGAACAAGCAGAAGTTCCCGTCGATTGGCTTCTGTCAGTTGAACATGCAGACGAATTGCGCAGCCAAATCGATCCGGCCAAAGCGATGACGGACTTACCCAACCTTCCCGGCCCCTCCCACAAGGATACGGTTTACATCACGGTCGTCGACAAGGACCGCAACATGTGCAGTTTCATCAACACACTCTATTACAATTTCGGTTCCGGGCTGATGGCCCCGAAATCCGGCGTGGTGCTGCACAACCGCGCCATGGGTTTCTCGCTCGATCCAAACCACCCCAATTGTATCGCGCCCGGCAAGCGCCCTCTGCACACCATCATTCCGGCCATGGTGTCCAAGGACGGCAGGGTCGTCATGTCCTACGGCGTGATGGGCGGAGAGTACCAAGCCTACGGACACATGCAGTTTCTTACCCGCCTGTTCGACTTCGGACTGGACATACAGGAATCGATGGACCTGCCGCGCGTGTTCCCTGTTCCGGAAACCGGCAAACTGGAGGTGGAGAGTGGTCTGCCACAAAATATCGTGGACGCGCTCAAGGCCAAGGGGCACAAACCGGTATCTCCGGTTAAACCTGTCGGCGGCTCACAGGCCATCTGGATCGATTGGGAAGAAGGCGTCCTCACCGGCGGATCGGACCCACGCAAAGATGGCTGCGCGCTGGGCTTCTAGGTCGTGATCGTTTTGAGTGCTTTCATCGCCCGGCTATGAACTTTTTCCGGTTCATCACCGGCATCAACAATCTGCCATGAGATGGGTCCGGTATCATATCCGAGTTGCTGGTGCACAACTGCTGCATCCGCATCCGACGCATCGCCTCTGCGGGCATCAACCCGCTCGACCAGTTGACGTTGGGGGGCTTCAAGCCACAACCCGGTGAAGGGAATGTTTGCCTTGCGCGCGATCTCTTGTACCCGCAAGCGCTGGTGCTCACGGGCGAACACGGCGTCGACGATCACTGAATGACCGGCTTCGAGTGCAGCTTGCGCCTTTGAGTTGAGCGCACGGTAGACGCGCACCGTAGCGGCGGGTGAATAGTGCCCGGACTCCAGCCGCACAGTCTCAGCCACACCAGCGAGCCGTTTTCGCTCGACATCGCTTCTGACGACTAGCGCACCGGGTTCCGCCCCGATTTCGGGTGCAAGAGCGGCGGCAAGGGTAGATTTTCCCGTGCCTGAAAGCCCGCCAACCGCGATGATGCGCGGCGGTGAGGGTTCAAGGAAAAGGTTTGCCAGGTCGAAGAATTCCGTGATTTCGCCCTTGGCCGCAAGCAGCTCAGCGCCAGTGACGAAGGGCAACCGGTCCAGTGTCACCATTGCCCGAACGCCTGCGCGAGTTGCGAGAAACAGGGGCATCAGGGCCAGACCCCGCAAGGAGGCCACCGGTGCAAGCTCACCGGGCGCGTGCAGATAGGCATTGAACAGAGCATTGGCGTGGGTGCTCAGGCCCCGATGCCGCAAGTCCATCAGCAGGAACGCCAGGTCGTAGAGGATGTCGGTCGTGGCAATCGCCTCATCAAACTCGATGGCGTCGAACAGCACCGGTTGCCCGTCGATCAACACGATGTTGCGCAAATGAAGGTCGCCATGACAGCGGCGTACATAACCCTTGCGCGCGCGCTCACCGAGCAGGGCGGAGCGCGCGTGCAAGGCCGAGCGCAGGGCCCGCGCGAATGCCTTCACTTCCACCGCATCGAGAAGCGACGGCGCCTTGGCAAGCGATCTTGTTATTGAAGAGATGATACGGGCCATGCTGCCAGCCACATCAGTACCGCGGTTCTTTTCAGCCTGGCCATGAAGCCCGTAGATGGTGTTTGCGAGCGGCGGCATCAGCTCAAGTGGTAATTCACCCTTGCTCGCCAGAGCGTCGAACAGGCCGCCCTGATCAAACCGCTTCATTTTCACGGCCCATTCCACAGGCTCTCCAGCGCCGCCAATGGAGAGAGACCCATCTGTTCCCCGGACGATGGGCACCGCACCGAGATATATGTCCGGCGCGGTGATCCTGTTGATCTCGACCTCGCGCTCGCACACGTCATGGCGCTTCTCAAGGGTACTGAAATCAAGATAGGGCAGGTTCACTGCGCGCTTGATCTTGTAGGCCAGGTCCCCGGCCAGGAAAACCACGGCGGCATGGGTGTCGATCCGCTTTACCTCGCGCGGCGCAGGGTCATGGCTGGACGGGTCGCCCATGTATACGAATATGTTGTCCTGCTGCGTCATCACAGAACTTTGACGCAGATTGTCCGCCCCGGTCCATGACCGGTATCAAACGTAATTGGGCTTAAGCGGAGCGCACACCGATGCCGGGCAGAACCTGCATCTCGATCCAGTTGCGCACTTCCATTTGCCGGATGTCCTCGTTCATCACATCTTCGTCGATGCCGAGCTTCCAGGAAATATCCTTGCGCGAGGGGTCCTGATGCAGCGCTTCCAGATCATTGACAAAGACGTCGGCGGCATCCACGTCCTTGAAGAAACCCAACCCGGTCAGTTTCTCACGGCGGCAATGGATGAGGCGCGCCATCTCGTGCAGATCATATTCGGGGTGATATTGCAGTCCCCAGAAGTCCCCGCCCTTGTAGGTCACGGACACTGCCTGCACGTGGGTGAAATCGTTTGAAGCCAGAATTTGCGCCCCTGGCGGCAAATGGGTGATCTCGTCATCATGGCTGATCCACGCATCGAAGATCGCCTTTTTGTCCTGGTAGAGCTGATGGGCGCGTCCATCCCTGGTGAGGCCGATCTTGCGCGCGAGGAACATCTCTCGCCCCTTGGGGTTGCGAGCACATGTGCCCCCCGCCGCCACTACGGCGATCTGCGCCGCCCAGCAGGACCCGAAACTCGGCACCTTGGCTTCAAACGCCGCCCGGGCAAATTCCACCTGCGGGGTCACGGCCGGCCCGGGCTCAAACACAGTGAGGCTCGATCCGGTCCAGGCGATTCCGTCATACTGGGCAAGTTCCGCACCCTTGGGCAGAGCAGCGTCGGCGTCGGCGGGACATACGATGTCCACCTGTGCCTTGCCGCCCGGCGTACAGCTTTTCAGCATACGCTCATACAGATCGCCCGCGGTCGAGGCGCCACCGGCGCGCAAATCTTCGCGGCCCGCTTTCGAATAGCCGTCAAGAACGAGATATTTCGGGCCATTGCCCATGATTCAAGCTCCTTTGGCCTCGGCTTCTTGCGCCAGCCTGGTGATGACACCGGGCAAATCCTTGTGGCTTTCGCAGATGGCATCCGCGGTCGTCATGTCCTTGTCGTCGGGTCGCGTCGCGGTAAACAGTACGGCCTTGGCGCCAATGGCATGGGGGCCCTTCACGTCATTCTGGTCACGGTCTCCCACATGGACAATCTCGTGGCGCTCGACGCCCAGTTGCTGAGCCGCGGTGTCAAACATGGAATGATGGGGCTTCGAGTGACCCACCTCGTCGGAAAAGGCAAAGGCGCTGAAATATTTCTTCAACCCGTGGCCTTCCAGGATCTGCCGTAGGCCGGTTCCTGGCGTCACGACGGAATCGGAACACACGCACAATTTGAAATTTTCCGACAATTCTCTCAATGAGGCTTCAACATCGGCGATGGGGTTGGGTGGAATTTCCACTTCCATGCGCGAGGTGTCTTCAATGAGCTGTTCAAGCCCATCACTAGGCAGCGTGCGCCCCAATCCTGAAAGGATGACGTTCATGCGTTGCTCGACAGTCCAGTTGACGTGCAATTGCTTCCACACGAGGTTGAAGCCCGCATCGGCCGTGTCATATGCCAGCACCACCCGATCAAGCTCGATCGGCTCAATTTCATTCAGCGCCTGCCAGACCAGGTGGCGGCGCTCATCGCGTTTGGACCGCAAACCCTGCGCTGCGCGAATGGCTTCGTCGGAATCATCATCGACGAGCGTGTCCCACAAATCGAAACTCACAACTTTGATTGACATGTAATCTGCTCCGCAAATGCTCAGAAGCCATATCGCATTTACGCCCGCTTAAGGATAGCGGTGCACGGCTTATAGATAGATAAAATTTGCCTTATGCCTCCCATCCTTCCTTAAGAGGCATTGCATATAGTGTTCGGCGTATCTGCCACGAACGGGATGAGTAACATGCGTCCAAGTAGCCTTATCATGCTCGGTGTAGCTCTGGTGCTGGGCATCTCAGCGGCCTTGCTGTCAAAAGTCTGGCTGCAGTCACAGGTGTCGAAACCCCAGATTGCCGATGCCGCGCCCAGGGTGGCCATGAGCACGGTCGTCATCGCCGCGAAATCGCTGCGTTTCGGTAACCGTCTCGCCCAGCGCTCCCTGCGCGAGGTCGAATGGCCGGCGAAAGCCATTCCCGAAGGAGCATTTAGGAAAATCAAGGACATCGTCAACGGCAAGGACCGGCGCGTGGTGCTCTCGTCCATCGAGGAAAACGAACCGGTTCTGGGCTGGAAGATCACCGGACCCGGCCAGCGCGCGTCATTGTCGGCACTCATTGGAGAGAACCTGAAAGCGGTGACCATCCGCGTCAATGACGTGCTCGGCGTCGCTGGCTTCGTGCTGCCGGGCGAGCGTGTCGATGTTCTCCTGACCCGCACAGAGGCGGTTGAGGTTGGAGATGACAAGGCGGTTCAGAAAAATACCTTCACCGATGTCCTGTTACAGAATGTGCGCGTGCTTGCCGTTGACCAGCTGGCCGACGACCGTACCGAAGATCCCGCCCCTGCCAAGGCCGTGACCATTGAAGTAAATACCCGTCAGGGACAGAAACTGGCCCTGGCCTCAAGCGTCGGGCAACTGGCGCTGGCGCTGCGCTCTGCGGGCTCGAACAATGGTGAGGCTTCGCAGCGTATCGCACTTGGCGATCTCAACTCCGCAACCAGCGCGCCGTCCGCTTCCGGCTCGTCCGTGATGGTGACGGTAACGCGCGAAATCACCCGCTCCGACTACTCCGTACCCCGGGGCAAATAAGGTTCAGGTAACTAATCCAGCCAACCTTTGGGTAACTAAACCTTCCAAGGCTTTGCTAACTAACACTCGGGAAAAAAGGGCTTTTTTTGCAAAAAGGGCTTTTTCGATATCCGAATTGTTAGAACTCTTATGTGATCCTCATGCCCAAGTCCGAACAAAACCAATAAAAACCGGACATCGCAGGGGGTAAGAGTTATGGGTCATCAATCACAAAACAGGTGCGAGCGCCATCGCTGGGTCGACAGCGCTTGGAATCACAGGAGCATGCAGCCTCCATTCTCAATCCTGCACGGGATCAACAGGTTTCCCGTGAAGGGGGCGCAGCTCTCCATTCTTATTCTAATCAGCCTTCTGGGCGCACTGTTGCTCGGCGCTGTCGGGTCTATCAGCCCTGCCTATGCCGGCTCACCGATCTTCAAGTTCGATGGCGGCAACAAGGTGCAGCGGCTGCGCGTGCCGGTCGACAAGTCCGACACCATCCGTCTTGAAAAACCCTTCGCCGAAGCGCTGGTTGGAGATTCGGAAATTGCCGACGTCATTCCGCTCACCAACCAGTCTCTATATGTGCTGGGTAAGAAGATCGGCGCTACCAGGCTGACGATCCTCGATGCGGAAAAGAGCGTGCTCGGCATTGTTGAAGTCGAGATTTCCTATGATGTGGCCAGTATCCGTTCGCAGATTCACGAAGCGCTGCCGCAGGCGCGCATCAAGGTAAAGTCGGCGAACGGCCGGATTCTCTTGTCCGGCATGGCGCCCGATGCGCCCACTTTGGAGCGCGCGGTATCAATCGCAGAGCAGTTTGCGCCAAAGGCCGTTGTCAATTCCGTTAGTGTAAGTTCATCCCAGCAGGTGATGCTGGAGGTTCGCTTCGTGGAAGCCACTCGCAATGCCGCGCGCGATCTCGGCATCAGCACCAACCTGATCTCCAAAAGCGGACGGTTTAATTCTGTCACCAACTTTCCGGGCAATGTTGGCCTCGGAGCCTTTCCGGCCAACCGGACGCCGTTCGGCACCGTACTCGCCAATTTGCTGAGCAATGGCGCGACTGCGGATCTGCTTGTCCAGGCACTTGAGGAACGCGGTCTTGCGCGCCGCCTCGCGGAACCGAACCTGATCGCCCTTTCCGGCGACACGGCAAGCTTCCTGGCCGGTGGCGAGTTTCCTTTCCCGGTGGGGCGCGACAATGACCAGATCACCATCGAGTTCAAAAAATTCGGTGTTGGGCTGGCTTTCACACCGACCGTTCTGGCCGATGGACTCATTAATCTGAAGATCGAGCCAGAAGTCAGCGAGATCGACCCGAACAACACGCTTCGGGTCAACGATACGGAAATTCCGAGCCTGATCACGCGCCGCACCAAGACCACGGTTGAGCTGCGCGACGGCCAAAGCTTTGCCATTGCGGGATTGCTTCAATCCACCCACTCGAAGGGTATTCGCCAGCTTCCGTGGATTGGCCGTGTGCCGGTTCTGGGGGCGCTGATGCGCAGCGCTTCGTATGAGAAGAACGAAACCGAGCTGGTCATCATTGTCACCCCGCGCCTCGTCAAACCGGCGGTGCCGGGAGACAAATTGCTGACTCCGTTCGACAAGTCTGTCGCCAGCAATGATGTTGACTTCTTCGTTCGCGGCAAAATGGAGGGTTGGAAGACTGGCCGCCGCCATGAGAAACGCCGCCGCCGGGAGAAAGCCCATCGCGGACACATTCTCGATGCCGAGAATTACAAGGGCGCAAGCCTTGGCGCAGGCCACAAGAGCTACAAGGGGGGCGTATAATGACCAGGGATCCACTCATCGCGACGATGCAGTTTGCCATGTTGGCCACGGTTGCGGTTTCCATGCTTACGCTGGGGGCCTGCCGTGAACGCAGATACGGCGAATATCTTCATCCGCGCGATACCATCTCATTGAGCGCAGGTGACGCCGTTGCCCAGAACAAGGCGGTTCACACCATTGATCCATGGCCGGCTCATTCCCGCAATCCCAACCATGTGACCGACGGGAAGCGCATGATGGTGGGCATGGAGCGTTACCAGAAAAACGAGAGCCTGGAGCCGCAGGGCATGGGCGTATCAGACAAGTTCGAGGACCAGAGCAAGCCGCCACCCAAAGCGCCACCCGCTCCCTAGCGGTGGCCATGCGCGCTTGATCCGGTCAGGAGAAAGACCCGGCAGCCATGCTGAGAAAGTTCACCAACGACGCCGAGGAACTGGATCGTATCCAGTTGGTGACGGGCGATGCCGCTCTTGCATTGAAACTGCAGGAAACGCTCGCACGCACTCAGCGCTTTGAGCTGGAGACACTGCCCGGCAGTATTTCCGACGCCGAGCGCCAGGGTCTTGCCAATGCGCATCCGGGGCTGCTCCTGGTGGAGCTTGACCCGGCAAACCGCCAGGACATGGGCGCGCTGGAACGGGTCATGCTGCAACGCGCGGCGGGGCTTCCGGTGATTATCATTTCAGACAAGCTATCGGAAACCTCCGCGCGTGATTTCATGCGCCTCAATGTGTCCGACTGGTGCCCGAAACACACGGTGGACAAGGACCTGCTGCCTGCGTGTGAGCGTGCGATGCAGTCAAGCCAGGCCCAGACCCGCGCGAGTGAAGCCGCCTGTTATGCCTTCGTGCCCGCGGCCGGCGGCATCGGCAACACCACGCTGGCTATCCAGAGTGCGTTTCTGCTGGCCCGCAAGAACAAGCAATTCCAGTCGACTTGCCTGATCGCACTCGACTTCCAGACGGGCTCCATCGCCGACTATTTGGATCTCAAACCAAACCTGCAGCTCGACGAGATTGCCTCGAATCCCGAGCGCCTCGACGAACAGTTGATGGAAGTCATGCTGTCGCGCCACGAAACCGGCATCGCTGTCTTGGCGGCGGAGAATTCCTTGCGCGACTATGACAGCATCAACGCGGAACTCATCACCAACATGCTGGATATGGCCTCGGCCAAGTTCGACAATGTGGTGATCGACATGCCGCGCGTCTGGCTGCCCTGGTCATCGGACGTACTCGAGGGCTGCGACAAGGCCTTCGTGGTGACGGAAATGACCGTGCCGGGCCTGCGCTCGGCCAGCCGGCTGATCGATGCCATCGGTGAGAAATGCGACAGCGAAATCGACACATCGGTGCTCGTCAACCGCTGCCAGGCACGCCTGTTCGGCGGCGGCATCAATTCCCTGCGCAAGTCTGACGCGCAGGACATGCTGGGCGCCCGCCTTGGCGGTTTCGTCTATGAGGATTACCGGCTTGTGCGCGAGGCCATCGACCGTGGCGTGCCGTTATACGAGATCGACAAGAACAACAAGATCGACAAGGATCTGACCGCGATCCTGTTCCCCAGGGAAGGGAAGAAAAAGAAGAAGAAATAACGCCGCAAGCCTCCTCGCCTCACGAATCTCTTTGACTCAAATGTTCTTGTAATGTTCTATTGCGTGTCCCGACCTGATTCAAGGGACACCCGCTTTGCGCAAACCCGGCACCATCGAACGGCTCTATCTCGACTTTGACGGCTTCTTCGCCTCCGTCGAGCAGCAGGCGCACCCGGAATATCGCGGGCGGCCCATCGGGGTCGTGCCCTTTGCCGGCACCACCAGCACCTGCGTTATCGCGGCATCGAAAGAAGCCAAGGCTTACGGCGTGAAAAACGTCATGAACATCCAGGACGCCAAGAACGCGTGCCCGGATATTATCCTCGTGCCGCAAAGCCCGGATCTTTACCGGCGCGCCCACAATGCGCTGTTGAGCGAAATCCACATGGTGATCCCGGTCGATGCGGTCAAATCCATCGACGAGCTGACGTGCCGTCTGGAACCGGGCGAACGCCATGACCCGGAGGAGCTCTCGCGCAAGATCAAAGACCGCATCGCGGCTCATGTAGGGCCGTTCATCACCAGCTCGATCGGGTTCGCTGCCAACCGGCAGCTGGCCAAGATCGCCGGCAAGCAGGACAAGCCCGACGGGACCACCATCTGGCATCCGGACATGATGCCCGGGCCACTGCTCACACTGCCCCTCAGTGACATCCCAGGTGTGGGAAGCAGAATGGAAGTGCGGCTGGAACGCGCCGGCATTTACGACATGGCCGCCCTGCTCGCCACCCAGCCCAAGCAGATGCGCAAATTATGGCGCAACGTGACCGGCGAGCGGCTGTGGTATGCGCTGCACGGTTATGACGTGCAGACGCCGCGCTCGGGACGCGGCATGTTCGGCCATGGCCGCGTGCTGCCCCCCACCCACAGGAGCGCCAGACACGCGGAAGAGTTCTCGCGGCTCCTGCTGGTGAAAGCCGCGCGGCGCATGCGCCGGGAGGGCTTTTACGCAGGCCGCGTCTGGCTCTGGCTCTCCATGAAGGAGGACCGCTGGTTCGGCCAGCTGCCGCTCCCCATCGTCCATGACGACATGGCCTGTCTTTCAGCGCTCAGGCAATTGTGGGCGCAAGCGCGGGCCGAGATTTCCCCTCACGCGCGCATCATCCGCATCGGCGTCACCCTGCTCGATCTCTCCGTTGCGACCCAGCGCCAGCTCGATTTGCTGCTCAACGACGATGTGGAGCGCCGCAAATGGGAGCGGATCACCCACGCGGTAGACCATCTCAACACGCGCTACGGCAGGACGATTGTGTCCTTGGGCGAATGGACGCCACCGCCGGGCGGCAATGCGGGGGGCAAGATTTCTTATACCCGCATCCCGCGCGCGGAGGACTTCTGGTAATGAACTGGAAAACCGAGCTGCAGCTGCGCGATTTGGATATAGGCCAGAGGATC
Source organism: Hyphomicrobiales bacterium (assembly GCA_021775525.1). GTDB lineage: Bacteria > Pseudomonadota > Alphaproteobacteria > Rhizobiales > Methyloligellaceae > UBA2767. The sequence goes on from JAJFHQ010000010.1 coordinate 68,066, forward strand.
GAGGCCACCTGCAAGCACTGCGGCCATACTTATTATCTCGACGTGCGCTCGCTGCTCATCCAGCCCGAACTCCAGTTCATCTACATGGATGAGCTTGAGCGCATGAGCGTCTGCCGCGCGCGCCACTGCAATGGCCAGGTGCGCCTCGCCCTTGTGCATGACGGGGAGACGGAAGGCTTTGTCGGGGGGATGGCGTGAGGCTTCCTGTGAATTCTGAAATTTGTATTTGTCCGGTCAATCCAGTAGATCGAAGTTGCCGGGGCAATCATTGCCGGGCGATTGTCCAGAGTGGCTGATATGGTTGTGCATACACCCTACTGGTGGGAAGAGGCGCCCCGGCCGGAAGTGCGTGAAAAACCGGTTGAGGACAGATGCGATGTCGCCATTGTCGGTGCAGGATATGCCGGGTTAAGCGCAGGGCTGGAGCTGGCGCGAAACGGCCGTTCGGTACAAATCTTTGACAAAGGGCTTGCCGGCGCCGCTGCCTCGTCACGCAGCGGCGGCATCACCAGCGGCAACCTGCGCATTTCATTCTCGAAGATGATATCAACGCTCGGGCTTGAGCACGCCAAGGCCTATTACGGTGAAGGCATCGAAGCGCGTGACGACCTTGCCCGCTTTATCCTGGAAGAAAAGATCGATTGCCAGCACCAAAAGGTTGGCCGGTTTACGGGCGCCGCACGGCCTGAACATTACGAGCGCATGGCACGCGAAGTCGAGGCGCTGAACACGTATTTTGATCTCGATGCAGCGGTTGTGCCGAAGTCGGAACAGAACACGGAAATCGGTTCCGATCTGTTTCACGGCGGCGTGGTGCGGCCGGATATCAGCGGCGTCCAGCCGGCCCTGCTTCATCAAGGTTTGCTGGATGTAGCGCTCAGGGAAGGCGTCACGGTACATGCGCGCACGGCGGTCTCGGCAATCCAGTTCGAGGGCAACAGCTTCGAACTGATGACCTCACGCGGGGCAGTTTCCGCAGGCAATGTCATCGTCTGCACCAACGGCTACACTGACCGCGCGGCACCCTGGCTGCAAAAACGCATCGTGCCGGTTCCGAGCATGATCATTGCCACGGAGCCGATATCCAAGACCCTCATGGATCAGCTCTGCCCCAAGCAGCGCATGCTAGGGGACACCAACCGCATCCATCATTATTTCCGGCCCTCGCCCGATGGAACCCGGATCTTGTTTGGAGGCCGCACCGCAGGCAACCTGCAAGTCGACGGGCCCGTTCCACATGAGCATTTGCGCCAGAACATGATCCGTATCTTTCCGGACCTGGCAGATACCGGCTTGAGCCATGTCTGGTGGGGGTATGTTGCCATGAACCTGGATCATTTACCGCAGCTGGCGATCCAGGACGGTGTCTATTACGCGACAGGGTTCTGTGGTTCCGGCGTTGTATGGGCGCGCTGGCTAGGTCGCAAGGCGGCTCTGAAAATTCTCGGCGATCCGGCGGGGGCGTCAGCCTTCGAGAACCAGCGTTTCAGTGCAATTCCGTTTTACAAAGGCAATCCCTGGTTCGTACCCGCTGCGGTTGCCTGGTACAAATTTCTGGACCGGTTCGGCTTGTAGCCTTGGCCAAGCACACAGGACCGGGAGACGGAGGGCTTTATAGAGGGTTAGCGTAATGATGGAACTTTACGAATGGCCGCCCGTACGCTCGCAGCGGGCAAGGTGGGCTCTCGAGGAGCTAGGCGTCGAATATTCGAGCCATCTGGTCGATATGACGCAAGGGCAGCAGAACACGGAGGCCTACCGGGCCATCCATCCGTTGGGGGTCGTTCCAGCCCTGAAGACCGACGGCTATACGATGTTCGAGTCGGTGGCGATCGTGCTGCAACTAATCGACGAACATCCCGAAAAAAACCTGGCACCCGCGGTTGGAACATCTGAGCGCGCCGCCTATTACCAGTGGAGCGTGTTTGCCTGCGCGGAAATGGACCCCCCGGTCATGATGTTCTTCGACAACACCATGCGCCCGCTGGAGCATATGCACCCGCCCGGGACGCAGCATGACGCCGGGCTCGCCGAACGCGGACGAAACGACTTCGCAACCCGCGCCGACATCCTGTCGAAGGCGCTGAAAAATCGCGACCACTTACTCGAATCCGGTTTTTCGGGGGCGGATATCCTGATCGGCCACAGCTGTTTCATGGCCACCCATATCGGGCTACCGGTCAGCGACCACCCAACCCTTGAAGCCTATTACGGGCGGCTGCAGCAGCGCCCCGCCTATCAGCGCGCTTACGGCGGGTAAAGCAACGCGGAAGGCTTTGTCGGGGGGATGGCTTGATACAGGTTTCCATGTGGCAAGCCCGCGTCCGGAACGGCAATAAGGCCCGCTACCATTCTCTAACCGTACACGGAAAATCCTGATACGCTTTTTCACGGCGCGGGTAAGAGGCATCTCGTCTCCCCTCGCTCAACGCCCGGACAAGGGGCTGAGATGCATCTGAAACGGGAGGACACAATGAAGACAATCCTGACACTTTTCGCGATTTTGACCCTTGGCATCTTCATAACAAGCCCGAGCGTGGCAGCGCCCGAGATAGTGACCGCTAGCGCCCAACAGACCCAGCACGCCCCGGCCTTGAAAAGCTGGAGCATTAACGAAGGCCGACTGGTGGCCCGCAGCGGAGACTTCTCCCCCCTCGTAAAGACGGCGAAAGCCTGCAAGGCAGCAGGGCAAGACTGCAATTACCAGGCCTGCCCCCCCAAATACCATTAAAATTTGAACGTTCGGATTCGCTGAATATTCGTCTCTCTCGGGTACCCTTTTCACCGAGATTGGGCCTTTGCGTGGATTTTCGAGCTGGCCCGTGTGGGATGAGGGGTTATGGCGGGTCGGTTTTCAAACAAGCGCAAGAAAGCGTCGGGTGCAGCACCAGCGAACACGCCGGTGGAGCAAAAGCCTGATGAGCGCCTGCTGGCAGCCATGGCCAGGCTGGATGCGGTCTCGCCAGCTGATCCGACAGAGGGCGATCATGCACCACAGCCAAAAGATCCCGCACCCGCAGAGGATACGCCGAGCGGAGAGAAACCTGCTTCCCCCGAGCCTGATGAACAGGCCAGCCCCGGCGAAGCCAAACTGCGAGACCCAAAATTTCTCGATGCTAAGGTTCGCCTGCACAGGAAGCTGATCGAGGAGATCAACCTCTCGGCCATCGACAAGGTGCCCGAAGAAGAGTTGCGCCGGCAGGTTGCGGAACTCGCATCAGAATATGTGCTGGCCGAGCGCCTGCCCCTCAATGCCCATGAGTTGGAAGAATTCGCATCCGAACTTTACGACGAGATGACGGGTCTGGGTCCGCTGGAACCGTTGCTCAAGGATGCGACCATCTCCGACATCCTCATCAACACTCACGCGCAAGTCTACGTTGAGCGCTTCGGGCAACTGGAACTCACGCCCGTTCGTTTCAAGGACGAACCGCACCTGCTGCGCATCCTCAACAAGATCGTTGCCCATGTGGGGCGCCGCGTTGATGAAAGCCAGCCCATGGTGGATGCGCGCCTCGAAGACGGCAGCCGCGTCAACGCCATCATCCGGCCCCTGACCGTGGACGGGCCGCTGATCTCGATCCGCAAATTCTCCAAAAAGCCGTTCAACCTGGAAAAGATGTACGAGTTCGGCAGCATCAAGCCGCAAATCGGCGAGGTGCTGGCGGCGGCAGTTTCCTCGCGCATGTCGCTGATCGTCTCGGGCGGCACGGGGTCCGGCAAAACCACCATGCTGAATGCCTTGTCCAATTACATCTCACACAAGGAGCGTCTCATCACGATCGAGGACGCGGCCGAACTGCAGCTCCAGCAGCCCCATATTGGCAGGTTGGAAACGCGCCCGCCAAACCTTGAAGGAAAAGGTGAAATCCTGCAGCGAGATCTCGTCAAGAACGCGCTGCGTATGCGCCCTGACCGCGTGATCCTCGGCGAGGTGCGCGGCGAGGAAGCCTTCGACATGCTCCAGGCCATGAACACGGGCCATGAGGGCTCCATGGCGACGATCCACGCCAATAATCCGCGTGATGCACTGACTCGTCTTGAAAACATGGTCGGCATGGCCGGGACCAATATGAGCGAGGGTAGCGTGCGTGCGCAGATCGCGTCAGCGGTGCGCATCTTCGTACAGCTCTCGCGCCTTTCTGACGGCACGCGGCGGGTCACGTCCGTGTCGGAAATCACCGGCATGGAAGGCGAAATCGTGCAGATGCAGGAAATATTCAAATTCGTTCGTGTTGGCACCGAAGAAGACGGCACCATCATTGGTGAGTTTCGCGCCACCGGTGTGCGGCCGAAGTTCCTCGATGAGATCAAATCTCACGGCATCGAAATCCCTGGTGAATATTTCGACCCGAAGGATCCGCTGTAATGTCGCCCGAAATCGCCCAGAATATGATTTTCGTTCTGTTCGGTGCTGCGGTGTTCCTTGGCGTCGAGGCTGCCTATCTGGCCATCGCCAAGCGCACCTCGTATGTGCGCAAGGTCAATACGAGGTTGAAGCTGATGGGCCAGGCCGGTGACCAGCATGAAGTGCTGGTGCAACTGCGCCGCGACCGAGGACTGACCTCGCAAGGCAGCTATAGGCTGCCGCTCATCTGGTTCAACAGGCTGGTGCTGCAATCGGGCCTGCGTCTGGGTATCTGGCGTATCGCATTTTTCATGTGTTTCGCAGGGGTCGCCGGAGCAGTTGCCACACTTGTTGCCGGTTTCGACTGGTTTCTCTCTATACCCGCAGCGCTTGGCGCCGGGATCGGGCTACCCATCCTGGTGTTGCGCACCTTGCGCCAGCGCCGCCGCAACAAGTTCGAGGAACAATTACCGGAAGCGGTCGACACCATGGTGCGCTCGCTCAAGGCGGGCCATCCCCTGCCTGTCGCCATTTCGATGGTGGCGCGCGAGATGGAAGACCCAATTGGAACCGAGTTCGGCCTTACCGCCGATGAACTGACTTACGGTCTTGATCTCGACGGCGCAATGCAGCAGATGAGCGCGCGGGTCGGTCAGGACGACTTTGCCCTCGTGGTGGTGGCTATCTGCATCCAGGCCAAGACCGGCGGCAATCTGAGCGAACTCCTCTCCAATCTCTCAATGGTGCTGCGTGACCGCTTCAAGATGCGCCGCCGGGTCAAGGCCGTCTCGGCAGAAGGACGCATGTCGGCCATCGGCCTGAGCTGCTTGCCGTTTATCGTCTTCGGCGTGCTGCTGATATTTGCCCCGGACTTCTATGGCGGCATCTGGAACGAACCCAAGGTTCATTACGGCCTGGGTGGTGCCGGAATTGCGATGCTGATCGGCAACATCATCATGTTCCGCATGGTCAATTTCAAATTGTAGGGGCCGGACGATATGTTGATGGAATTCCTCGTGAACTACCAGTCGACCGTTCTCATCGGTATCTCCGTATGCATTTGCGCGCTCGTGACGGGTGTCACCTACACCATCGCCCGGACGTGGCATGCGCGCGAGGGCATCAGGAAACGCGCCCTGATGCCGGTTTCCGGCAGCGCCGATGACCCACTGGACGACCGCCGTTCCCTGCGCCACCAGAAACTCGCCGGGGCAAGCAAGCTGCTTGGCACCGTGGCTGCGCATTTCGTGCCCGTTGGAGACGCATCGGTTTCTGCCGTCCTGGATAAACTCAACAAGGCCGGGTTTTTCAATCCATCCGCCCTTGCCTGGTATTATCTCGTGCGCGTTGCTCTCGCCATGCTGTTTCCCGCAATCTTTTTCATTGCCGACCAGATTCTCGTGTTTGATATCGACACGGCCCGCTACCTGACATTCGTCATCGGATCGGCCATCGCCGGGCTGATGGCCCCGAGTTTCTTCATCTCCAAACGTATCAAAGCCCTGCAGCAGCAGTGCCGCGAAGGCTTCCCCGATTTTATGGATTTGATGGTGGTTTGCGCGGAGGCCGGTATCAGTATCGACCAGGCCATTGCGAGGGTCAGCCAGGAACTCACCCCGACATTCCCCTATCTTGGTGCCTGCCTGCACATGGCGACGCTTGAATTGCGCGCCGGACGCCCTCTCACGGATGCCTTCAATATGTTGGCCAAACGGATGGGCATTGAAGAAGCCCACAATCTGGGGTCCTTGCTGCAACAGTCAGAGGAGCTTGGTACCAGCATGTCGGATGCGCTTCGCGTCTATAGCGAGGAGATGCGCGACAAGCGCATGTCGCGCGCAGAAGAAAAAGCCGCCGCCCTGCCTGCCAAGATGACCGTGCCGCTCACAATGTTCGTGTTCCCGGTTGTTCTGGTAGTCATCCTGCTGCCGGTTTATGTGCGCGTCTCGCTGATGTAGGTGCCGGGCCATAGATTCATGGTTGAACATCGGCTGATCCTTTGCCGGGAAGGGCCGCTTTACCCCCGAAAGCGAACATAAATCACGGTTGGCAGGAATGTCCGCTTAGTTCCAATTGCGGACATTGGCACAGGCGTTTCTGCTGTCAGAATCAGCAATCCAAATTACTGTTTAACGATAAAGTTCAACGCCGAAATTTCGCGCGGCATCCATCTCAGGTTCAATCCGGCCGAGAGGTTTGGCAAGTTCAGGCATTTCACGAATTGCAAGCTTGCCGGATCCACGCTCTACTTTAAGCTCACCGTTTTCAACAACGACCCGGCCCCGGCTCAGGACCGTGACGGGCCACCCCTTGATCGTCCAGCCTTCGAATGGCGTGTAACCCGTCGTATCGTGGGTCCTCTTGTCCGTGACCTTTTTTTCAAGCCCCGGATCCCAGATAGCAATATCGGCGTCAGACCCCACCTCGATGGTCCCCTTGTGCGGATAGAGCCCGTAGAGGCGCGCCATGTTGGTCGACGTCAACTCGACAAAGCGGGAGATGTCGATCCTGCCCTTGTTCACGCCTTCCGAGAAAAGCAGTGGCATGCGCAGTTCAATGCCAGGCAGGCCATTGGCAATCTCTTTGAAGGTGGGGTTTGGCCCCGCATTCAGCTTGCCGGTCTCGTCGTATCGATATGGTGCGTGGTCGGAATTGAACACCTGGAATGTATTGTCGACCAGCCCCTGCCACATGGCCTCCTGATCGGCCTCATCCCGGGGCGGCGGGCTGCAGCAGAACTTTGCGCCCTCGGTTCCAGGGCGGTCCAGGTCTTCCGCCGTGAGGCTCAGATATTGCGGGCATGTCTCCCCATAAACCTTCAGTCCGGCATCCTGAGCACGCTTGATTTCTTCCATCGCTTCGCGCGTCGTCACATGGAAAATCAGGATGGGAACGTCTATGAAACGCGCCAGCATGATGGCCCGGTGAACAGCCTCAACCTCGGCAAGGCGGGGGTGGCTGATCGCATGGAACTTGGCCTCCTTGTGGCCGCCCTTCAAGAGGCGGTCGGTGGTCCAGCGGATCATGTCATTGTTTTCTGCATGCACCACCACCAGGGCGCCGTGCTTGCGCGCGACCTCCAGCACATCGAGCATCTGATAATCGTCGATCCGGACTTTCTCATAAGTCAGGAACACCTTGAGCGACCGGAAACCTTCCTTGATCAGCGGCGGCAGTTCCTCTTCCAGAACTTTGTCAGTCGGGTCCGTAACGATGATGTGGAAATGGTAGTCAATGACCGCCTTTTCTTCCGCCAGAGCGCGGTAGTTCCGAACGACCTCGGTGACAGAGTCCCCGCGTTGTTGTGCGGCGAAGGGCACAACCGTCGTCGTGCCGCCATGCACCGCGGAGACAGTTGCCGAGTAAAAATCATCCGCGTTCATGACACCGAACGATGACAACTGCTCAATATGGCAATGCCCATCGATCCCGCCGGGAAGGACAAGCTTTCCAGTTGCGTCGATGTCCCGGTCGCCGGGCGAGAGGCCTTTCCCTATCTTCACCACCACACCGTCTTTCACGCCGATGTCAGCGTCTCTTTTCGTGGACACCGTAACGACTGTTCCGTTGCGTATGGTGAGATCGAAATCACTCATGCTGCTCTCTCTGCTCGCAAAGAAGAAATTTGGACGGAACCATCTGAATGCTCCTCAACCGTCATTAACGCATGCGACCATCCCCGATCAAACTGTGAAGCGTAAAATACGCCCCTGGTTTGTTGGCTCAGGACCCATGGGGATTGAGATCATGTCACATGATGCTTAGACATAAGCAGAGGTCACTTATGGAGCAAACGGTCAATGCCCAGGATAATTCGCGTCGGTGGCGCCCAATTGGGGCCGATCCAGAAGGCTGACCGCAGGAAGCATGCCGTCGACCGCATGATCGCGCTTCTGGACCAGGCGAGGGCTGAAGATTGCCGGCTCGTTGCTTTTCCCGAACTAGCATTGACCACATTTTTCCCGCGCTGGGACATGGACAACAGGGAAGAAATCGACAGATATTTCGAGACCGAAATGCCCAATGCCGCCTGCCGTCCGCTGTTCGACAGGGCCAGGGAACATGGCATCGGATTCACCTTTGGCTATGCAGAGATTGCTGAAGAGAGCGGCGAGCGCCACTACTACAACACTTCGATTCTGGTGGATGAAAAAGGCAACATTGTCGGAAAGTATCGCAAGACTCACCTGCCCGGCCACGGCGAGTTCGATCCGGATCGGGCGTTCCAGCATCTTGAGAAGAAATATTTCGAAGTCGGGAATACTGGTTTCAGAGTTTGGCGGTACATGGACGGCATTTTTGGCATGTGCATCTGCAATGACCGCCGTTGGCCAGAGACCTATCGCGTGATGGGACTGCAAGGCGTGGAGATGGTTCTGCTCGGTTTCAACACGCCCTCAGCAAACTCTCAGCGCAAGAAAGAACAGGCAGATTTGAGAGTGTTCCATAACGACCTCTCGGTTCAGGCCGGCGCCTATCAAAACGGAACCTGGGTCGTTGCTATTGCGAAAGCCGGCAACGAGGATGGCCACGAGCTCTTGGGCGACTCGACAATCGTGCATCCTTCCGGACAGATCGTGGCGCGCACGACAACCCTGGACGATGAATTGATCGTCGCGGATTGCGATCTCGATGAATGCAATTTCATCAAGGAAACAATCTTCGATTTCGACCGTCACCGGCGCATCGAGCACTATGGGTTGATCGCCGAACAGACGGGTGTCGTGCGCCCGGATTGAGCGGCGCATATCGCAGGAACAAAGGATCTCCCATGCCGGACCGCATCCTGGTGATCAATCCCAACAGCAACGAGGAAGTAACTGAGGCCATCGACCGCGCGCTCGATCCCTTGCGTGTCGACGATGCGCCAGAAATCACCTGCATCACACTTAAGGACGGCCCACTGGGAATTGAAAGTCAGCATGACACGGAGATTGCGGCAAAGCTGGTACAGCAAACCATCCGGGAGCGAGAGTCGGAAGCCGATGCCTTCGTCATTGCGTGCTATTCGGATCCTGGATTAGGTGCTGCCCGCGAAATCACATCCAAGCCCTGCTTCGGTATCGCCGAGAATGGGCTGGCGACCGCCATCACACTGGGCCAGCATGTTGGTGTCATTTCCATCCTGCCCGAGTCCGTAGAGCGCCACTGGGCATATGCCAGATCGCTCGGCTTACAGGACAAAATTGCCGGCGACGTGCCCGTCAATCTGAAAGTTTCAGAACTGGCCAACGAAGCATCCGTATCCGAAAAGATGCTGGAAACCGGTCGGCGGCTGCGCGATGAGCACAAAGCAGATGTCATCGTGATGGGATGTGCTGGCATGGCGCGCTATCGACAACGTCTGGAAGAGGATCTCAAAATTCCGGTGATCGACCCCACCCAGGCGGCCACATCAGCTGCTATTTCAGCGCTCAGGCCTGGATGTCGTTCTCACTGAGCCCAACATCATGCTCCTTACACAGTCATTAGGATGCCGCGACCAACTGATATTTCATATGGGAAGGTAAATTATGTCGATGTCCGCTTTGGGTCAAAAGCAGACATAAAATCATTCAGATTGGAATGTCTGCTTTGTGCCAATAGCGGACATCGAGCCTCGTAGAATCAGGACCGACTGAGCAAAGCAGCAACCCGGCGGGCTTGCCGTACTGCGGAAGGCAGGTAGAACATAAAACCAGCGCCAACGGCACTATGAGCGGCCGATTTGACCTTGCCTTGCCCGGCATCTAGGCTTTGAAGCCGATACAGCTCGAATAAGTGGATATCTATGTCGATGTGTTGCCGATTGCTTCTCCTTGCCCTCTTCCTATCCATTGTAGGCACCAAGTCTACACTTGCCGAATGGCAATATATCGCGCCCGGAAACGGCAATCACAATGTCCACCGCGCGTTTGCGTTTGCCGAAAAGAGTGATGATCGGCTTGAGCTGGCGTGCAACGCCAAACGGCGCGATCTGTTCTATTCCACTAGGCAAACTGTATCGAACGCGGACCTCAAGAGGCTTAGCGGCGGTAAGCCAGCAATTCTCATCCGACTAAAAGGTGTCGGTATGGTGCCGCTCGGGGCTGACAAAGCCTACCAAAAAGATGGCAGGATAATATTTGTCACTGCCGTAACGCCTGCATTCTTAAAAGATCTTGGCAAGGCGAGTCAGAGGTTCGCTGTCGGCATGCGCGCCAATGGGAAAATCTTTCAGCAAGACTTGTTTTCAGCAGACCGCCTACAGGCAGCATTGAAGAGTCTGGCGGTGGGTTGCGGATTCTGAGAACGAGTTGCTGATCCTCCCCCAATGAAATGGTCCACCTTTATGGTTAGGAAAAGGAGGACCGAAGATGTCAAGCAAACGTCACAAGCCGGAAGTAATTGTCGCCAAGTTGCGCCATCACGGAAATGCTGTGTCGGATATGTCCGCTTTGGATCATAAGCAGACATAAACCCGCATAGACCTGAATGTCTGCTTTGTGCCAATAGCGGACATTACGATCTCGAGTCAGAATCACATACCATTTTGCGCGGTATATCCATATACTTCAGGCCTCAAGTGGGGAGTCGCGCCATATGACGATAACGGGCACAATTCGCTCGGCGGGATTCTTCGCTGGAGCAATTTTGTTCGGACTGGGAATCGGTGCGAATACAGCGCCGGCCCAGATCGCTTGCGTCATAGGGTTGAACGCCAACGCCTGTACGGTCGCCCCGGGCGTGGATCTCAACGCCAGTGTCAACACGAATGGCGACGGTGAAACGATCGGCAATGCGGGTAGAGTCGACTCCATCGATACAGATGGTAACAACGCCGCCGTGACCAACTCCGGCCTCGCCTTCGGTGAAATTGATACATCTGGCATGAACTCACCGGTGTTCAACTCCGGTACCGTCGGCGAGAACATCGTGACGAGGGGTGCCAATTCTCCAATATTCAATTTCGGCTCGGTCGGCGAGGATATCGTTACCGAGCAAGACAACTCACCCGTAACCAACACAGGCTCCGTCGTCGATTTCATCCGGACCGAAAACCCCAACTCAGCGGTGACCAACTCCGGCACGGTCGGCACATCCATCTTAACGGATGACGACAATTCGCCGGTTAACAATTCCGGCACTGCCGGCACATTCATCCGCACAAATGGCACCGACTCCTTTGTAACCAATTCCGGCGCGGTCGGCTCGGGCGCTGCCGGGGACGGCATACTCCTCAACGCACCAGGTGGAACGCTGACTCTGCTGCCGGGGTCGGTCATTCAGGGGGTGATCGATATTCGTTCAGGCGGCACCGTCCCCACAACACTGAACGTCGGCAACGGTCTCTCTATCGCCAATAGCTTCGAGGTTGATGTTAACTCCGGAGTGCCCGTAATCATCAACTCCAGCGGTGCACCCTTTGCGGTCTCAGGCGCTCAGGTGGCTGTCGTGGACCCGACCAACCTAGCGATGCAGGACGAGGTTCTGACAGGGCTGACGGGGGGTATCTTCTCCAGCTTGCATAACCGCCTCAACGGCTTTGGCCAGGGCGGTGTCTCGGGCGTGACCTCGAACCCGCGCCCCATGTCCTTTGGTGGCAAGTCGCAGACCAGCGCCATGATTGAAGACACATCCCGCCAGGGCTGGGTGCAGGCCTTTGGCTCTTACCGGCTGCAGCGCGAAGACGGCCCCGCAGTAGACAGCGATATCCGCCTTGGTGGCGTGGTCTCAGGGATTGACGGGGCAACTGGTGCGGGAGGCCGGGCCGGTATATTCTTCGGCGGCTCGTGGGGGGATGTTGACGCGGACTTCGACAGCCAGGAAACAGACGTGGAAAGCGTCTTTGGCGGGCTCTACGCACGCTGGCTGCGCGGCAACACCTTTATCGATCTTGCCCTGACGGCAGGCTATAGCGACTATGGCCGGGAGCGCCGCGTCGCCAACAACCTGGCTGCGACTGGAATTCAAACGGCGAAGGCCGATTATGACGGCTTCTTTGTTTCTCCCGAAGTGACCTGGACACGGCCGATTTGGGTCAAGCAGCAGCGCATGGAGAAGAGCTTGACGCTTCGCTATGCCGGTTTATTCCTTGATGGCTTCACCGAAACGGGGTCGGCGGCGCCACTCACAGTCGATGACCGTGACATCCATGTGCTTCAGGCGCGCTCCCAACTGACCATGCCAGTGGTGCATGAGGGCCCGGATGGGTCGCGGCGCAAAAGCGCCTTTTATATCGGCCTTGAGGGGCGGGCCAATGTGGGCGACGGGGATGTCTCAGGAGTGCTGCTCGGACAGAATATCAATTTCGATCCCGGCGGAGACGATGTGGTGGGTGGCGCCTTTGCCGGGCTGCAGTTTGAGCGCACCTCCGCTAGCGGCACAACGCTCTATGCAAATATCGAGGGCCAAGTCGAGACCGGTGGCGGACGCCAGGCTTCAGCTAAGACCGGTATCAAGTTCCGGTTCTGATTTTCCACTTTCTGCTATAGGCATGAATGTCCGCTTAGGATCATAAGCAGACTCTCAGGGCACGGTCATTCCATGTCTTCTTTACCCCCGAAAGCAGACATCAATCCCCATAGGCTAGGAGCGGAAATCAGTACTTGGAGCGTGCTAAACTTCGGCCCCGACCGGAATTGGGGATGATCGGTATGCCGCGATTCAAGGCAACAGAAAGAGCTTCCGCCACAGCGCTTAGATGGACAACAGGTGCGGTATTTCTGTTCGCTCTGCTTTGTTCTGCGGCCACAGCGTGGGGAGAACAGGAAGGCGAGGGAGTGCTGGCTCAGACGACGGAAAAATCTGAAGCCGACGCCCGGGCCTCGTTCATTGCCGATGTCTGCCGACGAATTGAAGCTGCGTCGCAAATGTGGGATCTGCCCCCGGCCTTTTTTGCCCGACTGATCTGGAAGGAGAGCCGCTTCGACCCCAACGCCGTCAGCCCGAAGGGCGCATCGGGGATCGCCCAGTTCATGCCCGGAACAGCGCAGGAACGTGGCCTGGACGACCCCTTTGATCCAAGAAGTGCGATTCCGGCTTCTGCGCATTATCTCTCTGATCTGCGCAAGAAGTTCGGCAATTTGGGCCTAGCGGCAGCAGCCTACAACGCGGGTCCGAACCGGGTGCGCAATTGGCGCGCCGGCCAGACTGGTCTTCCCGGTGAAACCCAGGACTTTGTCCTTTCGATCACCGGATTTTCGTCGCAAGAATGGAACGGCACCCAGATCCCGAAAGCCGACTATGTCCTGGACAAGAAACTTTCATTCCTGGAAACCTGCGGCCAACTTCCGATCCGCCGCTTCAAGCCGCAACTCAGATACGCAAGCGCCCCATGGCAGCCCTGGGGCGTGCATCTGACTGCCAACTGGTCGCCGACCAAGGCCCTTTCCCACTTTGCCGAGATTCAACGCAAGTTCCCCAAAGTACTTGCGGATCGAGACCCAATGGTCCTGCGCGTGAGAAATTACAGTTGGGGCAGATCTCCACGCTTCAAGATATCAATTGGGCAGCCCGACCGGGCCAAGGCCGACAGCTTCTGCAACCGGCTCAGACGCGCAGGCGGCGCGTGTCTCGTCTCCAAAACCCGGCGAAGATGATCTCTCCTTGATGTCCGCTTTGGGTCAGAAGCGGACATAAATCACACCCTTTAACAATGTCCGCTTTGCCCCCGAAAGCGGACATAAACCGGCATAGGCTGGAATGTCTGATTTGTGCCAATAGCGGACAATGGCAAACGGCAAAATGCAATTCTTATGGGACAGAGCGAGGGTTTCATTTCCTAGTTCAAGTATATAGAACTCCTCCGAACATTTGCGCGTACTGCGCACGCCTTCGATCGAATCAGGGATATCCAATGACAACGAAGATCACTGACATCGAAGTGTTTATTCTGCGCGGTCCAAAGGATAAGCGCCCGCATTGGGTCAGTAATTTCACTGTCCCCACTGCGAACGAAGTCTTGCTGCGGGTGCGCACCAGTGACGGCGTGGAAGGCTTTGGACTTGCAACTAGTTACACAGACGCGATGCCAATTCTCAATGTGTTCAGGAGCGGTATCACTGAGCGGCTCATCGGTGCCAACCCGCTAGCGCCAGAACGCATTTATCAAGACTTGTTCTCGCTGACATCAAAGCGGTTGGCACACGAAAAAGGTTGGAGCCGCGAAGCGCTGGTGCGCGTCTCCGCTGCGGTCGATGTAGCCTGCTGGGATATCATCGGCAAGATGTCCGGGATACCGCTCTATCAGTTGTTTGGCGGCTATCGCGACAAGGTGCCCTACTACGTGACCTGCGCCTACTATCGTGACGGCAAGGATTTGGCCGAGCTGCGCGACGAGATTACCGAACTCAAGGAACAGGGCCATACAGGCTTTAAGGCAAAAGTCGGCGGTATGGAGCTGGCTGAAGACATCAATCGACTTGAAGTGGTCCGGGACGTCATTGGCGACGAGAGAGATCTCATGGTCGATGTAAACAGGGCATGGGACCTTGAGACCGCCACGCAGGCTGCTGAGGCGCTCATTCCGTTGAAGCCCGCGATGGTTGGAGGAACCTGTGCGTTGGGCGGATGACCGCCGCGAACTCAAGCTGCTATCCCAGCGCACGCAGATTCCGCTCTCCGCAGGCGAAAGCGAGCTCACCAGTTATGGGTGCCGGTCCATGCTGGAGGAACAGGCAATACAGATCCTACAGTTTGACGTGACCATGTTTGGCGGTTTCACCGAGGGCCGGAAGATGGCAGCCCTGTGCGAACTCAACCATGTCGAAGTCACACCACACCATGACTGTTTCATTCATGCCCAACTGGTGGCCTCGACGCCTGCCGGCGGGTTCGTTGAAGCCTTCACCAACCCCGAACGAGACCCGCTACAGGCAGAACTGTTTGAAAATCCACCGAAGCTGGCAGATGGCTGGTTGACGATGAATAACACACCGGGTCTGGGGCTTGTCTTGTCGGAGGACGCAGTCTCGAAGTATGGCGAGCGCATCGTTTAGCCGGAACCACAAGTTCGAGTTGTGAATGTCCGCTTTGGGTCATAAGCGGACATCAGAGACCCAACCTCACAATGTCCGATATGCTCCCAAATGCGGACATCGAGCCGTAGCATATGGGCATTCTATTTCGCGATTGCGCAGCTCACCTCAAACGTCTCCGGCTGAATCTTGATGGCCTGAACGGTTAACCCTTCATTTAGGGTGTTGGACAGCTTGGCGTGCCCATAATGGTTAACACCCCTACACTGGTAATAGGTGCGGCAGAAGCCGCCTTACGGGGTCACAATGTCCATCCGGATCTGGCCAGTTATGATTATTGCTGCAACGCTTGCGGCATGCTCCGGCAATCGGGGCGCCGAGGGCGAGGCTGCACTCGTCGGCCAGGAAGATCGCCGCGGATTGTTCACCCTGCTTCCCAAGTCGGAGAAGCCGCTGGCCAAGGCGAAGCTGCATTTCAAAAATGAAGATTATGGTCTGTCCGAGAAATACTTTCGCCAGGCCGTTGAAGAAAATCCCAACCTGACATCCGGCTGGCTCGGGCTGGCCGCCTCATACGACAGGTTGCGCCGCTTCGATCTGGCTGCCAGGGCGTACAAGGTTGTGGTAAAGCAAACGGGCTATACAGCCACAGTTCACAACAATTTGGGCTACCATCATTATTTAAAGGGTGACTTGGCAAAAGCGCGCAAACACTTCAACGCGGCTCTCGCCAAGGACCCGGGAAACCCCTATGTGCTGAACAACCTAGAGATGCTGGAATCACCTAGCGCGTAACATCACATTCATCTCCGCCGCACCCTATCTTGACCCTTGGCATAAACCAGCTTTCGAAACCACTCTTGACATTCGTCTAAGCTTCCTTTGGATTGGGCATGTTGGCATGGGCAAAGGTTGCAGGCATAAGCAGCTGCTGCTCATTGATGGTATGTATTGGCTTTTGCGGCTAGATCATGTCGCACATTGAAAGTTGAGTAAGGGAGGGGTTGGGTCTTTGCCCAAGTTGCTTGAGATTGAAGGACTGAAGACTCAGTTCTACACATCTGCCGGAACCGTTAAGGCGGTCGACGGCATCACATATGATGTAAATGCTGGCGAAACGGTTGCCATTGTCGGAGAGTCCGGCTGCGGAAAGTCTGTTGGCGCAATGTCCATATTGCGGCTGATCCCAGATCCACCGGGCAAAATCGTCGAAGGAAGCATTACCTTCCAGGGCCAGGATTTGCTCCAGCTCACCGAAGACGAGATGCGGGGCATTCGCGGCAAGGACATCGGAATGGTGTTCCAGGAGCCGATGACATCGCTCAACCCGGTTTTGACGATCGGTCGCCAACTCACCGAGACGCTTGAAGAGCATATGGGCATTGTCGGGGAAACCGCCCATGCCCGCTCTATTGAATTGCTCGGACTTGTCGGCATTTCCGAACCGGATCGCCGCCTTGTGCAATATCCTCATCACCTGAGTGGCGGAATGCGCCAGCGTGTGATGATTGCCATGGCGCTCGCTTGCGAACCGAAACTCATTATTGCGGATGAGCCCACGACAGCGCTCGACGTGACAATCCAGGCACAGATCCTGGAATTGATGAAAGACCTCACGCGCCGTCTCGGTGTTGCACTTATCGTGATTACGCATAACCTGGGCGTTGTGGCACGTTATGCGGACCGCGTGAATGTCATGTATGCGGGCAAGATCATCGAAAGCGGCACCGCACACGACATTTATCACACCCCCCGTCATCCCTACACGCTGGCGCTGTTGAAGTCGGTTCCGCGCATGGATCTGCCGCGTCAGGCCAAGCTTGACCCGGTTGAGGGTCAACCGCCGGATTTGACCCGGCTCGACGATGGCTGTGCCTTCCGTCCCCGTTGCCGGTTTGCGGTCAAGAAATGTGCGCAGAAATTTCCTCCACTTGAAAAGATCAAGGGCCCGCACATTGCGGCCTGCTGGGAAAAAGAAAAGGTGGCCAAGAGCGCGCGCACCATCCCGACGTCAAAGACTAAACGAATGAGGAAGGCGTCATGAGCACTGCAAGATCAAAGCCGGCGGCCAAGCGCAAGTCTGCGGCCAAGGCCTCCAGCGCGGCAAAGCGCAAAGCAAAGGCATCGGCAGCGCGCCGTCCAGGCGCCGCCAATCAGCCCAAGCGGGAGCCGCTGGTCAAGGTGCGCAATCTGAAGATGCATTTCCCCGTTACCGAGGGTGTCTTCGTACCGAAGGTGGTTGCACATGTGAAAGCGGTAGACGGTGTCAGTTTCGATATCATGAAGGGTGAAACGTTGGGCCTGGTGGGGGAATCCGGTTGCGGCAAAACCACCACAGGGCGTTGCATTCTCCAGCTGGAAGACGTGACTGAAGGCGAGATCATTTATGATGACGTCAACCTGATTACGCTGAACAAAAAGTCAATGCGCCCGTTGCGCCAGCGCATCCAGGTTATTTTCCAGGACCCGTATTCATCGCTCAATCCGCGCATGAAGATCGGCGAGATCATTTCCGAACCAATGATGGTTCACAACACCGAGCCGGACCAGGAAGCCCGCGACAAGCGTGTTGCAGAACTGCTTGAAGTTTGCGGTCTTAATCCGAAATTCTCCGACCGCTACCCGCACGAGATGAGCGGCGGCCAGCGCCAGCGCGTCGGTATCGCCCGGGCGTTGTCGGTCAAGCCCGAGTTCATTATCTGCGACGAAGCGGTGTCAGCCCTGGATGTGTCAATCCAGGCACAGGTCATCAATCTGCTCGAGGACCTGCGCGACGAGTATAATCTTACATATTTGTTCATTGCCCATGACCTGAGCGTGGTGCGTCATTTGTGCCACCGCGTGGCGGTCATGTATCTGGGAAATATGGTTGAGTTGGCCGAGTGCGATGAGCTTTATGACAACCCTGTTCATCCGTACACGCAAGCACTTCTGGCGGCGGTCCCGATCCCCGACCCGACGGTTGAAGGAGGTCGCAAGCACCAGATCATCAAGGGTGAAATTCCCAGCCCGATTAACCCTCCGAGCGGATGTGTGTTTCACCCACGTTGTCCGATCGCGGTTGATGCATGTAAGAAGAATGTGCCAGAATTCAGGGAGATCAGACCCGGTCACTGGGCCGCCTGTTCTGAGATCTGAAAAGCCCCCGAAGAAGGGCAGTTGCGTTGTGAGGACACGTTCAAGTTCTCAAAATTGTAAAGGGAGGAAAAGTATGAAATTCCCACGTTCATTGTTTGCCGTACCGTTGGCGGCGGGGCTTGCCCTGTCGTTTGGTATGGCTGACACCGTACAAGCTATGGAACCGAAGAAGGGCGGCGTACTCAACTTTGTGGTTGGGTCCAAGATTCCTTCTTATGACGGTCATATTGAAGGTACGTTCGGCATGATCCATCCGATCCGGCCGTTCTACTCAACCCTGATCCGGGTCAACCCGGACAACCCGTCCTCGCCGACCGATTTTGTCTGCGACTTGTGTGAGGGCGATGTGCCGAAGGGCGAAGACGGATTTAAGACATATGTTTTCAAAATCCGCCAGGACGTCAAATTTCATGACGGAAATCCCCTGACGGCCGATGATATCACCGCCACTTTCAAGAAAATCATCTTCCCGCCAAAGGGCGTTGCATCTGCCCGTAAGGCATTTTTCAAGATGGTTGACAGTGTCGAATCCACCGGCAAGTACGAAGTGACCTTCAAATTGAAGTTCCCGTCGGGCTCGTTCATCCCGTCGGTCGCCATGCCGTTTAATTTTGTCTATGCCAAAAAGGACCTCGATGAACACGGCTATACCTGGCATCAGAAAAACGTCAACGGATCTGGCGCTTTCTCTTTTGTGCAGCATCAGCCCGGTTCCTTCGTAGAAGGCAAGAAATATGCCGCCTACCACCACAAGGGCAAACCTTACCTGGATGGTTTCAAGGCCATTTCAGCCCCGAAGATGGCGCTGCGTCTGCAAGCCATCCGTGGTGACCGTGCCGCGATCGAGTTCCGCGGCTTCCCGCCAAAGGCCCGTGATGACCTGGTGAAAGCACTGGGTGACAAGATCACGGTCCAGGAAAGCGACTGGAACTGCATTCTGCTGGCAACGCCTAACCAAGCCCGCAAGCCCTTTGACGACCCGCGCGTCAGGAAAGCCCTGTCGCTGGCGCTCGATCGCTGGGGTGGCTCCAAGTATCTCTCCAAGATCGCAATCGTGAAAACGGTTGGTGGCGTGGTTTTCCCGAACCATCCGCTTGCTGCGACCAAGGAAGAGCTGATGAAGCTGACCGGTTTTGGCACCGACGTTGCGGCCAACCGGGCCGAAGCCAAGCGTCTGCTTAAGGAAGCTGGGCATCCGAACCTCAAGGTTGACTTCAACAATCGCGGCGTCGACCAGCCTTACAAGGTTGTCGGCACCTGGTTGATCGACCAGTGGAAGCAGATCGGTGTTCAAGCCGAGCAGCACGTGAACCCGAGCCCTGTCTTCTACGACAAGCTCCGGAAGAAGTCCGACTTCGATGTCTCGATCGACTTCAATTGCCAATCCGTTGTCAATCCTATCGCTGACGTGACCAAGTTCCTCGGGAGCGCAGGCAACAATTATGGCAACTACAAGGACGAGAAGCTGGAAGAAATCTATAGTCGGCTTCTTCGTGCAGGTACCGAAGCAGAGCAACGCACGATCATGCGCGAGTATGAAACGCGTGCACTGGGTGAGATGGCTCATCTCATTCCGACACTGTGGTGGTACAAGATCAATCCCCATCGCTCTTATGTGAAGGGGTGGAGTATTGCGCCGAGCCATTACCTGAACCAGCATCTGGATCAGGTCTGGCTGGACAAGTAAGATCTGAAGACCACTGAC
>JAJFHQ010000091.1 GCA_021775525.1 Hyphomicrobiales bacterium
AGTCTTCTGGATCGACGGCGTGACCGGGTTGCTCATGTTGAAGTCGTGCCCAGGCAGCTTCATATGCGGCCTGCAAGTTGCGTACGGCCTTTTTCCCACGTCCTTGCCGTTGGAGGTCCGCAATCATTGGCTCCAGCTCAAACTGATTTAGTGGTCGAGCGTGACGCCCTGTTGCTGCAAGCACGGCGTTTCGGGAGAGGCGTCGGAGGCAGAGGCGATGCAGTGTCGTTCCTTCTAGTTCATCACAGCCCGTGACTCCCATTCCGACCAATTCACGATGTAGGTCTTCGGCAGCTACCCGTGTGAAGGTCACAGGCAGAATCTGTGTGGGAGCAACGCCTTCCTCAAGCAATCGTCCGACGCGACGCTTCATTGCGAATGACTTGCCTGTCCCAGGACCCGCCACAACACGGATGCGTTGATTGCTGTCCGAAGCGATTGTGTGCGCTGGAGTGCCCGGCGTCAGCCCATCATTCCATGCCATAGATTGCCCCAAATGAACCAGCTTGCCGGAAGCATGGCGCGCCGATGTTTCCACTTCAACACTTCATTTCGGATGTAGCTTAAAGATGAAGCGACCAATCCGTGTGCGGCTGACGCGCTAATCGGGCGGCTTGGTGAGGATATAGCACAGTACGCCGAATGCACGAGCTGACAGGTTCTTTTCATTGGCGACAGAATTCAGTGGCTTCTTGTATCTGGCCATCGGTTGGATCGCGAATGGCCTTTCATTTCAAGAATTCATCAATAACCGACGACAGCGCAGCCTTGAATTCACCGATTGGAAAACTGCTGTGTAATATCTCGTACGGGTACCTCCATTCGACAAACTTTTCTCTATTTGAAGCTAGGAGCGATCGTAGCCCTTGGCGCAACGGCTGCAGTTGTGGATGATCAGGGTTTGGTAAAGCTGGGTGGGAGTTCTCAAGACGAATGCGCGTTTGTTCGGGCAATCCGTCGAACAGTTCCAGTAGGTCATGTGTCTTCGGCACCGCATTATCTTTAATTTCGCGGGCCCACCAAGCTTTTAGGGCCATCTCCATCGAAAGAGCCAAAAGTACGGGGACGGCGATGAATTGTCCTTTAAATATGTGAGGGTCTGAGATTGGGTCATTGCCAATCTCAATTGAATCAACAAATTTCTGCAAAGCTTGCGCATTGAACATCACTGAGTTGGGGTCAGAGTTTTTTTGTTTTCGAAAGGTTTTTCCTTCGACGATACTCTGAAATCGTTTTGTCAATTCAGACATAGTTTCGCCCGTGCATTCAGCGCTTCCTGACGTATGGCAAATGGCTATGTCAGACATTGTACGAAGCCGCTGCTAACTGGTTCCTAGTTTGGCGAATTTGACAACCAAAACCCAGTTCTCATTTTCATCTCCCCCGGCGCGCCAATATTATCCTAAATAAAACAACAAGATAAATGTCACCACACTGTTTGCGCGGTTGTGTTGACTTCGAATTAGGTCACAGAAACGAACCGCTCTCTTTGTTGCGTGATGTAAACGTCCGCAAAGCGAGCCAATCAAACAGCATATGATGCCTCAAATTCTAATCTCAGGAGGTACCATCTGGCAGAATGTCCGCTATACCCCCTAAAGTGGACATATAAAGGGCTAGGCGAGAATGTCCGCCAAGTGTCAATAGCGGACATTCAACACACCCGCTCAGGGCTATTGCAGTTGGATGGGAGTCTGATAGCGCTACAGGCAGCCGCCATTTCCACCGGATTGCCCTTCGCAACCGTGCTGGTGTTCATGTACGTCAGTATCGTTATGGGGCTTCGAGCGGAAACCCGGTGACACTTTAAACGCCGGGTAATTTTGGAGGAGGACAGGCTTTATTCAGGGGTGGGTAGCAAACGGTGCTGGGGCGTCACGCGTCCCTCATTTTCCATCCGGAACACAACGCTGTCCGACAAGCCCTGCCCATCGATAATCGACAGCTGGACGAAACCTTCCCCGTCCGGTTTCCAGAACGCCGTTCTCTGGCGGGCCGCGTGGGTCAGTGGAACGCCGTTGACGAACCATGTGAGGGGCAGGGTGCCACCTTCGGCCTTGATTGCGATTGCTTGAGAAAGACCTGCGCCGGTTTGCTCATATGCGACGCGCGACCCATCCGGCGGAAAGGCAATCCGGACCGCCGGGTCGGGAGACCTCAGGCTGCCTGCAGCCGGTCCTCCGAAATTGCGCAGTGGCGGGGGCAGCTTCGCGCTGGCTGAATGGATTGCGCCGCGCGGGGCAGGCATGATTGGCGCGCGATGGGTTCCAAGCCGGGCGAAGACTTCAGAGAGGATGGGTGCCGCAGCAAGACGGCCGGTCATGCCGGGCGTCGGCCCGCCATCGGGTCTCCCCACCCATACCGCTACGGTGTGTCGGCCATCAAAGCCGGCCGCCCAGGCATCGCGGTAGCCATAAGAGGTTCCGGTCTTGAAGGCGATGGCACCCCAACTGGTGTGAAGCGGTGGCGGCGTGCCGCGCAGGATATCAGCAGCGTACCAGGCGGAGAGAGGCGTGAGCAGTGTTTTAGCACCGGAGACGTTGGCGTCTATGGCTGCATCAGGTGGTTGTTCCAGCCGGGTGCGCAAGGAAACAGGTTTTCCCTGCCGGGCAAGCGAGGCATACAGCATTGCCAGGTCCCGCAAGGTAATCCCTGCGCCTCCGAGGGCCATAGGCAGGTCCGGCGGAGCGGCTCCCGGCAGTTTGATCCTGGCACCCGCCTTGCGCAGCCGTGCGAGGAAGGTCGCGGGACCAACCGCCTCAAGAAGTTGGACAGCGGGGACATTGAGAGAAAGCTGGAGTGCTTCGCGCAGAGTAACTGTGCCCCTGAACTGGCCATCGAAATTGTTCGGCGCGTAGTCGCCAAATCGCTTTGGCCGATCCTCTATCAGGGTTTCGGGGTGAGCCAGACCTGATTCAAAGGCAAGCGCGTAGATAAACGGCTTGAGTGCGGAGCCGGGGGACCGGATGGCATGCCCCATATCGATCTGCCCGGCATGGGTCTCATCGAGAAAGCCAGGTGAGCCGACATGGGCGAGTACCTCACCACTTTCATTGTCGACGACGATCAGTGCCATTGAGTGGTGCGCCTCGAACCGCGTGATGCGTGCACGCGCCAGCTCTTCCAGCCGGGACTGAAGCGTCCGGTTGATGGTCAGGCGGTGAACCTGCCGCTGTGGTGCGCGGGATACCTCCCTCTGGGTCAAATGGGCGGCGTATATTGGAAAGGCGTGACGCCGGGTTGGGACGGTGCGTTCAGTGGCGCGATTGAAGTCTGCCGGAGATACAATTCCGGCACGTGCGGCGCGGGCCAGAACCTTGTCCCTCGCGGTCCGTGCGGATTTCTCGAAGCGGTCCGGGCGTCGTGTTTCGGGTGACTGCGGCAGCGCAATCAGCAGGGCAGATTGGTCCAGCGTCAGTCGGTGTGGCTCCTTGTTGAAGTAGGCCAGCGAGGCGGCTCTGATCCCCTCAAGGTTTCCGCCGAACGGCGCGAGGGTCAGGTAGAGGCCGAGGATTTCGCGCTTGGAGTAGCGGGTTTCAAGTTGAAGCGCCCGCACCATCTGGCGCAGCTTCGTGGATAGCGATCGGCTGCGTCGTGGCTCGATCAGCCGGGCGACCTGCATGGTCAGGGTTGAAGCCCCCGAAATGATCCGCCCGTTCATGACCAGTTGGCCGGCGGCCCGGACAAGGGCGAGGGGATCGACACCACTATGAGAGTAGTAGCGCTTGTCCTCGTAGTTCAGCAACATCTCAAGGTAGCGTGGGTCCACTTGGTGCGGGGTGACAGCCAGCCGCCAGCGGCCAAGGGAATTGGCGAACGCTCGCAGCAGGTGACCCTTGCGATCCAGCACGACGGTTGAGACTGGCTCGGACAGAGCGGTTGGAAGAGGCCCCAGCCTGTTCATGGCTATATGGACCCCGGCGGAAATGATAAGAGGCGCGGCCAGGGCAAGGACCAGCAGTGACAGGGAGGCCGGACTAGCCCACCGTGGCCAGGTCGGAGGCGGCCCGAAGCCTTCGCGGGGTTTGCCTGGATCAGGCTTCTTTAAACCACCCGGCATCTTATCTCGCCGGACCGGCGATGTTGAGCGTACCCGAAGCGGTGCGCGCGAACAGCTCTGGCCGGTACATGTCTTCAACGGTCGCAGGCGGGTGGGCATATTTGCCCGGGGTCACCACACGCACCACGTAGGAGACGGTCAGGACCCGGGGCTTTTGCCCATCGCGGTTGAAGGCGGCCACGAAACGGTCTTTTCGGTATTCGCTGTGCTCAGGCGTGCTGACCCCTTTCAACCAGGAAAAGTTCTGACCGGAGCCGGCATCGCTCAATCTCGGGTTCTCGATCTCGAAGCCAGCCGGAAGATGATCAACGATGAGAATGCGGCCACGCCGGGCATCGACCTCGTTGACGCGAAGGACAACCACCAGCCGCTCATTCTGGACAACGCTCTCAAGTTCACGTGGCTTGCCGCTCATGGTGTAGTAGGAGCGATCAATCAGGAAGCCCTTGGCCTCCGCTGGTTCAGGAGATACGGGCGCACCGGAAATGGTGACCATTGCCGTGACCGAGGTGTCGCCTTCATTCGCAATTTTGACGGGAGCTTTTTGCAGGTCCGCCGTATTGAGAGTTTCAAACAGAGCGCCTTTGAGAGGCTGGCTGTTGCGGGTCAGGGACAGATTCTGCGGCTCGGAAAACAGCGCATTGGCGGCACGCAACAGCCAGGCATTTTCCTGGGTGGAGGCGCGAGGTTTTCGCGCACTTGTCGCGGCGAGTGAGCGGGCAATCGCAGGGATGGCGCTCTTCTGGAGACCCGTTTCAGCAACCAGCGTCAGCACCCCGGCGCGATCACGCATTGCGGAACCGAAGTCCGACCGTCCGGCGTCCACAAGTGGTGCTTCGAGCCCCCGAATTGCGCTTGAGAACAGTTTTTCCGCGCGCGTGCGGTCACCGAGCATGGCCAGCGCGGCGGCGAGATGTGCACCCGCCAGCGGTGCGGTAAAGCTGTCGGCCTGTGCATCGGCAAAATATCGTAAATCGCCGATATTGGCGCGACCGGTCCTTGCCAGAACATAGGCAGAATACGCCAATGTCTCTCCGCCCTGTTT
>JAJFHQ010000092.1 GCA_021775525.1 Hyphomicrobiales bacterium
ACCGGCTCAATGATGTCGATGACCAAATTTCAGACAAAGTGCCAGCCAGCACCTACAGCGTGTCGTAAAACCACCCCATCCCGCATAGATAATTGCCTGACCTAGGGGGCGCGCTACCCGGCAGCGGCCACGCTCTCAGCCGGGCGCACCAGCGCCATGTAGTCGTTCAGCAAGGTCTCGGAAATCTGCCCCGGCGTGAATGAATGCGGGCCGATCTCGGACACAGGCGTCACTTCAGCCGCGGTGCCGGTGATGAAACACTCATCGAAACTGTCCATTTCATCAGGCAGAATCGTGCGTTCAACCACCTGCATCTGCCGGTTCTTCGCCAGGTCCATAACCGTGCGCCGGGTGATCCCGTCGAGGAAACAGTCCGGCGTAGGCGTGTGCAGGATGCCCTCCTTGATGAGGAAGATATTGGCGCCCGTCGCCTCGGCAACATGCTCACGCCAGTCGAACATCAGCGCATCGGCATAGCCGGCGGCTTCGGCGCGGTGTTTTTCAAGGGTGCAGATCATGTACAAACCGGCAGCCTTCGCTTTGACAGGTGCGGTTCTTGGGTCGGGACGGCGAAATTCAGCCAGTGCCAGGCGTATGCCTTTCAGGCGCTCGGCGGGCTCGAAATATGACCCCCAATCCCACGCAGCCACGGCGACATTGATCCGGTTATTCTGGGCTGAAACGCCCATTTGCTCGCTGCCGCGCCAGGCAACCGGGCGGATATAAGCCTCGGTCAGACCGGATTGCGTGCAAACATCACGGCACGCCTGGTCAATCTCTTCGAGAGTGTAGGGGATCTGGAAGCCCAGGGTTTCAGCAGAACCAAAAAGCCGCTCCGTATGCTCACTCAGCCTGAAAATCTCACCGCCATACATACGTTCGCCTTCAAACACGGAGCTGGCATAGTGAAGGCCATGGGAGAGCACATGAAGCTTGGCATCAGGCCAATTGACCATTTCGCCGTTCATCCAGATCACGCCATCAAGTTGATCGAAGGGAACCGTTGCCATATCACTTGCTCTCCAGGAGGTGCGAACCAGTGGACCGACAGCACGCTCTTACCGGGTATTCGAGAGGCACGAACATGTTTTTGCGGCAAATCCGGTCCATAAGAAAAAGATCACCCGGGTTTCACTATCAGTAACAATCGGCTAAAAATAAGTCAACATGACTGACATAAATGACCAAATCAGGAGTAAGGACGGTAAAATGACGTCCGATACGCCTTCCCCGAATGGGCGGCAGCCTGCGCATCAGGATCCGGAACCGGCGCTTCTGGACCTGGTGGAATTGCTGTTTTTCGCCTACCGGGACTTCACCCGTGAGCCGGACAAGATTCTGGTTGATTTCGGATTTGGACGGGCGCACCACCGGGTATTGCACTTCGTCAACCGGCACCCCGGAATGCGGGTTGCTGACCTGCTGGATATTCTGAAGATCACCAAGCAGAGCCTCGGAAGGGTGCTGAAGCAACTGGTTGATGAGGGCTTTATCCTTCAGGAAGCCGGCAAGACCGATCGCCGCGAGCGGCGGCTGTATCCGACGCAGCGCGGCCACGAACTGGCAGAACAGCTCGTGGCGCCTCAAATCAAACGTGTTGCCCGCGCGGTTGAGGCCAGTGGGAAAGAAGCCCAGACATGTATCGAGAAATTTCTGCGCCAGATGATCCGCGAAGCTGACCGCGAGCACGTGGGAAAATTGCTGGAAACGGGCAAAACTCATGGCGACGTCAGCACGAAACCTGCACAACCGCGTGGGCCAGTAAGATGATAAACACGGCGCTCGCGGATAACGCACCGCACATTCTGGTGGTCGATGACGACCAGCGCATCCGCGATCTCCTGGCGCGCTTTCTAAAAGAAAACGACTTTCGCGTCACGACTGCTGACAATGCCGCTGCAGCGCGTGCAAATATGCGCGGCCTGTCCTTCGACCTGCTGGTCCTCGATGTGATGATGCCCGGGGAGTCCGGGTTTGAGCTGGCAGAGTCACTGCGTGCAGATCAGGATATTCCAATCCTGATGCTCACCGCCCGTGCGGAACCCGACTACCGCATCAAGGGGCTGGAACTTGGTGTCGACGATTATCTTGCCAAGCCCTTTGAGCCGCGCGAGTTGTTGCTCAGGCTGCGCAATATCCTGAGCCGAAGAAAACGCACACTTGGCGTGCAAGATACCATCCGCATGGGTGATTTCACATTTCATATCGGACGCGGCGAGTTGAAACGGCAGGGCGATAGCGTCCGGCTGACCGAACGCGAGCGCGATTTGTTGCGCCAGTTCGCGGAGCGGCCCGGGTCTCCCATTTCAAGGATGGACCTGGCCAAGGAAGGAACAGACGGCTCTGAACGCGCCGTTGATGTTCAGATCAATCGCTTGCGGCGGAAAATCGAGGCAGACCCGGCCAACCCGGTCTACCTTCAGACGGTCCGGGGCAAAGGCTACATCCTGCACGCGGAATGATGGTCGCACTTCCAAATCGTACCGAGAGAAACTCCAAAGGCCCGTCCCTGATCCGGCGGGCGCTTGGTATGCTGTCCAATATCCTACCCAAGGGGCTTTATGCCCGCGCGCTGATCATCATCATAGCGCCCGTGGTGCTGTTGCAGTCGGTCGTGGCGTTCGTCTTCATGGAGCGCCATTGGCAGACCGTGACGCGGCGTTTGTCTGACGCCACCACGCGCGACATTTCAGTCCTGTTGAGCGTTTATGAGTCCTATCCCCATGATGACAAATATGAAAAGCTGATCAAGATGGCGCGGGACGATTTGAATCTTTCGATACAGATTCTTCCCGCACAGGACTTACCTCCCGCCCGGCCCAAGCCTTTCTTTGATTTGCTCGACCGCACCTTAAGCGACAAAATCCGCAAGCAAATTGCAAAACCGTTCTGGATAGATACGGTCGGGCGCTCTCACCTGGTGGAAGTACGCATCAAGCTGGAAAAAGCTGTGTTCCGGGTGCTCGCGCGCCGCAGCCAGACCTACGCCTCAAACACCCATATTTTTCTGCTGTGGATGGTCGGAACCTCGGCTGTGCTGCTCACTGTCGCAATCCTGTTCCTGCGCAACCAGATCAAGCCGATTCTGCGCCTGGCCCAGGCTGCGGAACGGTTCGGCAAGGGGCAGTCCGCGCCGGAAGATTTCCGCCCCCGTGGTGCGCGCGAAGTTCGCCAAGCGGCAATTTCCTTCATGGAAATGCGCAATCGCATCGAGCGGCAAATGGAACAGCGCACCACAATGCTGGCTGGTGTGAGTCATGACCTGCGTACCATCCTCACCCGCTTCAAACTGCAACTGGCGCTGTTCGATAAATCTGAAGAAGCCAAGGAGATGCTCACCGACGTCGACGAAATGCAGGCGATGCTGGAAGACTATATGGCCTTTGCCCAAGGCGACTCGAGCGAGGAAAGCTCCCAGGTCAATATTCGCCGCCTGCTGCAGGAAATCCGCAAGCAGACGGCCCGTGAGAGCTGCGAAATCATGCTGAAACTGCCCGGCGACGCCATCGTGGTGCCGCTGCGACGACACGCCTTTAAACGGGCCGTGACCAATGTGGTTGCAAACGCCGTGCGCTTCTCCGGTAATATCACCGTTGAGGTCGCCAAGAGAAAAAACTGGCTGACAATTCGCGTGGATGATGATGGCCCCGGTATCCCCGAAGAGGAGCGCGAAGAGGTATTCCGCCCCTTTTACCGGCTGGATGATGCCCGTGGGCAAGATACCGGCATTAATACTGGTCTTGGTCTGTCGATTGCTCGTGACATCGTGCGCTCACATGGCGGCGACATCACGCTGAATGAAAGCCGGCTGGGTGGCCTACAGGCCATCATACGAGTCCCCGTTTAGAAAAATGTCCGTGAAAGGCCGGGTTAGGTACGTCTGAAAAAGATAGCACTAGCATATAATAAGCTAGGTTATTATAATCTGGCATGCCTGATGATCCATATCTCACGCGTTCCCTCGGATTTCTCATGGGCGACGTCTCGCGGTTGTTGCGCAAGCGTTTCGATATGCGTGCCCGCGAGCTTGGGCTGACACGCGCGCAATGGCGGGTGCTGGCGCGATTGCGCCGCCGCGAAGGCATCAACCAGAGAGACCTGGCCGAAATTCTCGAAATTGAAAATATCACCCTCACCCGGCACATCGACCGGCTTGAAGAAAAGGGCCTGGTAGAGCGCCGGCGCGACCCCGCCGACCGCCGCGCCTGGAACCTGTATCTGAATGCCAAGGTCCAGCCGATACTTGACCGTATGCGTGAATTCTCAGAGATGACACGCGCCGAGGCGCTCGGAGATATTTCCGATGCAGACAGTGAACGGCTGATCGACCAGTTGCTTCTGATCAAGAGCAACATGCTCGAACTGGAACAGTCAGAAGCTAAAGACTCAGCTCAGGGCGTTGAACTGGAGGCAGGGGGTACACATGGCCTCTAAGCCCAAAACCACACGGACCAGGACAACTAAAACATCTGAAAAACCGGAACAGACCCCGACCCCCCGGAATATACGCAGGGTTCTCGGCCTCACCCTGCTGTCTGTCATCGGGCCGCTTGCTGCCGCATTTGCCGGATTTTACATTTATTTCGTCGGCGGGCGGTTCGTCACCACCGACAACGCTTACATCAAGTCCGCAAAAATCGCCATCAGCTCCGATATCTCCGGCCGCGTCGTCGATGTAATGGTGCGCGAGAACCAGTTGCTGAAACAGGGCGACTTGCTGTTCCGCATCGACCCCGAGCCATTCAGCATCGCACTTGAGCGCACCGAAGCGCGATTGATCTCCGCTCGCCAGGAAATCGAAGCCCTGCGGGCGCGTCACAAACAAAAGCTTGCCGAGTTGAAACTCGCCCAGGGCGATGTGGAGTTTTATCAACGCCAGTATGAACGTCAGCAGAAACTCAATACACGGGGGTTTGCGTCAGGCACGAACCTGGACAGCGCCAACAGAAACCTTCGCAACGCAGGAGACCGGGTTTCGGCGATCATGCAGGACATAGCCCAGGCCCGGGCCAATCTCGGTGGCGATCCGGATATGCCGGCAGGGTCCCAACCAGCGGTTCGTGAGGCAAAGGCTACACGTGACCAGGCCGAACTCGATCTAAGACGCACCAGAGTGCGGGCCCCCGTTGCAGGTATTGTCACCAATTTTGAGCTGCAGCCCGGAGAATATATCCGCTCGGGCAATGTGGTATTCTCACTCGTTGAATCTGGCAGTGTCTGGGTTCACGCCAATTTCAAAGAGACCGACCTCACCCATGTCCGTGTCGGACAGCCGGCAACCATCCGGGTTGATACCTATCCGGACGGATTGCGCGGCGCGATAGTCTCCAGTATCAGCCCCGCGACAGGTGCTGAATTCTCACTGTTGCCACCACAAAATGCCACCGGGAACTGGGTGAAGGTGGTGCAACGCCTCCCGGTGCGGCTTAAGCTGGACAACCCTGAAAGTGATCCGCCGCTACGCGCGGGAATGAGCGTGGTCGTCGAGATCGACACCGGGCATCAACGCCATCTGCCGAACCTTGCCAAGACAGCATTGAATTGGGCAAGGGACCTGATCTGACGATGGTGGCCCAAGCCGCGGAAACAGAATTCCGGCCTTCCGGCCTCAGGCTGAAACTGATTACCATTGCCCTGATCCTGGCGCCGCTGCTGCAGGTGTTTGACACCTCACTCATCAGCATCGCCCTGCGGCATATGCAGGGGTCGCTGTCTGCCACCCAAGACCAGATCGCCTGGGTTTTAACCTCCTATCTCATCGCCCTCGCCGTCATGACGCCGCTCTGGGGAGCGATCAGCAGCATTTTCGGACGAAAGCCCCTGTTACTGCTTTCAATTGTCGGTTTTATCGTGTTTTCGCTGCTGTCTGGAACGTCCGAAACACTGACTGAAATTATCATATACCGCTTTGTCCAGGGCATGTTCGGTGCGGCGTTGATCCCTCTGTCCCAATCCTCCCTGCTCTCAATATATCCGCGCGAGGATTTCGGAATCGCCATGGGCTGGTGGGGGGTCGGTATCATGTTCGGTCCCGTATTCGGGCCAACACTGGGCGGCTATATTACCGAGTATTTCAACTGGCGCTGGGTGTTTTATCTCAACCTGCCCATAGGGTTGATGGCGTTCGTGATGATCGCGCTTCTCGTCCCCCGGCCCGGAAACAACAAGAAGCGCGAATTCAACTATTTCGGTTTCGTGATGCTGGCGATAACGGTAGCGTCGTTGCAGTTCATCCTCGACCGTGGAGAACGTCTCGACTGGTATTCATCGCCCACAATTATTATTCTCACGCTGGTTGCCTCGGGCGCTTTGTGGGTATTCCTGGTCAATTCCCTGACATCAAAAGTCCCGCTGGTCGATCCGCTCATCTTTCGAGACACCAATTACGTGTTCGGCATCATCCTGCGAATATTGTTTGGCGTTATGCTGTTTGGCAGTCTCGTTCTGATTCCTCCCTTCCTGCAAAACCAGGGGGGTTACCCGATGATTGACAGCGGCATAATCATGGCGGCGCGCGGCTTCGGGGCGATGTTCGCAGCGCTGTTCGTGGGGCACCTCATGAAGAGAATTGATCCACGCATAGTGATCACTTTCGGCATGATCCTTTGCGCACTCACCATGTGGCAGTTCTCAAACTTCACCCAGGACATCGATCTGTCCATCGTGCTGATCAACAATTTTTTCCAAGGGATCGCTCTCAGCTGTTTCGTTATTCCGGTGAATACGATCGCCTTTTCAACCATGGCGCCTGAGCAGCGTGATGCAGGCACCGCGTTCTATTCACTATTGAACAATATGGGGCGTTCACTTGGAATAGCACTGTTTGCAAGCTACCTGGCGCGCAATACCCAGGCCGCCCACTCTGTCCTGAGTGAACAGATCACGCCGTTTGGAGATGGCTGGCGGCATGGCCTTGTGCCCGAAGCATGGGACATGACCACCACTTCGGGTCTTCGCGCCATTAACCGCATGGTGACCCAGCAGGCTGAACTCATTGCTTATATCGACGACTTTCGCCTGCTCGCAATCATCATCGTGGTGTGTCTGCCCGCGGTGCTGCTGATGCGCAATCCCTTGCGCGAAAAAAGGGCGGGGTAATCGATCCCCGCCCTTGATTCGAAACCGCTCAAAAACTAACCGTAATAGCCGTTGCGCTTTGCGTTCGCCTCGCAATCGCTCTTGCCGGTATATCCTTCGCTTGACGCACCGACCTTCTCGCCATTGCTGGCCGTGCGCCGCCAGCGGTGCTCGCTCTTGTTGTCCTCGTAGAACTCCCACTTGTCCTTGCCGCCCAGGCCTTTGGGATTGCCATCCATACCGTGGCGTTCCGCGTTGGCGGTACAATCTGATTTGTTCTTATACCCCTCGCACGCGGCACCAACGATGTTTCCGTTGCTTGCCGTACGGCGCCAGCGATGCTCACCAGCCTTGTCCTGGTAAACTTCCCACTTATCACTTGAAGACATAATGATCCCTCCCCTGTTTGAAATGATCGGCGTGAGATTTCCATGGCCGGTTGCCGGTCGTCAATTGGTCTTTAAGAAGAAAAATAAATCGATATTTCTAACCCCGCCCGACAAATGGCATTTTCGTTGCCATGATGGTCATGAACTGCACATTGGTTTCCAGCGGCAGGCTGTCCATGTAGAGAACGGCACTCGCCACCTGGTCGGCCGTCATGACTGGCTCGATCTTTTCCGAGCCATCGGCCTGGGGCACACCCTTGGTCATTCTGACAGTCCGGTCTGTGAGCGCGTTACCAATGTCGATCTGGCCACAGGCTATATCGTCCTTGCGCCCGTCCAGCGAGATTGTCTTGGTCAGCCCGGTGATGGCGTGCTTGGTGGTCGTGTAGGGTGCGGAAAAGGGCCGAGGGGCGTGCGCCGAGATGGACCCGTTGTTGATGATGCGCCCGCCCTTGGGATCCTGCGCCTTCATGATCCTGATGGCTTCTTGGGCACAGTAGAATGTTCCGTTCACATTCACGTTGACCACGTCCTGCCACTGCTTCGGCGTCAGCTCTTCCATGGGCACGCCGGGTGCACTTGTCCCGGCATTGTTGAACAGCAGGTCTAGACGGCCAAATGTCTCCCTCGTTTTTGTGAAGGCTGCCACCACAGAGTCCGGGTCGGCGATATCCGTTGCAAGTGCGAGCATCTTGCCACCCTCGCCCGCCATGCCCGCCGTCTCTTCCAGAGCCTCAAGGCGGCGTCCGGTAAGCGCAACCGAATAACCGTTATTTTGCAGCAACAGCGCAGTTGCACGTCCAATGCCGCTGCCGGAACCCGTTACCAGCGCGATCTTTCCCTTGCTCATGGTCTCTACCTATCCCTTTGTTTTCTTGTTTTAATTCCCAAGTTCATCCTCTAGGAACACGCCGATAATGGCGTCTATGTTTTCATCAGCCTCAAAACCAAGTTGCGTGGAGCGCGTGGTTATCATGCCCTTGGGCCATGAACCGACAATGGCCTCGATGGCCGCATCGTGCTGCCATGACACGAGGCCCTTGTCTCCACCGGCTTTTTCAAGTCCTGCCATCATTTCGCCAACAGTGACCGTGATGCCGGGCAAATTCAGCACCCGCAGACCATCCTGCCAGGCATCGGCGGGAAGATCATGCCCGTGAATGAGATTGGCGATAACTTTGCGCGGCGACTGAACCCAGATGGCCAGGTCCTCGGCAACGGGACACGCCGTAGGCTGGCCCAGCAGCGGTTCACGCAGGATGGATGAGGCAAAGGATGAGGCGGCCTTGTTTGGCACTCCCGGGCGGATGATGATGGTCGGCAAGCGAAAACAGCGCCCATCGACAAAGCCGCGCCGGGCATATTCCCCGACAAGATATTCGCCGATTACCTTTTCAACGCCATAGGAGTTGAGCGGACGGGCAGGCGTATCATCATCAACAATGGGGGGGGCCACACCAAAGGCGGCGACGGAACTGGCAAAGATGAAACGCGGCGGCTCGGGCAAGCTGCGGCAGCGCTCCAGAAGCGCGTGCGTCGCATCCAGGTTAACCCGCATTCCAAGATCGAAATCATCTTCTGCCTGCGCCGAAACCACTGCCGCCAGATGATACAGGCTTGCAGTATCCTCTCCTATCAGCGTGTCGAGAACGCCTGGTTCGCAAATATCGCCCTGTACATAATTAACTCCGGTTACGGGCATAGCCGGCTTGCTCTGATCGACGCAGACGAGTTCAGACGTCCCGTCCTGCGCCAACAGTGCCTCGCTCAGCTTGCAGCCCAGAAAGCCTGCCCCACCTGTGATGACTGTTTTCATCAGAACAGCCGCCCACCATCTGGCACTTTGAAATCTGGGGCAAACAGGACCACCTCTCCGTTCTCGTCGGGAAAGCCCAGCGTCAGCACTTCTGACATGATGGGTCCAATCTGTCGCGGTGGAAAATTGACGACGGCCGCCACCTGACGCCCCAGGAGTTCTTCCAGGTCGTAATGCGCCGTGATCTGGGCCGAACTTTTCTTCTCACCAATTCCCGGCCCAAAGTCGATCCAGAGTTTGATCGCTGGCTTGCGCGCCTCCGGGAAAGGCTCTGCGCGCAGGATCGTGCCGACACGAATGTCTACATTCAGAAATTCTTCGAAGGTAATATCCGGCTGTGCAGACTGTTCAGACACTTCATTCTCCAATGCAGCTTTCATCCCAAGATCCGCAAACCATGCAATCATCCGTAATTCAAGTAATTGTGACCCGGCTTAGGCGTATTTTAGCTTCGATGGTCGAGGCTGTCCCTGTAAAGATTGGGTCACTTCAGACTTGGAGCAGGAACCTTGGCGCCAACAACATTCCATCGAATTTTCGGACTGCTTGTTCTGCTTGCCGTGGGCCTGCTGTCAGTTGAAACCTCAGGTGCGATCGCAAGCGAGAAAGTCACCTTCCCGAACGTCCAGTTCAGTATCGAAGCACCGGACCACATCTCAATACAAAGTAACGGTTCAGAAAAATCTGTTTGCTTACACGCGACTGAGCGCTCACATGAAACGTGCCCAGCCTGCAGCGTTTCATTCGTTATGAGCGTTACGCACCGCTTCCGGCCCAAGCTTTCGGCGCCCAAGCGGAAAACAGGGAAATTCTCAATCAGCGAAATTCAGAATTTGCTTGCTTGCGGGTCCGGAGCCACATCCTTGGGTACGGCAAACCGATCCTTGTCCCGTGCCAACGTAAGCGGCATCAATATATTTGCCAGCACGGGCCGACTGCGTATCTGACGCTTCCTCAGAACTGACACCTGCATCCGGGCGCAATAGACGCACTTAATTTGTCATCCGCGTCCCGATTTCTGGCCTTTATGGCTGGGCATACCCACTTTGAGGAAGACAAGGACAAGACGTAATGACAGTCATAAATAAATTTCTGAAAAGCGCCGCTATCGGGGTAATCTCAGCAACGATCGGGATGACCGCTGCTGCTGAAAACTCCACCGCTCAAGGCATCTTCAGCACCATTTTTAGCGGCGTCGGAAGCGATCGACCACCCAGCCGTACGATTGTGAAGTTAAAAACACCATATCGCACCGGGTCGATTGTCGTCAGCATCGGCGACAGGCGGTTATACAAGATCCTGCCCGGAGAGAAGGCGATCTCATATCCAATCGCTATTCCTGATAAGGGAGCATTCTGGTCAGGCGTTGAACCTGTAACCCGCAAGGCAGTGAACCCACGCTGGACACCAACATCGTCGATGCGCAGGGAAAACCCGGATCTCCCACCCTTCGTCAAAGGCGGAGACCCGCGCAATCCTCTAGGTGTGCGGGCACTTTATCTTGGCAGCACTCTTTACAGGATACACGGCACAGACGCGCCCCAACTGATCGGTAAATCCGTCTCGCGCGGCTGTATCCGCATGTATAATCAAGATGTTGTCGATTTGTATAATCGCACAACCGTCGGGACAAAGGTCATTGTAACAGGGAAGACCTTCCTTGCCTCAGCAGCCGTTACCGTAAACACAGGTTTTGGTCCGGACGTCTTCACCTCTCTCAACTAGGGTATGATGCTGCGCATGGCTGGCATTAGCCCGTCATGCGCAGCTCCGATCCGGACGCAACAACGTGTTTAGGAAGAAAGTTCTCGTGACCGCTTCGAGGCTGCCTTAACCGCACGCGTCATCAGCTCTTGCAGTCCCTCATTGCCCATGAGTATTTCCAGCGCAGCAGCTGTTGTGCCGCCCGGCGAAGTAACATTCTTGCGCAGCTGTTCCGCACTCTCCTCCGAGCGGCGAAGCAACTCCCCCGCCCCACTGACGGTTTCGCGGGCAAGCTGGCGCGCGAGCGCCCTGTCCAGTCCGGCCTCGACACCCGCTTTCTCCAGGCACTCGGCGAGCAGGAAGATATAGGCCGGCCCGCTGCCAGATACCGCCGTCACCGGATCGAGAACGTCCTCATCCTGCGTCCAGGCAACTGCGCCGGCTGCGCGAAGAAGTACATCGCAGATGTCTTTTTGTGACTCAGAGACATGTGAATTGGCGCAGGCGACAGTGATGCCACGCCCAATCGCCGCCGGTGTGTTGGGCATGGAGCGCACGATAGCCGTATCTCCTCCAAGATGACGTTCCATGCTGGTGAGTGTCTGCCCCGCCGCAATTGACAGAACCACACTTGCTTTGCCGAGAAGCCGTTTCAGAGGCGGCAAGGCCTCGTCCATGATCTGCGGTTTGACCGCCAGCACCATGACCGCTGGTGCATCCAGCACTCCGTCGGCTTCTGCACTCAGGTGAATGCCCCTGCTCTTCACAAGCGCGGTAATATCCCCGGACGGTGCGGGATCAAGAATGCATATGGTGTCGGAATCAAGACCCAGATCAAGCCAGCCAGTCAGAAGCGCACCGCCCATCTTGCCAGCGCCCACCAAGAGGAGGGGACCGCCAATATTGAGGGTCATGCTCGGCCTTCGGTTTCAAACATGGTGCTCGCCAGGGATTCTTCCGCCGTCTTGCCGGCCCAAATCACGAACTGGAATGCCTGGAAATAGCGCTCGCACGCATCAAGTGCTGAATGCAGCAGGGCTTCGCACTGGGGCACGGTCGGGTCCGCATCATTGAGCATCAGCCCGTGGCGATAGAGCAGCAGGCTTTCGGTGCGCCACAGATCGAAGTGGCCAATCCAGAGTTGTTCATTGATGGTGGCCATCAGGCGATAGACCTCCGAAAGCCGAACATCCGTAACCTTCAGATCGACAGCACATGCCAGATGCAGCGCTTCGAGGTCCTCGCGCCAGTTCAGGGATATCTGATAGTCACTCCAGGTACCGGCCACGCAGAGCGACAACTCATCCTCAGCGCTGCGCTCGAAGGCCCAGTCATTCGTGGTCGCGATATTTTCGAGCAGATCGACCGGATGGCCGGCGCGTTCATAGTTCAATTCCATCGACGCCATGGCGTGCCTTTGCTCTGGCCTGGCGGGCGTGGGGTCTCCGCGCAAACGAAATTTGCGCGTGACTCCCCCCGAATCCCACTAAATATTGCGGTTCATCAGTTGCGAACCACAACCCCTGCGACATAACCCTAGGGTCGGTTGAGTCGCAAGGAGCCAGACATACTTGTCCACGCCAATTTCCGACGCAGGCGCGGTTAGCCTCAGTTTGGCGCAACAAAAAGGCCTGCAAAGGGCGGAAATGAAGTCGAAATATGCTGTCGGTGAGGCGTTTTATTCGCTAGATGAACTTTCGCTGGAGGGTTTGCGATCACGCCCCAGGAGGGCAAGTTCCCCTTCCAGTTCCACAATCCGCTGCTCCAGTTGCGCATTCTCCTCGCGCGCTTTCAGCGCCATTGCCTTCATGGCATCGAATTCCTCGCGCTGGACGATATCGAGGTCGCGCAATACCCGTTCCGCCTGGCCGCGAACAAGCGTATCGATCTCGCTGCGCACGCCTTTCGCAGCGCCCGTGGCGTCGGTCATCATTTTGGCCAGTTCATCGAACAACCGGTTTGTGGTCTGGGTCATAGGCGTTTGCACTCTCCTGATCTTCAACTATCCTGAATATGATGCCGCACCGACTATCAATCAAGGCGTTGACCAATCCCGTGTGAAGGATAGAAATCACCCCAGCGTCCCGCCAGCCCCGTTTATGGTTATGAACCCATGCCCGCATCTGACTTTACCCGTCCACCCGACGCGCTATCACGGCGCATTGCCACCCTCGCTACGAGCACGCTGGCAAATGCACTGGACACTTCCGGTCTCCATAACCAGGTCATTGCCCATATCAAGGCGGTCTCCCCCGGCTTTCGTTTTACCGGACCAGCCGTCACGGTGAAGGAGAGCGTGGGCAACCATGGCGACTACAGTTCGGACGATTTCGCGGTCGGCACCATGATCGATGCGGCCCGTGCAGGAGATGTCATCGTGATCGATGCCGGTGGTGCTGAATGCTCCACATGGGGCGGGATGGCGTCACTGGCGGCAAAGCTCAAGGGTGTTGCAGGGCTTATGGTCGACGGCACCGTTCGCGACCTGGAAGAAATGATAGAGTTCGAGTTCCCAGTCTTCTCCCGCCACATGATCCCGACGACTGGACGCCTGCGTCTCAAGATCGAGGAGATCAACGTCCCCGTGAAAATCGACGGCGTGGATGTCGCTCCCGGCGACATCATCTGCGCCGATGGCACCGGTGCGGTGTGCCTGCCATCAGCGCGCGCGGAAGAGATTACGGAGATGGCCGAAATACTCGCCCGCGACGATGCTGCCGCGGTGGAAGATTTACGTGCCGGGCTGACCTTCACGCAGGCCATGGCCAAGTATAAGGGCATCTGATGGACCGCCCTGCCCCCGCCTCGCCTGTACTGGCAACGCTGCTCATGGACATGCTCCGGACACGGGGCGTCAAACGGATATTCGGCATCCCCGGCGGCGGCTCGAGCCTCGCCCTGATGGAAGCGGCCGGACGCGCTGGAATAGACTTCATCCTCACACGCACCGAAACGGCAGCCGCGATCATGGCGGCGGTGACGGGGGAGCTTACCGGAACGCCGGGTGTTCTTCTCACTGGCATAGGTCCGGGCGCGGCAAGTGCAGTTAACGGCATCGCTTACGCATATCTTGAAAAGTCCCCGGTCATTCTCATAACCGATGGCCCGGCCTCCTCGCCCCATCAGGCGCTAGACCAGAACGCACTCTACAAGCCCATCACCAAGCTGCAGGGGCATTTGACCCCGGACACTGGCGCTGTCGATTTCGCCAAGGCCATTCTCACGGCAATGACGCCGCCATGGGGACCGGTGCATCTCGATCTCACGGCGGGCGATGCCTCGGCGTCAGTTTCTGCGCCCGGTAAATTGCCCGAATTTCCTGTCCCGAGCGCGCCTGATCCCGAACGGCTTGAGCAGGCCAAAAGGTTGCTTGGAGTATGCAATCGGCCCGTCATCCTCACTGGGCTGGAATCGCGCCAGGGAGATGCCCCTCTCGCGCTTCGGCTGTTGGCGAATGCACTTGGCTGCCCGGTCCTGCCAACGCTCAAGGCGAGTGGTATAATACCAGCCACCTCTCCGGGTTTCGCGGGGCTGTTCACCGGCGCCATAGCGGAATCAGAACTCCTTCATTCCGCTGATCTCATTGTCACATTCGGGCTTGACCCCATAGAGATCATTCCGGGATCTTGGTCTTATGAAAGCCCGTTGCTCGATCTCTGTGTTGCGGACGCCACGCCTGCACCTTATGAGCCAGCCTGCCGTGTCATGGGACCGCTTGCGCAAATCGCTGAAGCGCTTTCACCCGCTCTCAGGCAAAGCGTCTGGACTGAAGAAGAAATCGACAAGGCCCGGCGCGGCATCGCTGAGAAATTCACGCTTTGCGGCAAGGGCCATACGGCGCAGACCGTCATTGAAGCAGCGGCCAGCCTGTCCCCGCCAGGCACGCGTCTCACCATGGATGCGGGCGCGCATATGTTCGCGGCACTTGCCTTCTGGCCGGCCAGCGAACCCTTTGGCGCACTCAAGTCCAACGGCCTCTCCACCATGGGCTACGCGCTCCCGGCGGCCATCGCGTCATCTCTGGAAGAACCGGACCGCCATGTTGTTGCCGTGACCGGGGATGGCGGGCTGATGATGTGCCTGGGGGAACTCGCGACGGCGAAAGAGCATGGCTGCAACATCACGGTGATTGTCATCAATGATGCCACCCTGTCGCTCATCGACATCAAGCAGCAGCGCCAACAATATCAAGCACGCGGCGTACATACATCGGGGATCAATATTGCTGCCTGTGCCGAAGCGCTGGGGTGCCGGGCATGGCGGGTGGAACCAGACGCGGATATCGCGCCTGTTTTAAGCG
The DNA here is from genome assembly GCA_021775525.1 of Hyphomicrobiales bacterium. Taxonomy (GTDB): domain Bacteria; phylum Pseudomonadota; class Alphaproteobacteria; order Rhizobiales; family Methyloligellaceae; genus UBA2767. The sequence goes on from JAJFHQ010000092.1 coordinate 15,287, forward strand.
AGGCCTTTGCAGGCAAGGGACCAGCGCTTATCGATGTTGTGGCGGACTCTGAAGGCTATGGCGACCAGTTGACGCGCATACGCGGCTAGGAAGCGGCGTATACTTGTTTATTCCACAATAAGAAATTTTCAGTTTCTGCGATGAGTGATTTCGCGATACCAATTTGCATGCCGGCAACAAAATTTCGCGAAACAGAACTCTATGCGCCCATCAAGTTATTGCTTGAGGGACAAGGCTATAGTGTGAAAAGCGAAATTGGGTCGGCGGATGTTGTCGCCGTTCGTGATGACGAAGATCCGATCATCGTTGAGCTCAAAACTGGGTTTTCGCTTTCTCTGTTTCACCAAGCTATTGATCGGCAGAGTTTGACAGATGCGGTCTATATCGCCGTACCACATGCCCCCGGAAGACCTTTTTCTAAATCGATACGGAACAATAAGGCGCTTTGCCGACGCCTGGGATTGGGCTTGATCACGGTAAGAATAAAAGACGGGCATGTCGTGGTCCACATTGATCCAGCACCCTACAAGCCCCGTCAATCAACGCAAAAGAAAGCCCGACTGCTGAGGGAATTCGCCAAACGCGTTGGAGATCCAAATACAGGTGGGGCAACCCGGCGAGGTTTGATGACGGCTTATAGGCAAGATGACTTGCGGTGCGTAAAAATATTGTTTGAAAACGGCCCCGCCAAAGGCTCGCAGGTTGCACGTAAAACCAATGTGGAAAAAGCAACTCGTCTGATGGCGGACAATCATTATGGATGGTTTGAACGCATTGAGTTTGGGGTTTATCAACTAAGTCCAAAAGGGCTTGAAGCCTTGAGTACATATTCAAACGAAATAAAAAATTTCTCTGACATTGAATCTTGAATGAATCCGAACACACCGCTTCACATCAGTGTTGCTTGACTCTGGAGATGTCCTTGAGGATGGTCCACACGCCTCATCACTGGCCGTCCCAACAGCGCGGGAAAGAGAACATCCATGCCGCTTTTTGCAATTCCGTTTCCTGCCCTTGACCCGGTCGCTTTCGAGATCGGACCTGTCACCGTGCACTGGTATGGGCTGGCTTACATGTTCGGCCTGCTCGGCGGCTGGCTCTATGCCCGCTACCTGTTCTCAAACCAGGCGCTGTGGAAGGGCAAATCACCCGCGGGCAAGGAAGTCGCCGACGATTTGCTGCTGTGGACCACTCTCGGTGTTGTTCTGGGCGGACGTCTGGGGTACGTGCTGTTTTACGAACCGGCCTATTTTTTCGCAAATCCGCTGGACATCCCGAAACTTTGGAACGGCGGCATGTCGTTCCATGGCGGTCTCGCTGGCGTGTGTCTCGCCGTTTACCTGTTCGCCCGCGCCCGGAAAATCCTGATGCTCAACCTTGCGGATGTCTGCTGTGCAGCGGCGCCCTTCGGTCTTTTCTTCGGGCGGCTGGCGAATTTCGTCAATGGCGAGCTGTGGGGCAACGTCTCCAACGCGCCCTGGGCCATGGTCTTCCCAGGTGGCGGACCGTTAGCACGCCACCCGAGCCAGCTTTATGAGGCGGCGATGGAGGGCCTTATACTGTTTCTCGTGATCCTATATTTCACTCATGTGAAGAAGGTGCTCACTTTGCCCGGCTATGCCTCGGGACTGTTCTTCGCAGGCTATGCCCTAGCGAGAATCACGGGTGAATTCTTCCGCGAGCCTCATCCTGACCATCCGCTCAATATTGGCTGGTTCACCGCCGGCATCGCCTATTCCCTGCCCATGATCGCCATTGGCGTCTATGTCATCTGGCGTGCGCGCAAGAACGCCGTGGCCGCCTGACCCATGCTGGCTTCGCGGACCAGCGCGGATACGCCGGACACGCTTCTGGATAGTTTGAAGCGCCGGATTGCTTCTGACGGCCCACTCACAATTGCCGAGTATATGGATGCCTGCCTAGGCGATCCTGTCTACGGCTATTACGCCACCCGCGATCCTTTCGGGTCTGCGGGCGACTTCATCACCGCGCCGGAGATCAGCCAGATGTTCGGTGAACTCATCGGCCTGTGGTGCACTGTCATCTGGCAGCAGATGGCAACACCCGCACCCGTGAAGCTTATCGAACTTGGCCCCGGGCGCGGAACGCTCATGGCCGATGCGCTGAGGGCTGCCACACACGTTCCTGAATTTATCGAAGCGGTGCAGGTGCATCTGGTGGAGACGAGCCCCGTGCTGAGGCAAATGCAGGGGGAGCGGCTCGCCGCGTCCGGCAAGACACCGCAGTGGCATTCATCGCTGATGGCAATTCCGGAAGGTCCGGCAATCCTCATCGCCAATGAATTTCTCGATGCCCTGCCCGTGCGCCATTTTGAGCACCGCGACGGAAGCTGGTTCGAGCGATGCATCGGGGTTTCTGATACAGGGGCGCTGGAATATTGCACCACCAACGAGCCACTGGGCGACCCGGCTATTATTCCACTGCCTTTGCGTGACAACGCCATGGATGGTGATCTGGCGGAAATCCGCCCGGAAGCTGACGCGATTATGGAGAGGGTAGCCGAGAGGTTGAAAGACGCGTCAACAGCGGCATTGTTCATCGATTACGGGCATACGGTAAGCACCCCCGGAGAAACCCTTCAGGCCATCCAGGCACATGACTTCGCCGACCCACTTGAGAATCCCGGTGAGGCCGACCTCACGGCCCATGTCGATTTTGGAAGGTTGGGCGACGTTGCCAGAGACAAAGGCCTGCAGGTGCACGGCCCGCTCCCGCAAGGCGAATTCCTGTTGGCGCTCGGTCTCAAGGAGCGTTGCGAGCGCCTGATGCGTGACGCAGATGATACGACCCGCGAGTCCCTTTCATCGGGTGCAGAGCGGCTTGCGGAGCCGGCGCAGATGGGCGAACTTTTCAAGGTGATGGCGCTCACCGGCAAAAACCTGATCCCGCCTCCCTTCACTGGCGCATTGGCACCGGAGGAACATACATGATCGTTCTGGGTGACACACTTCGAGACCTGCCGGGCCTTGTCCATGGCTTCAGCACGCGTGAGGGTGGCGTTTCAGCCGGCATTTACGCATCACTCAATTGCGGCGTCGGATCGAAGGACAACCAGGAACACGTCGCCGAAAACCGGACGCGGTTTGCAGGGCAGCTTGGAACCACGCCTGAAAATCTGGTGAGCCTTTACCAGGTACATTCCCCCGATGTGGTCGTGGTTGAGGAACCATGGGCGCGCACCGATGCCCCGAAAGCCGACGCATTGGTAACTTCCAGGGCCGGATTGGCACTTGGCGTTTTGTCTGCGGATTGCGTGCCGGTTCTGTTTGCCGACCACGAATCGAAAATCGTAGGCGCTGCCCATGCGGGTTGGCGTGGGGCCCTGTCCGGCGTTCTGGAGGCCACTATCGATGCCATGGTGCATCTGGGCGCAGAGCGCGGGCGTATCTCAACCTGCATCGGTCCTGCAATCTCGCAGCAGGTTTATGAAGTAGGAAATGAATTCAGGGAAAATTTCCTGGAGGAAGACAGTAAAAGTTCCGGCTTTTTCCATCAGAAAAACGGGCAGGAGCGGCCCCATTTCGACTTGAAAGGCTACGTGGCAACACGTCTCAAGACTGCAGGCGCCGGCAATGTGGACGATTTGAAATTATGTACGTATCGTGACACCAAGCGGTTTTTCAGTTACAGGCGATCGTGCCACCGGAATGAAGCCGACTATGGCCGTCAAATCTCTGCCATTATGATCAAGTGATACTAGAACTTGAGTGCTGTTTACCCTCTTTGGCACATGGCGCCTTGACCGCTGGACGCATTCGCCCAGACGGAGTACAAATTAAGGCAGAGTTACTGCCAGGTTCGAGCTAAGTTACTGAAATTATGGACGAACCTCGGATTTATAACAGAGCGGAGTCAGAACGAGTGTTGAGCATGCGTACGGCGGCGGCGGGGCGCATACATAGCGTGTGGGCAGTGTTGTCATTATTGATGGTGCTGGCTGCAGCCCTGTCAGGTTGTGCCGGTGGCACGCTGAGCGGTATGTTCAGCGGGTCTGGCAGCAGCGCATCTTCCGGTAACCTGGCGCCGGTTGCCTTCGCCCCCATTATCGGTCCGCCTGCGGCGATCGGGGATCAACTCACCGCCCAACTGGTCAGTGCCGCACAACAAAAAAGCATTCCCGTTGTGACTGACAAGAGCAAGTCCTCGACCTATACGGTCAAGGGTTACCTGGCGCAGTCCAACGAGCGGAAAGCGGAAAAATTCTCCTATATTCTGGATGTCACAGACAAATCGGGCAAACGGGTACACCGCATCCTCGGAGAAGAGGCCGTGCCTTCCAAGCCTGGCGCCAAGCCGTGGACATCCATAAACCAGACGGCAATACAGAAAATTGCCACCAAGACCGCATCCGATCTGGCCACGTGGCTGCCGACACAAAGCGGCGGCGGAGCGCGCACTGCAACCCCCGTCAGTGCACCGGCTTCACGAACACCGCCACCCAGCAGTACATCTCGCCGCACAGCGTCGACCAGCAGCACCTCATCGCGTATCGCCGCGCTGGTGCCCCCTGTATCAGGCGCACCCGGGGATGGCAGGATATCGCTGACCAATGCGCTGCGCAAGAGACTGGGCGCCAGGGGCGTACAGATCGCAAGCACGAGCGGCAAGAGCGTCTACAAGATCAGTGGCAAAGTGAAAATGGGGCCCGCACCCGGCGGCAACCAGAGGGTCAAGATCGAATGGCGGCTGTTAAGCCCCACCGGCAAGGATCTCGGTGCCGTGACACAGCAAAGCGACGTCCCCAAGGGGTCGCTGGACAAGACCTGGGGCCCGGCCGCACTCTCTGCGGGTGACGCTGCGGCAAGCGAGATTCTGAAACTCATCAAGAAGAACCGGGGCTGACCAAACACCTTGCCCACAAGCACGAAGCGATGTGGTTTACACGTCCAATAGGCGTTGCTACAACCTGCCCTCGCATGAGCAGAAGACGGTCCTGGGACGGCTCTGCAGACTGGGGAACGACGCATGAAACTGGTCGCGGGCAATTCCAACCAGCCTCTGGCAGAGGCCATTGCCGCCTATCTTAACATCCCGCTGGCGAAATGCTCCGTGCGCCGCTTTGCGGACATGGAAGTCTTTGTCGAGATCCTTGAAAATGTGCGCGGCGAGGACGTCTTTGTCCTCCAGTCCACATCCTACCCGGCCAACGATCACCTAATGGAACTTCTCATCATGATCGATGCGCTGCGCCGCGCTTCGGCACGGAGGATAACGGCCGTGGTGCCTTACTTTGGCTACGCCCGCCAGGATCGAAAAGCCGGACCACGCACACCGATTTCCGCCAAGCTCGTCGCCAATATCATTCAGGAAGCAGGGGCAGACCGGGTTCTCACAGTCGATTTGCATGCAGGGCAAATCCAGGGATTTTTCGATATTCCGACAGACAACCTTTTTGCTCAACCGGTGATGGTCGAGGACATCAAGAAAAATTTCAAAATCGACAAGCTGATGGTCGTGTCGCCGGATGTCGGCGGCGTGATTCGCGCACGCGGGCTGGCGAAACGATTCGACGCCCCGCTCGCCATCATCGACAAGCGCCGCGAACGCGCTGGTGAATCTGAAGTAATGAACGTGATCGGCGAGGTCGAGGGCTATTCCTGTATCCTTGTAGACGACATCGTGGATAGCGGTGGAACCCTGTGCAACGCGGCGGAAGCCCTGCTCAAGGAAGGCGCGAAGGATGTGAGCGCCTATATCACCCATGGCGTGCTTTCCGGAGGTGCGGTGGCCCGTATTTCTTCGTCAGAAATGAATTCGCTTGTCATTACGGACTCCCTTCTTCCCACCGAGGCGGTACGCGTGGCAAAGAATATCCGGGTCCTGACCATCGCCCCCCTCCTCGGCGAAGCGATTGCTCGCACCAGTGGCGAGAAATCCGTATCGAGCTTGTTTGATTAACCGAGCGCATCCCCCCATTGCCAGCAGGGGCTATGGGCGCTATAAGCGCGCCAGAAATCTACGTTCCGCAGCTAAACATCAATCGTAGCGCGGACGGGAACTGCGGGCCTGACAAGGCCCCGATCTGAAAAATCTGGAGGACTGAAATGGCCGAGGTCAGCGAGATCAAAGCTGCCACACGTGATGAATTTGGCAAGGGCTCGGCCCGCGCCACACGCCGCGAAGGTCGCGTTCCCTGTATCATCTATGGTGAAAAGGACGCACCGCAAGCCATTTCCGTGGACGATAAGGAACTCTGGATGCATGTCCGTAAGGGCCAGTTCCTGAACACCATCTACATGCTTGATATAGATGGCAAGCCGCAACGTGTGATTCCGCGCGAAATCCAGCTGCACCCGGTGCGCGATGTGCCACTCCATGTGGACTTCCTGCGCCTTGGCGAAGGCGCAACCGTTACCGTTGAAGTACCGGTGAATTTCCTGAACGAAGAGGAATCACCTGGCCTGAAGCGTGGCGGTGTTCTGAATATCGTGCGCCACACCATTGAATTGCGGTGTCTTGCCGAAGCTATCCCCGAGGGCCTCAATGCCGACCTCACCGGCCTCGATATCGGTGACTCACTTCACGTATCTTCGATTACAATGCCGGAAGGCGTTGAGCTGACCATTGCCGACCGTGACTTCACCGTTGCGACAGTCGTGGGCCGCATGGCCGAGGTTGTCGATGAAGTCGAGGAAGAAGATCTTGAAGGCGAAGAGATCGAAGGCGAAGAAGGCGAGGACGTCGAAGGCGAAGAAGGCGAAGCCGGTGACGAAAAAGCCGAGGGCGACGAGTAGGCCTGTTTCGACGCCAGATCGCTGTTTTGAAAATATCAAAACAGCGATCGGTCCTGTTTCTTGTGCGTATCATTTTTCCGATAACCGGTTCCCACTTATCGGTGATACGCATGAGGCCAGATGAGGCCTTGGTTCGCATGAAATTGCTTATTGGACTTGGCAATCCCGGCGCGGAGCATTCGCGCAACCGGCACAATATCGGCTTCATGGCACTGGACGCCATTGCCGAGACCCACGGCTTTGGCCCCTGGCGCAACAAGTTCCAGGGCCAGATTTCCGAGGGCCGGCTGGGGTCTGAGAAATGCCTTCTGCTGAAACCCTCAACCTATATGAACGAATCCGGGCGTGCCGCGAACGAAGCGGTGCGCTTCTACAAGATCGATCTTGAGGATGTCATGGTTCTGCATGACGAGATTGATCTGGCGCCTTCAAAGATCCGCGTGAAAGCCGGTGGCGGGGTTGCCGGTCACAATGGCCTCAAATCGCTGACGCGTCATATCGGCAATGATTATTTGCGCGTGCGCATCGGTATTGGCCATCCCGGCGACAAGTCAAAAGTCCATGGCCATGTGCTGAAGGATTTCTCAAAAGCCGAGCTGGAATGGGCCGAACCTCTCATCAACGCCATTGCCACGTCAGCGCCGCTACTGGCAAGCGATGACAGTGCTAATTTCATGAATGACGTTGCGCGTGCGGTGAATGGAGACGCGTCAGGTGCAAAGACAAAGTCGGATACACCTTCAAGGCAACGGGGGATAAACAAAAAGCCGCCAAAGCCGGAAGACGGTCAGCAACAGGCTGGACCCTTCGCACGGCTGCGCTCTTTGTTCGGGACAGAAAAAGAATAACAACCGGGACGCTGCAAACTCATGGGATTTAAATGCGGGATTGTCGGACTGCCAAATGTGGGCAAGTCCACCTTGTTCAACGCGCTGACACAAACAGCCGCGGCCGAGGCGGCGAACTATCCCTTTTGCACGATCGAGCCCAATGTGGGCGAAGTGCAGGTGCCCGACCCGCGGCTCGATAAAATTACCGAAATCGTCAAACCGCAGGCAACCATACCCACGCGCCTTACTTTCGTGGACATAGCCGGACTGGTTAAGGGAGCCTCGAAGGGAGAAGGCTTGGGCAACCAGTTTCTGGCACATATCCGCGAAGTCGACGCCATTGCCTATGTACTGCGCTGTTTTGATGATCCGGACGTCACCCATGTTGACGGGCGTATCGACCCGCTGGCGGATGCGGAGACCGTCGAGACGGAATTGATGCTCGCCGATATGGAAAGCCTGGAGAAACGCATCGAGCCGCTGGAGAAGAAAATCCGCGGACAGGATAAAGAAGCAAAGAAAATCCTTGAGCTGGTGAACTCAGCACTTGAATTGTTGCGCGAGGGCAAGCCGGCCCGGACCGCACTTGTCGCTGAGGAGGACAGGCGTCTGTTCCGGGGGCTCAACCTGCTCACTTCCAAGCGCGTACTCTACGTCTGCAATGTGGATGAAGCCGCTGCCGCTACAGGCAACGCCTACTCGAAACAGGTGGAAGAAAAGGTCTCTGAAGCGACGAAAGCTGCCGGCGGTTCTGATCCCAAACCGGCCGAAGTGGTCGTCATTTCCGCCAGGATCGAGGCGGAACTGGCCCAGCTGGAACATCAAGAACGCACCGAATACCTTGCCGAACTTGGTCTTTCAGAACCCGGGCTCGACCGGCTAATACGTGCTGGCTACCATTTGCTTGATCTCATCACCTATTTCACGGCTGGCGAAAAGGAAGTTCGAGCCTGGACGGTACAGCAAGACACACCTGCCCCGAAGGCCGCTGCCGTCATTCACACGGATTTCGAAAAGGGCTTTATCCGTGCGGAAACCATCAGCTATGACGACTTCATCACGCTCGGTGGTGAACAGGCGGCCAAGGAAGCAGGAAAGATGCGATTGGAAGGTAAAGAATACATTGTCAAGGATGGTGACCTTCTGCACTTCCGCTTTGCAACCTGATGACAGGTAAACCTCCAGAGAAAAACAGGGTCCTGCGTTCAATCGAAACGCCTGACGGTGATCGCTGCGTGGATTTTTTTATCCGGCCTGACGGCTCATACGGTTTTGAAGAATACCGCCGTGACATGGAGGACGGTCGCGGCTGGTTTCCAATCGGATTTCATGATGAGAAAATTTACAAGAGCGATAAAGAAGCTACGGCAAAAGCGCGAACCACCGTCTCATGGCTCAATGAAGTCCTTTAGGACTTTTCCTGCTGCCCGTAATTTTCGAAGCGCTTAATCACCCGGCTCATTTCCTCATCGTCCAGAATATACGGATCACCCACTTGCAGTGCAGCGACATATTGAGCCGCCAAAGATTCAACCTCGCGCGCCAGATCAAGCGCCGCTTCGAGAGTTTCTCCGCAGGCAATCTGCCCATGATTGGCCATCAGGCAAGCCTTGCGATCTGCAAGTGCCATGGCAACGGCATCGGCCAACTCACTTGTCCCAAAGGTGGCATAGTCCGCAAGCGGGATGTCATTTCCACCCGCGACCGCAACCATGTAGTGGAAAGCGGGGATGGGCTTGCGGGCGCAGGCGAGTGCGGTCGCAAAACGCGAATGGGTGTGGACGATAGCATTTGCACCGCCTTGTGATGCATATGCGGAAAAGTGAAAGCGCCATTCGCTTGAGGGCTTGCGCGAACTCTCATTCAAAGCACCATTTTTATCAATGAATACAATGTCTTCGGGGATCAGATCGTTATAGGTCATGCCGGTCGGAGTGATGAGCATTCCCCCACCTTGCCGAGCCGATACGTTGCCCGAGGTGCCCGGTGAGAGCCCCTTACCCGACATGGCAACTGCCGTGTCGATGATCTCCTGCCGAAGCCAAAGCTCATCAGCATTATTCGTCATCGATCATTTCCGGATACAGCCCAAGCAATCCATCGAGGCTTGCCTCGCAAACGCCGCGCTCTGTAATAAGCCCGGTTACGAGGCGCGCAGGCGAGATATCAAACGCCGGGTTGGCCGCAGGGCTTCCCGGAGCGGCAATGTCCACCGTGATCACCTCGCCTTCGCTTGTGCGCCCGGTCATTTGCGTCACTTCTTCTGACCCTCGCTCCTCGATCGGGATTTCAAAACCGTCCTGAAGCGTCCAGTCAATGGTGGTATGGGGCAGTGCCACGTAGAACGGGATTTCGTTGTCGGCGGCCGCGAGCGCCTTGAGATAGGTACCGATCTTGTTGGCGACATCTCCATTGGCGGCTGTGCGGTCCGTACCGGTCATCACCAGGTCAACATCGCCGCGCTGCATGAGGTGTCCGCCCGCATTGTCGGCGATGATGGTGTGGGCAATGTCTTCATGACCCAACTCGAACGCGGTCAGTGCAGCGCCCTGGTTGCGGGGCCGGGTTTCATCTACCCACACATGGATGGCAATACCCGCTTCATGGGCCTGGTAAAGGGGTGACGTGGCCGTGCCCCAATCAACCGTCGCCAACCAGCCTGCATTGCAATGGGTCAGGACGTTGACCGGTTTGCCCTTCTTGCTCCGGGCAATTTCCTCAATGAGTTTGAGGCCGTGAACGCCGATCATGCGGCACATCTCCACGTCCTCGTCGCAAATTTCCGCCGCGCGTGCATAGGCTGCGATAACCCGCTTCTTGCGCGGCAGGTTTCGCACTGTGTGCAGCATCTCATCAACCGCCCAGCGCAGGTTGACCGCCGTTGGCCTGGTCGCCAGAAGCATGTCCGCCATAGCATCCAGATGAACGTCCGATGTATCCTCGCGAAGCGCCAGGCAGATGCCGTAAGCTGCCGTTGCGCCAATCAGAGGCGCACCTCGCACCAGCATATGCTTGATTGCATAGGCCGCATCGTCAGCGCTTTTCAGCCCCTTGGTCTCAAAGCTGTGTGGAAGTTTGGTCTGGTCGATAATGCCGACCGTCCAGCCATCCTTATCAACCCAGATAGTGCGGAATTGTTTGCCGTCTATTTTCATGAGAGTGGCGCCTCAGTCCCCTTCGAACTCGATCAACGTATGGCAATCTATGCCAAGCGCCTCAACCCGTTTGCGGCCTTTAAGGTCTGGCAAGTCAATCACAAAAGCTGCAGCAATGATGTCCGCATCCAGTTTTTGCAGGAGTTTCACGGCTGCCTCTGCCGTACCACCCGTCGCAATCAGGTCATCCACCAGCAGGACGCGCTCGCCCTTTGTCACGGCATCATCGTGGATCTCGATGACATCCACGCCATATTCGAGTTCATAATCCTGGCCGATGGCCTTGGCCGGCAACTTACCCTTCTTGCGAATGGGTACGAAGCCGCAGCTCAGCCGGTCGGCAATGGCTCCCCCTAGGATAAACCCGCGCGCCTCGATGCCGGCAACCGCAGCAATGTTCTGGTCAGTGTAGGGCGCAGCTAACTGTTTTACGCACGCAGTCAGACCCGCGGCATCGCCCAGCAACGTGGTGATGTCACGAAACAGGATGCCGGGCTTGGGATAGTCAGGAATGGTGCGTATGAGGGCGCGGAGATCGGTTTCAGTCATTTTCCTGTATTCCTCTTCTTGCCTTTCTCTAAAGAACACGGCCCGCTACCGCATCCAGCTTGCTCATCAGTTCAGGGTCGCGCGCTTCTGGCGCCGTGATGATTGCGATATCCAGCGCCGTGTCGGAACCCACGGAGCAGGGCGAATGCTCACGTGGCATATCACTTGCCAGCCTGCCAATCAGGCGTGTGGCCTTGTCTACATTGTCATGCAGGGTCTGCAGCAACACCTTGATGTCGATATCTTCATGATCTTCATGCCAGCAATCATAGTCCGTCACCATGGCAACCGTGGCGTAGCAAATCTCCGCTTCGCGGGCGAGCTTGGCCTCGGGCATATTGGTCATGCCAATGACATCGCAATTCCAGGAACGGTAGAGATGTGATTCCGCACGGGTTGAAAATTGCGGACCTTCCATGACGAGATAAGTGCCTCCGCGCTGGTGCTCCAGCTTCTCAAGCTTTGCAGCCTTCTCAACTTCGTCTGCAAGTGCCGGGCTGATGGGGTCGGCAAATGCCACATGGGCCACGCAGCCCGGACCGAAAAAGCTTTTCTCACGCGCGAATGTCCGGTCGATAAACTGATCAACAATTACGAAAGTGCCTGGCTTGAGTTCTTCGCGAAACGAGCCGCAGGCAGAGACGGATACGAGGTCCGTCACCCCGGCCCGCTTCATGGCATCAATATTGGCACGATAATTGATCTGGCTGGGCCCGATACGGTGGCCGCGCCCATGTCGTGGCAGGAACACCAGCGGCAACCCGTCAATCTCGCCAAATCCCAACTCATCCGACGGTTCGCCCCAGGGTGTGTGAATGCGCTTTGAACGCGTGTTCACCAGGCCCGGCAGGTCATACACACCGCTGCCGCCCATAATGCCAAGAACGGTTTTTGTCATGCCCTATGCCCCCTGCCGCAAGCGCTACTTCTTGACCTGTATATAGAACAACGCCCACGGCCAGTTTTGCTCTTCTTCTTCAGGTACTTTCTCCGCTGACGGGGTATGTATCATCCATAAGGGACCCTTGCCGCCAATGCCCAAAGGACGGCCGTCTATGCGTGTTGCCAGAATCCAGTCTTTTGCAACAATTTGTTCACCCGTCAAATCAACTGTGTAGCCATCAAGCGCACGGGTCTGGATCGATGCGCATTCAGCGCCAAGCGCCTTGAGGACGTCTCGCAACAGGGGTCCCTGAAATGTCACGGATGAGGAATATTGTGGCGGCTGGCATTTGATTTCCTTGATCGGGAATTCCTCAAGCATGGTGATGTCGAAGGCGAAGGCGCGCTTGAACTCGATCTCATGATATTTCATGAAACCGTCAAGCTTCGGGTCTGATGCCGCTCTGTTGGAAACGGCAATATCGCCGGTGAAAGTCAGGATCACGGCGCCCTTGGGCTTGCCCGATCTCTCCACCGCACAAGCTTGGGTGTCATGCATCAGGGCAAAGGCTGAAGCGCCCATGGCCGTCAGAAGGGATCGCCTGGACCAGGAAAACAACATGTCCTCACCTCACCTTACTTATCAATCTGACCGAATGACCTGAAATCGCCCTTGCAGCGTGAGATTAGCCGCCTGCACAATTCTTCCAAAGGAATAATTCTTCTGCTCAAGCGCCTCTGGCCGCAATGGGCGGGGAATGGTAGCCCTAGGACCCACCCGCGCACACTGCCCCTTCATCCGGAGACCTCCCATGACGCAGATCGATTACTATTTCACGCTCAATTCACCCTGGTCCTACATGGGCGGGGAACGCCTTGCGAAATTGGCAAAGGAACACGGCGCCACTGTCACTACCAGGCCGGCCCAGATGGGCGTGATTTTCGCACAAACTGGAGGACTGCCACTGCCCAAACGCGCACCCGCGCGCCAGGCCTATCGCCTCGTGGACATGAAACGCTGGGTGGCGCACCTCGGCATTCCTTTTTTGCAGGAACCTGAGTTTTTCCCTCATGATGAAACAGAGGGGGTGCGGCTCGTCATTGCCGCCCAGGAAACCGGTGGAGATGCGCTGAGGCTAGCCACCGAGATTGGCCGCTCGCTATGGGAGTTGAATGAGGATCCTGCCGACGCCGGTGTCCAGAATGAAGCCGCCGCCCGCGCAGGGCTGGATGCAGATACGCTTCGAGGTTCAATGTCGCTTGAAGAAGCAGCGAACATCTGGACGAAAAACACCGAAAATGCCCTGGCTCGGGGCGCGTTCGGTGCGCCTTCATATGTCATCGAGGGTGAGGTTTTCTGGGGCCAGGACCGGCTGGATTTTGTCGAGCGAAAGCTCGTTGGGCAAAGCTAACGCATCTAAATTCTCATGGGTGCCGTTACTGGAAGGCATAGAAGCGATTCAAACGCCTTTTCAGGAGGAACTCATGTCAAAACGCACTCTTACCCTATCCGTACTTGCGGCTTCAATCATGCTGGCCGGCCCGGCTTTCGCCATGGACAAGAAAAAAGACGCCATGATGAAAGACGAGATGATGAAAAAAGAAGCCATGATGAAACATGACGCCATGGTGAAGGACTGCGCGGCCATGAAAAAAGATGCCATGATGAAGAAAGATGGCATGAAAAAAGACACCATGATGTCAAAAGAAGACAAGATGAAACATGACGCCATGGCGAAGGACTGCGCGGCCATGGAAAAAGACGCCATGATGAAAAAAGACACCATGATGAAGAAGAACTAACTCGAGCTCCCAGAGATGCTGGCCGGGCCGAATACACACTGAGGCGGCCGGCCAGCACAAAGGCCCCGCCCCGGCGGGGCCTTTTCATTTGTGGCCAAGCTGAGCCATACTTCCCGCAGTGTCGCGTGCATCCAAAGTCTTCGCCCGCCCGTTACTGGTATCAGAAGACAAAGATCAGCCCTCACCACAGGAGGCCTTCAAACATGGATCAGACAAAGAGACAGTTTCTGCAAATACTTGGCGCCGGTGCCGTGCTTGCCATGGCCGGCGCGAGCAGCATGATGACCGGAGCAGGCAACGTGATGGCCGCAACGATTACCAAACTCAAACTGAGTGATGCAGAGTGGCGCAAGCGCCTAAGCGCGGCGCGCTATAATATCCTTCGCAAGGAAGGTACGGAGCGTGCTTTTTCCAGCCCGCTGGACAAAGAAAAACGTGCCGGAATTTTTCACTGCGCCGGCTGTGACCTGGCGCTGTTTGACAGCAGCACCAAATATGACAGCCGTACCGGCTGGCCGAGCTTTTTCCGGGCTATCTCGGGTCACGTGGAAACCAAGACGGATTTCAAACTCCTCTTTCCACGCACCGAATATCACTGCGCGCGTTGCGAAGGGCATCAGGGTCATATCTTTAACGATGGCCCCAAGCCCACCGGCAAACGCTATTGCAACAATGGCCTTGCCCTAACCTTCAAGCCGAAAACGGCCTGAGCCGACAGCGCGAACATATAAACATTCCCGATCAACGGACTGGAGTTCCCCCATGCCCCGTTCACTGCTTTTGACTTTTACTGCGCTCGTCGCGGTCCTGCTTGCTGGAATTACAACCCCCATCCATGCTGCTGTAAAAAGCAAGGTGGCTATCTTCGCCGGCGGCTGCTTCTGGTGTGTTGAATCCGACTTTGACAAGGTGGCCGGTGTCCTCAGCACCACGTCGGGCTATATCGGCGGCAGCGCCAAGACTGCGTCCTACAAGACTATTTCCGGTGGCGGCACCGGGCACTATGAAGCCGTGAAGATTGTCTACAACCCTGACAAAGTGAGCTATGACCGGCTGCTTCACGTATTCTGGCGCAGCGTCGACCCGACCGACGCGGGTGGTCAGTTCTGTGACCGGGGCGCCAGCTACAAGACAGGCGTATTTGTTGCCAACGACGCCGAGCGGAACATTGCGTTGGCATCAAAGAAGAAGGCCGCAGCGGTCCTGGGCACAAACATTGTGACACCGATCGTCAAAGCCGGTGCGTTCTACAAGGCTGAAGGCTATCACCAGAATTATTACACCCGGAACCCAGTCCGCTACAAAGTTTACCGCTATGGCTGCGGACGCGATGCCCGGATCAAGGAAATATGGGGAAGCCAAGCCCACGCCGGTATCAAGCACTAGGACCACCAGAGCAGGAAGTGCCAGAGTTTGCCCGGTCACAACCGGGTGAGCTGGTGTGGTTACGCACCCGCATCCGGGGTAACGTCACGTGGGCAATCACACTGCCATATCGTGACCACCCTGGAGATTGGGTTAGATGACGCTCGAGGAACACATCGCAAACGGACCGACCTGGGTCTATATCTGGGTCATGTGGATGGGCATCATAAATGTTGCCGCGGTCCTTTTCCTTATACGCAGAACAGACGGCAAATTTCGTATTGGCCATATTGAGGCTGTCGCCATTCTTGCAACCATGGGCGTGATGGCCACGTTTATGGGTTGGCTGTTTGACCAGGTTGGGTATGTGCGTCTTCTCGGATTGCCTCATATGCTGTTCTGGACACCACTGGCGATCTATCTATGGAAGCGTCTCAACCACCACTCGCAAACTTCAGTCTTCGGGATTTATCTGAGGGTCCTGCTTGCAACGATCACGATATCTCTTGTCATCGATTATATAGACGTTGGACGATATCTGGCTGGTGACGGAGCTTTGACCTGAGCTGCTGATTGAGGCGATTACACTTTGTAATTCAGACACAATGCAAAAAGGCCCCGCTGATGGGGCCTTTTTCTTGTCCACGTTCTTGCCTGATGTTTAATGCTTCAAGCGACTCCAGATCCTGCGCTTGGCGAGATAAAGAAGACCTGAGAGCAGCAGCAGGTAGATCATGAAACGGAAGCCGAGCTTGTGGCGCTCTTCAAGCTTCGGTTCAGCTGCCCACATCAGAAAGGCAGAAACGTCCTTGGCGTGATTATCAAGGGTTGGCTTGGTGCCATCGCTATATTCGACCGACTCCTCGCTGAGCGGGGCGGCCATGGCGATCTGGTGACCCGGAAAGACATCATTATAGCTCATGCCTTCTGACACTTTCATCTTTTCGGGTGGCTCCTTGTAGCCAACCATCAAGGCGTAGATGTAATCCGGCCCGCCCACGCGCGCCTTGGCCATGAGTGACAAATCAGGGGGGTTAGCGCCATTGTTGGCAGCACGCGCTGCATTCTCGTTCGGGAACGGGGAGACGAACGCGTCCGACGGCTTGCCGGGACGCTCAAACATCTCACCTTCCTCGTTGGGACCATCCTTCACTTCAACCTCGGCTGCCAAAGCTTTCACTTCCGCTTCGCCGAACTCCGGGCCGCCGGCTTCGCCGAGATTTCGGAAATGC
Organism: Hyphomicrobiales bacterium; assembly: GCA_021775525.1. Lineage (GTDB taxonomy): Bacteria > Pseudomonadota > Alphaproteobacteria > Rhizobiales > Methyloligellaceae > UBA2767. The sequence goes on from JAJFHQ010000092.1 coordinate 31,858, forward strand.
AACTGGCGCAACCCGTGACACCCCGAGCAGACTTCCTTGTAAACCTTGAAGCCACGTTGAAGCTGCCCACGGTCAAAAGTGCCGAACGGACCGGAAAAGCTCCAGCTCTGGGCCTTGATTTCAGGCAAGTCACCGGCAGATTGCGCGGGCGAGTGGCCGAGCGTAACACCCAGAAGCGTGATACTCACAATCCTTGCGGCATGTTTCACGAATGATGATGTGATCATCTTCATGGCTCTTTCTCCCATCACCGTCATTTGGCGCCTGCCGGTTTTTTGCCGAGTACATCATCGGTAATGCTGCCCGGCATGGCGGAGGGTTTCTCAATCCATCCCAGCAATGGCAGGACGACCAGGAGATGCAGGAAATAGTAAGCCGTGGCGAGACGCCCGACGATCAGGTAGAGGCCCTCCGGCGGCTTGGCGCCCAGATAGCCCAGCACCAGGACGTCGATCATGAAGAGCGCGAAGAACCATTTGTAGATCGGCCGGTAACGCGAAGATCTCACCTTGGAGGTATCAAGCCAGGGCAGGAACAACAGTATGGAGATCGAGCCGGCGAAGGCAATGACACCAAACAGCTTGTCTGGAATTGCCCGCAAGATCGCGTAATAGGGCAGGAAATACCATTCCGGAACGATATGCGGCGGCGTCGCCAGGGGATTGGCTTCAACATAGTTGTCCGGGTGCCCGAGATAATTTGGCGCGTAGAAAACGAATGCCGCGAACAACATCACGAACACGCACATCGCGAAGCCATCCTTCACCGTGTAGTAAGGCGTGAAGGGGATCGAGTCTGACTTGGTTTTAATGTCGATGCCGGTCGGGTTATTGCTGCCGGGTATATGCAGCGCCCAGATATGCAGCACCACGAGGCCGCAAATCACGAATGGCAGCAGGTAGTGCAGCGAGTACAGACGGTTCAGTGTCGGATTGCCCACGGAGAACCCGCCCCAAATCCATTCCACTATGCCCGTGCCAAGTCCTGACACTATGGAATCGAGGGATGAGAACAGGTTGGTAATGACCGTCACCGCCCAGAAGCTCATCTGCCCCCAGACCAGCGAGTAGCCCATGAAGGCGGTCGCCATCATCACAACGAAAATCAGCACACCCAGGATCCACAGAATCTCACGCGGGGCCTTGTAAGAGCCGTAATACATCCCGCGCGCGATATGGATATAGGCTGCGAGGAAAAACATCGAAGCACCATTGGCGTGCATGTAGCGCAGCAGCCAGCCCCAGTTCACATCTCGCATGATGTGCTCAACGCTGTCGAAGGCATGTCCCTCGTGCGGCACGTAATGCATGGCCAGCACGATGCCTGTCAAAAGTTGCACGACGAGAAAAAACGTAAGAATGCCGCCAAAGGTCCATAGATAGTTCAGGTTGCGCGGCATCGGGAAGACGCCGAACTGGTCATGCATCATCCGCTCGATAGGCAGCCGGTCGTCGAACCACTTCGAAATGCTGTTCCCGGGCTTAAAGGTCGATTCGTGCGCCATTATCTCCCCCTAGCCGATCTTGATCTTGGTGTCGGAAACGAACTCGAATGTTGGAACATCAAGGTTCCTCGGCGCGGGGCCTTTGCGGATGCGCCCTGCCGTATCGTAATGCGACCCGTGGCAGGGGCAGAACCAGCCGCCATATTCGCCCTTGGCATCGCCAATTCTCTGGCCCTTCGGGATACAGCCCAAATGGGTGCAGATGCCGACCAGAACCAGCCATTTCTCATTCTTGTCTTTAACCCGGTTGATATCGGTGGCGGGTGCATCGTCCTTGAGATTGCCGTTGCGGGCATCGGGATCGGGAAGATCCGCCATCTTAACGCCCTTGGCTTCCTCGATTTCTTTCCCCGTACGATGACGTATGAAAACCGGCTTGCCGCGCCAGGAGATGGTAATTGACTGTCCCTCCTCGATTGGCGAGAGATCAACCTCGATGGTAGCCAGCGAGAGCGCAGAGGCGTCCGGGTTCATCTGGTCGATGAACGGCCATAAGGATGCCGCGCCGCCGACGGCTGCGAATGATACTGCGGCAATGGTCATGAAATCCCGGCGGTTAGGTTCGGTTGGTTTCTGGGCCACGGCGCCGATCCTCCTTAAACAACCAAAGTTTCAAGGGTTGAGGTGATGAACTCTAGGCTATGTATGGCAACCGCATAAAATTCTGGCTACCGCTCACCGAACTTGCTCCATCGCGTGATGGACCGTTACCCCCAAAAATTGTTTCCACCCTGCCGAAAACTCTCAGGCAACACGCTCTGGTTAGGATGGTCCCGATTCACAACCTTTTTGCACCCTTGCGCGCGAAAGTCTAGACACGGGTTAAGTAAATTTATTTCATTACGGCCAAGGGTCACGAACTGCAGCAGACAAACGCTGCGATCCAGTGCCACCGGACCCGGGAAACACCCATGCATCTCGCGCTCTACCAGCCGGATATTCCACAAAATACGGGTGCGATTCTGCGCCTTGCCGCCTGTCTTGACGTGGATGTGCATGTCATTGAGCCGTCGGGCTTCGATGTCAGTGACCGGGCGCTCCGGCGGGCGGGTCTCGACTATATCGAGCATACGCGCATCACCCGGCACGCGTCGTTCGAAGCTTTCGAGAACTGGCGTGCGGGAAAAGGGCAGCGCCTCATATTGCTGACGACCAAGGCCGAAACTCAATACACGGCTTACGAATACCGGGATGACGACATCCTGCTGCTGGGACGCGAAAGCGCTGGCGTTCCGGAGGAGGTTCATCTTATTGCAGACGTGCGCGTCCTCGTGCCCATGGCCGAGGGGCGGCGTTCACTCAACCTGGTGACGGCGGCGGCAATGGTGCTGGGTGAAGGCTTGCGGCAAACGGGCGGGTTTGAGAGCTGAGTAGCTGAGCTCCGTTACGCCACCTTGTCTTCAACCAGAAAGCCTCCTGACTGCCGCGTCCAAAGCTGGGCATATATGCCACCCGCCTTGATGAGCGCTTTATGTGTGCCCTGCTCGATGATACTGCCCTGATCCATAATCACCAGCCGGTCCATGGCAGCAATCGTGGAGAGCCTGTGAGCAATGGCAATCACAGTTTTTCCTTTCATCAGATTGACAAGCTGATCCTGGATTGCCGCCTCGACCTCTGAGTCGAGTGCGGATGTTGCTTCATCGAGGATCAGTATCGGCGCATTTTTGAGAAGCACCCGGGCGATGGCAATCCGCTGACGCTGCCCCCCTGAAAGCTGCACCCCGCGCTCGCCCACATGGGCCTGATAGCCTGTGCGGCCGTTTCTGTCTTCAAGCCCGAGGATGAACTCATGCGCATGGGCTTGCCGGGCTGCCGCAATGACAGCTTTCTCATCCGCACGCTCAGCGCCATAAAGAATATTATCGAGCACGGAACGGTGCAGCAGCGAGGCATCCTGCGTCACCATACCGATCTGCGCCCTTAAGCTATCCTGAGTAACCCGTGCAATATCCTGCCCGTCAATAGTGATGCGCCCTTTCTCCAGGTCGTAAAAGCGCAACAGCAGATTGACGAGTGTTGATTTGCCCGCACCCGAACGCCCCACAAGTCCGACCTTCTCGCCGGGCTTGATGCTGAGTGTCAGATCGTCGATGACGCCTGTGTCCTTTCCGTAGTGAAAACCCACAGCTTCATAGTGTATCTCACCGCGTTTCACACAGAGCGCTTTGGCACCTGCCTGGTCCACAATCGCATGTGGCTCCGAGATCGTGTCGAGGCCTTCCTGTACCGTCCCGATATTCTCAAACACGCTGGTGATGACGAACATGACCCACCCGGCCATATTGTTGATGCGGATTACGAGACCCATCACGAGCGCAATCGCGCCGATGGTGATGATCCCTTGCCCCCAGAGCCAGAGAGCCAGCGCGCAGGTGGCAACAATCAGAACGCCATTCAAAGTCCAGACGCAAATTTCCATTGCCGTGATAAGGCGTATTTCATCCCGGAACTTATTCGTCTGGTCGGTAATGGCCACACGCGCATAGTCGTCCTCACGGTCTGCATGAGCGAACAGCTTGACCGTCAGAATGTTCGTATAACTGTCCACAATACGGCCCGTGAGTGCTGAGCGCGCCTCCGACATAGTCGTGGCGCGCTGCTTGATGCGCGGCACGAAATAGGCCAGCGCCCCGACAAAGCCCAGGACCCAAAGGGCAAGTGGCACCATCAGGCGCACATCAGCTTGAAAGAAAAGCACCAGCGCGATGATCGTGTAGATCGCCACAAACCAGACCGTGTCGATAAGCTCGACAACCGACTCGCGCAGGCTTGGTGCTGTCTGCATGATCTTGTTGGCGATGCGCCCGGCAAAATCTCCCTGGAAGAAGGCGAGGCTCTGACGCAGCACATAACGATGCGTCTGCCAGCGGATTAGGCTCGTAAAGTTGGGAATGATCGCGAGGTTGGCAAGGATCGTATGGATGGCGAACAGAATTGGCCGCACGACCATTGCAACAAACGCCATCCAGACGAGCAACTGCCCGTGATCCGACAAGAATGTGCTCGCGTCCTTCGCGTCTTTTACAAGGTCAACGATCTCGCCAAGATAGGTAAACAGCGCGACCTCTATCACGGCTGCGAGAAAGCCTGTCACCAACACGGCAGCGAATACAGGCCAATACTGACGCAGGAAATGCCAGTAGAATGGAATCAATTCCGTCGGCGGACGCTCTACGTCCGTCTCACGGAAGGGATCAATCAGATTTTCAAGTCGGGACAACATGGGCTTCGCTCCTGCCCCACAAAAAACAATCGAGTAAAATTCGATGTCTGCGGCCAGGGCGGAGCACGCGAACAGGGCTTCGCTTGATTGTAGAGATGAGTTGGTCTACAGGCCGCGGATCAGACGATGGGTATAGAGATGGCGGTCATGCAGACCTCCTGCTGAATCGGTTGTATCCAGTTATACACGCCCGCTCCCTAAACCGGGATTTGGTCGGAAACGTGGCGGTGAATTCTATCAATTACCAGGATACCAGCTCGGCTTTCTCTTCTCCAGGAAACTCTTTACACCCTCGGCCGCCTCTTCGGTTCCCCGACGCGAGGCATGGGCCCTTGCCATGTCCTCAAACTCTTCATCGCTGAACTCAAGACCGGCAAACCGCAACGCATCGGCCTTGATTGCTGAAAGCGCCGCCGGTGGACAATGAAGCAGGGCATCCAGGATGGATTCGACGGCTTCATCCAATTTACCCTCACCGCAAACCTCATCAACAAAGCCAATGTCAAATCCCCGTTTGGCATCAAAGCGTTCACAGGTCATGGCATACCGGCGCAAGCGTGCGGGACCAAGCCGGGAAAGCAGTTGTGGCATGATGGGAGTTGGCACAAGGCCCCAGCGCGCCTCGGTGATGGCGAAGACAGCGCTCTCCTCCGCGACGACAATATCGCATGATGCGGCGATTCCCGTGCCGCCGCCAAAGCAGCCGCCATGTATGAGCGCAATAGTCGGTTTTGGACAGGCCACCAGCCCCCAGAAAGCCTTACCCGTTATCCGTGAGGTGATGAGGTTTTCCTCAAGGGTTGCTGTCACGCTCTCCTGAACCCAGTTGAGATCAGCGCCAGCCTGGAAATGGCGGCCATTTCCCCGCAGAAGGATCACGCGGATTGAATCATCGGCTCCCAAGGTCTCGATTCGTTCAACCAGCGCCTCGATCATCTCGCCGTTATAGGCGTTGTTGACCTGGGGCCGGTTGAGGGTCAGCGTGGCGATACCACGCGCATCTGTCTGGGTGAGGAGTACGTCTTCAGCCATGATTCAGATCGCCTTTGATTTACGCAAAACTTGCAATTGCTCTGTCGTGTAACCAATGCCCTCAAGGATTTCCTCGGTGTGCTGTCCCAGTTTCGGGGCCGGGTTTGCGGGAGTCTTTGCGCCGCCGGAAAGGACCGGAGACGCCACCATGCGATAGTCGCCATGGCCCTCAAGGTTGAGCGTCTGCACACCCTCGCGTTCGGCCACGAACGGATTGTCGAGAGCCGCGGCTATGTCGTTGATGGGAGATGCGGGAACAGTACCGGCAAAAATTTCAAGCCATTCGGCAGTGGTTTTTTGCGAGAGCTCCTTATCAAGCAGATTCTGGATCAGCGTGCGGTTCTCAAGGCGGTTCTTGAAGCGCGCAAATCGCGGATCTTCCACCCACTCCTGTTTGCCGATCGCATGGCAGAGGTTCGGCCAGAACTTCTCCTTGTTGCACATGATGAAAATCCAGCCGTCCTTTGAAGTATAGAGCTGACACGGCGTCAACGACGGGTGGGCCGAGCGCGGCAGGCGCTCCTGCACATGGCCTTCATTCAGGTACCAGATGGCGGGATAGGCGGTGTTGCACATGGCGATGTCGAACAGGCTTACATCCATATCGCGGCCAACGCCTGACACCCGCGCGCCCGTAAGCCCGGCAAGTAGCGCGTAGGCCAGCGCCAGGCCGGTCATCTGGTCGACGACCGAGAGACCAAAGCGCGTGGGTGGCGTATCGGGCTCGCCGGTGAGCGCAAAATATCCTGCCTCCGCCTGCATCAGGTAATCGAAGCCAGGCCAGCTGGCCCGCGACCCTTCACGGCCATAGGCGGAGAGATGGGCGCAGACGATTCTCGGATTGGCCCCTTTGAGCGCCGCGTATGTGAGGCCG
>JAJFHQ010000093.1 GCA_021775525.1 Hyphomicrobiales bacterium
GCTTTCTCGCCACCGACTTTTGCTTCGTGGAAACGCCGGATAAGCGCCGGCAGGACGTGGCTGGTCTCCGGGTCAAAATTATCCTGCGGGCCGTAAAGGTTGGTGGGCATGATGGAGATGCCGTTAAAGCCATATTGAGTGCGGTAGGCGTCAATCATCTCAAGCCCGGCGATCTTGGCCACGGCGTAGGCTGAATTGGTCGGTTCCAGCGGGCCGGTCATCAGGTAATCTTCCCTGATCGGCTGGGGGGCGTCTCTCGGGTAAACACATGTCGAGCCAAGAAACAGGAGCTTGGCAGCACCATGGCGGCGGGCCGCGTCGATGACATTGAGCTGAATGAGAAGATTGTCGCGGATAAAATCACCGCGGTAGGTGTCATTGGCGAGAATGCCACCAACTTTGGCTGCGGTCAGGAAAATGAATTCGGGCTTTTCGGTTTCAAAAAAGGTTTCGACTGCGCTGGCGTCTCGTAGGTCGAGTTCCTTGCTGGACCGCGCAACGAGATTACCGTAGCCCGAGCTTTCAAGTTTCCTGACGATGGCAGAGCCGACCAGCCCGCGGTGCCCGGCCACGTATATCCTGCTATCGGGGGCAGGGGCTGCCGGAGTGACACGCGCTCCCTCAGACACGGCGGGCGCCTCCTGAAATACGCACGTCGTGGCCGGCATCCAGTAGCGTCTTCTCGCGCGCCGCCAGTTCCATATCGGCGTCGACCATGGACTGCACCAGTTCGGTAAAGCTGATGCGGGGTTTCCACCCCAACTTGTCGCGGGCCTTGCCCGGGTCGCCTTGCAGGAAGTCGACCTCGTTGGGGCGCAGATATTGCTTGTCGATGGAGACATATTTCTCCCAATCGAGCTCGGCATAGGTGAAAGCGGCCTCGAGAAATTCCTTCACAGAATGGGCTTCGCCGGTGGCGACGGCATAATCGTCTGGCTCATCGTGCTGCAGCATCATCCACATTGACTCAACATAGTCCTTGGCATGTCCCCAGTCGCGCTTGGCATCCAGGTTTCCCAGATAAAGGGTTGACTGGAGATCATGCTTGATACGGCCAAGCGCGCGCGTGATTTTCCGGGTCACGAAGGTTTCGCCCCGGCGCGGGCTCTCATGGTTGAACAGGATACCGTTGCAGATGAACATGCCGTAGGCATCGCGATAGTTTCTGCAATGCCAATATGCGGCCACCTTGCCAACCGCGTAGGGACTGCAGGGCTCGAACGGTGTGGCCTCCGATTGGGGCGGGGGTGCGGAACCGAACATTTCCGATGAGCTCGCCTGGTACATTTTGATGTTGCGCCCGTGGGTATTGTTGTAATCGCGTATAGCCTCGAGCAGGCGTAAAGCCCCCATCGCCACGGTGTCGGCGGTGTATTCCGGTAAATCAAAACTCACCCTGACATGTGACTGCGCACCGAGATTGTAGACCTCGTCGGGCCTGGTTTTTTCCAGTATCCCGCGCAGGCTCGTACTGTCGGTCAGATCGCCATAGTGCAGAAACAGCCGTGAATTTCTTTCGTGCGGATCCTGGTAAATATGGTCGATGCGATCGGTGTTGAACACGCTGCTCCGGCGCACGACGCCATGGACCTCGTATCCCTTGTCAATGAGCAACTCGGCAAGATAGGAACCATCCTGCCCGGTTATGCCGGTGATCAGTGCTTTTTTCATGATGCATGCCTTTTTTGACCGGCCTTTGTGTCTGCAACTGCTGACAAGAGCGCCCAAAGTATGCCGCCAATGATAGCAGCAGCCAGTTCCGTCAAACCGTAGGTTATGGATGCCGCAAGTGCGGCTTCACGTGAAACGCCAAACGGTGCGAACCCAAGGACCAGTGTTCCCTCCCGGACACCCCAGCCGCCGAACGACACGGGCAATCTTGAGATGAGCAGGCCCAATGCGCAAACCCCGACCATCGGAAACAGGGGCACATTAAGCCCGACATTTATCGCGACCAGGCACATCACAGCAATTGTTATGCATTGAACGATGATCGAGAGCACAACAAGGTAGGCCGTGTTTGCCGGCTGGTGGAGCAATGCGCCCAACGCATCAATCAACCGCCGCAGGATTGACATGCCGTCGGCCAGCTTTTCCGCGGCACTGGAGCGAAAAAACAACCAGGCTGCAAATGAGCCGCCGACGATAAGGCAGGTGCCGAGTAACGCCAGAAGACGGTGATTCTCAAGCTCGGCGTGGTCCAGCAGAGCCAAAACACCAAGCAGGGCAACCATTGCCAGTGCCACGAGTGCGATAAGCCGGTCGACGATCGCGGCAAGCGTTGCCCGCTTCCATGGCATGCCGGACCGGCTGGTCGCTACAACCCGGTAGGCATCCCCTCCAAGGTTTGAGGGTACGGACTGATTTATCAGCACCGTCATCAGCGTCATGCGAAGAGCATTGAAAAAGGTGATGCTGCCGCCAAGAGCAGCGACGATAAGGTTCCATCGGCGTGCAACGGGCAGAACAATTGCAATCAAAAGGAAGATTGCCAGTATGAGCGGTCCTGTACGGATGCCGGCTATCCGCTCAAGCAGCAGGTTCCAGTTGACAGTGTGAAGCAGCCAGGCCAGCAGGCCGAACGTAACGGCAAACTTGGCCAGAACCGCCAACCACACTCGTACGCGACTCGTCAAATACCTGCCCCCCGGGACATCTCAGATCATTTTCAACTTGCGGAAGGCAAAAACCACCATACGCAGGAGCAGTACGCCATGCCTGAAACGGGAAATCTGTGTTTCACCATATTCACGCGCCCTGTAGCGTACGGGCACTTCCACGATCTTGAGGTTGAGCTTTGCAGACCCAAACAGCAAGTCGAAATCGCCAAAAGGATCGAAATCTCCGAAATAGGCGCGTCCGGCCTTTAGTTTCTGGTAGTTATCGCGCGACAGCACCTTTGTTCCGCACAGAGTATCTGAAAAGCGCTGATTGAGCAGGTAGGAGAAGACCCGCGCAAAGGTGTGATTGGCGAAATAATTGAGCAGGCGCATGGCGTCTTTCTCGATCGGGTAGACGAGGCGTGTCCCGTTGACGAATTCACCGTTGCCGCTGGCGATGGCGTCATAAAATTTCACCAGGTCTTCAGGTGGTACGGTGAGATCACCGTCGAGGATCATCAGGATATCGCCTTTGGCGGCGTCAAATGCCGTCCATACTGCATCGGCTTTACCCTTGCCCGGCTGCTTCAGCGCGACGATATCGCGGTCAGGATTGGCTTTTTTCTGGCGTTGGATTTCTCCCCAGGTATCGTCCTGTGAGTTGCCTTCAACGAAAATAATCT
>JAJFHQ010000094.1 GCA_021775525.1 Hyphomicrobiales bacterium
CACAATCACCTTTCGAGATTGACCTGGGGTCCCCGTTATTTTCCATGAGGCGTTTCAATCATTTTTGACCGGACAAGCGTTCTGAAAACGCTCAAACGAGTTTGATGCATTCTTATTATCGAAGCCTTAATAGACGTATCAGAGGTTGTATTTTTCAACAGTTGCCCCTCATGGCACGGTTCAGACAAAACAGGGTTGGCCGGGGGTTTAAACCATCACTATTTCCGCACTTTCTTGTTGCTGACTTTCACTCCGTATCTGTTTGATCCGGTCCAGCACAGCAACAAGCTCCGCCTGAAGATTGGCCAGCTGGGCCATGAGGTTTTCGATACGGCCGTCTTTCGCTTCCCGCTCAAGCCGGTCGCAAGCTTCGCCCAGTCTCACCGCCCCAATATTTCGGCACATTGACTTCAGCGCATGGGCCGCGTCACTAATCTGTTGGCTCCCCTGAGACTGGGCCGACTCGGCAAGCTTCAGCAAACTCGGTGGTCCGTGTTCTTCAAAAAGAGACAGTACGCGCATTACCAGTTCTCCCCGATCACCCATGTCACAGCCAATCGCCTCGCACAGCACACTCTCGTCGATAACCGGTACTTGGTCCGTGTCCTCTAGAGCGACGTGCGGTTTGTGATCCTCAGGATCAGGTTGAGAGGGCGCCATTTCAGCGGTTTGGCGCATTTCCTCAGGCAAATATTCTTCAAATGTCTCGACGAGGTCGGTGATGCGGAACGGTTTGGTAAGATAGCTGTCCATCCCGGCTTGCTGCCATTCATCGGCGCTGCTCCCGGCCACATGCGCCGACAAGGCCACAATGGGGACCCGATGGCCGGTGCCGTTTTCAGACTCGCGGATGCGCCGCGTTGCTTCGAATCCGTCCATCTCCGGCATACTGCAATCCATGAAGATAAGATGGTAAAGTTTATCGGTCGCTGCGCGCACAGCGGCCGCGCCGTCTTCCACGACATCCGCTGCTACTTGCATCTGTTTCAGCGCTTCAATTACGACCTCCCTGTTGACCGGGCTATCGTCGGCAACAAGCACATCTGCATTCGGATATGCAGGAGGTTTCTTGCTTGCGCGCTGCTCCAACAGCGTGCGGCCCCGTGGCGCGTCTTTCTCGAGTCTGTCGATGAGCTCATGAATTGCGTTACGTGAAACGGGGCGCATCAGCACGTCATGCGCCCGACCCGAGCCAATCAGCTCATCGGACTGCACATCGCCCAGCTGGGAAACGCTGATTATAAAAGGTGTCTCTGCCTGGTGCTTTGGGATTTCCGGAAGCGCGGATATCAGGTGCGGTTCCGCCAGAATGAGATCCGTATCCTGCAAATCTGTTTTTAGTAAAGCATCAGCATCTACAGACACTGCCTCGATGCTGCGATCAGCGAGGTAATCCATGATCGCCTGGCATGTGGCCAGTCCCTTAACCGCGACGATGCCCTTACCAAGGCGGTTGCACTTTACTTGAGACTGGGACTCATCAGGCTGAGACCGTTTGGTATTTCCCACAGTGAATGAAAATTCCGATCCCTCACCCTCAACGCTTGACACGGAGATCTCTCCCTCCATTGCGCCAACAAGCCGCTTGCAGATCGCAAGTCCCAATCCTGTGCCGCCAAATTTGCGCGTCGTTGTCTGGTCGGCCTGGGAAAATGACTCAAAGACGGTGGCGAGTTTGTCTTGCGGAATTCCAATGCCGGTGTCAGAGATTGCGAATCTGATGACCTGATTTCCCTGCTGTTCTACCCAATCCACAGTAACTTTGACGTGGCCCTTGTCCGTGAATTTCAGCGCATTGTTCACCAGGTTCGAAACGATCTGGTTCAGTCGGACGGGATCGCCAGTAATGCAGTTTGGGATTTCAGGCCCAATATAACCTGCAAGATCCAGCCCCTTGCTGGACGCCTTGTCCCAGAAAAGGTTGAGCACGTCATCGACGACCATGGCCGGGTCGAGATCAATACACTCCAGATCCATTTTGCCAGATTCGATCTTCGAGAAGTCGAGGATATCATTGATGATGGTCAGCAGGCTCTGGCCTGATTTCACCACCACATCGGCGTACCGCCGGTGCTTGCTGGTCAAATTGGCCGAGGCCAGAAGTTCCGCCATGACCAGCATGCCATTCATGGGTGTGCGGATTTCATGGCTCATGGTCGCCAGAAAATCGGACTTGGCGGCGTTCGCATCCTCCGCTGATTCCTTGGCTATTTTCAAATCGTGGGTGCGCTCTTCAACCTTGTGCTCCAACTGCTCCCTGTGCTGCGCCAGACGGTCGTCACGAACCCTGATTTGCCCCAGCATATTGTTGAAGGTGTTGACCAGAACGCCGGTCTCATCATCTGAGTGGTGATCGACAGATTGTTCAAAATTCTGTGTGTGTTCGACCTCGAACATGATTTTCGTCAGCTTGCGCAAGGGATCGGTGATGCGCTTTTGCAACCGGGTTGCAATGGCCACACCTATTGCTCCAGAGAGCAGGGCTGCCACAAGGCCGGTCAGCAGCCCCTCTATGAGGCTGGTGCGCAGATCGTCGGTTTTGACGAGAACCGTGAGTCGGCCTACATCGATACCTCCCTTGACGACAGGAACCTGCACTTCGAGGGAAGACCGTAGAAAAATTGGCAATTCGTCGTTTTCTTCAAGCATCACCCCCGCACCGAGTTCAGCCAGAATCTTACCGGACATATCTTCAACCCCGGTATAGGAAAAGGAAGGAATCTGTCCGATCGCGCGCAACGGTTTCAAGATAGCTGTGCGATCTTTTGCCGCGACGGCATCAGCCACGGCTGACGCAAAAACATGCGCAATTCCAGTAATTTCCGCAGATTTTACTTCGGAATAGCGTGCCGCCTCACGCCAGCTGTTTGCCAGTGTTGCAAGCAGAATCGTCGTGGCGATACCGATGAGAACAATGGAAATAAGCTTGCGCCCTATGGTCGAGCGAACCGCGAGCGCGGCGTCTGGTTTTTCGCTCGGCAAGACCTGATCTCCGGATAACAAGGAAACTCAGCCAGTATCCTATCGTCTGATGGTTAACTGTCTCTCTCCGTGCCCCCGCGCAACAAGTCCCTTTCAACCAATCCATGTGAAACCATCAAATTCACGTGATGGTAAGACAATTTTGCTCAAATCGGACTGTGAAAGAACTCCCATTTCAAGCCAGGATGGCTCGGGGCATTGATGTCCAAACTATCTGGACCAGAATTTAACTCGATTCTGCCGGCGGATGACGACACGCCTGCGTTTTCGTGCGCGCTATTAAAATTTGGCTTCTACCTCTTGCACCTCTCGGCGCGTTTTGCGCGCGATGTGTGCGGCGGCATCATGATTACGTTTGCGTTTGTATTCCCAGTGATGTTGCTGGGGGTCGGCGCTGCAATTGATTATGGTCAACTCTATTCCAAACGCACCACCCTGCAAGCCGCTGCAGATAATGCCGCTCTCACAGGCGCCAGTGAGCTCAAACTGGCCAACCGAGCAATTAGCGAAATTGAAGAAGTTGCCAAAGCTTCGGCAATGGCAAATCTCCAGGGCATGCCTGGAACTGTCGGGTTCTCGATTAAAGTCTCCCAAAAACCTGCTGCCGTCACGGTCGCACTGAGCCAAACGCCAGGCATGTATTTCATGGATATGCTCATGGGGAACAGGGACACCGTGATCAAGGTCCGCGCCACGGCCCGGATCGCGGGAGAAACGCCGATCTGCATGCTCATTCTTGACGAAAAGCAAAACGCCGCACTTAAAGTAAATAACGCGGCACGTATTACCGGAAACGAATGCGCCGTTTACTCAAATTCTGTGAGTTCCAGTGGAATCACGGCAAAAAAATCAGGGCTACTGGCGGCTGAACTTATCTGTTCGGCAGGAGGAGCTGATGGTGGGTCCGACAGCTTCAAGCCGGGGGTCCTTACCGACTGCCCGACCATGGAAGATCCTCTGGCCCGGAGGATGGCTCCGTCAATCGGGCCCTGCATTGCAAAAGGCATGAAACTTGGTAAAGGAAACTGGACACTCAAGCCCGGCACCTATTGCGGTGGAATATCAATTGGTGGAAGTGCGAACGTGATGTTCAGTCCGGGTGTTTATGTGATGCTGGATGGTGCTCTCAGTATCTCCGGTAAGGCAATCGTTCGAGGTAAATATGTCGGTTTTTACCTGACCGGAAAATCCGCAACCTTTTCCATGGGACCCAACACAACCATTGAGTTGTACGCACCAAAGGACGGGGACATGACCGGCATCCTCTTTTTCGAAGATCGGAATGCTTTATCAACACAGAAACATACGATCAGGAGTAATGCCGCACGTTCATTGGTGGGAACGTTTTACCTGCCGGCCGGCAGCCTGACCATCGACGCAACGAAACCGCTGTTCGACAAGTCGGCCTACACCATCATCATTGCGCGGGAGCTTGACATGTTCTCTGGACCGGACCTCATCCTGAACTCCGATTATGACAATTCTGATATCCCGATTCCGGATGAAATGGATGAAGCAACGTCCCCGGGTGAGCAGGTCATGCTGGTCAAGTAGATACGCATTCGCAGGATGGAAAACGTGCTCTCTAAAACACATGTTCTGGAAAATGTCCTCGTTGTAGACGACGACCCTATCCTGCGCGCCATCGCCGAAAGGCATTTTCAGAAGCGCGGATCACACAATGTGGCCACCGCCAATGACGGCGTGCAGGCGCTTGGAGTTCTTGACGAAGCACAGGATGAGCCTGGTTTTCTGCTGTGCGATCTCAATATGCCGAACATGGACGGGATCGAGTTTTTGCGGCACCTGGAGCGCAGGAAATTCTCCGGTGCGATAGCCATCCTGAGTGGCGAGGACGACTCTGTCGTTGCACTCGCAGAATCCCTAGCTGATGCGCACAAGCTGAACGTTGTCGGCAAACTGAAAAAACCATTCAAGGCTGAAGATCTTGATGCTCTCATTGAGAGGGCAAAGGTGAATGACGCAACACCCGCGGAAAAAACGGGCACCGTGATAACCATTCAGGATTTGAAAAGAGCAATTTCCACGGGGCAAATCGTTGCCTACCATCAGCCTAAAATCGAGGCCGGGACCGGTAACTTCGTAGGCACGGAAGCACTTGCGCGCTGGCTTCACCCGGAATGGGGTATCGTTCCACCCAATCGGTTTATTCCATTGGCGGAGCAGAGTGGATTCATAGAACAGTTGACCGATGCCGTGGTGGACGCAGCGCTTTCTGACGTTCAGCATTGGACCACACATGGTTTGTCAGCAAGTTGTTCGATCAATTTGAGTGCGAAGGTTCTGACCAATATAGATTTTCCAGACGAGATTGCGGCAAAAGTGGACGCTGCTGGCCTGGAGCGTCGACAGATCATTCTCGAGATAACGGAAAGCTGTCTGCTGGAAAAACAGGCCGTTCCCATGGAGATTCTGGCGCGACTGAGGCTTAAAGGATTTGATTTGTCTGTCGACGATTTCGGTACCGGTCATTCGAACATCGAAACGCTACGAAACTTTCCATTCAACGAGCTCAAGATTGATCATTCATTTGTATCAGTGATGCAAGAAGATGCATTTGCCGCCGAGAGCGTTCGCTCAAGTGTGGAACTGGCAAAACAACTTGGCCTTCGCATGGTGGCCGAAGGAGTGGAAACACAGGCTGTTTGTGATCTGATCAAGCAAATGGGAATCGATCAGATTCAAGGTTTTTTCTTTGGCAAGCCGATGCCAATTGAAAGTCTTCCGAGGTGGCTGAAGGGCTATCGAATACCCTGAGATTTACGAGTGCCGTCTTCACAAACTACTGAAAGGCTGTTCTGACCGCACCAAAGAGGGAGCAGAGCGCACCTCCGACATCTCCAACGGTGACAATAATTGCGACACTTATGCCAGCAGCAATAAGGGCATATTTGATTGATCCGCTCGGGGGCGGGGACAGCTCCTTTAAGGCAACGCTAAGAGACCTACTGTAAGTGTAACAGATAGCGTCCTGGACAGGAGTTCGTACCGATGACAGACAGGATCAAAAATGGAATTCGGGCCATCCAAGTGCTGAATAACTTTGCGAAAGATTGTTCGGCTGCAACAGCAATTGAATATGCATTGATTGCCGCCGGCATCTCCACAGCGATCGTCCTCAGTATTAGCAACGTCGGTTCAGCCGTGGTGGGACTGTTCACGTC
>JAJFHQ010000095.1 GCA_021775525.1 Hyphomicrobiales bacterium
TTGTAGTTAGCCGCGTTGTTCAGGTCATAGTAGGCAACCCGATGTGACCAGGCCTTCTGGCTGTCGACGACCTTCTTGAAGAAGGGATCCGCCGTAAGCTTGGAAAGAACCTTGTCCCACGAAGCCAGCTGAGCAGACATAACAGCGTCCGGTGTGCGATGCACTTTAACGCCATGCTTGTTGGTCAGGACCTGCAGATCCCTCGAGTAGCTGTCCATCGCCATGCCGTAGTTTGCCGTGTTCGCGGCTTCTGCGCCATATTCGAGGATAGCTTGCTGCTCTTTGGACAGCGACTGGAATTTGTCCTTGTTGAAGATGACTTCAAAGAACTCAGCCGCCTGATGGTAGGAACCCATCATGTAGTTCTTGCGCACGTCCTGTGCACCGAACTGCTTGTCGGATGTCGGGTTGTTGAATTCAAACGCTTCAATGACGCCACGCTCCAGAGCCGGAACGATTTCGCCGCCTGGAAGCTGGGTCACCTTAACGCCCATGCCTTGCATAATGTCTGTTGCAAGTCCGACAGTGCGGTATTTGAGACCCTTCATCTGATCAGCAGACTTGATCTCTTCGGAGAACCAGCCCAGAGGCTGTGTCGGCATCGGCATGCAGAAGTAGCCAACCAGGTTCAGTTTCAGAATGTCCTGAACCAGTTCGCGATACAGCTCCTTGCCGCCACCATAGTGGATCCATGCCAGGATCTGCGACGCATTTGCGCCGAAAACAGGACCGGTGCCGAACAGCGAAGCAGCCTTGTTCTTGCCATACCAGTAAGCCGTCACAGTGTGCGCGCCGTCGAGAACGCCCTTGTGACAGGCATCCTGTACCTGGAACGACTTGACGACCGCGCCTGAAGGCAGAAGGTCGACTTTCAAACGGCCGCCAGACATAGCCTCGACACGGTCAGCATACTGCTTGGCCATATCTTGGAAAATCGCCTTGGCACCCCAGGAGCTCTGCATTTTCAGCGTGGTGGTCTGAGCTCTGGACACTTGCGGGAAAGCTACCGTAGCAGCCGCCGCACCTGTCGCAACCGCACCTCCTTTAAGGAATTTGCGCCGTGACACGTTGCTCGCTTTAGTTTTAGCGGACATGTATTTCCTCCCAATAACAAAACAAAACGCACTCTCGCTTGGTCAGCCACTGAAGGGCTGTTCCAAGGTGAGCGATAAGACAAAGGCCAAACCAATTCACACCATGCTTGTCACACGGGTTTCAGTTTGGGCACATTGGCCACTTACTATGTCATCCTATACTGTCCTGCCACGCAACTAAAATGTTAGTTAGCTTTGGGAACATCACTTTATAGGGATTGATAAGCGTCTGGTTGACCGGGCAATTTTTTGGTGGGTCACGGCGGGCCTGCCCGCACGCCTGTGCCTGATACGCGACAGAGTGGCGCGGCACAGGTGTAACCGGCTCACTCTGTTGCAATAATCCCACAGTGAATTCACAAACTCTCAATTTCAGCTGCCTATAATCAAATTGTGACCGCCGCGCCCCTTGTACAGGCATAGAGCCGGTTCCAATATGCATGAGGTCGAATCTGGAACTGCTTGCGGTTTTATTTTTTGGATATAGCGGGGGCGTACTATTGAAAAATGCCCCGAATTCGTGGCCTATCGGTTAATCCGGTTAGGCAATGAGGAATAACAAGGTGACTATGCGCAGCAAAAACTCTCAGAAGGCCGGCTCTGTTCACGCCGCATTCTGGTTGAAGGCCGTTACCGTGCTGCTTCCCGTTCTTGCGCTGGTAATGACCGCATTGCCGGGCGTCGCTCAGGCGAACAAGGAAGTTGTTGCGCTTGAATCGGCTAAATATCCCATGGGATCGATCGTCATCGATACCTCGGAACGCCGTCTCTATTACTCCCTCGGCAATGGCCAGGCGTTGAAATACAAGGTCGCCGTCGGCAAGCCTGGGTACCAGTGGTTCGGCAAAACCTTTGTCGAGAAAAAGAAGAAAGATCCGGGCTGGTCACCGACCGCGAGGATGCGCCGCAACGGTGCGCCGCGCTACGTTCCGCCGGGACCGCGCAATCCGCTTGGTGTTCGCGCTATTTATCTTGGCTGGTCGGAATACCGTATTCATGGCACTAATGCGCCATCGTCTATCGGTCGT
The DNA here is from genome assembly GCA_021775525.1 of Hyphomicrobiales bacterium. Lineage (GTDB taxonomy): Bacteria > Pseudomonadota > Alphaproteobacteria > Rhizobiales > Methyloligellaceae > UBA2767. The sequence goes on from JAJFHQ010000095.1 coordinate 2,123, forward strand.
GCTGCTTCAAGCGGGTGCATCCGGATGCTCAACAAGGATGTATCGGATCTTTTCGAACGGGTGCATATTGGCGCCCCCGTCTATGTGATCCGCTGAAGCGGGCAGGATTTAATCAGAAAGACCATAGGGGACTGGAAATGAAAGCAATTGGAATCCTCAAAACAGGCCTGGCCGTAGTGGCTGTGGCCGGCATGATGAGCGCCATCACGCCGCAGAAGGCCGAAGCGCAAGGTATTTTCTCGTCGATTTTCGGCGGTGGCTGGCAGAGCGGCCGCCAGGAGATTGCGTTCCCGAAGAGATATGGCACGCGTGTCATCGTTGTCAGCCTGGCAGACCGCAGGCTGTATTACGTCCATAAGAAAGGTGCGGCCGTGAGCTATCCCATCGGTGTGCCGGCAGGCCGTGCCATGTGGACGGGTGTAGAGCGTGTAAGCCGTAAAAGAGTTAATCCGGGGTGGACGCCGACCGCCTCCATGCGCCGTGAAAATCCAAAACTGCCCGGTCATGTTAAAGGCGGCGATCCGCGTAACCCGCTCGGCGTGCGCGCGCTATATCTCGGCTCAACGCTTTATCGTATTCATGGCACGGACGCACCGTGGACCGTAGGCCAGAACGTGACCCATGGTTGCATTCGCCTTTACAACAATGACGTGATCGATCTCTACAACCGGACCCGCGTTGGTACGAAGGTGATCGTGACCAACCGGAGGGTTGCCAGCTAGCAGCCTCTTCCCCTCGTGCTTTCTGATTGCTCATGACCGGGCGGTTCCTGAATAAGGACCGCCCGGTTTTTTAGTGCGCTGAAGGTTGCTCAGGACGGGTTTTTCAAACAGGCTGACATATTTGTGGCCAGTTTGCGCATCAGCTTGAAATAGAGATCAGGTCCCAAGGGCAGGTCCGCGCCAACAGGGTCGAGAGTTCCAGCTTGCGCACCGGTCCCTGAAATGAGTGTTTGCACGAGTTTGGGTTGGAACTGCGGTTCCGTGAAAACGCATGTGACCCCTTGAGACTTGATGCGCTTATGAATTTCGCTCAGCCGGCGTGCGCCAGTCGGTCGGTCGGGGCTTATAGTGATCGCACCCGCTGGGCTCAGCTTGTAACGCTCATCGAAATACCGGTAAGCATCGTGAAACACGATATAGGGTTTGCCGCGCAGGGGCTGCGTCGCAGCCTGTAAATTGTGATCAAGGCTATTGAGCCTGGAGGCAAGCTTCTCTGCATTGGCCCTGAAGGCCTTCGCATGCTGAGGATAGGTCTTCTGCAATGTCATGGAAACAACATTGACGATCCGTTTTGCATTTTGCGGGTCGAGCCAGAGGTGCGGGTCGGCCGCTTCATGAGCATGTTCTTCGTGCTTTTCTTCATGTGCGTGTTCTTCGTGTTTTTCGGTACCCTTGCTATGCTCATGGTGCTTTTCATCACCATGAGCCGGTTCATCCTCATGGTCGTGTTCTTCCCATAAGCCTCCTTCGCGGGGTTCATAAAGGGTCATCCCCTCGACTTCCGAGAGGGTGATGACTTTCGCTTTGCCGGCCAGATTTTCGATTGGCCGTTCGAGAAAATTTTCCATTTGCTCGCTCACGCGAACGACCAGATGTGCCGCGTTCAGTGCGCGTGCCTGCGAAGGGCGGAGCGAATAGCTGTGAGGGGAGGCTCCTCCCGATACGAGAAGTGTAGGCTCACCAACACCGTCCATAACACCGGCAACCAGGGAATGAATGGGGGGAATGCTCACCACAACCCTGAGCTTTTCATCACCAAATGCGGCGAGTGACGTGCACGTTGTGATGGCAAGAACGCAAAGTGAAGTGCGTAATATTTGTGACATTTAATAACCTTATGTTTTTCTGGTCGGGTCCGTGGCATGAAGGGATGGCAAAAATAACGGTTTCTGAATTTAACTTATATAGTGACAGAATTATGCCGTGATTCTCGGCGATAAAATGTACAACTTTCGGGAGTGAGATTTTCATGGGACTGATTACAAGACGTAGTGCCTGTATTCTCGGGCTGTGGGGAGTTCTGGCATTGGCTTTTGCACTCCTGCGCACTCCTGCGCATGCCCACCCCCATGTCTGGGTCACGACCAAGACCGAAATCCTGCACGACACTCAAGGGCGGGTAACAGC
>JAJFHQ010000096.1 GCA_021775525.1 Hyphomicrobiales bacterium
CCGATTATCGAGTGAAGGTGTTAGGGAATCGTATAGGCGCAAATGAGCCAAATTCCGCCAAAACCAACGATGGAGATGGGACATTTCGGGTTTGCTGCCCGTCTATCGCTGTTTTATGGCGCTATTTTTCTGCTGATCGGCTTCCATTTGCCTTACTTTCCGGTCTGGCTGAACTGGCGAGGGCTTTCCCCGGGTGAAATCGGCATCATCCTTTCAGCCCCCCTGGCCGTTCGGGTCTTTTTCACCCCCGTCATCTCCTTCTGCGCAGACCGCATCGGCAATCACCGACTGATGTTGATCCTGCTGGCATGGGGAACCTTAATCGGGCTGCTGAGTTTCATGCTGACCCAGGGGTTCTGGGCCATCTTGAGCATCGCCATCTTGTCTGCCCTGTTCTGGACCAGCATCATGCCGGTCACGGAAGCTGTTGCCATGGATGGCGTGCGCACCGGGGGGCATGATTATGGCCGCATAAGGCTATGGGGATCGTTGACCTTCATAGCGGCAAGTTTTGGCGGGGGCCTCGCGCTTCAGGCATACGGGGCACAATCGGCCCTGTGGCTGATGATAGCATCCTCTGCATGTATCACCGTGGCCGCTCATCTGCTCCCGCGCCCTGTCGGCAAGGGCAGGCTTAAAGCCGCTACCTCAATACCGCCGATCCGCGTGAAAAATGCGGTCTCCTTGATCCGTTCGCCCCTGTTCCTGCTTTTCTTATTCGCAACCGGACTGGTTCAGAGTGCACATGCGGTTTACTACGCGTTTGGAACACTGCACTGGCAGTCATTGAATATCTCAGCTGGTGTCATAGGCTCGCTGTGGGCTGTGGGTGTAATTGCAGAAATTCTGCTGTTCATGTTTTCCAGCCGGGTGGTCAAGTCATTTGGCACGGTAAACCTGATTGGCCTGGCCGCACTTGCATCAGTATTGCGCTGGACCATCACGGCTTTTTCTCCGCCTTTATGGGTATTGTTTCCGGTTCAGGTGCTGCATGCGCTGACATTTGGCGCAGCACATCTGGGCGCGGTTCATTTCATTTCCGATGCCGTTCCTGAAAAGGCTTCGGGCACGGCGCAGGGTCTTTACGCCGCCTGTTCCTCCGGTATTGCCATGGGTACCGCCATTCTCGTGTCGGGACCGTTATATGCAGCGCTCGGCGGTTATGCCTACCTGGTCATGGCGGCGATGGCTCTTGTGTCTCTTGCCGGGTCCGCTCTGCTTGCCCGCAAGTGGCGCGGTGAGAAATTGATCACATTGGATTAGAAGCACGCCTTCCATTTGATGCCAATTTCGGGCAAAACGGGTGACGTTGCCAGAGCCGTGCAATGATCACGACACATTTGTAGGCGAGTCAGAATGCTGAAACGAGATCAAGGCGTTATGCTGCCGACGCAGGTCACCGCGCCGGGCTACAAGGTTGAGTTGCGCGGCACTGCCTTTTGTCTCGTCGCTACGGGCTCATGGACCGTGCGTGAAGCAACTGCGCTTGATTCAGGACTGAAACGCCTTCGTGTCCCCATTCCCCCGACGCCAGATTTTACCGGACAGGTCGATATTTCCGGGATCGAACAACTCGATACTGCCGGGGCGTGGCTGTTGCAGCGAACTGCTCGTATCTGGGAAGGCAAGGGTCTGCGCACCAATTTTGCCGGGGCCACGGAGAGCTTCGAGATTTTACTGGAAGAGGTGCGTCTGCGTGGTGAAGAGCAACGTACCCAGATCGCCAAGAGCTCATTGCTGTCCAGCCTGACCCAGGACTGGGCCAGGGCCATGACGTCGGTTTCGCGTGACGCGATTCTGATAACCGGGTTTCTCGGGCACCTGATGGCAACGCTCAGCCGCATGGTGGCCCAGCCGTGGCGCTTCCGTGTGACATCCTTCATCCATCATCTGGACCATGCCGGCTTTCGTGCCGTGCCGATTATTGCCCTTATTTGCCTGCTGATCGGCGCTGTGGTCATGCAGCAGGGTGTAATCCAGTTGCGAGCGTTCGGTGCGGAAACTTTCGCCGTCAACATGGTCGCCATTCTGTCCCTGCGTGAAGTCGGGGTGCTCCTGACCGCCATCATGGTTGCAGGCCGCTCCGGGTCCGCTTTCACGGCTGAAATCGGCTCCATGAAAATGCGCGAGGAAATCGATGCAATGCGAACTCTAGGCATTGATCCCATGGAGACGCTTGTGGCGCCCCGCATCCTGGCGCTTATCGTAGTCCTGCCGCTGCTGACGTTTGTTGGCGATATGATGTGCCTGGTTGGCGGCGGGATAATGGCCAAGGTCATGCTTGGCATCGACGCTCCTGCCTATATGGATGCCCTGCACAGTGCCACTGATACGCGGCACTTCATGGCAGGGATGGTCAAAGCACCCTTTGCTGCTCTGATCATCGGCCTTGTGGGCTGTCTTGAAGGTTTGAAAGTCTCGGGCAGTGCTGAATCTCTTGGCATTCATGTGACCAGCGCAGTGGTGAAGGCGATCTTCCTGGTGATCATCTTTGACGCCGTGTTCGCCATGTTCCTGTCGGCAATAGGAGTTTGAGTATGGCTGGTACCCTTAAGGTTTCCGAGCAGGTCCCTGCCATTATTTCGGTAAAGGGGCTGGCGAAAAAATTTGGCAGCCAGCAAATATGGGATGATCTCAATCTCGATGTTTACCGCGGCGAAGTCATCGGGGTTGTCGGCGGTTCTGGGCAGGGCAAGTCGGTACTTCTGCGCGTCATTACGGGGCTCGTGACCCCGGACAAGGGCACGATCAGCGTTTTCGGACGCAATGTGCGCGAACTTAATCGCGAGGAAAAAATTGATATGGAATCGCGCTGGGGCGTTCTGTTTCAGGACGGCGCGCTGTTTTCCTCGCTCACGGTTCTGCAGAATATACAGGTTCCGATGCGAGAGCATCTCGATCTTACGCAATCCATCATGGACGACCTGGCCTATCTGAAACTGGCGATGGTTGGGCTTCCCACCGATGCCGCTCATAAATTCCCCTCCGAGCTGTCGGGCGGTATGCGCAAGCGCGCAGGGCTCGCGCGGGCCTTGTCGCTCGATCCGGAAATCGTATTTCTGGATGAACCGACGGCGGGCCTTGATCCCATTGGCGCCTCCGCCTTCGACCAACTCATCAGAAAATTGCAACAGACGCTGGACCTCACGGTCTATATGGTGACCCATGATCTCGACAGCATCTTTACCGTATGCGACAGGGTTGCTGTGCTTGCCGACAAGAAAATCGTTAGAACAGGAACACCGGAGGAATTACGTTCAAAACCCTTGCATCCCTGGATCGAGGAATATTTCTGTGGCGAACGCGCGCGCGCTGCACTGGCTTGAGACTGGAGTACGATAAGTTATGGAAACCAAAGCCAATCATCTGGTGATCGGCGCATTCGTCCTGGCGGTTCTCGTCGCCGGATTCGGGTTTGTTTACTGGATGCAGAACCTGGGCTCCGGCGGGGGAGCCAAGCGCTATGCCATCGTGTTCGAAGGCGGGGTCAGTGGCATCTCTTCAGCAAGCAAGGTTCTTTTCAACGGCATCCGCGTGGGCCAGGTGCAGGGCCTCCAGCTTGATGAAAGTGATGCGCGGCTGGTCAGGGTCATGGTCACCATTGCCGGCAATACGCCGGTGCGGACCAATTCACGCGCGCGGATTGAGTCTCAGGGGTTGACTGGCGGTTCCGCCATCCAGCTCACTCCCGGTACACCGGACACGCCGCTTCTCGTCGCCAAAACAGAAGATGAAATCCCGGTCATCAAGGCCGACAGGGCCAGTACGCAATCTCTGTTCGATGCGGCCCCTGAAGTTATGGGCAACGCCAATGCGCTGCTGGTTCGGATGAACGATATGCTGGCGGACAATCAGTCCTCGATCCGTACAACTATCACCAATGTCGAATCGTTCACGACAATGCTTGATGCCCGAAAGGACGATATTGACGGTGTGATCCGAGATGCGAAGGCTTTGAGCGAGCAAATCAAGCGTGTGGCGGATAAAATTGAGAAATCTGTAGATAATTTCTCAAAATATATGACCGATGATGGCCAATCTTTCCTGGCACAAGCGCAGGAAGCAGCCAAATCTTTCAAGGATTTGGCTGAAAAATTGGATAAATCCATCGGTGACAGCGCAGATGGCATGACGCGCTTTGCCAAGGACGGACTTAAGGAATTTGAGCTTTTTATGAGAGATGGTAGGCGTGCAGCACGTACATTAGAGCGCGTTTTGGAGCAAGTTGAGCGAAATCCACAAAGTTTTTTGTTTGGCGGATCGACGGTTCCGGAATACACTCCGGGCCAGTAGGGGGCTTCCGAATTGAGGAATTCGGGGCATTTTGGGAATTTTAAGGGGGACGCGTCGCGCAATGCGATCACGTAGTCTCATAACTGCAAGTACACTTGCGCTGACCGGTGTCATGCTGGGCGGGTGCCTTGGTTCTAATGCCACGCCGCCCGCGACGTATGATCTGATTGCACCCAAGGTCATGACCCTGACCGCTCCCCGTCCTGCTAAATTCCAGCTTGTTGTCAATGAACCAGGCGCTGTTCGCTCGCTAGAGACTGACCGCATCATGGTCAAGAGCGGTCCGCAGGTTGCTTATTACAAGGGGGCTGCCTGGTCTGACCGCCTGCCTCGACTGATGCAGGCACGCATGGTCGAAGCCTTCCAGAATGCCGGTCTCGTCAGCGCTGTTGGCTCGCGCTCTGATCGTCTGGATGCGGATTACGAGCTTTCCACCCAGGTGCAGGCCTTCCAAGTCAATGTCGACCAGGGCCAGGCTGAAGCCTATGCCCACCTCTATGTGAAGGTTATTGACGGTGACAATGGCCGGATGGTCGCGTCTCGAGGCTTTGAGGCGCGTGTTGGCACCAGCTCAAAAGATGCCGGCGAAATGGTGGTGTCGCTCAATCAGGCGTTCGATAAAGTGCTGCGCGAAGTCGTACCTTGGGTTGCCAAGCGCAAGCTTTAAATATCTCTAGCCATTTTCGGAAATTACCGGTTGTGACGTGACGCTTTGATATTGCGTGTGCGCCGACCGTTCGCATTTTATGAAACCTGATTGGATGAGTTCGAATATGCCCTAGCGCAACCGTCCGCTGGCATGGGCCAGCATGAGGTATACCCGGCCGGTTTCAGATGTCAGGTAATTTTGAATCACCTGGGCATTCTGACCCTTGCGTTCTGCGTCAGCCAGCAGCCGCTCAAAATCGCCGATATAACGCTCTACTGTTGAACGGAATGCCGGGTCGCGCTGGTAGCGTCCGGTTATCTCATCGAAGGTGACCTGTCCCTGACGGGTGTAGAGTTGGCGCGAGAAGATACCACGTTCTCCGTCACGGAAGCGCTGCCAGACATTGCCCGCTGTGTGCTGATCGATGGCGCTGGCAATATCATTCAGGCGCAATTCACCACCAGATCCCGCAGGCGCATTATAGGTTGGTTGCGGGGTTGCAGGCGGTGCTGATTGGCCGCCATGATCGGGTCCCGAAGCACGTGCCAGCAAATCGCCCACGGACCATCCATCGTCCTGGGGAGCCCCGGGTGTGTTGCGCATGCTAACGCCAAGACCAGTGGTGACCGGTTGCGGTGGTTGTTGTGGCTGTGGCTGCTGTTGTGGCTGAGGGGCTTGCGGAGTCCCTCCCGCAGCACTGCCTAGACGATTTGCCAGGTTGGAGGTAACAGAAGCCATGTCGCCCGTTGGCTGGGGGGCGCCAAGTGCCGGTGGCGCGTTATATCCAGCGGGAGGAAGGTGCTGTCCCGCATACGGGTTAGCTGCTGGCAAGGGGGTATGCGCGGATGCGGGCGGCGGGGCGATATTACCAGCGTTGCTACCGGTGGAAATGGCGGAGAGCGTCCCCAGCGCCTTGAGCTGATCGGATACTGCCTTGCGCACGGCTTCCTGGGAGTGCCGCGTGGCTTCTGGCAGGTCCTGCATGCGTCGTTGTAATTCCTGACGGGTTCCTTCGATCTCGTCTGCGGTAGTGTGTGCGGTCTGGCGCATCTCGCGGGTCGTCTCGCCAAAACGGGATGTCAGGGTGCCAAGCTGGTTGGCGACTTCTCCGGTAATGGATTGGAACCCGCCGGTAAGTTCGGCAACGGCCTGCTCGGTGTGCTGACGGGCGTCGGATCTCAGCCGTTCGATTTCCGAGATCGTCATATTGCTTTGTTGGGCTGTTTCCTGGGCCAGAGAGGAAGTGACCTGCTTGGCGCGTTCCTCCACCTGCAACAGCGAGCCTTCGATAATGCCCGAGTAAGATCGCATCATCTTGTCCAGGGACTGGGCCTTGGTGCTTACTGTCTCAAGCAAATTTGAAATCTCGGAATGCCTACGCTGAAGAATAGAGTCGATCTGGGCATTGGAAGAATCCAGTGCTTGAGATGCGGACATGATGGCCTGGCCTTGTGTCTCAAACCGTTGGGTCAGCCCGAACACCTGGTCAAGCAACTTGTGCGAAACACCCTTGAGTGAGTCTGCCTGAGCGGCAAGATTGCTGCTCGCCTGATTGGATTGCCGGGCCATGTGCTCGGTTGTTTTCTTCACCGTGTCAGTGCCCTCGGCAAACACCTGGCTCATTGTCATGGTGCTCTTGCTCAGGGTGCCCTCGATGGATTTGGCTTGTTGTTGTACGGTGGCATCCAGAGCTGTGATGCGTTCTGCGAGTGTTTTCTTCAGTTCCGCGGTGTGCCCTTTCAACGTGCCGTCAAGCTGTGCCGTGCGTTGCGCAAGGGCATTCTCCAACGCGGTGAAATTCTGGTTGGCACCTGAAATGATGCTGCTCAGCCGTTTCTGTTCACCATCAAGCCGGTCTAGCAAGCCGGGGATATCCTTCACCAGTTGATTGCCGACTGTGGTGAGTGAATTCATCAGCTGATTGGATTTCACATCAATGACATTCGAAACCTTTGAGGTCGCCTCCTGTAGCGAGGCTGAGACATTGCTGCCAGCGGCATCCAGTTTCTTGGTGACCTGATCGCCTTGCGCGGTAAGTTGCTGGGTGATCTGCGCACCGCGCTCTGCCAGCTTGTTATCGACCGCGGTGCCAGCGGCGTTAACGGCCTCAGTAATCTTGCCACCCCTGGCGTTCAGTGTGTTTGCAATGGTGGAAGTGGCGCTAGCGAGTGTCTTGGTTGCCTGGTCACCCACATCTGAGATGTCCTTGGTCACTTGTGCACCGACACCTCGCAGAGTTTCGCTGACTCGCTCTGAGTTATTGGCCAGCGCATCGCGCTCGCTAGCGAGTTCTTCGATCAAACCCCGGATACGCAACTCGTTCTCTGAGTAGGAACGCTCTAGCGCGGCCACTTCGTTATGGACCAGCGCTTCCAGCTCCCCGGCACGGCCGAGGGCGCGCGAAATGGCGTCATTCATGGCCGCGACCTGGCGGCGGATGGTCTGACCAAGTGAGGCAACGGACTGCGCCGCCATCTTGTCAGGTTCAGCAAGGCGCACGGCCACCTCGGTCATCGCCGAGGCCATGAGGCGCAATTCCTGTGCACGCCAGATAAGAAGTGCCAGGAACCAGAACAGGGCCATTGGGACAAACAGCGTGGCGCCAAGGGTCAGAGCGGCTGGATCGCGGAGCATGTCGGCGTTACTCGACAGGGCCGACAGGCGATCATTAAACAGGAAAAGTGCTGCGCCGAGGCACAGAAATGCCCAGACAACAGATGCGCCGAAGGCGACATAGAAAGCCGTGCGTGACGGGCGCTGCTGGAGCGCATAGATCAGCCCGCCGATCGAGGGCAGGTCGTCATTCGCTGCGATAGCATCGCGCGCTGGAGCGGCCATACGCCGATCAGCGGCTTTTTTCGGTTTCGCGGAAGCCGGCGCACCGCCTGTTGACCCACGTTCCGTGCTGGCACCTGAAGACGAAGCGCTACCAGGAAGCGGACCTGGGGCATTCGAAGGCGCGAGTGAGCCGGCAAGCTTTTCTGAAAGCTTTTCCGCGCGTTTTTCCGTTTTGTCCGTATCCTTGCTGGCCCTGGAAGCTGCCGTCGAGGTCTCCTGCGACTCTTCAAGCTTCTTGGTGCCAGCCGTTTTTTTTGATTGTTCCTGCGCCATACCCATTCATTCCCGGGTCATTTTCCGTCATGAGCGCCACCTCTGCGGTGCCTCGCGCACTCTTGTGCCGGCTGACCTGTTATTTCCGCATCTTGCGCAGATGTTACTCATACGCATTCCCCCAAATATAGCCATCCAGTACTCCCGCAGAAGGAAACTGATCGCATTCATATTTGGAATTTGTTCACCATATCTAGTACGGATTTGAGGCCAAAGAAAGGACGATTTTAAAACATCCTTACCAGAGTTAAGATGAAGAGGATGTCTGTAATATATTGAATTTATTCATATAAAATGACTGATTGTAATCCTGCACGTTGATTTTTGACCCGATTTTCCTCACCTGGTCAGGTCCGTGCGCGAGCGTGTGCTTAACGGCTTCTTATTTGCCTCTCTGTAGGCTTGAAGTGCTGGCGGCGGAAAGTCGCTGGGGAGACTGGGGTCTCTCCGCATTTCGATCCACTTCTGGTGTGGTGAGGCTTTCCGGCGCAAAGGGTCAAGAGGGGATTTGATCATCATGGCATTGGCAGTGGAAATTATGGCTGGCGAAGAGCGGGAACACTATGGTGGTCCGAACTGTGATCGCCCGGTCGATCTGGTGCATCTGGCGCGTTATACGCTGGGCAATCGGTCACTTGAACGCGAAGTTCTGGGGCTGTTTCATACCCAGTCCGAAATCTATCTTCAGCGCCTGAAAGAGGCAAAGGTGGACAAGGATTGGATTGATGCCGCGCACACCATCAAAGGTTCGGCTCGTGGAATTGGCGCCTGGCAGATCGCCAAAAGCGCGGAAGCGGCTGAAGGACTGAATGGTAATACGCGCAAAAGCAGCGCACTTAAGGTACTTAAGGAGCTGGAGTGTCTGATTGGCGAGGCCAACGGGTATATTGAATCCCTGCTCTCCGAAGCCGGATCTGACGAGGCAAAGGCTGACGCATAATTCCTGAGTGGATTGCTCTGGCAATAGTGCGGTATTTGTCTTATACGAGGCACGTTTCGCAGGCAAAGCGAGACGGGATGACGGCGCGACCATCCGGGTGCCGTATCCAGGTTCATATTCATCCGTACAGCAGCAAAAACGCCAGGCGCTTCTATCGCTATGCCCAAGATCACCTATATCGAACATGACGGTACCAAACATGAAGTTGAGGCCGAGGCCGGCATGACCGTCATGGAAGCCGCGGTCAAGAATTCGGTGCCCGGCATCGAGGCGGAATGCGGCGGCGCTTGCGCTTGCGCTACGTGCCATGTCTATGTTGACGAGGCATGGCGCAAGGCAACTGGACAACCCGAGGAAATGGAAGAAGATATGCTCGACTTCGCTTTTGACGTGCGCGAGTCCAGCCGTCTGAGCTGCCAGATCAAGGTGAGTGATGAACTTGACGGTCTGATAGTGAACGTGCCTGAGAAGCAGTTCTGAACCCAACAACCGGGTGAGCGATGACCGGCGACGTGATTAAGACAGACGCGGTGATTATTGGTGCAGGGCCTGTCGGCCTGTTCGCCGTGTTCGAGCTCGGCTTGCTCGATATCAAGACTCATTTGATTGATATTCTGGACAAGCCGGGGGGGCAGTGTGCAGAGCTCTATCCGGAAAAGCCAATCTATGACATTCCCGCCTTACCGTTTGTCACCGGTCAGGGTCTGACCGATGGGCTGATGGAGCAAATCAAGCCGTTTGACCCGGTGTTTCATCTCCAGCAACGCGTTGATGAACTCAAACCGGATAGCGAAGGCCGGTTTCATCTCACCACGGACATCGGCACGCAGTTCGAAACCAAAGTGGTCATCATTGCAGCCGGGGGTGGATCATTTACGCCAAAACGCCCCCCGCTTGGCGGCATCGAGGGTTTCGAGGGCACATCGGTATTTTATTCCGTGCGCCAGATCGAAGAGTTCAAGGACAAGTCTATCCTGATTGCGGGAGGTGGTGATTCAGCTCTCGACTGGGCCCTGAATCTGCACCCGGTGGCAAAACGGATCACGCTTGTTCACCGGCGTGAGGAATTCCGTGCCGCGCCTGACTCGGTCAACAAAATGCGGGCACTAGCCGATGCGGGTGAGCTGGACTTCGTGATCGGTCAGGTGATGGAATTGCACGGGCAAAATAGTCAACTCGAGGCAGCAAGTATCCGCGGCAAAGATGGTGAGATGACGCGCCTGGAGTGCGACACCCTACTTCCATTTTTCGGACTCACCATGAAGCTTGGTCCCGTCGCCGATTGGGGGCTTAATCTGGATGAAAACCTGATTCCGGTAGACACTGAAAAATTCGAGACCAGCACCAGCGGTATTTTTGCCATCGGTGATATCAACACCTATCCGGGCAAGCTGAAGCTCATATTATCGGGTTTTCACGAGGCCGCGCTGATGGCACGGGCGGCGCATCGCATTGTTCATCCGGATAGCAAACTGGTGTTCCAGTACACGACCTCTTCCTCCAGCCTACAAAAAAAACTTGGAGTGAAATAGCTAATCGCTCACTCACTTGTGAGGTCTTGCCGCTTCTATTTACATTGATTGAGGCGTAGCCCTTTGTCATGCGCCATTGGAGCAAGGATGTTTTGCTTACCCGCAGGGGGCTGCTTGCCTGTGGTGCGGGTCTGGTTGTCGCCAGGGCAGTGCCGGCAGGTTTGACACCAACGCCACACCAGATACCCGGACCATTTTACCCGAACGAAAAGCTAGCTGATAGCGATGCCGATTTGACGCGTGTGAACGGTATTGCAGGGCAAGCTTCAGGCAAGGTCATCGAAGTCTCTGGACGTATTCTCTCGGTCAAGGGGTTTGCCCTGAATACTTCGCTCGTTGAGATCTGGCAGGCGGATGCTCATGGCCGCTATTTCGATCCCAGGGACAGGAACAGGATCATCCCGCGGGATGGTAATTTCCAGGGTTACGGCGCAGTCCGTGCCCGTGAAGACGGCGCTTACCGCTTTCGCACCATTTATCCTGCAAGCTATGGCAGTGGAGCACACCGGCGCACGCCGCATATTCATTTCCGTGTTTACAACAAACACTACGGAGAACTCGTCACACAACTGAATTTTCCGGACGAGCCAATGAATCAGCAGGATTCTCTTTTCTTAAGTTTGCCAGGGGCAATAGCGCGGGCTGCGGTCACCGCCGTGCTTGTTTCAGATGGCGCAGTACAGCGTTTTGCTTTCGATCTGGTGCTTGCCTAGGATAGGCTCCCGGGCTTTACTGTATCAAAGCTCAGAAAATCACCGGCGGGAGTGTCCTAAATGTTCAAAAATATTCTGGTACCTATTGACGTTGCACAGTCTGACTCGGGCGAAGCCAGTCTGAAAGCAGCGGCGAGCCTGGCCGGAGCGACCTCGGCCAAGCTGATTTTGCTAAATGTGATTGGCGATTTACCCAACCTGGTTGCCAATCAACTGCCCTCCAACCATATCGAAACCTTGAAAGAGAGTTCCGAGAAGGCACTCAATGAGGTGGCGTCTAAAAATGGTCTGGCCGCTGGTTCTTACGAAGTTCAGACGGATCAGGGGCAGATCTATGACAAGATCATCGAGGCCGCGAGCAAGGGTGGCGTCGATCTGATCGTAATTGCCTCCCACCAGCCAGATCTTTCCGACTATCTGCTTGGTAGCACGGCCGCCAAGGTGGTGCGTCATGCACATTGTTCGGTGCTTGTGGTCCGAGACTAAGATACGGATGGCATAATTAACGAATCTGGATTGAGCTACCCATAGGTCTAGTGCACCGTGCGGTAGAGGGCGATTGAATAGGGGCTGAAGATACCGGTCTTGAGCTTTTGCCGCCAAGGGATCTGAATTTCCTCGAAAATGCCTGTGTCTTCAAACAGATCGCGCGCGGCGATATCCACGCACATCACGTAGAAACGGCGCGGTTCCTGCCTGTAGGATCGCGCAACCTGAGCGATGACCCTTTCCAGCATGTCGCGGTTGAATGGGTTGTTAAGATAGTACACCGTTTCATGCTCAGGGACAGGAAGGCGCAAGGCGCTCAGATGTTTGCAATCAACATCGCGGCATTTCATGAGAGAGCGCGGAAACTGGGCGATGTTCAGGAGGCAATCGTCGTGGAGTTCCTCGGCTATCTCTGCGCCGGTGATTTTCTCAAACGGATACTGAGATGCCATTAGCAGCACCCGCCCGCGTCCCGCGCCATAGTCAACGAATTCATAGCGATCGATGGGTTCTGGCAAAGCCTCCATCACCCATTTGAACACCAGCCGCGGAGTGGGTCGGTAATCGTGCCCGGAGCGGCGAAGCTGGTGCGGCACGCGTACAATCGACAGCGGAACATGTTTGCTGGTGGGCACAAAGCAGAGCCGCTCAATCGAGCGATCCGGTCCAAGTCTGTGAATGAGCCGCAGCCCGAGGCGATAGTCGCGTAAGAGAGAGCCGGGATGAAGGCGCCGGGCAAACCAGCTCCGAAGGCGCTTGAGACGTGGCAGGATGCTGTTTGTGTAATATGACCCCAAGGCCTTGCTGCTTCGTTGTCCCTGATGGCCTAGCCTGGCGGCGGTTTTTTTGAGTGCTGGTCCAGTGTTAGTGCGTATTTTTTCACTGGCCCCACGAGCCTTGCTGCGAGCTTCTACCAAGGCGTGCTGCCCTCCAGCCTGAAGCGTTTTCAGGCGTTCCTGGAGGGTCTTGGAGAGCACTGGTGTGAATGCTGGCTTGTCCGCCGCTTTTTTTGCGCTATTTTTGGTACTCTTGTCCGCCATGACCCCACACCTGAAGACTTCACACCGCAACACATATGCCAAGGAAAGCTCTTAGCCTATCCCCCTGACCCGTCACGTCGCACAGCAAGTCTCACCAACCTGCCAGCACCCTATATCGCGCAACAGCCCGCTGTGAAACGTCAAAATATGGTATCTTACTGATTCGTGAGGGCGAATCGCCTGAGAAGAGGTTCCATGGCGGTCCGATTAGAGCCGGACTGTAGATGTGGCGGTGGAGAGATGGCGCAGAGCGAACGACTGAGTAAATCCGCACGTACCAAGCTGATTATCCTGATGCCGCGCTTGCGGCGTTTCGCAAAATTGCTGGCTGGCGACCGGGACAGCGCTGACAACCTGCTGCGTTCAGCTTGCCGGAAAATACTCGACAAGGGGCATACCTTTCAGCAGGGCACGGCATTCGATCTCCGCGCCTTTGCCGAATTGCATGGTGAATGGCTGAGTGATTTGAGGTCGCACGAGACTCCCATCTCCCAAGGGCAGGGAGATGCGTCTGCGTTTGCTCCGGCCGGACTGGAGAATGATGAACATCATTTCCTCGAGATAGCCGGAATTCTTGCTCATATGCCCCCGCAACAGCGCAGCGCGGTCCTTCTCGTTTACGGGGAGGGCTTTTCCTATGACGAGGCTGCCAGAATACTCGATACGCCAATACAGACGGTGATTGCGCGCGTTAGCCGGGCGCTGGCCTCGTTTATCGAACGAGCGGACTGGATCGACAGCGCAGGATTGTACGGCGCCAAAGTTGAGCAACTGAAACAGATCAACAGGCAGGCAGGCTGATGACCGAACTTAACGACGAACTTCTTGTGGCCTATGTCGATGGGCAGTTGGCTGCGGACCAGTCGAAAGCAATCGAACGGGTTCTTGAAGAGGACCAGGTTGCGGCCGAGCGCGTGGAAGCCCTGCGAGCTGCAAATGCCCACCTGGAAACCGCTTTCGAGGCAATGATCGCAGGAGAGCCGCTCCCGATTTCCGCTACAGAGGCCGGATTGTCCTCGCAGGCCGCGATGGGCGGCAGAACATGGACAAGTATTTTACGCAGGTCGGTTCTATTTGTGTGGGTTGGCTTTGGCTGCCTTCTGGGCGGTGCCGCTGCCGGTTATATCCTGTATGACCAGATCTCCGCCAAACCGTTTCAGACTGTGGTGGTTACACCACCACTACCTGCTCCGGAACCCGTGCTTCCAACACCACCACCCGCGCCTACATTTGCTGACGACGTGGCGCGCACCCATGCCCTTCTGAGCCCGGAAACCTTTTCATTCGGGTTAGAGAGTGAAGGTAATATGGACCTGGCCAGTTTCCAGATTTCCAAGACATTGGGTGTAGGATTTTCTATTCCCGACCTCAGTGGCCAGAATCTGACATTCCATCGCGCACAGATGCTGCAGCGAGAAGCCAAGCCGTTCACCCAGATTGCCTATATGTCGGACTCCGGGGTTCCTGTGGCGCTCTACGCCACGGCGCACAAGGGCAAACCGGAAGCCCTGAAACTGGATGAAATAGAAGGCATAGGGCTTGCCACTTGGACACAGGGCGGGCTGTCATTATTGCTGGCGGGTAATCTGCCGGAGACGCGCCTTCAGGGAGTGGCCGGAACTATTGAAAGCCGGCTGGCGGCGATAGAACCGAAAGCCGGTGATACGGGCACACCGGTAGATTCACCTGTTCTTGAAGCGCCCAAGCAGCCGGTCAAGACAGCGAAACCGAAAAAGTCAGTCACGAAGAAAAGTGCTGCTACGCCGAAGCCGCCTCCACCATCGGATGCAGACAACGACGCGGCGTTCTCGACCAACCGGTGAGCCTTCGTGGCACTGGCGGTTTTGTCTTTCCTTTGACGGAATGAACCGCCACATTGGCTTGGAGGAGGGACGCTGTTGGCCGACTCGACGCTTCTATATCTGGCTCTGTTTTCGTGCCTCTACGTGGTTGCGATCCTGCTGGCCCATCGCGGCAAGGCGCAACGCTCGAGTGGGCTGACCGAATTTTTCGTGTCGGGAAGGGATCTAGGTCTGGGCACGGCTATCGCCACGCTGGGGGCCACGGAAATCGGCCTCATCACTATCGCCTACAATGCACAAAAAGGCTTCAATGAAGGCTTCGCCGCATTTCATATAGGCCTTGCCGCGCTCATTGGATGTGCTTTTATCGGAGCCATCGGGTTCGTGGTCAAACCCATTCGGCGCACCGGCGTACTCACCCTGCCGGAATTTTACGAACAACGCTTCGGGCGTGATATCCGCATTTTCGGCGCTATTGTCATGGCACTTGGCGGCATCCTCAATATGGGGCTTTTCCTTAAAGTTGCATCTGTATTCCTGGCTGCGATGCTGTCTGCCAAAGGCACGAATATCAACGTCAATGTGCTGATGGTAACGCTCATTGCCGGCGCTGTGCTTTATACCTGTTATGGCGGCATGCGCTCGGTCATCATCACCGATATTTTCCAGTTCGTCCTGCTGTCAGCGGGCTTACTATTCGCAGTGGTGTTCCTCACCCGCCTCGTGCCGCTTGATCAGGCCATATCGCTTGTCACCGAACACAAAGGTGTGGGCGGGTTCGATCCCTTTGCTAACGAGAGTTTTGGCCTGAGTTACGTGTTGTGGATGATACTGGTTGCCGGTGTGGTGTCCGCCGCGATCTGGCCGACAGCGCTCACGCGGGCATTGTGCATTGAGAAAGAAGAGAACGTTCAGCGTGCCTATCTCATCGCCAGCGTCATATTCCTGGCCCGCATGGTCATCCCGGCATTCCTCGGCGTGTTGGCCTTCTGTTATTTCACCGCGCCATCTCTGGGGCCTGGCGCACTTCTTGCGGAACATGGCAACGATGCTGATCTGGTGGCAATGCCATTGATGCTGGGTCATGCCATGCCCGGCTGGCTGCTCGCCTTCCTTGCAGTGGCTATGTTCGCGAGCTTCATGTCGACGCAGGACAGCTACTTGTTCTGCTGGGCATCCATTCTCTCTCGCGATGTTCTGGGGCCTATATTCGGCACCATCGAGAATGAAGCAGCGCAGAAATGGGGCACACGCTCGCTCATCGTGGCAATCGCACTCTACGAGCTTTATTGGGGCCTTATCTATGAGGGACGCGAAGATATCTGGGACTATCTCGCCGTCTCCGGCTCAATCTATTTCTGCTCCGGGATCGTACTGCTTGCGGGCGGGCTGTACTGGAAGGGTGCAACGCGGCGCGGTGCATTGTGGGCGCTCCTACTGGGTTTTTCCGCAATTATCGCTTTGGCACCGCTCAAAACGGCATTGGGACTTGATGGCATACCGAGCCCGGTTATCGGATTTGCAGCTATCGGTTTGTCGTTGTTTGGTTTTGTCGTGGGCTCATTAAGCGAGCGGAGGGCATCATGACGATCGATGGCTGGATCACACTATGGAGTGTGCTGTTGTGGACGAGTGCTGGCGCCTTTGCGCTTGTGACCGTTTTCGTCGCAGTTCGCTATGGCCATGAGCTTCTGCGCAAATAGGTCATCGGTTCACCTCGAATTGTCGTTTTCACTCACAACGCGCGGGGTTGGCTCATAGTTGCCTGCCAGGTGCCGGTTAATTTCCGGGCGAATTTCCTCGATCTTCGCTTTTGAGCAATATCCGGGCGTCTCCTTCACCTTGTTAAAGAACGTCAGGAAGGCCTTATCATAAGTGGTGCCCAGATTCTGGGCTGTCTCCTCGGACGCACCCTGAGAGCGCTCCCAGGCCAGGTAGTTGCTCTTGAGCTTCTGCGGGTTCAACCCGAAGGCGCAATAGCGTGCGCTTGCAGCCGTCCACGCCACTTGCACGGCCCGCTGGGGTGCTGTCGAGGTAGGGCGTGCTGCTTGCGTCCCGGCGCTGGAATTGCCGCCTAGACGCCCCCCGCAGGCACTCAATCCCGCACAGATAAAAATAAGAACAAGTGACGGCCTGACTGCCATCGAACACTCCATCGGCCTCTTGCAACTGGACCCTAGTCTGCGATTTACAGGCCCCTGGTCAAGCCTTGTGTGGCGTCTTGGTAACCCAAGATGCGCATAAACATGAAATTGCCCGAGTGATCTGGCAAAAATATGAGAGATGAGGAAGTCTCAACTTATGACCCCCGAAACGCTCGAACAACTTCCTGTAGATGCGCGTGAGGTGCTGGATTTCTGGTTTGGGACGCTTAAGCCCGAACAATGGTGGAAGCGTGACGACAAGTTGGATATCGAGATCGGTTCGCGTTTTGCCAATGTTCATAACCGGCTTGCAAATGCTGTGCCCGGGGGATGGCTGGCATTGCCAAGGGGCCGCCTGGCGGCGATCATCATTCTGGACCAGATTCCACGCAACATCTTCCGAGATGATGCACGCAGCTTCGCGACAGATATGAGGGCGCTGGAAATTGCAAAGGAGACAATAGCCACGGGGGACGATATGGAACTCGACAGGCTCGAGCGGAGTTTCCTTTACATGCCCTACCAGCACAGTGAAGATGGCGCGGATCAAATCCGATCGGTTGAACTTTTTACAGCACTTGGAGATGCTCTCCAGCTCGATTTCGCCCTCAAGCACAAGCAAATTATCGACCGTTTTGGACGTTTTCCGCACCGGAATAAAATGCTCGGGCGGGACTCGACTCCCGAGGAACTGGAATTTCTCAATCAACCAGGTCTTTTCTGGTAAGACGGAATTGGACAGCAAATACAGTATACAAATGATATGCCCCGTATATTGACTGGATCAGGTGCCTTGCGGTGTTATGAGCGCCGTTTTGGTGTGCGGCGGGCCGTGGGTTCACGGGTATAGGGGTCATGAGTGGCGAGTAGCAATAAGGCCGGAAGGGCGCGTTGGCGCGGAATTCCAGTTGCGTTCAAGGTCTTGGCACTTTGCCTGATCGCGCTGGCTGCACTTCTCATGTTTCTGCCCGCACCCCCCGACAGCAACCGTGGCGGTACGACCGCCATTTCCAGGCACGTGCCCGCGCTGCGCGATACGGTTAACCCTCTCGCCAAGGACCAGCCGCAAAGGTTACAATTTCCACGGCCTGCTGTGGCACCCCAACGTCCGCCGGTTGTGGTGGCTGCACCGGAAGTTGCTGCGCCAAAACCGCCGACTCGAAAACCAGTAATTGTGCGTGCTCCACCGCCAGCTCCAGAACCGGAATGGACCACACCCCGGGCTCAGTTACCTAAGGAGCCTCAAAAGAAACAGAAGGTAACGCGTCTGCCGTCACAGCCCGCGCCTCAAGCCGCTGGCGGGAGCAGTGGGGGCTCGTTCTCGAAATCGGAAATCCGGGAGATGGTGAAGTCACAGGCATGGGAATTTCTTGGGGGTGTAGATGCAAAAGGTAATATTCTTTACCGCTTCGAGGTCTGGCTGGACGCACCGCAGAACGTCCTCAGCCGCATCGACTCCGTCACTTACGATTATGACGCGCCATCCGCCACACCGAAGTCCCGGGAAGCCAACCAGGTAATAGGTGGATTTCGGGCAAGGTTTGGTGCCTTGGCCTGTTCAAAGGACATAACTGTGACTCTGAAAATGACTGATGGCAGCAAGCGCAGTGCCAGGGCAGACGGGTGTCGGGCGCTGAACTAGCATCAGGTTTTGGCAGCCTGGCGCGCAATTTCCCCAAGCAGGGTGCGCAAGCGCGGCCGTTTGACTTCGATAAACGGCAGCGGCCGGCACACGTCCATTGCGGCAAGACCAAGGCGGGCCGTCAGGGCGCCATTGAACAGCCCTTCACCAAGGCGTGCCGACAGTTTTGCCATGAGCTTGTGTCCGATCAGCTGCTGGACAAGATCATCGCCTAGCGCAATGCCGCCGGTGAGGACGATATGCGCCAGCACCATGCGCGCCAGCTTGAACAGCCCGAACATTCCGGGACGTGCGCCATACAGCGTTGCGATGCGGCGGAGCATCCGTAGATTCTGCACCGCGACCACGGCCATATCCAGTACAGCTGCCGGGCTGATTGCGGTGATGACGGAGACGCGTTTGGCCGTGCTGGCAACAAGGGTGCGAGCCTGTGCATCGATGGGGGCGATCATCTCGCGTTCGCAAAGGGTCAAGGTTTCACGCGCGTTCATGATGTCGCGCTCATGATCTCCAAGCCGCGCCCGGCCCCAGGAGAGGTCCGCGCGTCCGCGATAAAGGTGTTTCAGGTCTGTGGCCACACGTTTTGCGAGCCCGGTGTCGTCATGGCGCTCTGCGCTTCCCGCGTTCTGCCGTAACCCGCCAAGACGCCGCAGGCGCATCAGGGCCCAGATTTCACGCAGTGCGATCATCAGCGATGCAAAAGCTGCCAACCCAAGTAAGCCAAGTGCGATCCATCCAATCCAGTCCTGACGCAGGAACAGGCCACTCACCATGCTGGAAAACCATAGACCGGCGCCAAGAATCGCCAGAGAGCCCAGTGCCCCCACAAGAAGCCCGCCCCATTTGATGCCGCGGGTAATTGCTCCGCTGGCAGGCGGACGAAGTCCTTCATCGGGTGGCGCCAGGCTTTCCAGTTCCGCCAGTTCCGGTTCGGCTATATCTTTCTCGCGCACTACGATTTTTGGATCATCAGGGGCGAAGGCGCGCGGGGCGCGCTTGGTTATTGCGGCTTTGCTCATTTCAACCGGTCTCCCAGTATGTGGTTGAGGACCCGATCCAATCGGATATGCGGCAGGGTTGCGGGAAGGTCCGTATCAATGCTGGGACGGTCAGGCGGGCGAAAGCGGACCACCTTGATCTGGTTCTCAAGCGCCTGCTTTTGGCTGAACGCTTTATAAGCGGCGGTGTCCTCAGGCAGGTCGCCGGGGAAAATACCGTATTCCTGTGTTCCATCAAATGTTTTGCCGTCAATTTTTTCGCCAGCAAGCGGGTATCCGAAGATGCAAGGAAGGGTCTCGCCCTGGACTTGTGCCGTGCCCTCGCGGGTTGCCCGCACTGCAGCAAGGGCGACTACATCAATGTCAGCACCAGCTGATTCAGCTCGCTCGATGGCGTCCTGGGCAAGATGCCTGACGATTTTCTCCAACCGATCATGACTGGTGTGGTGCAGGTGATCAGCCTTGGTGGCGGCGAACAGTATGCGGTCGATGCGCCGGTACAGGACGCTTGAGAGCCAGTTGTTTGCGCCAGGGCGGAAACATTTCATTATGTCAGCCAATGCCCGTTCCAGGTCGCGCAGGCTGTCTGCCCCGCCATTAAGCGCACTAAGCGCATCCACGAGCACGATTTGCCGGTCGAGACGGGCGAAGTGATCGCGGAAGAAGGGTTTAACGACGTGGGTTTTATAAGCCTCAAAGCGGCGTTCCATCATGGCCCAGAGCGACCCGCGAGGAGGGGTGCCGTTCCCGGGGAGATCCAGCGGAGAGAAAGTGAGCGCGGGCGAGCCCTCGAGTTCACCAGGCATTAAAAAGCGCCCCGGGGGGACGACAGCCGTATCGCCTTTTTCGCGGCATTTATGCAAATAGGCGGTGAAGGCCGCGCTGGCGCGTTTCGCATCTTCCTCATCGGCCTCGACCAAGGGATCAAGTTTCGTCAGCAATTTGTGCCACTCACCCGCGATTTCCTTACGATTTGCATCCCGGCTCATCTCGAATTCCTGGACAGACCAGGCTGCAAAAGATTGGTTCAGAAGTGGCAAATCAAGCAGCCATTCACCGGGATAATCGACGATATCAACATGTAACTTGTTACGGCCAAGGGTGCGGTCAAGAAATCCTTGAGGTTCGTATTCAAGTGTGAGGCGGAGCTGGCTCAGCCGACGGGTGCTTTGCGGCCAATGGGGTGGGTCTCCCAGCAAATCGGCAAGATGGCGCTCATAATCAAAGCGCGGCACGTCGTCATCGGGCTGGGGTTCAAGATAGGCGCGACGCAGCCGTCCCTGGGCCTGCGGATCAAAAAAGGGCAGGCGTCCGCCGGCCAGAAGATTGTGAATAAGGGCTGTGATGAAGACGGTTTTGCCAGCGCGAGACAGTCCGGTCACGCCAAGACGCAAAGTGGGGCGCGCCAAATCATGGGCGAAAGCTCCCACATTGCGTAACGCTTCAGCGGTTGCGTCCGTCAAATCAGAGGCCTTCAACTAGAGCCCCGCTTTTGTTCTTGATACTGGCCACTGGCGGTCATATCCGCCACGCATATTCGTTGCAAGTACGAAGGAAACTCTCGTGCAACAAAAATCTATGAGATCAAAGTCGAAAGTACGGTGATGCTGACCACGACGCTAAACATCAGTGCCAGTGCCATAATTCCTCGGTTATAATCCTGGACCATAGGACCCTCCCTTGGCAGGTAACAAAGCGTTTACCTTGTTAACATGTAGGAATTCCGGAGCCACGTTCAAGGGCCATTTTTTGGCTATATCCCTCGAATATTTGCCTAGAAAAGTGTCGTCAGCACGCTTGTGAGCAGCAATAGGCCGTAAAGCAGTGCCGTTAGTGCCAAACCCTTGTAGAAATCTTCCTTCATTTCCTTTCTCCCTGTAGCGATCATCTCATTTGCCTTTCTTGTTGCGATAGCTGATGTCGCTCGAGGGTAGGACCTGGTGCCTGAACCCGTGTTGAAGGCGCTATTCATGTTCTGTTCACCATGAAATTTGCGCTGCCCCGGGCAGTGTGCGACCTGGTTCCAAATCCCGGCAAGCTTTGCCCGACCACGGCAAAATTTGCCGGTGTCCGTCCGGGCCTATCAGGCTGAAACGACATAATGCATTGAAATTAAATGATAAAAAACCTGGCACCGTCTTTGCTACCAGAAAGGGAGAGTTCATGTAGCGTTTGGCCCGAGCTTGTTGGCCGCGTCGATTAGTAATGGAGAAGTATGATGGGTATTTTTGGGGCACTGACCACAGCAGTCACCGGCCTTCGCGCACAATCTTTCGCTCTTGAGCGCATCTCGGACAACATCGCAAATTCACAAACAACGGGTTACAAGCGAGCCGACGCTTCTTTCGCTGACTTTGTTCCGGACAGCCCGTCGCGTCAGCAGGCACTCGGTGTGGTCAATGCATTCTCACGACCGACTAACACCATTCAGGGTGACATCGCCAATTCCGAGGTTACAACCCATATCGCCGTCAATGGTGATGGTTATTTCATCATCTCGGACCAAACAGACACGATTGACGGCCTGCCGGTGTTTAGCGGTGAGGATCTTTATACGCGCCGTGGCGATTTCGAGTTCGACCAGAACGGCTATCTGGTCAACGCTGCCGGCTACTTCCTTAAGGGTCTGCCGATTGACCCGGTTACAGGCAACCCGTCGGGCTCATCACCCTCCGTTATCCGGGTTTCCAACGACTTTCTCCCTGCCGGTGCGACGACTGAAGTTGATTATCGCGCCAACCTTGCGGATTTCCCTCTCACCGCCAGTGCAAACTCGTCCATTCCAGGTTCCGAACTCATTGATCCGAATGACTTCACGGCTGATCCGACTGTCGGCGGTACGGGTACAGTTCAGGCAAACGAATCGTCACTCTTCATCGACCAGTCGATCGCCGGTGGCGCCATTACGGCCTTTGACCAGGCTGGTGCATCTGTCAATATCCAGCTGCGCTGGGCAAAGACAGATGGTCCCATAACACAGTCAACTCATACCGGCGCAGCCGTCGGTAATGCGGCTGATCTGGCGGCAGGTATGGGTGGTACCTACAATGATGGTACAAATACCTCCGATACACTGACACTTACTGCGGGTGGCACGCCTTACAGCTTCACGATCGGCACGGGTGGCGGTGAAGTGAATACACTCACGGACCTGGTTAATGCGATCAATGGAACGGCCACTCTCAACGGAATTGTACAAGCCTCCAATGTCGGCGGGGCCTTGTCTCTGACAGCACTCGACTATGCCGAGTCGTTCACCGTGGGTGGCGATGGCGATACGGTTACAGGTCTCGGGCTGACCGCCAACACTTACGCTCCGGGCGCAAGCACGGCAGACACCTGGAACTTGTTCTATCTGGCTGACAGCAATGCAACGGGCACTTCTACTGCCTGGCAGAACATAGGACAGGATTATACCTTCGCCGCGAACGGACAGCTTTCTCCGGCGATCACCAGCACGACGATCTCTGCGCTGACCGTGAACGGGGTCAACCTGGGCGATATCACGCTTGACCATGGATCGAACGGCATCACCCAGTTCGCGGATCCTAACGGCGTTGCGAAGGTGACCGACATCAACCAGGACGGTTTTGCTGCTGGTGAGCTGATTGGCATTGATGTGTCCGAGGAAGGGCGCGTTGTGGCGAGTTACACCAATGGTCGTGCCGTCGATCTCGCAGAAATTACGCTCGCGAGCTTCAATGGTGACGGCGGTCTGGCCAAGACTGATGGCGGTGCCTTCAGGGCAACTCCTAATTCCGGAGCGCCGATTGTGGGTGCGCTCGGCAGCGTAGTCGGATCCGCGCTTGAAGGGTCCAATACCGATATCGCGGATGAGTTCACCAAACTTATCGTGACCCAGCAGGCATATGCGGCCAATACGCGGATTATATCGACTGCCGATGAAATGGTGACGGAAGCGTTGAACATGATCAGATAATCCGGACGCAGACGGGTCAGGGCAGCGTGACGAAGACGCGGCCCTGATCCCTACGGGCCCGAAAGAACGTACCAATGGGACTTTCAAGCATACTCAATATCGCGACGTCGGGTCTCGGCATTACCCAGTCGAGCCTCGATATTGTTGCGCGAAATATCGCCAATACCGATACACCCGGCTACACGGCGAAGACCCTTGCCCAGGAAAATATAATTTCCGGCAATGTAAGTCTGGGTGTGCGCGGGCTGGACGTCCGCCGGACGGTTGACCAATTTATCCAAACCCAGCTTCGGTCTGAGTCTGCAGCCCTGGGGGATGTTGAAGTCCGCAATGAATTTCTTGCCCGCATCGATCAGCTGTTAGGCCAGCCTGGTGGCCCAACAGGGCTCGATACTATCCTAAATCAGTTCGTTCAGTCGCTTCAGGAACTCGCGTCAACCCCGGAGGGGTTCCCGACACGTGCAGCAGTCGTCGGTGACGCGCAGGTTATGGCTCAGCAGCTACGTCAGCTTTCCCAGGATGTCCAGGCTATGCGTCAGCAGGCTGAAGATTCGCTGGCGGTCGCAATAGACGAGGTCAATGGAGCGCTGAGCCAGCTTGAAACCATCAACCAGACATTGGGCACGCAAGGAGCGGGACAAGTCCCTCCAGCTGATCTGCTTGATGAACGGGATAAATTCATCGACTTGATCTCACAGCATCTCGATTTACGTGTTGTCGAAGACTCCAATGGAAGCGTCTCCATTTTTACTCGCAGCGGCAATGCCTTGCTTGAGGGGCGGGCGGTATCACTGAGCTTCGACCATCACGGCAACATTACCCCACAATCGCTTTATAGCGATGTCCCTGCGGACCGAGGGGTCGGTACGGTGACACTGACTGCATCTCAAGGTTACAGCATCGATCTAATCCGTAACGGTATTCTTGATTCAGGCAGAATTGGCGGCCTGATCGAACTGCGTGACGAGACATTGGTCGACTTGCAGGAGCAACTCGACGAATTGGCCCATTCACTTGCCCTGTCAATGTCCTCCAAGACGGTAGCAAGCACGGCAGCGCCGGCTGGTCCTCCAGATGGCTTTGATATCGATACGGCAGAACTGTTGTCCGGGAACTCGATAACAGTGAACTACACGCAAAATGGCACGCCGGGAACGCTCACGATTATACGTGTTGAGGATGCAAGCAAATTGCCCCTCTCCAACGATGTCACCCCTGATCCCAATGACAATGTCGTTGGCGTCAGTATCACCGGCGGTGTTGGTGCCGCGGCAACGGCAATAAATACTGCGCTCACGGGACTGGGATTGAATCTGGTTGCCTCAAATCCTGCCGGGACGACACTTCGTTTCGTGGATGACGGTGGTGGTGGAACCTCGGATGTAGATGCTGTTTCGGCCAGGGTCACGGCAACAGCCCTGCAGGATGATGGCAGTCAGCTGCCGCTATTTGTCGATGGCGGAGCGGCTTCCACGCCTTATTCGGGCAGCCTTGATTTCATAGGGCAGAAGCTTGGATTTGCATCACGCATCACCGTCAATGATCTGGTTGTTCAGGATAATGAACTTCTGGTCCGCTATGCCTCCACGCCACTAACACCATTGGGCGATTCGACCAGGCCGCAGGAACTTCTGGACCGTCTTACGGATCAGTCATTTGAATTTTCAGCCACTACGGGAATTGGAAACGAGCAAAACCCTTTTAGCGGTACGGTGGTAAATTTCGCCCAGCGTTTAATCAGTTACCAATCCGGCCAGGCCGGTCAGGCTGCCCGTGAAATGGCGGCCCAGGATGTTGTTGTGACGGCGCTGAAAGAGCGTTTCACCTCGGACACAAGTGTCGACATAAATCATGAACTGACACAACTCATAGAGTTGCAAAATTCATTCGCTGCCAATGCCCGCATCATCCAGGTGGCGGATGAATTGTTCGATGTCCTGTTCCGTTCATTTTAGAGATCCGTAGGAGTATCCCGTGACCACAGTATCAGCCACTCTCGGTCTCAACCGTTCTATCGCTGAATCCCGCAAGCAGATTTCGGATCTTCAACAGCAGCTTGCGACGGGCAAAAAAGTTCAGACCTACGGTGATTTGGGGCTGCAAAGTTCTCAAAACCTGTCGATGCGCGCCGAGCTTTCACAGATCGAAGGCTATATGAAAACTATCGATTTTGTGGGAATCCGTCTTGATGTCATGACGCAGTCTCTGGATCACATTCGTGAAGTCGCCACGACCACGAAATCGGATGCGCTGATTTCAGGTTTTGTTCTTAACTCTAGCGGTCAGACGGTTTTTCAGACTGAAGTTGGAGCGCGTTTTGACGAAGTGGCGTCAATACTGAACATGGAGATAGATGGGCGCCACCTGTTTGGAGGTCGTGAGACGGAACAGGACCCGGTTGCGTCCGCTACCGAGATCCTAAATGGCAGCGGCAGCCGTGCCGGTTTTACTCAGCTAGTTTCTGAGAGACGTCAGGCGGATCTGGGAGCAGATGGACTTGGGCGTCTTGTCCTTGGTGGACCCGAGGCATCGATGCTTGGTGCTGTCGTTGGCACACCAGCCGATATTGGCGGAGCGGCCACGGCCCAGGTCACCATCGACATAGGCGGAAATCCACAAAATTTTGATATATCCGATGGCGGTTTTGATGCGCTTGCTGCTCTTGAATCAGCTATTGATGCAGCCTTTGGCGCCGACGTCGCCTCGATCATTGGTGGCAACCAGCTTCAGATCACGGCCACCAATGCGACAGACACGATCACGATTACGGACATTGATGCGGGTGCTGCGGCCCTGGCTGGCCTAACAACCGGCGCAGCGGCCTCTCCAACGGCAACGGCCAGCATCTCGGAAGATGTTACGGGCTCTCCGTTTGGGTTCAAGTTGAATGGCGCTACGTCCACGCTTACCGGAACGACCGTCAACGGACCGTCGGGCTCACCACAAAATCTGGATGTAACTTTCAGCTCGACATTGCCCAATGACGGGGAAACCATTCAGGTCACATTCGATTTGCCCGATGGCACCAGTCATGATCTCCGGATGACGGCCCGTACAAGCGGGCCTCTATTACAGGGTGAATTTCTTATCGGTTCAGACGAAAACGCAACGGCGGTCAATTTTCAGACCGCGATCACAACTGAACTGGAAACCGAGGCCCAACGCTCTTTGAGCGCTGCCTCACTGTTTGCTGCTTCAAATGACTTTTTTGATTTTGATGCCGCAAATCCGCCACAACGTGTTGATGGCCCTCCCTTTGATAGCGCCACGGCGCTCCGCGATGCCCTTACAACCGATACAGTGTTCTGGTACCAGGGCGAGGATTCTGCGACCAGTGCCCGCACGAGCAGCGTGGCAAGAGTAGATGATTCAATAACCATCGCATATGGCGCACGCGCCAATGAAGATGCTCTGCGACAGGTCATGAAAACATTTGCAGCGATCAGTGTTGAGACCTTCAGTGCCACTGATGTGAATGCTGCTGACCGGAGTCACGAAATGCAACTCAGGGCCAGTGCAGGGCTATCATTTGCAAATGGAGTACAGGGCGTAGACGATATCATTACCGAGCTTACAGTCGGTCAAACCGTTGCCGGCCGCGCTCATGAACGGCATACCACAAGCGATGGTTTTCTAAGAGACCTTGTTGGCCAATCTGAAAATGTTGATCTCTTTGAAGTCAGCGCACAGATCCTGTCCTTGAGTTCGCGTGTGGAGGCCAGCTTGCAGGTATCAGCAAGCCTGAGTCAGCTATCCATCCTGAACTACTTCTAGTTTTCCTCATGATTTAACCAGGCGTATTGCGTCCAGGTTGAGTGCTGACTTCGCAAAAAAAAACGCTGCCCGGCCATTGTGGTGGGGCAGCGTTTTTGTTTTCATAGGGCATGCTGGCCCGGGAATGAGTTTAGGCGGCGTTTTCCAGACCGGCCGCGATTTCCTTATTGATGTTGATCAGTGTGATCAGTTTCTCAGGAGTCGGATCTTCCTGAAGCGTCAGCGTATGCTTGAAAATGAATACTCCGAGGGAAGCGATGTTGTTTTTAATCTCAAGGGGAAGGGGATTGTCTTCTTCAGCTACGGCTCCGGTAAATACGGTCCATAGACGGCGGTTGTAATGAAGTACATTCTCTAATGCGTCTGCATCCCCCGACCAGCTGTCATGGAGATCCTGAAGCTGCGAGGCGGCTTTAAGCAGTAGAGAGGCTTCGAGTTGCCTCGGAGCCATCGTCGTCGTTAAAGCAGCGCTATAGGCATCATGAGCATGTTGCATTTTCCATTAATTCCTTTTCATAGGCGATGAGTTTGTTGGCTGATTTGAGGGCTTTGTAACTTTCTCCGGCCAGAAGAAAATTGTTGATCGTATCAAGCAGCGGCATCGTGCTTGGCGCAGCAGTTTGAAGATCATTGATCATCTGAAAATACAGATCGTGATGCTTCCTGGGATCCACAGCGAGATACATCATCTGAATGAGTAAATAGATTTTCTTACACGGCGTATCGGCGTCGTCTGGAAGCAGAATGTCCTTTTCACGCAGGACAGGTGCATCACCCTCAATGACAAACCGTGCGCGCTGCCCATCATTGGTGATAACCGAGTCGCCAACGATGATTTTTCCAAAAGGTTTAAGCTCAACCTTCAACACCATTTAAGTACTTTCATTTTCTTTGGAACCGGGTTGAACAGGGCAGTTCAGCAGGTGAGATTATGTTTTGTTAATATTAATGCCGGGTTAAGTCAGGCTGGAGAAATGCCGAAAACAGAAGTGGCCATGTGGAGAGATTTCAGGATCGGTTTGTGGAAATAAAAAAGGCGGCGAGGATAATCCCCGCCGCCTCTTAAGCGTTTTGTGTTGCGATCTCTTAGAAGAGACGCAGGACCTGCTGATCGGCCTGGGAGGCGAGGGACAGCGCAACAGACGAAAGCTGCTGGCGTGTCTGAAGGGCCAGCGTGTTGGCGCCTTCCTCGTTGGAGTCTGCCAGTGTCAGGTTGGCAGCACCCGTTTCAAGCGTGTTGATCAGGTTCTTGGTGAAGTCCTGACGGATTTCAACCACCGACAGGTTCGAACCAAAGGTCGAAGCCTGCTGACGCAGCGTGCTAATCGCCGTATCAAGCTCGGTCAGCGTCGCATTCACCGCTGTGTTGCTCTGGAACGAGTCGGTAGCAGCGGCGGTAACGCCAAGGCCGGTCGAATCGAACGTCACACCGGTAACGGCCAGCGTGCTCGAACCACTCTCATTGAAGATAACGCTCAGGCTATCACCACTGAGGAGGTTGTTGCCGTTAAAGCTGGCATCAGCCGCCAACTGGTCGATCTGGGAACGGATGTTGTTGAATTCCGCTTCCAGAGTCGCCCGTTCGGAGTTGTTGGTGGTTGACGCAGCGGTGGCCGCGGTCGTACCGGCAGAGAGGCCGGTCCCCGTCACGGTGCCGCCAATCAGCACATCGTCGGTTGCGCCGATGCCGGTGAACTGGATCGCACCAGTTGCTGTCCGGGCACCTGTGCCGTTGACGAGGTTACCAAGAGCGGTATCCAGATCGCCGACCGAGTTGATTGCGCTAAAGTCAATCGTCTCGGCACCCGCACCACCGAAGTTGACGGTGAAGTCATTCTGCGTCAGCGCCGCGAGAGCAGCATTGGTTGCTGACGCCGTCTGACCACCAGTCAGACCGGCAAGGGTGAGAGCGGTCGAACCACCAGCAACGCTGACACTACCGTCGCCAACAGCTGATGCCGTTGCGGTAATGTTGTTGCTGCCGTTGACTGCGAACGTCGCACCGGTGTTGCCGTTGGCACCTGAAGCAGCAGCCAGCGCGGCTACCAGTTCAGCACGGTTTGAAACCTGGCTTGAGGCATCACTGGTACCAAAGACGATGGTATCGGAGTTGCCGTTTACGGTGAATGTAAGTGATTCACCAGCAGCTCCAGCAATACCGGCATTGGTCGCTTCAACGACCTGGCCGCTATTGAAACCACCTGCAGCCAGTGCTTCTGCACCACCGGTTATGGTGATGTCGCCATCAGTACCGGCACCCGCTGTAACCTGAATTTGGTTACCAACCAGCGCAAATCCTGCACCGGTATTGTTTGCGCCATTGAGCGCAGTGACCTGGGCGGACAGAGTAGCCAGAGAATTGACCTCAGCGCCGCCGCCGTTACCGAAGACGATGCTGTCCGAGTTGCCGTTGATCGAGAAGGTCAACGTAGACCCAGCCGTTGCGGCCGCATTGATCAGAGCATTTTCAGCAGTGATCGTGGTGAGGCCGTTGGCTGAACCAGATTGCCCAGCGGTGAAACCGAGTGCATCTGACAGAAGCTGGTCAGCTGCACCGCCACCGCCAGCACCGTCATCAACCTGAATCGTGAGGTCGACTGCGTTGCTGCCGCTGTCACCAGCAATGGTCAGCGCATTGGCCGCAAAGCTCGCGTCAATTTGACCACCGAAGCCGGCATTGATTGCAGCAGCAAGGTCAGAAACGGTTGCCTGTGCTGTACCGGCACCAACACCATTCAAGTCATCGATGTTGATTGAGACCGTCGTGGCATCGTTCGCACCTGCGGCAGCGTTTGTGGCGCCCGCAGCTTCGAGGTTGACCGTAAACGTTCCACCATCATAACCGAAGGTAATGGTGTCAGTAGCACCTGTGCCAAACCCAAGTGAGACAAGGGTCGGGTCGCCAGCAAGAGCAGCACCGGTACCTGTCGGGTTCACATCAGCAACAATACCGCCTGAAACCGCGCCAGTCGCCTGGGCAGCTGTATCAGCAGCAATTGCGCCTGTACCAGCCAGAACCGCCGCCGTATCGTCAGCAGCGAAGGTAACACCACCGGTTACCGTACCAGCAGCAGCAGCTGTCGTAGTTGCCGCCGGGTTCTGCAGAGCCTGACGCGCCGTCGCCTGGGCATTTTCCACCAATTTCGTGAGAGCGGAGATGCCTTCGTCGGCGGCTTTGACCGTTTGCACGGCGTTGCCGACCGAGTCGAGAAGGCGATTGAGGTCGCCTGCACGGCTGTTCAGCGAAGAAGCTGTAAAAAACGCCGTTGGATCGTCAAGAGCACTGTTCACCTTCAAACCTGTTGCGAGACGCTCCTGCGTCTTCTCCAGCAGGCTGGCAGTGTTTTGCAACGACAAGAGGTTGTTGCGGACCGCCGAGGAGAGTGTAATATCAGCCATAGCTGTACTTCCTTTTCTGGATTACTAAAACACATGTCCCTCCTGGAACATGACTGGCATCATCACGAATTAAGCCTAATGAGGCGTTAACCCTCACACGGTGTAGACTGCCGTACTGAGGGTATTTTTCCCCGCTCAATGCGATCCGATGCTTGGCCGACGAAATTACCACCGCCAGCTCGGGACAGTTATGTAGGACAAACGGAAAGGCAGGGTTAATGGCCCCGACACACGCTTGATAAGGTTACCGAAATATGAGCGTGGCGGATTACCGGGGTTTTTGTGTTACCATCCGGAAACTGAAGCCGTGGCGGGTTAACAGGCTGCGGTATTTTGTCTCTTTTTCTACAAGACCGTATTCACCGAAATTGCAGACGGGCGCGCGGGTGGCGAATTCGTAACATCTGCATTCTGGCCATAGGTTTCAGGTCCGGACGTGCGGGCGCTGGCTTTTGCTGCAATTGTGTGGAGGAGAGACTCCGACACGGCTTTCATGGCAACCAGGGCGTCCTGGTTGGCATTAATGGATTTCTGCAACTGGCCATGCTGCTCCTTGATCGCGTTGATTTCTTCAGGAGCGGCCATGGTTATGAAGTCCGCATCGCGGCGGAAAACCGCCATATCACGGGTTAGCATAGCGTTGAGGGCTGACTTGCGCACATGAAGCGATCCGATTTCACGCGGCTTGCCCTGTTTGAGCATTGCCGTTTCCTTGTCGAGCAGGCCGACAAGTTCAGCTGTGGTTTCCAGAAGACGCGAGCACAGCATTTGTGCGGCCTCAGCGGTTTCAATGCGCGGGATATCCGCGGACGAAATTGTGTTTTGTGTCAGCGTCATCGTTGTGCGCCCTCCTGAAGCGCAATCAGGTCACGGGTAATTTGGTCGGCCATGCCGAGCCCACCATTCTGTGAAATCTGCTTGGCATATTCGCTAATGATCAGGGATCGGTAGGTTTTCTCGGAATTACCGCCGCCAAAGGGAGCATCGGTTTTCACGCCCTCGAACATCCCCTCCAGCATGGTGGTGAGAAATACAGCTTCAAACTCTTCTGCCGCCTTGCGCGAGTTTGCATGAGCACCGCCGGGTGCCGCATTCGCGATGGACTTCGGACTGGCCGGCTTGGCCATCTGTGCAAGGGCATTTGCCAGTGTTGCGTCCATTACATCACCTCTATTTCTGCTTGCAGGGCACCTGATGCCTTTACGGCCTGGAGAATGGAAATCATGTCGCGCGGTCCTATGCCCAGTGCATTGAGACCGTCGACAAGCTCATGAAGCGAGATGCCTTCGGGTATCACCGCGAGTTTGTTTTCACCCTCGTCATCCGCCGAGATGCGGGTGCGTGGCACAACCACGGTCCTGCCGTTTTCAGACAGCGGATTGGGCTGGCTCACCTGCGGCGCTTCGGTAATGGTGACAGTCAGATTGCCTTGCGCGATGGCGACGGTGGAGACGCGAACATCACGGCCCATCACGATGATCCCGGTGGTTTCGTCGATCACAACCTTTGCGGCCTGGTCCGGCTCGATGCGCAGCTGCTCGATCTCCGTGAGCATCTGCACGATGGTGCCTTTATATT
The DNA here is from genome assembly GCA_021775525.1 of Hyphomicrobiales bacterium. Classification (GTDB taxonomy): domain Bacteria; phylum Pseudomonadota; class Alphaproteobacteria; order Rhizobiales; family Methyloligellaceae; genus UBA2767. The sequence continues at coordinate 32,045 of JAJFHQ010000096.1, forward strand.
TCTTGGGCAGATTAATGGTCACTGTTGCCGGATCGCGGGGGAAGGCCGTCTTGAGCGACGTGAAGGTGTTTATGGCCGTGGCTATGCGTTTTGCCGTGGTGAGGTCCGGATTGCGCAAGGCCAGCCGCACGGTGCGCTGATGTTCCAGGGAGAAACGTATTTCGCGTTCGACAATTGCGCCATTGGCGATTCGCCCTACCGTCGGGACGCCACGCGTAATTGACGCCGCTTCGCCTTCGGCAGCAAAACCGGCAACGGCAACAGAACCCTGGCCAACTGCGTAAACTTCGCCATCGGCACCGTGAAGCGGAGACACTAGCAATATCCCCCCTTGAAGGCTTGCTGCGTCACCGAGTGCGCTCACCGAAACATCGATACGCGTTCCTTGCGTGGCGAAGGGAGGGAGATTTGCGGTCACCATGACAGCGGCCACATTGGCTGTGCGTAGATCCGTATCGCGCGTGTTGATGCCAAGGCGCTCCAGCATCGCTTGCAGGCTTTGTCGGGTGAATGGGGAGTTGCGCAGGGAGTCACCTGTGCCATTCAGACCAACCACGAGGCCATAACCGACTAGTTGGTTCTCACGAATGCCTTCGAAGTCAACCAGGTCCTTGATGCGAGAGGTGGCATGCACAGGCGCGGACCAGAAGTGTGCCAGGCAGGTAAAAAGCACCAGCAAACTTGTCAGATACGCGCCGGTGCGGCGGCTCTGGCCGGGTGATTTAGCGGTGTTTGCGGTCAAGACTGTTCCCCATTCCCAAGTTTTGCGGGCGTAATGGTGTGATCCCTCATTCCTGTATAGCGAAAGTCATGCCAGAAAATTTTTGACTCAAAATTATATAACCTATTGATAATTATATATAAAAAATAACACCCATAACGGAAGTGCAGTTTGTGTGAGCAAGTTCTGCCCGCAAGTGGGCAAAAAGTGCCGCCCTTTAACCCATCGTTAAGCATGACAGGAGAATTATTAACGCAACCAACACTCACTCTGACGAAGACATGAAACCCATGCGCGTTTCTCAAACACGGCGGTCAAATGCGGCTCAAAAGGCACGCACGGCACGCGGCTCCGGCAGCGGCCAGTTTCAACTTCCAAAAGGGCGCGCGGCAACCCACCGCCCAGAGGTTTCGGGACCTGTGTCCGTTGGCAGCATTGACGCGATCGTGGCCTTGCAAGCGGTTGAGGAACCATCCGACCAGCGTCGCCAGGCCGTTGAGACTGGCGACCGTATTCTTGATTTGCTGGATCAACTCAAGATCGGAGTCCTGTCGGGCAATGTTAGTGTGGGGGATCTGAACAGGCTGAAGAAAATGATTGAGCGGCAAATGTCAGTCGATGATGATCCCGGCCTCAACGACATCCTCAAACAAATCGATCTAAGGGCGCGTGTGGAGCTTGCCAAGCTCAAGGGTACTGCCGCCTGACCACACCTTTTACGTGAAACGAAGCATGCCGGATTCTCAATTCAGGGAATGTCATCCATTCTTAACAAGATTCAGAAATCTTGACTTGCTTCCCGAGTTCCTTAAATACGGGGCACTCGTTCGCCAGCTGGATTGTCGGATCAAGAATGACAGCACGCTGGTTGCCAGGGCTGACCTTCGTATCAGTCAAGGAAAACTCTAAGCTGAGGCGTTACTGTCATGACCACGAAAACCAAGACAAAGCCAAAGCCAAAGTCGAAAAAGAGCGCGACTGCAAAGGCCAAGCCGCGCACACGCTCCAAGGCAAAGGCATATAAGCCGTTGGAAAGCGAGCCCTTCATGAACAAACGTCAGAAGGCGTATTTCCGCGACAAGTTACAGGCGTGGAAAGAAGAAATACTACGCTCTAACAAAACCACGCTGCAAAATCTTCAGGAAGAGTCGGAGAAACATGCCGATATTGCTGACCGGGCCACTTCGGAGGCAGATCGGGCGCTGGAACTCAGGGCGCGTGACAGGCAGCGTAAATTGATCGCTAAAATCGATGCAGCACTCGAGCGAATCGAAGATGGCAGCTATGGTTTTTGTGAGGAAACGGGCGAACCTATCGGGCTGAAGCGGCTCGATGCGCGCCCCATCGCAATGCTGAGTGTCGAAGCGCAGGAATCACACGAACGGCGCGAGCGGGTTTACCGCAACGAATAATCCCGGTTTGAAATGATTTGCCCCGCATCCCGAAACCGGGATGCGGGGCGAGTTCGCAAACTCCCTAGAACGGCAGCAGGATATCCAGGAATTGCTGTCCGTAGCGTGGCTGTTGCACATCAGTGATCTGGCCTTTGCCACCGTAGGAAACGCGGGCTTCAGCGATCTTGGATATGGGGATCGTGTTGGTGGACGTGATGTCCTCGGGACGGGCCACACCGGCAACGATCAGTTCACGCATCTCGTAATTGACGCGCACTTCCTGCCTGCCCTCAATCACCATGTTGCCATTGGGCAGGACCTGGGTGACAACGGCGGCCATCTTCATCGTGATCTTCTCTTCGCGATCTATACCGCCGCCGCCTTCGCTCTTGGAATCGCTGTTTGCCCGCACAAAGTCGCTCAGGTCGAGCCGGTCCAGATTGACACCACGACCATCAGCCGCTCTGGGCAAGATGCTTTCCAGGGCTTTTGACAATTCCCAGCCACCCAGCTTCGGAATGCCGACATTCTCTTCATTGTCTCTGTTTCGTGTGGTCTCGTTATCGAGTTCCGCCTTGTCGGTAATTTCCACGATAACAGTGAGAATATCTCCAACCCGGCGCGCACGCTGATCTTCAAAGAAGGCCCGCGCACCCGTACGCCACAGCGAATTCGGGCTGTAGCTCACTTTTTCGGGTACCGGCATCGGCATTGAGACGGGCCGGTAGCCCGGCTGCATGACAGGATTCTCGATGGCCGAAAGTTTCGGGGTCTCACCGATATCCTTGATTCTCTCAACCGCGCTGCAACCGCCCAAGCTTGATGCTGCCAGGGCTGTTATCAAAATACACTTAAACTTCATATGACCGACTCTTCCTCATACTACCTGATAACAAACGAATTTTTCCCACCGCTGGTGCCCACCACCTTGCTGGCGGTACGTGCGGGCTGTCCGGGGTGGATGGATAGAGAAATTTGACCTGGGCCAGTCACCAGGCCCTCGATTGTACGCTTGGAGCGGAGATTCATAATCGCCACCATCTCGCCCTTGGAGCCATCGGCAAGGGCCTTGCCCTTGGATTTCAGAACCATTCCAGGGACCTGGTAGACGATGGTGACCATCGAATTGCGAACCACCAGCTTGGGCTTCTCGATGTCCGAACGCCGGACCGGCCGGCCCATGATAAGCTTTTGCCTGGCCGCCATACCGATGGCGGTTTCCATGTCCTCGATTGCGGCGTTGGTAACGCGTGAACGCGGCATCCGGGCCATCTTGAGATCGTCCGCAACTATCGTGGCACCACGCTCAATGGTACGGGCCGGAACGACGGCCTCGACAGACGCATAAGCCCGTCCTGTGAATATCTTGTCGGGAACTGCCAGTTCACCGTCGTCTACAGAGAGAACCGCTCGGAACCGTCCACTGCGGGACTGCAGATCGATATACTTGATGGTAAGGGGAGCCTTCACACGCGGATCAATATGATATGGCTTTGAGCCACGGCTCAGGTCTACGCTCCAGGCCTCTTCCTCGCCACCGGCATGCTTGCCGATGATTTCACGGACCTCCTCAGTGGAAACCAGGCGCCCCGGCCTTTGCACACTCACTTCGTTTATGCCGCCGGGATTGCGCCATTCAAGCCCGTGTTGATGAGCTGAGGCTGCAACACGTTTGGCAGCCACAACTCCGTTGGTCCCCAGTTCAGGGGCGCGAAACACGGGGGCTCCGGCCGCTTCTCCGGCATTCTCGAACAGATCACCAAGCGTGACCAAGTCACTAAAAACCTTGATTTGTTCACGGAGCACCGGCTCATTCTGCGCCTGCGCGGCGACATGGAACGTCGCGAGGGCCAGGCACGCCGCCAAAAAGGAAACCAGACGCTGCAAAATTTGTTTCTTCATGTTTCTAGACTCGTTCATGGCGGTCCTATCTCAGGATGTTCGTGGTCGATGACATCATTTCATCGGAAGCGCTGATGACTTTGGCGTTCATCTCGTATGCGCGCTGTGCGGCAATCAGGTCGGACAGTTCCGAGACGGCATTGACGTTCGCGGATTCAAGAAATTTTTGCAGCACGTCACCAAACCCGGCATCTCCCGGGGAACCCTGGGTCGCCGTTCCGCTTGAGGGTGTCTCCAGATACAGATTGTCACCCATGGCCTTGAGCCCCGACTTGTTGATGAAGCGCGAGAGTTGAAGCTGGCCTACTTCCTGGGGCGTGGTGTTGTCTCCGACCAGTACCTCGACACCACCCGTCCGGTTGATAGTGATGGAACGGGCATTGTCTGGAATGGTGATACCGGGCTGAACCTGGTAACCATCGAGAGTCACGAGCTGGCCTTGTGCGTCCAGTTCGAATGAACCATCCCTTGAATAAGCGGTTTGGCCATTGGGGAGGGTGATGGCGAAGAAGCCTTCACCGCGAATGGCAATATCCAACTCCTTCTCCGTGTTGGTCATATTGCCCTGACTCATGATGCGCGAGGTCGCACCTGTTTTGACGCCAAAACCTATCTGGATGCCGGTTGGAACCGTCGTGCCTGAATCGGAAGACGCAGAGCCAACGCGGCGCAGATCCTGGTAGAGCAGGTCCTGGAATTCCGCGCGCAGCCGTTTGAATCCGGTGGTGCGCATATTGGCGATGTTATTAGAGATGACCTCTACGTTCAGCTCCTGGGCCATCATGCCTGTGGCAGCTATCTGCAGGGACTTCATCGCGTTATTCCTTTCTGGTCTCTCAAATCTTCACTCTGAATTGAGCGTTATTATCTTGGCGGCGTACCGAGTTGTTCTATGGCGTCACGTCTCAGGTCCTGTGCCTGCTTCATGGTCTGAGCCATGCTCGTATAGGCACGGACCGTCTCGATCATTCTGGTGAGCTCGCTGATGGGCTGGACGTTGGATTTCTCGACAACGCCCTGCAGAACCCGTGCATCTTCAGCAGGTGCCGGTTGCTGCGCTGTTGAAAAAAGCGTCTCGCCCTGTTTCTTCAAGGACGCGTTATTTTCGAATTCCACCACTCGCAGCTTGTCCTTGTTGCCTTCGCTGGTGGAAATGGTGCCATCCTTGGCTATTTCGATGCCGGTATCTTGCTCGGAGAAAGTGATAGCACCGCCTTCGCCCATCACCGGATAGCCTGCGGGGGTCACAAGTTGACCCTCTGCATCCAGCTTTAACTGGCCATTGCGTGTGTAGCGATCACCATCGGGCGTCTGCACAACCAGCCAGCCTTCGCCGGAAATCGCCACATCGAGGTCGTTATTGGACTGCTCGAAGGCGCCTTCTTGAAAAGAGCGGTACACAGAGGTGTCGAGGACAAACGAAATTTGTTTGTCCTGTCCGGACAGATCATTCATCTGCGCGTCGGTCTTGAGATATTTTTCAAACAGCAGCGTGCCGGCCTTGTATCCGGCTGTATTCATGTTCGCCAGGTTGTTGGCGAGCACGTCCATCTGCCGCTTGAGCACGACCTGGCGAGATAATCCAACGAGAAGAGCATTTTCCATTTTGCGTTCCGGTTTGCGTTAAAGGCGCACCGCCGCAACGCAATACAAATGAACCGACACGGCCCATACGCGGCAGAAATATGGATTGCATGGACCGTGCCATACAAATAAGAGAGTAACTTCAATGGGTTGGCTTTTTTCAGGTGGAGGCATCATTGCCTGAGCGGCAAATATGACCCGGCAAAAATTGCCGCTTTTGGGACATCTGGCAACACTTCATTAACCATCAAGGCCATAAATGGATGGTGGATCCGGCGACGGGAGAAAGTCACCGCGGTTGGCCCCTTGAGGGGATGAGAAGATGCATGGCGGAGCAAGCGCAAATGGCTGACGAGCCTGAAGAACCAGAGGTTGAAGACAAGGATGCCGCGAATGCCGAAGGCGAAGAGGCCGAGGGTAAGGGCGCCGAGGGTGAAGATGGTGAGGAAGAAGCCGGTGGCAAGAAGTCCAAGCTTCGCCTCAGTCCCAAGAAGATGGCCATGCTGGCTGTCCCGCTCGTGGCCTTGCTCGGCGGGGGTGGGTATTTTGCCAAGGATTACTTGCCGTCATTCGGGGGTGATGGGGCGGGGGCTCCAAAACCCAAGGTTTATTACAACCTTCCGGAAATGGTTGTGAATCTGAGCTCGCAAGACAAACGCGCCCAGTACCTCAAGCTGAAAGTGTCTCTCGAGGCGCCGGATCAACTGGTGCTGGATGCCCTGAACCCGATCATGCCGCGCGTGCTGGATATGTTTCAGCTCTACCTGCGCGAATTGCGCTCCAATGATCTTGAAGGCTCGGCGGGTATTTACCGGCTCAAGGAAGAGCTGCTGCGGCGGATCAATCTTGAAATTCATCCGCACCAAATCAGTCGCGTTTTATTCAATGAAATCATCGTCCAATAAGGTGAGGGTAAGTCATGGCTGAAGACTTGGATCAAGACGCGATGGCAGCAGGGTGGGGTGCCGCCCTCGGGGACGATGAATTAGAAGGCGAGAACGACGAAGGTATCGATGAGGATGTTGCTGCCCAATGGGCAGCGATGATCGATGACAACGACGTTCAGGAAGGTGAGAAATCCGGTGGGGAGCGGGTTCTCAACCAGGATGAAATTGACGGCCTTCTGGGTTTTGATCTCGACGAGCAGTCGCTTGCGGATACCAGTGGCATCCGGGCCATCATCAATTCGGCAATGGTGTCTTATGAGCGCCTGCCGATGCTGGAAATTGTTTTTGACCGCATGGTCCGGCTGCTCACGACTTCCTTGCGCAACTTTACATCGGACAATGTAGAGGTTTCTCTCGATAACATCTCAACCATGCGCTTCGGCGACTATCTCAATTCGATCCCGTTGCCGGCAATGATTTCAGTCTTCAAGGCGGTTGAATGGGACAATAATGCTCTTCTGACCGTCGATTCTAGCCTCATCTATTCCATCGTGGACGTGTTGCTGGGGGGGCGCGGTGCCCCGGCCATTCGCGTGGAAGGCCGCCCTTATACATCCATCGAAACCAACCTGATGAAGCGCCTGATTGAACTCCTGCTGGACGATGCGGAGATTGCGTTTCAGCCATTGTCACCAGTGAAATTCGATCTTGAACGCCTTGAGACCAATCCGCGTTTCGCGGCCATCGCCCGACAGGCGGATGCCGCTATCTTGATCAAGCTCAATATTGATATGGAAGATCGCGGCGGCCGCATTGAGGTGCTGCTGCCCTATGCCACCCTGGAACCCATCCGCGAGTTGCTGCTGCAAGGCTTCATGGGTGAGAAATTCGGCCACGACAATATCTGGGAAAGTCACCTGGCAACTGAAATCAACAAGACATCGATTCCGATTGAGGCGGTGCTGGATGAGATGTCGTTGCCGTTGAAAAAGGTCATGTCGCTTGAAGTCGGCGAAACGGTGATACTCAATTCCGGCCCGGATGATCCGGTGCATTTGCGCTGCGGTGGCATACCGCTGGTGACAGGAAGCATGGGTCGTACCGGCTCGAACATCGCCGTGAGCGTCGCAAGCGGCATCACAAAGTCCAAGACCAGGAAATGGGATGACACGGCTGAAAAAGAACCTTTGGCGGAGGCGGTATAAAGATGAGTGGAATCTCTCTAGGGGTTGCGATTGAAGCGCTTGTAGCGGTGCTGTTGGCGGTGACAATCGGATATTGCGTGCTGGTGAACCGAAAACTGATTCAGCTTCGTTCTGATCAGTCCGAGCTGAAAGTCATTGTCCACGATCTGCACGCGGCGACGGGGCAGGCCGAGCAGGCGATTGCCGGTTTGCGTGAGAGCGCCCAATTAGCGGATGAGACGCTGGGGCAGCAAATCCAACGCGTGCGAAAACTCGACGAGAGATTGGTATCCAATATCGGCAAGGGCGAATCCTTGCTGGCGAAATTTGCCTCCATGCCAAGGGAGCCGCGATCACAACCCTCCGCCTCTCCAGCACCCCTTGAGCAAGGCAAGCCGATCCGCCAGAACCCGATCGGGCTTGGAATGTTAAATAAACAGCGCCGCAAGCAGGCGGAAAGCTCCTCGAATGTCCCAGGACGCGATGAAGTGGCCGCATAATGGGTAATGTCCGGGTTTTGCCATTGCTGGTGTTCGCGGGCTTGTGTCTCTTTTGTCTCAAGGCCTTAGGCTTGCTTCTGAGCGGCAGCTACGTGCTGTCCGGTGTCGCCCCAGCGAGCGCCCAGAATCCACCAGCGGCCCCAGCACCGGCACAGCAGCAGTCAGCCGCCGAGCAAGCTTCACAAAGCGAACCGTCAGTTGAACCGGCAAAGCCGGACGAGGCTTCAGTCGCCAAGGGGGACGCAGCTGAGCCAAAGAAAATGGCTGCTGCCGGTGATGATGCCGTGACTGGGAAGGATAAGAAAAAAACCCGCAAAAAAAAGCTGGATCCCAAAAAGGTTGATGTGACATCGGTTGGTCCGATTGGTGGGACGACAAAATCTGAACTGGCGGTGCTGGAAGGCCTGGCCAACCGGCGCAAGACGCTCGATCAGCGTGCGCGTGAAATCGAATTGCAGGAGAATCTTCTAAAGGCGGCGGAGAAGCGCGTCGAGGGGCGGATTACTGAACTAAAAGCCATCCAATCAAGTATCGAAGGCGAACTCAAGAAAAGCGATGATAATCGCAAGGCCCAGTATCAGCGGTTGGTAAAAATGTATTCCGGAATGAAGCCTAAAGACGCTGCGCGTATATTTGATCGGCTGGAAATGAATGTGTTGACGGGGTTGGTTTCACAAATGAAGCCACGGATCATGTCGGCAATCCTGGCTGCTATGAAACCGGCAGCGGCTGAGCGCCTCACTCTGGAGATTGCGAACCGCGGCAAGCCGAGGATTAAAAGCGCTGCATCTCTTCCAAAAATTCAAAGCGAGTAGGCGAATATTGGCGGTGTGAAGCAACGCGTCATGAGGATGCGAAATTGTATCGGCCTTAAGAGGACCTTAACCGTTTCTTTACTACCCTGAAGCGTCCGCAAAAGAAGCGGATTTCGCACGCTATTTCAATCGGGTGCGAAATTTTTAGGGGATCAGGCTTTGCGCTACCAGATCGCAGACAAGCTGGGTGAGATTGTGCCAGCCGGACAAGGTGCCGGACAGCACAAAATCGGCTTGCGCTGGATACTCGAATATCTGGTCTGGCTATTCATCATCTCAATGCTGACAGCAATTTTTGCTTTTAGCGTTTTGAGTCCTGCCTTTGCAGAGATCAGGGCCAGTGCTAAGGCGACAAAAGAAAAGGGTTTTGGCCGTATTGTGATCGGCTTCTCCGATCTCCCTAAACTTGAAAATGAAATCGCCTCGGGCATTTTCGTACTGTCGTTCGATCGACCCGTCTCTGTGGATCTCGAGCCAATTCTTGAAGCGATCCCTGACTATGTCGGGCTGGTGCGGCTTGATCCTGACGGAAGGGCATTGCGTTTAGCCCTTAAACGCTCGTTCCAGGTTAGCCTCATGGAGGCCGGGACCGAGTTGTTTATCGATCTCCTTCCACCTGACTGGAAAGGCTTGCCGCCGCCGCTGCCCGCAGCCACCATCAAGGGTCTGACGGAAAAAGCGATCGCGGCGGAGCGCCGGGCGGCCGACGAGGCGGCCCAGGCCAAGGCCGCAAAGATTCCCTACAATCTGAAAGTCCGACTGGCCCGTCATCCTACATTCAGCAGGATCGTTTTCGACTGGAATAAATTCGTGACGGTCAACCTGTCTCGCAAGGGCCGTGTGGTGGAACTGAAATTTGACAAGAATGCCAAGGTTGATCTGTCCCAGGCGAAGGTCGATCCGCCTAAATTTATGCAGCACGTCACCGCCATCACGACCCAGGAAGGCATGGAAATCCATTTGACCGTGGATGAGGATGTTGATGTGCGTGGTTTCAGGGAGGGCTTGAACTACGTGCTCGATCTGACAGGTCCTGACGCCGTGGCTGAAGCATCCGCCACGGCCCTTGCCGAAGCAGTTGGCGCAAAAAAAACTTCCGGCAACGCGAACAAGGACGATATTCCCGAGGGCATGAAGGAGATGGCTACACTGGCGGGAAAACGAAAGGAACCCGCTGAAGAGAAAAAAACTCAAGGCTCAGACATTGCCGTCGTCACCAAGGATCTCGACCCGGCGATACTTTCCAGCAAATCCTTCGATTTAAAAAATACCGTTTCTCCGGATGTATCGGTGACGGTGGTCGCGAATTCAGGTTCCTCGTCTTCAAAGAAGGCGTCATCTCCCGTAACTGGCGACACGGAGAAGGGGAATGGAAACATGGCAGCGGCCAATGCCGGGAAAGACGTTGGTGAAAAATCTTCATCAATGCGACCCGGCACTGTACCCGAGATCCAGGGAGGGGGATTGCGGTTCACTTTCCAGTTTCCCCAGCCGGTGGCAGCCGCCATATTCCGGCGCGGGAAAAGTATCTGGACGGTTTTCGACAGCGATGCGCAACTTGATTTGAAAGTTCTGCGAGAACGCGCCGACGCAATGGTGGAAGACATCAAGCAGGTGCGCTTTGGCAAGGCGCAATATATTCGCATCAAGCTGAAGGAACCCCAGCTAGCCCACGTCAGCCACTCCGGGAACGGCTGGCATCTCACCATAGGCGACATGACCACGGGTAAAACCAATCCGCTGCAGCTGGTTCGGGCCCTGCGGGAGGATAAGCGCTCTCTCATCAAAATTGCCATGAAAGATTACGGCCGTGTGCACTGGATCACTGATCCGGAAATTGGTGACCGTCTGGCGGTTGTGACTGCAATGCCGCCGCAGCGCAGCATCGCCAAGCCTCAGGAATTGGTAGATTTTTCTGTTTTCCCGACAGCGCATGGCATCGCAATACGCCCGAGAACAGACGATGTGGCGGTCCGGCTGCATCTCGACGAAGTGCTGATTACGCGCCGTGAGGGCCTTATCTTGTCGGCCGGGAATACGAGCCAGTATGTGGCTGGTAAAAAACCGTTGCGTAAAACCGCCCGTACCGGGTTTATCGATTACAAGCACTGGCAGATTAACTCTCCCAGCGAGCTTTCCGACAAGATTCACGATATGCAGCGCTTGATTGCCCAGGCGCCACAGAATGAGATGAACACCCGGCGGTTCGATCTCGCGACGCTCTACACCACCAATGGCCTATATGCGGAGTCCCTTGGGCTTTTGCATCGCATGGAGGACGTAGACGAGGAGGTTGTGACCGACCCGGCATATGCCATGTTACGGGGAGCGACACTCGTCTCCATGGGACGCCTGGACGAGGCTCATCAGGATTTCGAGGTGCATGCATTCGCCAACGATACCGATGCTTCCTTGTGGCGTGGTTTGATTGCTTCCAAAGAGCAGAAGTGGGCCGAAGCGCTCCGCCATTTCAAAGAAGGTGCCGATGCTGTCGAGTCATACCGGAGCGATATGAAGGCGCGTTTCCGCCTGGCGGCGGTTCGCGCGGCGCTGGAAATGGATAAGCTGAGCCGGGCCGCGGAGGAATTGAATGATGTTCCCCGTAACACATTGCCCAAGTCTCTCACGGCCGAGTTGCAGCAGCTCACGGGGCGGTATCTGGAATCTGTCGGGCGAAGTGAAGAAGCAGGCGAGTCCTATAAAGCAGCACTGGAAAGTGGTGTGGAACCGGTTGTTGCTGCGGCGCGTCTCCATTCCACATCGCTGGATTTGAAAACCGGCCGTATTAAGCGCAAGGAGGCACTGAAAACGCTTGAGAGTCTTCAACTTGTCTGGCGTGGGGACGACATTGAATTGCGCACCTTGCGTATGCTGGCTGATCTCTACGTCAAGGAGAAGCGCTACCGTGACGCCTTTACGGTCATGCGCAACAGTGTCGAAGCCTTCCCAAAGGATAATCTCGCGATGCAGATCCAGGACGATATGAAGCAGGTTTTCAAAAACCTGTTTCTGCATGGCGAAGGCGACCAGATGGACCCGGTTCGTGCACTCAGCCTGTTTTACGGCTATCGCGAGCTGACCCCTGTCGGGCGGCTGGGTGATGAAATGATCCGGCGGTTGTCTGACCGGCTGGTGTCAGTCGACCTGCTGGACCAGGCCAGTGAGCTGCTTGACCATCAGGTCCATAAACGCCTGAAAGGTGCGGCACGCGCCCAGGTTGCCACCCGCCTTGCTATGGTGCACCTGATGAACCGCAAGGCGGATGTGGCGCTGCGAGTGCTTCGTCGGACGCGACAGGCCGGTTTACCGGCAGATATGCAGAAAAGCCGTAACCTCCTCGAAGCGCGTGCGCTGGGCGAACTCGGCCGGTCGGCAGCAGCGGTCGAGATTCTGAACACGATGGAAGGCGAGTCCGTCGAGCGGCTCAAGGCCGATGCCTACTGGGCGGCGCAGGAATGGAAGAGTGTCGGAACACAGATCGAATTGATGCTTGGGGGACGCTGGAAAGAGTCCGAGCCGCTGAGCGATACAGAGCGTTCAGATGTACTGCGCGCGGCGATCGGTTATTCGCTTGCCAATGACCAGTTTGCTCTCGATCGCCTGCGCAAGAAATATTACCCGAAACTTCTCAAGTCACGCGACGCGGATTCTTTCCTTCTGGTCACCAAGCCCATCAAATCCAAGGGAGTAGCTTTCCGTAATCTGGCCAAGGAAATCGCTGCAATCGACACCCTGGATGCCTTCATGAAAGAATTCAGGGCAAATTACGACCGCACATCGGCCAAGCCCAAGACGAGTGCGAAGAAGGCTGAAGGGCAGGCGGGTTAGATTGTAATCTCATCTGTATGTATCGATCGGGCTGCTTCGGTGTATGTCCGCTTTACCCCAGAAAGTGGACATCAATCTGCATGGGCTGGAATGTCCGCTAAGTGCCAATAGATGGGGTAATCGGCCGGCGTTTCTGTGGATAGCTGAAGATTTGGGGTGCTGCGCTTCAGGCTGATGGTGAAACGAGGTCTGTGTTTACAGCCTCAAGCATCAGAAGGAGAAGCGTAAGCCATGGAACATTTTGC
>JAJFHQ010000097.1 GCA_021775525.1 Hyphomicrobiales bacterium
CAAACCTGACCGCTGGAACCCTCATCCAGGCATTCCAATATCTTAAAAAGGGTTGCCGCAGTGCACCAAAAAGGGGCATAACCCGCGAACCAGGTAACGGGCGGACCCCATGAGTGCATCTGATCCAATGAGTGTTTCGGAGTTGTGCCGCTACCCCATGAAGGGATTGGCGCCGCAGTTGCTTGACCAATGCGAACTGACACCGGGTGAAACCATTCCTTTCGACCGGGCATGGGCAATCGAGAATGGCCGTGGGAGATTTGACCCGGCAAACCCGAAAACCATCCCCAAGATCAATTTTCTGATGCTGATGCGGAACGAGCGCATGGCGGCTCTCGACATTGTGTTCGACGACAAACAACAAACCCTCACACTGCTGCGCGATGGCCGGTCAGTCGTCAAAGGTGCACTTAACACACCGCTCGGGCGACAACTCATTGAGCAGTTCATGGGCAGCTTTATGGAGCAGGATTTGCGAGGAGCGCCGCACATCGTCCAGGCTGAGGGGCATAGCTTTTCCGATGTTTCGGAGAAGTGCCTGCACATTGTCAACCTTGCCAGCCTGCGCGAACTCGAACGTGCGCTGAACAAGGAAATCGACCCCCTGCGGTTTCGCGCCAATATCTATATCGAGACGGAACAGCCCTGGGTCGAGTTCGACTGGATCGACACCCGGTTGAATATTGGAGACGCCCAACTGGAAGTGTATGCCCGGACCGAGCGCTGCGCGGCGACCAATGTCGACCCGCACACGGCTGAGCGGGACATGGCTATTCCTGCCATGCTCATGCGCACTTACGATCATCAGGATTTCGGAGTCTATGCAAAAGTAACAAAGGGCGGGAAAATTAAAACCGGTGACACTGTCACCGTCGCGCCCTAGTCCCGTTTTTCGTTTTGGAATTCAACTTCAGAGCCGGGATGATTTAAGTGACGGCTTCGTCGGGGGTCTCGTCGGCGCCGTCCTTTTCCGGTGCATCTTTTGAATCCGGATCATCAGCTCCGTCGGCCTGGCTCTTTTCATCTGCACCATTACCAGAGGACTTGGTTGTTCGGGCGATGGTCCGGGCCAAACCATCCTCGGCACTCTCATCTTTGGCTGGAGCGTTACTGACGGCGGCTTCCTGTGCAACGGCAGGCTGTTCACTATCCCTGCCCTCACCCGAGCCGTTTGGACGGGCGCGCGGTGTGGGAGATCCGTTGGCACCCTCGCTTTGCTGCGCCTGATTGGCCATGATGATACGGTTGTAATGCTCGGCATGTTGCAAATAACTCTCACCGGCAACCATGTCTCCAGAAGACAGGGCGTCGCGTGCGAGCGTCGAATATTTTTCCGCGATATGCGATGCGGTACCCCTGATCTTCACATCAGGACCGTTCGACTCAAGATTACGGCTGAGCGGATTCTGCGGCTTGCGGCCACGACTGCGTCCACGCCGGTTTTGTTGTCCTTGCCTCATTGGCTTTCTTGGTCCATTGGCCATTTTTTAGGTCCTGCGAGTCGTTAATTACCGTTGCGCCCGGCTTTTGCCGGCACCTGCATCAGATCGTTCTGGAGTGCCCCGCCCCTTCATTTCCAATCTTCTATACGGTCCTGGAATTCCAATTCACTGGAATGAGATATCCACCAACTGTAAGGTATATTCCATGACCGTCTCAGCGAGGGTTCGCCCATTCAAGCCTGTGGTTACACACACGCAACTCAAGCCCGGGCAGAAAACAAACCGCGCCGTGTTCTTCAAATCGCACCGCCACAGAGACACGTTCAGTCCCTGTATCGAACGCATTAAATCCGGCTGTTTTCGGCTTGCTCACGTTGACCCGTTCAAACTCGTATGAACGCGCCACGTAAGTTGACCCTAGCGTGATCGAACAAAATTTCCAACCCCTTTTTCCGCTTCTTTACAGCATTGGTGAACGCTTTGCTGCAACGCATCTCACTCGCCCCGCCATGTCCTTCCACTGCCTGACCTGATCAATAAAAACATCCCCGGCGATATCCCGTAACAGTACATTGACCGCTTGAGCCTGGCCGTCCCCGATTTCGAACATGGCCCAGCCACCCGGCGCAAGAATGTCGGGCAAAGCCGTCACGATGATACGAGTGGCATCCAGTCCGTCCGAACCACCATCGAGTGCCGCCCTGGGATCGTACCGAGTAACTTCCGGATCAAGTCCGGCGATGTCGCAGGCCGGGATATAAGGGGGGTTGGCCGTAACCAGATTGAATTTCTGGCCTATTCCCTTATGCCAGGATGCGCAGACGAATTGTGTACGTCTGGCCACTCCATGCCGCTCCGCGTTGGCGCGGGCAATCTCCAGCGCCGGGAGGCTCAGATCCGTACCGACTCCGGTCGCATTCTTGAGTTCATGCAGGAGGGACACAAGGATGCACCCGGACCCGGTCCCCAAATCCAATACTCTCAGCTCTTTCGAACTGTCGCCATCGCGCGCGACCTCCAGCGCGGCTGAGACCAGCGTTTCTGTATCTGGGCGCGGGTCCAGCGTCTCTGGGCCAATCACAAAATCCAGGCCCCAGAATTCGCGCACGCCCAATATGCGTGAAACGGGTTCCCGGTCGCAGCGCCGCCTGGCGCTCTTCCTGATGTTCTTGAACTCCTCCTCGCTGACCTCACGCTCCGGACTGGCGGCAAAGCGCTCATGTGAAATTGCACAAGCATCGCAGATAAGCAGGCGGGCATCGAGTTCGGGGGTAGCAATGCAGTTGGCGCGCAACTCCTTTACGAGATCGCGGTGCACACGGCCAAGGTCATGCGCCAGTGTTTTGGTGTTATGCAGCGGGTTGCTCATCTATCGCGGCAAGCTGACTGGCCTGCTGTTCGGTAACAAGCGCATCGATGATTTCGTCCAGGCCGCCGCCTTCCAGCACTTCGTTCAGCCGGTGCAGCGTCAAATTGATCCGGTGGTCGGTGATGCGCCCTTGCGGAAAATTATAGGTCCTGATGCGCTGGGAGCGGTCCCCGGTGCCGACCTGCCCGCGACGGTCCGCAGCGCGTTCGGCATCCTGTTTCTCGCGCTCCTTGTCGTAGAGCCGGGCGCGCATCACCTTCATCGCTTTGGCCCTGTTCTTGTGCTGGGACTTCTCATCCTGCTGGATCACGATGATGCCGGTGGGCAAATGGGTAATGCGTACCGCACTGTCGGTGGTGTTGACCGACTGCCCTCCCGGGCCGCTGGCGCGGAACACATCGACCCGCAATTCCTTTTCGTCCAGATCGATGTCCACGTCTTCGGCTTCCGGCAGCACGGCGACTGTCGCTGCGGATGTATGGATGCGCCCACTTGATTCCGTTTCCGGCACGCGCTGAACGCGGTGTACGCCGGATTCAAATTTGAGACGCGAGAAAGCGCCCTTGCCGCTAACGCCGGCGATGATCTCCTTGTACCCGCCCATGGCCGCTTCACTGGCGGAAATAATCTCCATCTTCCAGCCCTTCAAGTCCGTGTAACGCTGATACATGCGGTAGAGATCGCCCGCGAACAGGGCCGCTTCATCACCGCCTGTTCCCGCACGCACTTCAAGAATGACGTTTTTCTCATCAGCCGCATCCTTGGGCAGGAGCAGCACGCGCAGGCTCTGCTCCATGTCCGTTATCCTGGGAACAATCTCCTCGAACTCGGTCTTTGCCAGCTCCACCATTTCTGCATCAGCGTCTCTGTCGGAGATGATCTCGGCCAGATCCGCGCTTTCGTTCTTGGCCGCGCGCATCTCGTTGATTGCGGTAACGATGGGATCAAGCTCGGCAAATTCACGCGCCAGAGGGACGTAGACATCCTGGTCCGGCCCCGCTGCAAGTTCACCCTGCACGGTCTCCCAGCGCTGCACCAGCTGCTCAAGTTTTTCTTCTGGAATTGCGGACATCATGCTCCGTTGAGTGACAATCTTTCTCGGGGGGCCATTGTAGACCAATTAGGGAAGTTTATCGGATTTCCGGTTGTCCGGGTCCGATATTTGCGGACGTACAGGCTCTTTATCAAGCGGTCTCATGAAATTCCACGCACTGCGCATGATACGGGGGATGGGTTCCGGAAGCGTGTCCAGCGCGGACCATACCATGCGCGGGTGCTTCGCGGAGTACCAGAGGCCCGCGCCAAGTGCCACAACAAACCCGATCAGAAAAACCCAGTTGAGAAGAGCCTTCACCAGCTTTGCCACGCGGCCTTTTGGTTTTTCATCTGCTTCGGGCTTGGGCTGGCTCACAATTGGCTGCGATTGTGGTTGTGACTGCGGCGACCGTGGAGGAGGAGGCGGCTGAGATCCATGCGGCGCCGCGGCGCCCGGGGGCTGTGGCAACGGGCTGTGCCTGGACGGCGGTGGAGGTGGCGAAGGCGGAGAAGGAGGCGAAGACGGCTTGGCCGAGGGCGGTATCGGTAGCCCCGCAGCTCTGGTTGATGGAGGTGATGCCGGGGCCTGGGATGGCGCGGTCGGGGCCGGGGGGGCTTGTGAAGCTACTGCCGAGGCACGCTTGTTCGCCACGAGCTGCCCTTCCAGCCGTCGCAGGATGGGCCGCGAATCCAGCCCCAGTTGCGTCGCGTAGGTGGTAACGATACGACCCAGTTCCGGCCATTCCGGCAAGGCCAGCAATGCACCATTCTCCAGTGCCTCGATTGTTTCGATTGGCGTCGCAAGACGGGCAGCCATTTGCTGCGCAGACATGCCGGATGCCCGGCGCATTTCCCGGAAAATGGTCGCCAGCTCCGCATCGTGGCCTGCAGGCATTTCAGTGATGGCGCGGATATGCAGGCGTGAGTCATCCTCCCCGCCATCGGGCGGGGGCGCGTCAGGTGCGCCTGGCTGGGATGACATTCCCCCTGCAGTCCTTCTTTCCGCCGCATGTGCAAATCGACAATTAAACGTCCGGATATTCCCAACCCGGCCATTAGCGCGACTCACATGACACTGATTAAACTAGAATGCAGGCAAAGCTGCAACGCGCTCTCTCGTCCCTCTCAAATCTCAACCCCGTTCAGAGTTGCAAATTCTCCCAGATGTCGCCTTATTTGTGCTGATTCCCCGGCCACAACCTCCTGCAATTTGTGACTGGCAGCGTTTGCGTCGAGAGTCCGTATCATCGCCTTGACCGGACCGAGAGAAGCCGGTGCCATCGAGATCGAGCGGAATCCGAGACCAATCAGCGCCAAGGCTTCCAGCGGTTGTCCGGCCATTTCCCCGCACAGAGTAAGAGGTACATTATACGCCCTCGCCTTGGAGACAATATCACCAAGCATGTTCAGAACCGGTGCTGACAGCGGATCAAAACGCTGTGAAACATTCACATTTGTTCGGTCGGCAGCGTAAAGAAACTGTAGCAGGTCATTGCTGCCCACGGAGGCAAAGTCGACCACATGGAAAAGCTGGTCAAGCTGCCACAGCAAGGCCGGCACCTCGATCATGACACCCAACAGGAGTTTTTCGGGAAGCGGATAACCATGCTGCTCCATATGCCGGGTTTCCTTGTCGATCAGCTCACGTGCCGCCAACACCTCCGCAACATCCGACACCATGGGCAACATGATCCGCACCTCGCGGCCATTTGCGGCGCGCATCAAAGCGCGCAGCTGCGTTCGCAACAATGCCGGGCGGTCGAGGGCCATGCGGATTGCGCGCCAGCCAAGCGCGGGATTTTCCTCATGTGTCGATCGCAAATAGGGCAACACCTTGTCGCCGCCAACATCCAGCGAGCGGAACACAACCGGTTTGCCATCAACCTCATCCAGCACTTGCGAATACATTTTCTGCTGCTCATCGAGGCGCGGAAATGTCGAGGCAATCATGAACTGGAACTCGGTACGAAACAGACCGATGCCGCTGGCGCCCGATTCAGACAGGTGGGGCAGATCGACCAGCAGGCCGGCATTCATCAGCAGTTCAATTTCAACGCCATCCTTTGATACAGACGGCTCGTCTTTCAGCTTGGCATATTGCGCCTGTCGCTGCGCCTTGAACCCCAGCTTGTCTTGATAGGTGGACACAAGGTCAGGGGTCGGCCGGATATGAATTTCTCCTGCATCCGCATCAACGACCACCTCGTCACCGGTCTCGAGAAAATTCAGAATGCTGTCGGCCTGGCCAATGGCTGGCAGATCGAGTGCGCGCGCGACAATAGCCACGTGACTGGAACTTGCGCCCTCCTCGAGGATGAGTCCGCGCAACCGTTCCCTGTCATAATCTAGAAGCTCTGCTGGGCCCATTGTGTGGGCAACCAGAATGGTGTCCTCCGGCAAATCTTCATCGGCCGCGGTCGTACGCCCGGTGAGCATCCGCAGAAGCCGGTTAGACAAATCATTGAGGTCGTTGAAACGTTCTTTCAAAAATGGAGCCGTCTGACGCACGATGCGCGCTCTTGTATCGTTTTGCACCTTGGCGACCGCGGCCTCCGCAGTCAGGCCGGTGACAATGGCTTCGTTCATCCGCCGTATCCAGCCACGGTCGTGGGCGAACATTCGGTAGGCTTCCAGCACGTCGCGATGCTCGCCAGCCCGCGCGACGTCGCCGCGCGCGAGCATGTCATCAATCGTCTCGCGAAGCCGGTCAATGGCTTTCGCCAAGCGTTTCGCTTCATGCTCCGGATCGTCCGCAATCAGGGTTTTGACGGCAACACGGGGCACATGAAGCACCACGTGACCGATAGCGATTCCTTCCGAGAGGGTAACTCCGTTCAGATCTCTTTGCGCTCGTGATCCGGGCGCTCTTGCCAGGCCCAGCTCACCCGTGGCAACGAGCTCCGCGAGCACCATCGCGGTGATCTGCAACGCTTCGACCTCTTCTTCAGAATAGTGGCGCGGCGTGCGGTTCTGCACGGTCAGCACGCCAACGGCACGACCCTGCCGAAGGATAGGGACACCCAGGAAAGAGTGATAGATTTCCTCCCCTGTTTCTGGCCGATAGGAGAAGGAAGGGTGGTCCTGTGCCTCGGGCAGGTTTACGGCCTCGGCGCGCTCAACCACCAGGCCCACAAGGCCTTCTCCTCGGGCGAGGTGGGTTTCGTGAACAGCCTCAGGCTTCAAACCCTCGGTCGCTACGAGTTCCATGGATTCGTCGCGCCGGCGCAAGTAGATCGAGCAAACCTCAGCGACCATGATGGCAGCGATATCCACCACGATCCGGGCGAGACGGGACTCGCCGCTTTCGGAGAGCGCCATGATCTCGCGAAGGCGGCGGAGCAGAACCCGGGGCGCTCCATGTGTTGTGGTCATTTGACAAATCTCAAGCGGCCCGGGCCGAAGCCGAAGCCGCACATCAAGTTTTTAGTGTTCTGGTCCTGTACAGTTGGATCAGGCGCTATCCAGACCGTATAGCGAATGCAGTGATCGCACGGCCAGTTCCGCATAAGCGGCGTCGATCAGAATACTGATCTTGATTTCCGAAGTTGAAATCGCCTCGATATTGATGCCCTTCTCGGCCAGCGCCTTGAACATCTGTGCCGCGACGCCGGCATGAGAGCGCATCCCGACACCAATCACCGAAACCTTGACCACATCTGTGGAGCCGCGCAAATCGGCATATCCGATATCGTCCTTGAGACCTTTCAGCACATCGAGCGCCTTGTCCAGTTCGGCTGCAGCCACCGTGAAGGTCATGTCGGTGGTCCGGTCGTCTGCGGAAACGTTCTGGACAATCATGTCCACGTTGATCCTGGCTTCCGCCAATGGACCGAACACCCGTGCGGCCACGCCGGGCTTGTCCGCAACCTTAATGAGTGTGACCTTGGCCTCGTCCTTGGTATAGGCGATGCCGCTAACGACCTGCTGTTCCACGATTTCGTCCTCGTCACAAACGAGCGTTCCCGCTCCCTCTTCACCCGCCGGAACTTCATCCGGCGGCTCGAAACTTGAGCGCACCAGGACTCTTACCTGATGCACCATTGCCAGTTGCACCGAACGCGTTTGCAGTACCTTGGCCCCGAGAGACGCCATCTCCAGCATCTCTTCATAGGAGATTTTGTCAAGGCGCTGAGCCTGCGGCACGACCCGCGGATCGGTCGTATAGATGCCGTCCACATCGGTATAAATATCACAGCGTTCCGTACCAAGTGCCGCGGCCAGAGCCACGGCGCTGGTGTCTGAACCGCCGCGCCCGAGCGTGGTGATGCGATTGTGTGGTCCAAGGCCCTGGAAGCCCGGAACAACCGCCACCTCGTTAGCCTCAAGGCTGCTTTTCAATTCTTCGGTCTTAACATCAATGATGCGCGCGGAACTATGGGCATCGTCCGTGAAAACGGGAACCTGCCACCCTTGCCACGAACGGGCTGCAATCCCCATCGATTGAAGCACGATCGCCAGCAGCCCCGAGGTCACTTGCTCTCCGGAGGATACCACCGTGTCATACTCGTGCGGATCGGCCTTCGGGGAAGCTTCGTTCACCCATTCGATGAGCTGGTTGGTTTGACCTGACATAGCCGAGACAACCACGGCGCATTGATGCCCCGCATCAACCTCGCGTTTCACATGACCCGCGGCAATGCGGATTCGCTCAATGTCCGCGACCGACGTTCCGCCAAATTTCATCACCAACAGGGCCATGGGCCATTCCACTCATTGCTCAGTCTGCGCTTGCGCATGGCGCAACGTCATTCATATGGCGCGTATACATAGTCCGTCGAATGCGCTCCTGCAACAAAGGTGCACGCCCTTGACAAGTGTGAGTGGCCATACGCCCAATGCGGCGATGATCGGAACCGGACATTCAAACCCCAGCTCTACGCTGGATGCGGACGAAGTTGCACGCTTTGCGGCCATGGCCGACGAGTGGTGGGATCCCCATGGAAAGTTCCGCCCGCTGCATGACCTCAATCCGGTTCGGCTCACATTTATCCGCGATTCGCTTTGTGCGCATTTCGGACTCGACTCATCAGCACCGCGTTCTTTCGAGGGTTTGACCATTGCCGATATTGGCTGTGGAGGCGGCCTGTTGTGCGAACCGATGTTCCGGCTCGGCGCACGAGTCACGGGGCTCGATCCCGCAAGCGAGAGTATCGAAGCGGCCCGCATCCACGCCCAGGCTCAGGGACTGGACATCACCTACCGGGCTGACCTGGCTGAAACGCTTATTGAAGAAGGAGCCCTCTTCGACGCGGTGTTCGCCATGGAAGTTGTGGAGCATGTACCCGACGTGCCCGAATTTGCAAAAGTTGCGGCGAGCTTGGTGCGTCCCGGCGGGCTGATGCTGCTCTCGACTATCAACCGCACAGTTAAATCCTACGCGCTCGCAATTGTCGGTGCCGAATTTGTGATGCGCTGGCTGCCGATCGGCACGCATCGTTGGGACCGTTTTGTTACGCCGGAAGAACTGGCGTCCGCCTGCCAGGAGGCGGGGCTCGTTGAGAGCGGCCGCAAGGGCATGGTGTTCAATCCCCTTGCCGGATCGTGGAACCTCTCGCGCGATACCGATGTCAATTACCTGATGGCCGCGGGCAGGCCCGGCTAGTTGTGATCCTCGGGCAGGGTCGGCAGGGGATGGAACTCCACCCCCTCTTCACTCAGTGATTGTGCCTCTTCCGATGTCGCCTTGCCGTAAATGCCGCGCGGCTCGGCTTCCTCGCGGTGTATCTTGCGTGCCTCGCTTGCGAACTGGTCGCCCACATTATCGGCATTTTCTATCACATGCTCACGGACGGAGCGCAAAGCATCCGTGATCTCTTTTTTGATTTTGCCAGATTTTTTCGTGCCAGCGATGCCGGGAGCCATTGGCGCTTTCGAAATTTTTACCGACCCGCATCGGGGGCAGGTGACGAGGCCGCGCTTTGCCTGGTCGTCATAGGCGGATGAATTGGCAAACCAGCCCTCGAATTCATGGTCCTTGTCGCATGTCAGGACGTAGCGGATCATGAAGCTTCCCTGATCCGCGTGGTTTGAGGAGATGAGATGTCGAACTCCCGGTCATGCTGCAATGACGGGACGCGGGCGCGTGCCTCGGCCACCTGGGTCGGATTGATGTCCGCAAAAACCACGTCCGGATCGCTGCCGGCTTCGGCCAGGATGTCTCCCCATGGCGAGACGATGAGCGAATGCCCAAAAGTGGAGCGTCCCATCTCATGGTCGCCGCCCTGGGCAGCAGCGAAGATGAAACACCCTGTCTCGATAGCGCGGGCGCGCAACAGCACATGCCAGTGCGCTTCTCCGGTCTGCTTCGTGAAGGCGGACGGCACGGTGATGAAATCTGCGCCTTGCTTGGCCAGCGCACGGTAAAGCGCGGGGAAGCGCAGATCATAGCAGGTGGTCAGGCCGAGACGTCCCCAGGGAAGATCGGCGAGAACGGCATGTTTACCGGGCTGGTAATTTTTGGACTCGCGGTAGGATTCCCCACCCGGCAAGTCCACATCAAACATGTGCATCTTGTCATAGCGCGCCGCGATGTCACCTTCGGGCGAGATCAAGAAAGAGCGGTTGGCCACCTTGGTATCAGACAGATTGATGGCCATCGAGCCAATATGCAGCCAGACCTTCAATTCGGCAGCCAGACTCGTAAACCTCGAAACTGCCGTATTGCCGTCCTCGGGAAATGTATTGGCGAACAACTCTTTGGATGAGAGCACCATCAGGGACGTGTTTTCAGGAGTGAGGATATACTCCGCACCGCCCTTGGCCGCAGTTCGGATGGCGGATTCCGCGGCGTCGAGGTTAGGCTCGACCTCGCTCCCGCAGCGCAGCTGCACCAAAGCGGCGCGGAAATTCCTGCCTGTATCGCTCATCGCACCTTTATCCACGACCTAAAGCCGGGGTGTCAACGGATCGACCACCCGCGCGCGAGCCAGAACATCCACCCGCGCGGCCCCTGCCCGCTTCAACGCCTTGGCGCAGGCATTGGCGGTCGCGCCGGTTGTGATAACATCATCTATAAGAACGATATTCTGATCGAGAATGCCCGCGTGTTGAGCTTCCGGCACCTGGAACGCTCCAGCCACATTCTGCTTGCGCTGCTCGGTGCTCAGACCAACTTGGCTTGCAGTCCAGCGAATTCGCTTCAGAGCAAACGGGTTATCGGGGATGTCCCTGGCGCGCGAGAGTGCCCGTGCCAGAAGTGCCGACTGGTTAAATCGTCGGCTCCACAGCCTCATCCGCGCCAGCGGTACCGGCACCAGCAGGTCCGTATCTTCCAGCACATCGTCACCGGCATGTTTCATCCAGAGGCAGAACAGCTTCACTCCCTCGTGACGGTCGCCATACTTGATGCCATGAATGAGCTCTCGCATCACCCCGTCATAGCGCGCAACAGCCCTGGCGCGGTCATAGTCCGGCGGATCGGCGAGGGCCGCGGCAGAAACCACGGTTTCATCTGAAGGGAACGGCAGCGGGATACCCAGCACATCACAGCGTGGTCTCTCAATAAAATCTATCCCCGGCCAGCATGTCGCGCACAGGCCGCCATGGCCCAGCACCGGGGAGCGGCAGACGAGGCACAAGGGCGGCAATATAAAATCAGAAAGCTTACCCGCTGCCTTACCGCAAAACGCACCTAAAGGCTGTAAAAGGTTCCTGGTCGCTTCTGCGTGTGAACTGCGCACCGGTTGCTCGCCCCTTGTTTGATGTATGATAACGCCGGGCACAGTGAATGGTAAGGCCTGAGGCAAGATGGCGAACGACCCCTTACAAATTTTTGACAGGGAACTGCTCAACCGCCGCCGGGCCCGCATCTCGGCGCACATCGCGGAGCATGATTTTCTGCTCACACGCGCCGGCGAGGACATTGAGATGCGTCTTGGCACGGTGTTGCGGGAGTTCCCTCTGGCGCTCAACTTGGGTGCGCATCACGGTATGCTGAGCACGATGTTAGCGGCTGATCCACGCATCGGACAGGTGGTCAGCACCGATGCCTGCCGGGAACTCTTAATCCAGGGTGAGGGTGCGCGAGTGGTATGCGATGAGGAAGCCCTGCCCTTCAAGGCAAGCGCGCTGGACCTGGTTGTATCCGCGCTTTCGCTTCATTTGCTGAATGATATCCCGGGTGCACTCATCCAGATCCGCCGCGCACTCAAGGCCGACGGATTGTTCCTCGCCGCTGTCCTTGGCGGCCGCACGCTCTACGAGTTGCGCGAGGCACTGGCCGTTGCAGAAGAGGAAATCGATGGCGGCGCCAGCCCGCGTGTCGCGCCATTCGCCGATGTCAGGGACTATGGGGGATTGCTTCAGCGGGCCGGGTTCGCCCTGCCCGTGACTGACGCGGATGTCGTGGAAGTCACTTACAAGACCGTCTTCGATCTGATGCGCGAGCTTCGGGGCATGGGCGCTAGCAATGCACTGATGGCGCGACGGCGAACACCCCTGAAACGAGAAATCCTGATGCGCGCTGGTGAAATTTATGCCCGGAGATTCCCCGCCAATGACGGGCGTATCACTGCAAGTTTCGAGATCATCCACCTCACCGGCTGGGCACCGGACGCGTCGCAACCAAAACCATTGCAACCGGGAAGCGCAAAGAGACGCCTGGCCGATGCACTCGATAGCCAGGAGCAGACAGCCGGAGAAAAGGCCGACCCGATTGTCAAACGGGAAAAATGATGAGGTGTAAGACGCTCGTCTAGAACGAGCTGGACACCGTGGTGAAAAGGATCACCACTTGAGACCCGACATTGGTAACACTGATGAGAATCGCGGTGGAGATGCCGGCGGCGATCAATGCATATTCGATTGCGGTTGCAGCTGAGCAATCCTTTGCAAAATCATTCAGCCCTTGCAGGGCCCGTTTTCCTAAATTGATCCTGTCAGCCATCGATTTAGACCTCCTGTCCCTGACGCTGCTTTTATCTAAAGCAGGTCTCTTAGCATTGCCTTAAGCGGCTCATCGGCGGGCGGCATGTCGTATCCACTCAACCGGTTGGGCCGTACCCAGGCCAACTCCTGTCCCTCTCTCGCCTCCAGTTCCCCGTCCCACTGCCTGCACACATAGAGCGGCATCAGCAGGTGAAAATCGTCATAGCCGTGGCTCGCAAAGGTCAACGGGGCCAGGCAAGACTCAGTCACATCAATTCTAAGCTCTTCCGCCAGTTCGCGGATCAGCGCATCTTCCGGGCGTTCACCCTGCTCGACCTTTCCACCGGGAAACTCCCACAGGCCAGCCATGTGGCGCCCCTCGGGCCGTTTCGCGATGAGGACGCGGTTGTCCTCGTCTACAAGAGCGCAGGCAACGACGAGTGTGATCCGGTTTGGCACTTTTTCGAGGGTCCAGCCTAGCAAAACAGGGTTAAGCAACGGTCAGCGAAATCATTCAAAATTTCTACAGGGTTTAAAATCCATGACGGCAATGCTCCACAGATGAAGGCTTGTGGTTAACGCGAACCGCCCTAACTGCGATAATCGGCATTGATGGAAATATATTCTGAAGTCATGTCGCAGGTCCAAACCGTGGAGGACGCGTCCCCCACGCCCACATCAACCCGCACATCAATCTCCGCGCCTTTCATGTAGGCGGACGCCCGGTCTTCAACATAGTCGGGGTCAACCTCACCCCGGTAAGCCACGCGGATGTCGCCAAACCAGATGGCCAGCTTGTCCCGGTCGGCTTTTTCTCCCGCCTTGCCAACCGCCATGACTATCCGGCCCCAATTGGGGTCTTCGCCGGCAAAGGCGGTTTTCACCAGTGGCGAGTTGGCAATTGAAAACCCGATTTGCCGCGCCGCCTTCTCATTTTCGGCACCCTCGACTGTGATGGCTACGAACTTGCTCAGCCCCTCGCCATCTCGCACCACCTGGTGCGCGAGATCGCGCATCACCTGCTCAACCGCCTGGCCGAGTATCGCACCGCGTGCATCGCTGGTGTCTGATATCTCGCTCACGCCGCGCGCCGAAGCTGCCCCGGTCGCGAAGAGTAAGACTGTGTCGCTGGTCGAAGTGTCGCCATCGACGGTAATGGCGTTGAAGGTGTCCGCCACGCCCGCCTCGCACAACGCCTGTGCCACGCCCGGTGTCAGCGGCGCATCGGTGAAGATGAATGCCAACATGGTTGCCATGTCGGGTGCGATCATACCCGAGCCCTTGGCGATGCCGTTCACCGTGATATCCTGACCGTCAATTTGTACTTTGCGGGTTACAAGTTTGGGATAGGTGTCGGTGGTCATGATGGCGCGAGCGGCATCTACCCAGGCTATTTCGGACACGGTTTGCGCCAGCTCATCCAGTTTGCCGGTGAATTTAACCGGTTCCAGTGCTTCGCCTATGACGCCGGTGGAAGCGAGAAAGACCTCCTTTGCATCACAGCCTGCTGCCGCTGCCGCTGCCTTGGCGGTGGCCCGGACTGCATTCATGCCCTTCATGCCGGTAAAGGCGTTGGCATTGCCGGAATTCACCACCAGCGCGCGGGCCCGGCCCTGGGCCAGATGCTCACGGCACCATTCAACCGGTGCGGAGGCCGTTCTGGAACGCGTAAAAACACCGCCCACCACCGTTTCAGCCGCAAATATTGCGAGCATCAGATCCTTACGGCCCTCATAGCGGATACCAGCTTCGCACGCGGCGAGGCGAACGCCTTCGACAGGTGGAAGCTCAGCAAATTCGGCTGGCGCGAATGGTGATCCCGGCACGTGACACTCCGATCTGCCCGGTGCGGGCAGCTGGCTCCAGAATGCTGGAAGACGCGAGCCCTACTGAGCGAAGCTGCCCGTCTTGCGGGCCTCTTCGATAGCCTTTTTCACGTCCTCGTCGAGGATGTCAATCTTCGCGGCCTGTCTCAGGGCGAGTAAAACCTGGGCCGCCTTCTCGCGGATCATGTTCGTTTTCAACCGGTCCTTCACCTCGGCAAACGGCGGCGCCTTGCTTTGGCGCTTGTCTTCCAGCTTGATGACATGCCAGCCAAACTTGGTCTGGACCGGTTCCGAAATTTCACCCTTCTTCATGCTTTCCAGGGCCTTTTCAAATTCGGGAACCATCTGCCCCTTGGCAAAATATCCAAGATCCCCGCCTTGCGAACCGCTCGGCCCGGTCGATTTTTCCTGAGCCAGCTCGGCAAAGTCAGACCCGCGCCCGAGCCGCTCGATGATTTCGTGAGCATCTTCTTCGGTTTTCACGAGGATATGCCTGGCCCGCATCTCTTGCCGCGGTTTAATCTTGGCGACTTCCTTCTTATACAGCTCCATGGCTGCATCGTCGCTCACGGCGTCGCGAATTTTTTGCTGGTAGTAGGCATCGTGCAATGCACGGCGGCGGTAATATTTCATCAGTTCCTTGGACACCGCGCCGCCATCGAGTTTTTCCTTTTCCGACGCATCTGCCAGCAACTGGTTCTCTATCAGAAACAGCAACAATTCGCGGCGGCGATTCTTGACAGGGACGTTGGCGAGTTGTTCGCCGATTTCAGAGCGGGCGAATTCAAGATCCTGCTCGGTGATTTCCTCACCGTTGATCGTCGCCAGTACCTTTGAGCCGGCCAGCGCGCCGGTGGACACAATCATTGCCATTCCAGCAGCAGCTATCAGTGTTTTAAGAACCTTCACGTACCCATCCTTTTGACTGGTTTTGCGCAAGGGAGAGCATTCAAATGCCTCAAGCATCGGCTCTCCCGCCGCGACCTGATTTTGAGTTATCCCTTCTTACAATTTGCTATAAGGCATTGCCAAGCGGCGTTTCACCCGATCACATCAATTTACATTGACGTTAAGCTCACTTCAGCCGCGCGTTGACAAGACCGTAAGGCCTACTTATCTCTCAGGCCAGATGGCCCGCTCCGCAATAGCGGACGCAGGGCCACGTCACAAATTTCACCCGATCGAGGCCCCGCGCTGCAGAAGCCGCCGGGCAACCTCGTCCGGCATAAATATACAAGCTCCCTGTTTGAGAGAGCGCGTGTAGTAAAAGGACCGAGAGGACCGCAAATGGTATCCTTTGGCACAATTGCCACCAAGGTGTTCGGCTCGTCGAATGAGCGCAAGCTCAAGGACTACGATGCCAATGTCGCCGCGATCAATGCACTTGAAGAAGAGATTGAAAAGCTCTCCGACGCCAAATTGCGCGCGCGTACCGAAGAATTCCGCAAGCAGGTAACCGAGGGTGCTGAACTTGATGATCTTCTCATCCCCGCCTTCGCGACCGTTCGCGAAGCCGCCAAGCGCACGCTGGGGCAGCGCCATTTCGATGTACAGCTGATTGGCGGCATGGTGCTGCATGAAGGCAAGATCGCCGAGATGAAAACCGGCGAGGGTAAAACTCTTGTCGCAACCCTGCCCGTGTATCTGAATGCCCTCACCGGCAACGGTGTGCATGTGGTAACGGTGAACGATTACCTGGCCAGAAGGGATGCGGGCTGGATGGGCGCTGTATACGAATTTCTCGGACTCTCTGTCGGCTGCATCCTGCACGATATCGATGATGCCGACCGCAAAGCGCAATATGCCTGCGATGTGACCTACGGGACCAACAACGAATTCGGTTTCGACTATCTTCGCGACAATATGAAATATTCGACCGAAGAGATGGTCCAGCGCGGCCATGCGTTCGCCATCGTAGATGAAGTGGACTCGATCCTCGTGGATGAGGCACGCACACCGTTGATCATCTCCGGTGCCATCGAAGACCGCTCAGACCTATACAACACCATCGACACTATCGTACCCGAACTTGTCGAGGGAGACTACGAGGTCGATGAGAAGATGAAGACGGTCACCTTGAGCGAAGCAGGCAACGAACATGCCGAGCAAATACTGGGCAAAGCGGGCTTGCTCAAGGGCGAGTCACTCTACGACATCGAAAACGTCACCGCTGTTCACCACATCAACCAGGCACTTCGCGCGCACAAGCTGTTCCAGCGAGACAAGGATTATATCGTCAAGAGCGACCAGGTGGTCATTATCGACGAGTTCACCGGGCGCATGATGGAGGGGCGCCGCTATTCCGAAGGCCTGCACCAGGCCCTGGAAGCCAAGGAGCATGTCTCCATCCAGCCCGAGAACCAGACCATGGCCTCGGTGACCTTCCAGAATTATTTCCGGCTGTATGAAAAACTTGCCGGCATGACCGGTACGGCGCTGACCGAAGCCGACGAGTTCATGGATATTTACGGCCTGGACGTGCTGGAAATACCGACCAACTCCGACATGGTCCGCATCGACGACGATGATGAAGTCTACCGCATGGAATCGGAAAAATACGCCGCGATTATCGAGCTCATCAAGGACTGCAAGACGCGCGGCCAACCCGTGCTCGTCGGCACCACGTCGATTGAAAAGTCCGAGGAACTGGCAGCACTCCTGCGAAAGGACAAGGTCAAGAACATCCAGGTTCTGAACGCGCGCTACCACGAGCAGGAGGCGCACATCATCGCCCAGGCCGGCGTGTCCGGCGCGGTGACCATCGCCACTAACATGGCCGGACGCGGTACGGACATCCAGCTCGGCGGCAATCCTGAAATGCTTGTCGACAACTGGATTGCGGATCAGGAAGGCAAGGGCAAGACACCAACCCAGAAACAAATTGATGCCCAGCGCAAAAAAATCGAGGCTGAAGCCGAGAAGGACAAGAAAATTGCCCTCGCAGCTGGCGGCCTCTACGTCATCGGCACGGAGCGGCACGAAAGCCGGCGCATCGACAACCAGCTGCGCGGCCGCTCGGGACGCCAGGGCGACCCGGGACACTCAAAATTCTTTCTCTCGCTCGATGATGACCTTATGCGCATATTCGGCTCCGACCGCATGGATGGCATGTTGCAGAAGCTTGGCCTCCAGGAAGGCGAAGCAATCATCCATCCCTGGATCAACAAGGCGCTTGAAAAAGCACAGCAGAAAGTCGAAGCGCGCAACTTCGACGCCCGCAAGCATATTCTCAAATTCGACGACGTGATGAATGACCAGCGTCTGGTCATTTTTGAGCAGCGCCTGGACCTGATGAGCGATGCCGACGTTTCAGAAACCATCAGCGACATGCGCCACGAGGTCGTGGACGGGATGATTGCCGAGCATATCCCTGAAAAGGCCTATGCCGAACAATGGGACGTGAAAGGCCTGTCAGAAGACATCGAGGAAACCTTTGACCTCAAGCTGCCGGTGGAAAAGTGGGCAGCGGAAGAAGGCATCGCCGATGCAGAAATTCACGAGCGACTCATCAAGGAAGTGGACAAGCGCGCAGCAAAGACTGCGGCCCAGTTTGGACCCGACACCATGCGTCAGGTTGAAAAAGCCGTGTTGCTGCAAACGCTGGATCATTTGTGGCGCGAGCATATCGTGGTGTTGGAGCATTTACGCCAGGTCATCGGCTTGCGCGGATATGGACAGCGCGACCCGCTGAACGAATACAAAACCGAAGGTTTTACGCTGTTTGAAGCGCTGCTTGCCGAGTTGCGCAAGGCGGTGACCGGTCAGCTGTCCCATGTGCAACCCGCAGCCGAAGAACCACCGATGCTGGAAATGGCGGAACTCCCCCAGATGGAGGCGCACCATATCTCCCCGCTGACCGGCGAGGATAATTTTGCCCCCGTCGGCGAGGCAAGCGAAGGCGCACCGGCCTCGTGGGGCAAAGTTCCTCGCAACGCACCCTGCCCATGCGGGTCAGGCAAGAAATTCAAGCACTGCCACGGCGCTTTCAATTAAGCTTCTTCTTTTAAAGCGTATCAACCACCGCTGCGTAGCTGGCGCGTAAACGCGAAAAGCGCTATGCGATGTGCAGTATCCAGGCGCCGGGGGAAGTTTCATGACAACCGACCAAATCATGCTGTTCGCACTGTTGGGCGTGGTGTTCGCGCTGTTGCTGTGGGGCCGCATTCGCTATGACATTGTTGCGTTTGGGGCGCTTGTCGTGGCCGTGCTTCTGGGGCTCGTTGGGCAAAAAGCGGCCTTTGCCGGATTTGGCCACCCGGCGGTGATTATCATCGCGCTGGTACTGGTGGTGAGCCGGGGGCTGGTGAACTCGGGTGCAATCGAAGTGGTGGCGCGCCATGCGGTAGACTCAACCCGACCGCTCTGGTCCCATATCGGTATCATGTCAGGCGTTGGCGCGATTCTGTCGGCCTTCATGAATAATGTAGGTGCGCTCGCGCTGCTGATGCCTGTAGATGTGCAGGCCGCTTCCAAGGCAAAGCGCTCGCCCGCCCTTACCTTGATGCCGCTCTCCTTCGCCACCATACTTGGTGGCCTGGTGACGCTCATTGGCACGCCGCCCAATATCATCATCGCCAGCTTCCGCGAGCAGGAACTTGGCGCGCCTTTCCAGATGTTCGATTTCGCTCCCGTCGGCATCGTTGCCGCAGTCACGGGCGTCCTGTTCGTAACACTCGTCGGCTGGCGGCTGATCCCGGCAGCACGCACCGAACATGACACGGGTGCTGAGCTGTTCGACATGGGAGACTATATTGCCGAGGTGCGCGTCAAGCAGAAGTCATCGACCATCGGCAAGAGGGTTCGCGAGCTGGATGATGTGGTTGAGGAAGCCGGCGCGGTCATTCTCGGTTTGGTGCGCCGTGGCAAGCGCCTGCCGGGCCAGGCGCGGCGTGAGACGGTGCGCAAGGGAGACATTCTCGTCGTCGAGGCCGCCCCGCAGGCCATTGAAGAACTGGTAGGGGCGTTGGGGCTTGAATATGTGGGCGGTGAAAAACATAACGGCCTGATCGGTACGGCGGATACCGGGATGATAGAAGTTGTCGTACAGGAAAACTCACGTCTTGCCGGGCGCTCTGCCCTTGATGTCAGCCTGCTCTACCGTCATGGCATCACGCTCCTGGGAGTCTCGCGTGCTGGCAAGAAATTTCATGACCGTGTCCGGCATCTGGAAATTCGACCCGGCGATATCCTGCTGCTTTATGGCGCCAATGACCGGTTGACCCAAATTGTTGACTGGCTTAGCGCCCTGCCGCTGGCAGAACGCGGTTTGAAGGTAATCAAACGCGAAACTGCATGGCTCGCGGTTGGCATCTTTGCCCTGGCGATCATTCTGGCGAGTTTCAACCTGGTCTATCTGCCCATCGCGCTCGCGGGCTGCTGTGTAGCGATGACATTGCTGAACATCGTGCCCGTGCGTGAAATCTACACAACCATCGAATGGCCCATCATCGTGCTGCTGGGCTCGCTCATCCCCATTGGCAACGCGCTCCAGGAAACTGGCGGTACGGCTCTCATCGCCGACGGGATTGTTGCGGCCACCAATGGCTATGCTCCCTGGGTGGTGCTCACGGTCCTGATGGTTGTCACCATGACGCTCTCAGACGTGCTCAACAATACGGCTACCGCGCTCATTGCTGCACCTGTGGCAGTCAGCATCGCTGAACGTCTTGGCGCTAACCCGGACCCGTTTTTGATGGCCGTGGCGATCGCCGCTTCCTGTGCCTTTCTTACCCCAATCGGCCACAAGAACAACACACTGATCATGGGGCCGGGCGGCTATCAGTTTGGTGATTATTGGCGCATGGGCCTGCCACTGGAGATTCTCGTGATTGCCGTTTCGGTTCCAATGCTGCTGATCTTCTGGCCATTCTAAAGGCCTACCCTGGAGCTAAGGGGGGGTGACGGGCTGGCCGTTAAACTCTGAAATTCTGAGATACAGAACGGCCCCACGGCGAAAAACCTGGTAGGCACAGAATGGACTTTGCGATTCCTTCAGCACACTGAACGATACCAAACTCAAACAGCCATTCCCGTAAGCTCATGGATTTATGCAACCTATGATATGTATTTCTACTGTAAATAGACTAATAAAATATACCACTAGTTGTATTTTATGCTTGCCACAACTCGCTTAAACTTTCAGCAACCTTTAAAACACTAATTTTATTCACAGAATACGACAGGCGCTCGCTTGGACTCCAACTATACGTAACAGGAGATTATGTAATGCGACTCAATCTGAAGATGAAGCCCAAGCTTATCGCCGCATTCCTGATGATAGGTCTCATTCCTTTTGCCATAACCGGATTGACCGTCCTGAATAAAACCAGCGTCGAGATAGAAGAACAGGCATTCCAAAAGCTCACTGCAATACGGGAAATCAAGAAGAGTGGCATCGAGCGATATTTCACCACCATTCGGGACCAGGTTCTCACGCTGTCGGAAGACACGATGATCATCGATGCGATGCAGGAATTCACCACTGCGATGAAATCGTTCCGGACAGAAAACAATCTATCCGATGAGAAGGTTGCTTCGATGGGCGTTGAGTTGAAGACCTATTACGACGGTCAGTTCGCGCCGGAATATGAGAAGCAGAATGATGGCGCTAAGGCCGACATCAACGCGATCTATCCCAAGCTCGATAAAGACAGCCTTGCCCTGCAATATCATTACATCCAGGCCAACAAGCATCCGCTCGGTGAAAAGCACAAGCTTGATGCCGCAAGCGACGGCTCCAACTACTCCAAAATTCACGCGAAGTATCATCCAGCAATCCGCGGCTTCCTGGAGAAATTCGGATATTACGATATTTTCCTGGTCGATCCGCAATCAGGCGACATTGTTTATTCCGTTTTCAAGGAACTGGACTACACCACATCACTGGTAGACGGCCCCTATGCCAAGACCAATTTCGCTGACGCCTTCCGAAAGGCGCGCGATTTGAAACAGCCCGGCCAGTTCGCCTTTGTCGATTTCAAGCAGTATCTGCCGTCTTACAGCGCGCCTGCGAGTTTTATTGCTTCGCCCATATTCGCGTCCGGCAGGATGGTCGGAGTTTTGATGTTCCAGATGCCCCTGGACCGGATTTCAGAAGTGATGAGCGAACGCGCGGGCCTTGGCGAAACCGGCGAAACCTACCTTATCGGCTCCGACAATCTGATGCGCTCCGACTCCTATCTCGACCCCAAATATCATTCAGTGGTTTCCTCTTTCCGGCATCCGGAAAAGGGTAAGGTCGAAACCATAGCTGCTCAAAAGGCTTTGGCCGGCAAAAAAGGGGCTGAAATCGTGATCGATTACAACGGCAACCCTGTCCTGTCTTCCTATACACCCGTGGATATTCTGGGCACGAAATGGGCCATGATGGCAGAAATTGATGAGGCCGAGGCTTTTGTTGCTGAAACACATTTGAAGACACTAATGTCGATTATCGGCCTGATTGGTACAGCCGCCATCGCTGCATTCGGCTTTCTCATTGCCCGCAATTTTGCCAGCCCCATTTCCGCGATGACCGAAGCAATGCAAGCCCTGGCCGGCGGGAATAATGAAGTCGAAATTCCAGCACGGGGCCGTTCGGATGAAATAGGTGAAATGGCGGCAACAGTTCAGGTCTTCAAGGACAATGCGATTGAGATGAAGCACCTTGAGGCTGAGAAAGAAGAACACGAAAAGAATGCCCTTCGAGAGAAGACGGCAATGATGAACAAGATGGCATCAGATTTCGAATCAAGCGTCGGTAATATAGTTGAAGCAGTTGCCTCAGCTGCCACGGAAATGCAGGCATCTTCTCAATCCATGACTTCAATCGCTGGGGAAAGCCGGGACAAGTCAATGGCAGTCGCTTCAGCCTCAGAAGAAGCGTCGAGCAATGTGCAGACAGTCGCGACAGCAGCTGAAGAACTCTCCAGCTCCATTGCCGAGATCAACCGCCAGGTATTACAGTCTTCCGAGGTTGCTGCTCGTGCCGTCAATGGCGCGAAACAAACCGATGAGAGTATCCGCGGCCTCGTGGAGACCACCAATGCGATTGGCGAGGTCGTGAACATGATCACGGAAATCGCCGACCAGACAAACCTGCTGGCACTGAACGCCACCATTGAGGCCGCACGGGCCGGCGAGGCTGGCAAAGGCTTTGCCGTGGTGGCTTCGGAAGTGAAGGACCTTGCCGCGCAGACTTCAAAAGCAACGGAACAGATCGCAGCGCAAATTACTGAAATTCAGGACTCGACCGGCGATGCAGTGGGGGCCATCCAGGAGATCACAAAGACCATCGGTGAGATGGACAAAATCTCAACCAGCATCGCCTCATCAGTTGAACAACAAGGCGCGGCAACTTCAGAGATTGCCCGCAATGTCGAACAGGCGGCAGCAGGCACACGAGAGGTTGCCACCAATATCGACGGAGTAAGCCAAGCAGCGGGCGAGACCGGCGATGCGGCAGCCGAAATCAACGGCGCGGCAGGCGAGCTTTCCCAGCAGGCCGAACACCTGAAGAGCGAGGTTTCGACCTTCCTGAAAGACGTTCGCGAAGGACCTGGTGACCGCCGTGAAAGTGACGACCTGAATTATATAGGACCGGAGAGGCGCGCTGAGAATAGGCAAACCGAAGCCGCTTGATACTCTGGCTCCGACCTGGATTGTAAAGTCCGCCGCGAACGAAAAGAAATCATTGGCGGCGGGCAGCCACCACAATACCCGAAATAGATGGAAGTGCCGCTAACGGCTGAGCCTGGAGTTTGCCCGGAAGGCGAAACCGGCTACCGAAGGCTTGGCCGGTGCAAAACCGAAGGTTCTGCCCTGACCGATTGTCGCCTGGGAAGCCGCTGTTGAAGCCTGGGAGGGCACAGATGAAGCCTGGGTCTGGTGTTTCGCCACGCTCTGATTGGGCGCCGTGCTCTTGGCTTCCTGGTACATCGGCGCCCTTGGAATGGCCTCAACCGGCAGACGCTCATACTTGGGACAGGCTGCCGTCGGATCGCTCGGTGCCTTGCCGTTGACGAAGTTCACATTGACCAGGTAGCGCCGCTCGCACACATCCACCTTGGGCGGCAACCGAGTCTCTTCGAAATCCTTGTAGCCCTGGTACAGATTATTGCGCCAGAAGGCATAGTGCTTGTTGCGGGCGTGGCGGCGCATATTCTCAACCGTCATACGGAACGGCAGCGCCTGAACGTCAAATGCCTCCTGTCCGCCAGTGAAGGCTTCACGCGCCATCGCGTAAATTTCCTCGATCAACGCATCTGTCATGGCGTAGCAGCCAGCGGAGCGACAATCGCCATGCACCATCAGATATTTGCCGGTGCGCTTGTGCGCCTTGTCGAAAGCATTGGGAAAGCCAAGATTGAACGACAGGTGATAGGAACTGTTCGGGTTCATCAGCTTGTTGGAAACTTTATAGAAGCCCTCGGGCGCCTGCTTGTCGCCAACTTTGTATTTGGGGCCAAGTCCGCCCGACCAGTTACAGATCGGATAGGTTTTGAAATGGTGGAAGCGGCCATCGTCCTTGGCCTTCCAGATTTCCAACTCATTCTCTTCTTTAAAGATGCGCACCATGATGGGGGCATCCTCGCGCATATCCTTTTGCGCGAGCAAAGCCTTCGCCTGAGCCGGAATCGGCTTCATATGCGGCGGCACCACCTGACTGCAACCAGCAAGCCAGATGGCAGAAGACGCCGCAAGCAGCAATGACCGTTTAACGGATCGATCCATTGATAGTGCCCCTAATGCACAAAGCTCACCATCCAATAGGACAGGTTAATACGAAGTTAAGTGTGAGCGAAAGACATAGTGTTGTCTCGTCTTTTCACTTGCAATCCACAATATGGTGAACGCTCAGGGTGCAGGTATGACCCCATCTGGGTAATTTGGGGCCGATTTTGCGGCAATTGCAATGATTTGGCCAAGTTTACCCTGGCCACAATTTGCCGCACACCACGCTGACCCGGTGCCATGTGCACACCAGTCCAAGACCCCTGTTTTGGCAGGGTTCTGCTGATCTTTGAGCCCCTAGCTCTTGCAGGGCTGGGCGGTGACCTTGCAACGCCATCCACCCCTGCGTGCTTTGTTACACGAAACGGATTTGCCCTGCGCCAGGGAGTATTTCCCCCAGGCCTTGCCATATTCCCACACGGTAAAGCCGGACCAGCGCTTCACTGCGGCGGCCTTTGCCGCGCTCTTGCTCGCTCCATGTCCGCGTCCGTGATGATTATGTGAACCAAGAAGCACACGGCAGACCTTGCCGTTGTCCCCTTTTTGACCCCAGGAAATAGCTTCCGCGGGGGATGTATCAAGCAGGGTGGGCAGAGCGCACACCACTGCAACCAGGCCATACTTCAAAACACGATTGACCATGTTGTCACCAACTCTGTTACTGGATCTTCTGTTTACAAACCTCTCATTTCAGTTGAAGCGCCCCCGCAGCAATCCAAGTGGGCTGGAGCTTCAAGAACTATTCTAAGTTGATTTCATATGGGAGTTGAAGGCGGCAAAGTGTTTCAGGCGCACTATTTTTTGCACCTGTGGCAGAATTCACACGGCTCGCAAATGGGCGTTTCCGGTCAATCTGTCAGGAAAATCAGCCACATGACGTGGAACAGGGTACCGGTGTTCGGGTTATCTTGCCCTTCATCACGTTGACCACCTCTTTAAAGCAGGCATTCCCCTCCTGCACGATGCGGATGATCCGGGTCGTACCCTGCATGACCTGGCATTTCGTGGTACCGGCCAGCTCCATCCGGGGCACATCCCGCCCCGGGCGGTCAACGGGGGAATAAGGCACAGCGCTCGCATAGGCCCTGCCGATGAGCGAGAGAGAGGAAACGGCAGAGGCCGTTTTCAGCCGCTCAAGAGAAATCCATTCCACGATCCGGTCCGTGGCAGGCGCCACGACCTCGATCAGAACGTCGCCGTTGGTGCAGGCGCCAACCTTCACGAGCGTATCTTCAGCCGTTTTGACCTGCTGGTAGTCGATGTTCTGGGCGCAGGCAAAATTCTTTATCCACAGCCGTTGCTGCTCTTCGGCATGCTTCACCGCGCCGAACTCGATGTCGTAGACAAAAGCCTTGTAGTAGTCGAGGCCTGTGGGAATGGCACCAATGAGCGCGCCAATCACCGTTGGATAGAGAAACAGTCGCTGCCACCATCTGCGGTTGCCCGTGGATGATGAAAGGGACAGCTCAGCGCCGTCAAGCGTCTTCCTTTTGGACATATCACGCTCTCCATTCAGGCTCAGGACACCGGGGCATCATAAATTGGAAGCAAAGTTGGCCGCAATGAGGCCTGGCTCGCCGAACCCCTAAAGCTGTTCGCCGATGTCGAGATATTTCTTGCGGCGTGCGGCGCGGATGTCATCCCCACTCATGCCGTCGAATTCTGACAGGGCTGATGCCAGCGCCTCACCCGTGTCGGCAATGGTACGTGCCGGATCACGATGAGCGCCGCCGAGAGGCTCGGGCACAATGTCATCGATGATCCCGAATTCGCGCAAATCCTGGGCCGTGATTTTCATATTGGTCGCCGCATCCTTGGCGCGTCCGGAATCATGCCACAGGATCGACGCGGCGGCCTCGGGTGACGCCACAGTGTAAATGGAATGCTGCAGCATGATCACCCGGTCAGCGGTAGCAATGGCGACAGCGCCGCCCGAGCCGCCCTCGCCGATAACGGCGGCGATGATCGGCACGCGCAAATTCAGACAGCATTCGATGGAGCGCGCAATAGCTTCCGCCTGGCCGCGCTCTTCAGCACCAATACCAGGATAAGCACCCGCGGTATCAACCAGCGTGATGACCGGAACGTTGAACCTGTCGGCAAGCTCCATCAACCGGATGGCCTTGCGGTAACCCTCTGGCCGGGCCATGCCGAAATTATGCTTCAACCGGCTTTCGGTATCGGAACCCTTCTCCTGGCCGATGACCATGACCGGGCGGCCCTGAAAACGGCCAAGCCCGCCGATCATTGCATGGTCCTCGGAGAAGTAGCGATCTCCGGCGAGCGGCGTAAATTCTTTCAGCAGCGCATTGAGATAATCCACGAAGTGGGGACGCTGCGGGTGGCGGGCAACTTGCGTCTTCTGCCACGGGCTGAGCTTGGCATAGGTGCTCTGAAGCGCGTCATTGGTTTTGGCTTCGAGCTTGGCAATCTCATCGGTGAAGGAAATATCCTCACCGCTGCCGGTGAGCGCGCGAAGCTCAGCAACCTTGTTTTCCAGCTCGGCGATGGTTTTCTCGAAATCGAGATAAGTACGCATCATGTCTACTTCTCAGCCCGCATTATGGTCGATTATACGAAATTACGTCCGCACACGTGACTCATAATTCAATTGTGGCGGTTCCATGACCGCTGTGAAGCCCTTGTGGAGAGTTATTCACACCCCTGGCCCGGGATATTAACCCCCATTGCTGCCGCGCGCCAGCGGATGATGCTGGTGCACGAGGGTGCGCAGACGCTCCTCGAGGACATGGGTATAGATCTGGGTGGTGGAAATATCTGCATGACCCAGCAACTGCTGCACTGATTTGAGGTCCGCGCCGCGCTCCAGTAAATGACTGGCGAAGGCGTGGCGCAGGACATGCGGTGACACGCCCCTGCCATCAAGGCCCGCAGCATGTGCCAGTTCCTTCAACTCCTGGGTGAAACGCTGGCGCGTGAGGTGTCCTTGGGCGCTGCGCGAGGGAAACAGCCATTTGGACCTCGCATCCGCCCCGCCCGTTTCATCAAGCGCCTCGGCGTAATCGGTGTGGGTCGCAATGGCCTTGTTGGTCAAGGGAACAAGACGCTCGCGCCCACCTTTTCCGCGCACCATGATGACACGCTCTCCGCGACTCAGCGCCGAGCGGGGAAGGGAAACGAGTTCACTTACCCGCAATCCCGACGCGTAAAGAATTTCCATCAGGCAATGCAGCCGCAGAGCCTTGAGCCGCTTTTTCCCGCGCGCGGCGGCGGCACGCTGCTCGGCCATTTTCAGCAATGCATCTACATCTGCAACGCTCAGCACCTTGGGTAGGGGCTTCGCCGGCTTGGGGCTTTCGATGGAGGCCGCAGGATCATCAGAGCGCGAGCCTTCTGCATAAAGAAAGCGGAAGAACTGGCGCAGCGCCGACAGCTTGCGGGCCCGCGAGGATGCGGCGAGACCGCGGCCCCCCAATGTCTGCAAATAGGAGACGATATCATCGGCCGCGGCGCTTGAAGAATCGCCCCCCCGCGCTTTAACCACGTTCAGAAAATCTTCCAGATCGCGCCGGTATGCCGCCAGCGTATTGGCTGCAGCGCCGCGCTCGGCGCTCAGCATTTCCAGAAATGCATCCAGATGAAGCGCGCTATTGCCGCTGGGCTGTGTGCCGGTTTTGTTCATAACCGCGCCCTCCGCCCGGGATCGCGTAACCGAATGCTGATACCTGGGTCAGTTTCGTTGCAGTTTCAGATTCCGCACCGGTTTGCTGATTTCTTTCGGCTCCGGCTCGAAATAGGTGGCCAGCACATAGAGTGTTCCACCAGTGATCCCGCCAAGGACGGCCAAAACAAAAAGAAATCGTAACAGGCTTGGCATTTATAAAATTTCACCGCCGCGATAAGTTTGCAATTGTCCTTGGTGTCCTGAGATACCACATATCGAGATACTTGCCGCCTCAGGATCCGTTGGGCTATTCCGATAGGTATCAATTGAACGGCAAAGTAGAAGACGTTGCGGCCCTCTTGCAACTTGTATGAAGCCTTAGTGTGGATGAAAGAAGCTTTAACATGCCGTCCAGAGTCCAATCACGCAAGCGCGCTGACAATGAAAGCAAGTCCAGGTCTATTCGCAACAGCCTGGGAGACCGGAGCGTGGTACTGATCGGACTGATGGGGGCTGGCAAAACCGCGATAGGCCGCCGTCTTGCCACCCGGTTGGGCTTGGACTTTGTCGATGCGGATACGGAAATTGAAAGCGCTGCCGGTAAAAGCATCTCCGACATCTTCACTGATCACGGAGAGGAGTATTTCCGCGATGGCGAACGACGGGTGATCGCCCGGCTGCTCGGCGAAGGACCGCAAGTACTTGCAACAGGCGGCGGTGCCTATATGAATGACGAGACGAGAAACACGATTGCTGAAAGCGGTGTTTCAGTATGGCTGAAAGCCGATTTGAAAGTCCTGCTGGAACGGGTCGTCAGGCGCGATCACAGGCCATTGCTGAAGACCGATGACCCGAAAGTGGTGATGAAGCGCTTGATGGATGAACGTTACCCGGTCTATTCCAGCTCGGATATCACTGTGAAAAGCCGCGACGTGCCCCACGAGGTCATCGTGAGTGAGATTATATCCGCACTGGACAGATGCCTGCGCTGAAACAGGCGATGTTGAAATTGATATCGAGAGGTTGACGCGGTCCCGATGGACGCGGAGCCAGATTTACCAGAGAACGTCACCAACCTGCGCACCGTGGCGGTGGGCCTGGGCGACCGTAGCTATGACATCGTCATTGGCGGTGGGTTGCTGGGCCATGCGGGCGCGTTAATCGCGCGCCACCACGGCACGTCGAAATGCGTCATCGTCACCGACACCAATGTTGCGGGGGCTCACCTCGAAACACTCTCATCCGGTCTTGGCGATGCCTGCCCCCTTGCCGGCACGATCACGCTCAACCCGGGCGAGGCCACCAAATGTTTCTCCGAGCTTGCCAGCCTGAGCGAACGCCTGCTTGAGCTGGGGATCGAGCGCGGTGATCTGATTCTCGCTTTTGGTGGCGGGGTGATCGGTGACCTGGCAGGCTTTGCCGCAAGTATTTTGCGCCGCGGTGTAAATTTCGTGCAAATACCCACGTCCCTGCTTGCGCAGGTGGACTCCTCCGTTGGCGGCAAGACCGGCATCAACATGCCCCAGGGCAAGAATCTTATCGGCGCCTTCTAC
Organism: Hyphomicrobiales bacterium; assembly: GCA_021775525.1. GTDB lineage: Bacteria > Pseudomonadota > Alphaproteobacteria > Rhizobiales > Methyloligellaceae > UBA2767. Next base: position 29,427 of record JAJFHQ010000097.1, read on the forward strand.
CAGCCACGCCTGGTCATTGCCGACACAGATGTGCTGGAAACCCTGCCCGAGCGCCAGTTCCGCGCCGGCTATGCCGAGATGGCCAAATACGGCCTGCTGGGTGACGAGGAGTTCTTTTCCTGGCTCGAGACAAACTGGAGCGATGTCTTTTCGGGTGGCGCGGCACGGACACAGGCAATCGAGACCTGCTGCAAGACCAAGGCGGCCATCGTCGAGGAAGATGAGCACGAGAAGGGCAATCGCGCCCTGCTTAACCTCGGACACACTTTCGGGCATGCGCTGGAAGGGTTTGCCGGATATTCGGAACGGCTACTGCATGGCGAGGCAATTTCCATCGGCATGGCGCTGGCATTTGAATATTCGAACGAACTGGAATTGTGCAGGGGCCAGGATGCGCAACGCGCGATCCGGCATCTGGAAACGGTGGGGTTGCCGACAAATATTGGACAGATCCCCGGCGGTACGCCAACATCACCTCAACTGATGGACCTCATGGCGCAGGATAAAAAGGTGCAAGACGGCGTGCTCCCCTTGATACTAACGCGCGGCATCGGCGAGGCTTATGTCGAGCGCAGCGTGGACATGAATAAATTGCAGGACTTCCTCACCCGCAAATGTAGTGGACAATGACAATCGCAATCGCACTGACTGCCGGCACGATCGTGCTTCTCATATTCATCTCGGCTTTCTTTTCCGGCTCGGAAACAGCCCTCACCGCGGCGTCGCGCGCGCGCATGCATGCCCTTGAGCAGGACGGCTCAACCCGTGCCGCACTGGTGAGCCGTCTGATGGAAAACCCCGAGAACCTCATCGGGGCAATCCTGCTTGGCAACAACCTTGTCAACATCCTCGCTTCTGCGCTGGCAACCAGTCTGTTCCTGTCGCTGTTCGGCGAGGCGGGCGTGGTTTACGCGACCCTGGCGATGACCGCCCTGGTGCTGGTTTTCGGCGAGGTGATGCCCAAGACCTACGCGATCACCAATCCTGAACGCGCAGCCCTCATTATCGCACCGGTTATTCGGGTGGCGGTTGCGCTGTTCGGCCCGGTGACCAATGCGGTCCAGATGATCGTGCGCTTTTTCTTCCGCATATTCGGACCCAATATTGCCGAAGGGGCCGCCGTGCTGTCGGCCCATGAGGAAATCAGGGGCGCCATTGATCTGCATCACAAGGAGGGCGGCGTCGTAAAACACGACCGGGATATGCTCGGTGGCGTGTTGGATTTGATGGCGCTGGAGGTTGAGGACGTCATGATCCACCGCACCGGCATGAATACCATCAATGCGGATGACACCCCCCAGGAGATCGTCTCCCAGGTTCTCTCAAGCGCATATACCCGGCTGCCTTTGTGGCAGAATGAGCCGGAAAATATTGTCGGTGTACTCCATGCCAAAACCCTGCTTCAGGCCGTGCATGACACGGAAGGAAATCTCTCAAAACTTGACCCTCTCGCCATCGCCACGCCGCCCTGGTTCGTGCCTGATACCACGTCATTGAGGGCGCAACTCAATGCGTTTCTGAAGCGCAAGGAGCATTTCGCGCTGGTCGTTGATGAATATGGCGAAGTGCAGGGACTGGTGACGCTGGAAGACATTCTCGAAGAGATCGTGGGCGAGATCACCGATGAGCATGACGAACTGGAAACCGGCATGCGCCCGCTCGGGGATGGGAGTGTCCAGGTCGACGGATCGGTACCAACGCGTGATCTGAACCGGGCCATGGACTGGGACCTGCCCGAGGATGAGGCAACTACCGTAGCCGGGCTGGTGATCCACAAATCACGAACCATTCCGCAACCCGGCCAGGCATTTACCTTCGACGGTTTCCGCTTCGAGGTACTGCGCCGCCACCGCAACAAGATTACTGCGCTGAAGGTGACTGAGCTGAAGAGGTAGCGGCGGAAGGAACACGAACTCCTTCTTCTAAACCTGATTGCCATTCAGTTTCATCTCGGTGTTTCATTGAGCAAGGCTTAAGCACTCACGCAAGTATGCGGTGTGCGAGGACAAATCTCGGGAGACTTCCATGAAACTGAACCGGGGACGTATGTTGTCATCAATGCCGGGACCCTCCGTGATCCCGGACCGCGTGCTTGGTGCGATGCATGTTTCAATGCCCAATATCTACAAGGGTGCGCTGCTTGAAACCAGCATGAGCATCCTGGATGAACTCCCCTCAATCGTAAGAACCAATGGCCGGGTTTTCATGGCGATCTCGAACGGTCATGGCGTCTGGGAAATGTCCCTGACGAATACGCTGTGCCGCGGCGACAATGTACTCGTGCTGGAATCCGGCCGCTTTGCCGTGGGCTGGGGCGAACAGGCGAAGATGCTGGGGGCTCAAATCGAGGTGCTGAATGCGCCCGAACGAGGCCCGATTGACCCTGATGCCGTCGAGGCAAGGCTGCGCGCGGACAAAGACCACACCATCAAGGCGGTCCTCGCGGTTCAGATCGATACGGCCACGGGGGTGTGGAACGATATTGCCGCCATCAGCAGGGCCATCAAGGCCGCCGGGCACCCGGCACTCTTCATGGCCGACTGCATCGCATCGGTCGGATGCGTCGAGTATCTCATGGATGAGTGGGGCGTGGATGTGACGATTGGCGCCAGCCAGAAGGGGCTGATGGTGCCGCCGGGCCTCGGAATTGTCTGGGCCAATGAGAGGGCAATGGCGGCACATGAAAAAGCTGACATGCGAACACCCTACTGGGACTGGTCGGCGCGCATGTCCGAAGATGCCCACTACAAGCGCTACTGCGGCACGGCACCCGTTCAGCATATTTACGCCATGCGCGCCGCGCTCGACATGATTGCCGAGGAAGGCCTCGAAGCAATCTGGCAGCGGCACGAGATTTTTGCCGATGCCGTGCGCGCGGCCATCGAAGCCTGGTCGGCTCCCGGCGGGCTGGAGTTCTATATCAAAGACCAGGCGCACAGGTCGAATTCGACAACCACGATCCTCAGCGGCTCAGTTGACGCCGTGCGCCTGTGCGAACTCTGCGAACAGGGGGCAGGACTGACCATTGGCGTCGGCCTGGGAGACCTGGCGGACAGCTCTTTCCGGATTGGCCATATGGGGCACCTGAACCCGCCCATGCTGCTGGGAACACTCTCGACGATTGAGGCAGCGCTTCAGGCGATGGGCGCGCCGCTGGGTGCCTCCGGCGCAGCAGCGGCGACAGCGGTTATCGCGGATGCGATGAAAAATTGAAATCCGTTGGTAGACACCGGGAATAAGGTTGAGTTCCTCACTCCCCAGGAGCCTTGGTCTTCATTGCCAGGGCATGCACCGCGCCGTTAAGTTCGATTGAGAGTGCTTCGTTTACAAGCCGGTGGCGTTCTACGCGGGAAAGCCCGGCAAACTTTTCCGAGACGATCTCAACCCGGAAATGGCTCTCGCCCGTGCCAGGTGAGCCTGCATGGCCGGCGTGGCGGTGAGAATCATTTTCCACCGCAAGACTAAGCGGTTTAAAAGCATCCGTTAGCTTTTCCCTGATAGTCTGTTCCATGCTCATGTCCGTCTCCGCAAAATAATTTGCAGGCAAAACCCGTCAGCGGCAATCTGTCAAGCTTGTTTCCAGCAATCCAAAACCCCATACTTACCGACTCATGAAACTGAACTCGAAATATTTCGACTGCATCCGGGTCAAGCCTGAAGAGGACCGGACTGCGCCCGACGAGACCCCGACCTGTGAATGGCCGGGTTGCCGCCATCCTGGCGAGCATCCTGCCCCGAGAGGCCGGGGGCGCGAGGGGCAGTATTTCAATTTCTGTACAGCCCATGTGCGCGAGTACAACAAATCATACAATTATTTCAACGGCATGAGCGATCAGGATGTCGCCGCCTTCCAGAAGGCCAACCTCACTGGCCACCGTCCGACATGGAGCGTAAGCACCAATGGACGCAAGCGCGCCAGCCAGGATGGCAGCGCTGGCAAACCCGACGCATTCATGCACGGTTTTGGCGTTGATGACCCGTTGGGCGTGCTGGGCAAGGCCACGGGGACTGAAGGTCCGCGTGATTATGAGACGGCAAAACCGATCCGCAAGGCCGAAAGAAAATGCCTGCGCGCACTGGATCTGGACTCAAGAGCAACCGGCAACGAGATCAAAACGCGCTTCAAACTGCTGGTGAAACGGCACCACCCTGATCACAATGGGGGTGACCGCCGGTCAGAGGATAAGTTGCGCGAAGTGATCCAAGCCTATAATTATCTGAAAGAAGCTGGCCTCTGCTAGGTTCCGGCACGAAATTCCGGGCGTACTCGGGCAGATAAAATCAATTGGACACCCAATAATGACAGTTGCAAGTGAAGGTGACGCCACAGCCGTGCCCGATATGTCGGTTTCGGTCCGGCAGGTTTTCGGCATCGATTCAGACATGGAAGTTCCGGCCTACTCGCAGATCGAAGAGCATGTCCCGGATGTCGATCCCGACTATTTGTTCAACCACGATGTGACACTGGCCATCCTCGCCGGCTTCAAGCACAACCGGCGCGTCATGGTCCAGGGATATCACGGGACCGGCAAGTCAACCCATATCGAACAGGTGGCCGCCCGGCTGAACTGGCCCTGCATCCGCGTCAACCTCGACAGCCATGTGAGCCGTATCGACCTCATCGGCAAGGACGCAATTGTCATCAAGGACAATATGCAGGTGACGGAGTTCCGCGAGGGCATCCTGCCCTATTCCCTGCAATCGAACACGGCGCTTGTGTTCGATGAATATGACGCAGGGCGTCCCGATGTGATGTTCGTCATACAGCGTGTGCTTGAAGTGGCTGGCCGGCTAACCTTGCTGGACCAGTCCAAGGTCATCCATCCACACCCATACTTCCGGCTGTTCTCGACCACCAATACCATTGGCCTGGGCGACACCAGCGGGCTGTATCACGGCACCCAGCAGATCAACCAGGGTCAGATGGACCGGTGGAACATCGTCACCGTGCTCAACTACCTGCCCCATGACGATGAAACCGCCATCATTCTGGCCAAGGTCAAGGGCTACCAGAATGACGAAGGACGCAAGACGGTCAGCAACATGGTCCGCGTCGCGGACCTGACCCGCTCGGCCTTCATCAATGGCGATCTCTCGACGGTGATGAGTCCGCGCACGGTGCTTATCTGGGCGGAGAATGCCGAGATTTTCGGCGACATAGGGTTCGCCTTCAATCTCACATTCCTGAACAAATGTGACGAGTTGGAGCGCGGTCTGGTGGCGGAATTCTACCAGCGCTGCTTCGGCGAGGAATTGCCGCAGTCCACCGCCAATGTTGCCTTAAGCTAGACCAGACCCGAGGACCCCATGGTGTCCACACCCAAAGGCAAGGATGCACCAGCGGAGCCGTTCAAGCGCGCACTGGCGGCAGCCACGCGCTCGATCGCCGGCGACGACGAGATGCAGGTGGTGTTCGGCTCTGACCCGCCGGGCCTCAACGACCATGTTGCCCGCCTGCCCGAACCCTCGCGCCAACCCGACACCCAGGAAATTGCCTCGATCAGGGGGCATGCGGATTCGCTCGCACTCCGGGCCGCCTGCCATGATGAAAAACTGCACCGCAAAATCGCCCCGCACTCGGGCAGCGCGCGCACGGTGTTCGAAGCCGTCGAGCGCGCTCGTATTGAATCCATTGGCGCCAGGGCCATGCCGGGCATGGCGCAGAACCTGAGCGCCAAGATCGAAAGCCAGTATGCGCGCAGCACCTACCAGGACATTTCTGACCGTGAACAGGCGCCGCTCGATGAAGCGCTGGCGCTGATGGTTCGTGAGCGTCTGACGGGTGAGGCGCCGCCTGCAAATGCACAACCCGTCGTCGACATTTGGCGCCCGTGGATTGAGGAGCGCGCCGGGGATGCCATATCGCACATGGACAAGCAAATAAACGACCAGGCCGCTTTCGGGCGCCTGATACGCGACCTGCTGACATCGCTGGAGCTGAGCGATGAATTTGACCCCACCGACCAGGAAGATGGTGACGAGGACGACGCCGAAAGCCAGGAGTCCCCGGCTGAGGGCGGCGAGGATGAAGACGGCAGTGAACAGGGCGAACAGCGCGGCGACGAGCAGGGCCTTGGCGAGGGCGAGGGTGGCGAAGAGATGGACATGGCCGACCTCGACGCACTCGACCAGATGGACGGTGAGGCAGAAGGCGATGGCCAGCCCCAGGACGCGACACCGCGCCGGCCCAACCTTTCGGTGCTCGATGATCCGGGCGCCTTTGGTTACAAGGTCTATAGTCAGGCCCATGACGAAATCCTCAATGCCGATGATTTGTGCGACGCAGACGAGCTTGAGCGCCTGAGGGCTTTCCTCGACAAGCATTTGCAAAGCCTGCACGGGGCCGTCTCGCGGCTTGCCAACCGTTTGCAGCGCAAACTGCTGGCCCAGCAGAACCGCGGCTGGGATTTCGACCTTGATGAAGGCATGCTGGATGCAGCGCGGCTGCCCCGGGTTATCATCGACCCGATGCACGCACTCTCATTCATGCAGGAACGCGACACCGATTTCCGCGACACCGTTGTGACCCTGCTGCTGGACAATTCCGGCTCCATGCGCGGGCGGCCAATCATGGTCGCAGCCTGTTGCGCCGATATCCTGGCGCGCACGCTGGAGCGCTGCGGTGTGAAGGTGGAAATTCTTGGTTTCACAACGCGCGCCTGGAAAGGCGGGCAGAGCCGCGAGAAGTGGCTCGCCGACAACAAGCCGGCCACCCCGGGACGGCTCAATGATTTGCGCCATATCATCTACAAGCCCGCCGATGCACCGTGGCGGCGCGCGCGCCGCTCGTTGGGTCTGATGATGCGCGAAGGGCTGCTGAAGGAAAATATCGACGGCGAAGCGCTCGCATGGGCGCATAACCGCTTGCTGGCCCGCCCCGAGCAACGTCGCATCCTGATGATGATTTCTGACGGCGCGCCGGTTGATGATTCAACGCTATCCGTGAACTCCGGCTCGTACCTTGAGCAGCATCTGCGCCAGGTCATCGAGGAGATTGAAACGCGTTCGCCGGTGGAGCTCATCGCCATTGGCATCGGCCATGACGTCACCCGCTATTACCGCCGCGCTGTCACCATTACCGATGCGGAGGAGCTCGCCGGTGCAATGACCGACAAGCTGGCCGAGCTGTTCGAGGAAGGCAATAGCGCCCGGGCTGGCAGGCCTGCGCGCGGGTCTCGGCGGCTGCATTGAGCATGGCGCACATGCATCGCGCGACCCTGACCCTGTTGACCACATTTTGCGCGCTCGCCGTGTTATGGGCCTCCCCCAGCCAATCTAAACCCATCAAACCTCTACCTGACAACCAGGCAATCAAGATCAGGTCGGAGCAGGTCTTGTTTGACCGGGACAAACCGCGCAAAACCCGGTTCGGCAAGCTGGAATGGCTTGGCACCCTGAAGCTCACCTCGCCCTCCCCATATTTCGGGGGCTATTCCGGCCTCGTGCTGGACAAGACCGGCACCATGCTCCTCGCCGTCTCCGACAAGGGGAGTTGGCTGAGCGCCCGGCTCAGATATCACGAAGGACGTCTGGAAAAGCTGACTGAGGCTATAATCGGACCGTTGCGCGGCACCAATAGAAAGCCGCTGAAGGGAAGAAAATCCGTCGACGCTGAAGCCATCGTGATGAAACAGTCCGGCAGCGTGACCGGCACGGCCTTTATCGCGTTCGAGCGCAGACATCGCATCGCAGTCCACGAGGTCACCAGGAACGGGATCGGGCCCGCCAAGCGGCATCTCAAACTCCCTGCAAGAGTAAACTCGATCAAGGGGAACATTGGACTCGAGGGCCTCGAAATGCTGCGCGCCGGGCCGTTGAAGGGAACCCTGCTCGCCTTCACCGAGGAATATCTGGACGGGGAGGGCGACCATATTGGCTGGCTGATCGGCGGGCGGAAACCGGGACGGATCATGCTGAAGCGGCGCGGCGGTTTTGCCATCACCGACCTGGCCAGCTTTCCCGGCGGCGACGTGGTGGTGCTTGAGCGCCGCTTTCGCTTTACCGAGGGTGTCAAGGTGCGCCTGCGCCGCATCGCGCTCAAAGATATAAAAAGGAGCGCAAGGCTGGATGGAGACGTTCTTCTCAAGACGGACGATCTGCGTGAAATCGACAATATGGAAGCCTTGGCGGTCCACCGCGACGGACGAGGACGCACAATCCTCACCATCATGTCCGATGATAATTTCAACAGAACCTTCCAGCGCACATTGCTGATGCAGTTCGCGATTGTGGAGTAGTCTGCGTTAGCTCCGAAAGCGGACATCCGGTAAGGCTGCCAACAGAGGCCGCTATGGATGACGGTTTTTACATTACTCAAACTCTTCCCCTTCCGCCCATTTCTGCTACTCTCTAAGTCCGCTCTATGTGTGGCTAGGGTTCCGCTGTTTTCTCAGGTCTGGACCGAGCGCCACGAAACGCCGCGATGTAAAACACGCGGCAGACACCTTAAAGACGAGAAAGCTAGGGGGGATAGGCGGGTGCGGTTTCGCACGGCCCATATCTCGCGACCTGACGTCTTTAAGGTGACCCCATGACAACTCTTGCACTTGCACTCGTACTCGCCGCCGCATGCTGCCACGCGACCTGGAATTTTCTCGTCAAGCGTATCAATGGCGGTCCGGAACTGGTCTGGCTGTTCTCGGTCATTGCCGCAATCTTGTATCTGCCAATGGCAATCTGGGTTTTCGTCGTGCAACAGCCGGTGCTGGGTGCAAAGGAAATCGCTTTCTGCATCATCAGTTCCACTCTGCATATGGCGTATTTCCTGCTGTTGCAGCAGGGCTACCGAAGGGGCGACTTGTCGCTTGTCTACCCCACGGCGCGGGCGACCGGGCCTCTGCTATCCACCGGTTTCGCAGTCGCCATATTGGGGGAGCACCTCACCTGGCCGATATTTCTAGGATCGTTGTCCATCGTGGTCGGAGTTGTGTTTCTCACCGGCGGCTTCAAGCATGGCGTGAGCAATATGACCTCTTCGCTTCTGTTCGGTCTGTCGGCCGGATTCATAATCGGCGCCTACACCGTCTGGGATGCCTACACGGTGAAGGTTCTGCTGGTGTCGCCATTGCTGCTTGATTATTCGTCAAGCCTGCTGCGGGCGAGCGTTCTGGCCCCCGTCGCACTGCGCCGCCGAGAGCTCGTCAAGCAGCAATGGCGCGATCACCGGATGGCTGTACTCGGCATCGCCGTTTTCAATCCCCTCGCCTATATCCTCGTCCTTATCGCCCTCACCTTCACGCCAGTTGTGTATGTCGCCCCGGCGCGCGAAGTGAGCGTGCTGATAACCGTTATGGTGGGCACGCTGGTGCTGGGTGAAGGTGACTTCAGAAACCGCATGGGTTGGGCAAGCCTTATACTGATTGGCATGATCCTGCTGTCTGTATCATGACGGGTAGCGCGAGCGCTGTTAGTTGCATCGAATCAGGTAAGCTTGTTTAGATGGAGTGATCGCCTTGATACGGATGGCACAAACTCAACCGCAAAATAAACTGCTGCCGGGCACGCAGCCAGCGCCTCCCGTGAAGGCACCGCTCGTCTCGCCGGAAGAAATTTCCCAGCCGATGCCAAAGACCAACGTGATCCCGGAATTCGACCTTGAGAAAATCCTTCTCGATATGTCGGAGAACGCTCTCGCCACTATTGAAGCGCTGGCAACGCCATGGTCCTTTCTGCAGTTGCTGGTCGTGCTGCTCTGTTTCGGCCTCGCCCGGTTCATCTCCATCCAGACCACGCCCTTGCTTGAGGAACGGCTGAGGCACATCGAAGACCAGCCGCAATTGCAGCGCACGCTGGTGATTCCGCTGCGGCGGCTGACCTGGATCCTGTTCGCGCTGTTCTTGTGGGTAGCCGCTTATCTGCTGCGTGAAGTCACATGGCCGAGCCGTGGCTACTATGTGGGCCTGGCGGCGACCCTCGCCATGGTTGGCATTGTCATCTCGGTGATCTCTCGGTTCATCCGCAACCGCTCGCTGGCCAACTTGTTCACCTATTCCGCATGGGCCATTGCCGGGCTTCACATCATCGGCCTGCTGAACCAGACGCTTTTTGCCCTGGATGCCGTCGCGTTCTCAATAGGCGAATTCCGTCTTTCCGTGCTGGCCGTGATGAAAGCGATTTTGTTCCTCACCGTCCTGATCTGGCTCGCCACGATTGTCGGAAATTTTCTGGAACGCCGCCTGCGGCAGAACGAAGATCTGGCGCCAGCCCTTCAGGAACTGCTGAGCAAGTTCATCAAGTTTACGCTACTGACCATTGCCGTGCTCGGCACGGTTTCAGCGGTAGGGATCGATCTCACCGCGCTGACCGTGTTTTCGGGCGCGCTCGGACTGGGTATCGGCTTCGGCCTGCAAAAGATCGCATCAAACCTCATCAGCGGCATCATCATCCTGTCTGACCGCTCTATCAAACCGGGCGACGTGATCTCTCTGGGCAGCACCTTCGGATGGATCAATTCGCTCAACTCCCGCTACGTGTCGGTCATCACGCGCGACGGGGTTGAATACCTCATTCCCAACGAGAGCTTTGTCTCCGAGCAGGTCGTCAACTGGTCCTATTCCAACAGGAACATTCGGCTGGAGATCAAGTTCGGGGTCAGTTACGACACCGACCCGCATCTACTGAAAAAAATCGCGGTCGAGAATGTCATGAATCTTGAACGTGTACTGGAACGCCCAGCGCCCGTGTGCCATATCGTCAGCTTTGGCGACTCCTCGATCGATTTCGTACTACGGTTCTGGATTCGCGACCCCAAGAACGGACTTACCAATATTCGAGGCGATGTTTTCCTGACGCTGTGGGATGCCTTCCATAACTACGGTATCGACATCCCCTACCCGCACCGCAAACTCATTTTCCCTGACGATGCAAAGAAAACGGCGAAGACAGCGACAGGGGGCAAGGCGAAGGCCGCCACGGGCACGATGCGAAAGTCCAGGCCGAAGAGCCGCCGGGCGGCTACATCGCGTGTGAAAAAGTAACGGAAAATGAGGTAAGGCCCTAAGCCTTGCGGAAGATCAGCGAGAAATTGTTGGCCGGCATCTCCACGGCCTCAGTCATAAGAAACCCACAGGGTTCAGCAGCACGCTCCACCTCGCCCATATCACGGACGCCCCACGACTCGTTCTGATCCTTCAGCCACCGCTCGAATTTGATATTGCTTTTTGCCGTGTGAACGCCGTCTACGCGATAAGGGCCGTAGAGATATAACTTTCCGCCTTGCACCAGCAGTTCGCCCGCACCGCGCAGCAATCCAAGCGTCACCTCCCAGGGCGCAACATGAACAAGGTTGATGGCCAGAACCGCGTCGAGCGGTCCATTGATCTGCTCATGCCAATCCGCGCGGGTCATGTCGAGATTCCGTGGTGGCGCGAGATTTCCCAGCGCAGCTTTTTCGCCCCACGCCGAGATGCTGTCCCGGGCAACTTCATCCATGTCGCTGGGAATCCAGTCGATATCGGGAAATGATTTTGCAAAGGCGGTGACATGCTCGCCTGACCCGCTGGCAATTTCCAGCGCGCTGCCGGATGGCGGCAGACATGTTTCCAGTGCCTCAAGGATGGGCGCCAGGTTGCGCCCTGCCGATGGGGAAAACAGCAGGCGGGGGTCTTGAGGGCTCAGGAGGCCGAGGCTTGCGCTTTTTCAACAAGCCGCTTGATACGGCGTGCCTTTAGCGACAACTCGTTTGCCTTGGCCTTTTTCAGGAACGCATCAAGCCCGCCACGGTGCTCAACTGTACGCAGTGCATTGGCACTGACACGCAGCCGGATAGAGCGGCCAAGGGCTTCGCTCAGCAAGCTGGTGTTGCACAAGTTGGGCAAAAAGCGCCGGCGGGTCCGGTTATGTGCGTGAGAGACATTGTTGCCTGTCATGACTGCCTTGCCGGTAAGTTCGCAAACCCGGGACATGAAAATGCTCCTGAAAAGTCGAAAAGTGTCTGAAGTAACAGAAGGCGCGATGATATACGGCCCTAGCGCTCAGCCGTCAAGGCGAGCAGGGACATGCAAGCGTAATGTTTGTACCATAAGCTGAACTGTTGCAGTCTGGAGCATGTGCTAACACATAATTGACGAATTCAAGCAATAACCAAGGCAATTCCCTGGTGCGCACAGGCAGCCCTTAAGATGCGATATCTTGCCAAACATGGTCCAACCATTGTCAGACGGATAATGCCCTTGGCAATCGCTGCGCCGATCATGCTGGCTGGCCTGAGCCTGACTGTGCCCGTCTCGCAGGAACTCTCCGCTGCCACCCAGCACACCCGCTTTGCCGCCGTTTACTCAATACGTTTCGCCGGCATTACCCTTGGCAAGTTCGAGGTGTGGTCAAATCTGAACGATGACAGCTATTCGATGCGCGCGAAGGGCGGACTCAAATTCATCACCGGATTGCTGTTCGAGATCAGTGGCGGCACAACAACCACCGGCGCCGTGACCGAGAACGGACCAATACCCTCAACCTTTGCATTCGACTTCAAAACCAAAAAGAACAGGGGTGAGCTTGCTATGATGTTCGATGGCAACGCGGTCTCACACGTGATGGCCAAGCCGCCATTCGTTGAAAACCTGAAGGACATCCCCGTCACCGCGGCTCATGTCAAAGGTGTACTCGACCCCCTGAGCGCCATGTTCTTTACAGCAAAGACGGGAAAACATAATGCCGACGGGTCAATCTGCCCGGCTCGCATTCCCGTGTTCGACGGCAAGCAGCGCTTCGATCTGCTTCTATCGCACAAGAAAACCGTCAAGATCAAAAAGAAGCGCGGTAAAGGCAAATTCCGCGGCACGGCGGTCGTATGCCGGATCAAATATGTACCCATTGCCGGTTACAAGCCGAGCAATGCAGGCGTCAAATTCATGTCGACAACCAAAGACATCGAGGTTTGGCTCATCAAGGTGCCCAATAATGGCATGTACGTGCCCTACCACGTGACCATCCCGACACCCTATGGTAAGGCATCCGCCACTTCGACAGCGTTTAATGTCGAAATTCCCGGGCAAAAGAAAATCACCGTCATCCACTGACGCCAAAACTCAGAAACCCGACATTTCGTTCCTGAACACGCATTAAGACTTTTCCCCGTTCGGCGCGCTCGAGTGGTGTTTCGTGGTGGCAAATCGTTAACGCGACAGCCCCCGGAATCAACATCTGGTATGGAACAGGCCGGGAATATTAACACTCTCCTGATTCGGACCCGGTTCGTTCGCGCTCCCTTCAATTTATTAATAGAACGGGTCAATCCTAGGGTGGTCATGACGCCTCGCATATGTTTCATACTGGATAGCCTGTTAATAAACGGGGGATAATAATTGCGGCATTACAGAGTGCCAGGAGTGGATTTGGTTTCCACTCCCGGAACTTCGCACAACATGTCGTAGTGAACGAAAATTGAATCTCGGCGAGTCAGCGATTCGGACAGGTTTTGTTCTGGTATCGTTCTATTTGTTAATGCCACGACCTGTTTTTGCCCTTAAATGTGCAGTATCCAGCGCTTTTCCTGTCCTCTAGGGTCATCGCAATGAGTAATCACTTCCCCCGGGACGATGGCCATCATGACCGCGGAGTCACCGCGGTTCTCGGCCCCACCAATACCGGAAAAACACATCTTGCCATCGAACGCATGCTTGGACATGAGAGCGGGATGATCGGACTGCCGCTGCGTCTGTTGGCGCGCGAGGTCTACGACAAGGTTGCGAGAGCGGCCGGCGCGGGGAATGTAGCGCTCATCACGGGCGAAGAAAAAATCCTACCCGCCAGGCCGCGCTACTATGTCTGCACGGTCGAAGCCATGCCGCGCGATATCGACGTTGCCTTCCTGGCGGTTGACGAAGTCCAACTCGCCGCCGATCCCGAACGCGGCCACGTGTTCACGCGCCATCTGTTACACGCACGCGGCACATCGGAAACGCTGCTGCTGGGCGCTGCGACCATGAAGGGCGCGATCATCGATTTGCTGCCCGGCGCCAACATCATCTCGCGCCCGCGCCTTTCAAAGCTGAGTTATGCAGGGCAGAAGAAAATCTCGCGCCTTCCGCGCCGTTCGGCAATCGTCACCTTTGCAGCTAACGAGGTCTACGCCATTGCCGAACTGGTGCGCCGCCAGCGTGGTGGTACGGCGGTGGTTCTGGGTGCGCTCAGCCCAAAGACGCGCAACGCCCAGGTCGAGCTTTACCAGAATGGCGAAGTAGACTTTCTCATTGCCACCGATGCTGTTGGCATGGGACTCAATCTTGACGTCGACCATGTGGCCTTCGCCTCGCTGCACAAATTTGATGGCCAGCAGCACCGCGAATTGACGAATGCTGAAATTGGCCAGGTCGCCGGGCGCGCAGGGCGACACCTCAATGACGGCACTTTTGGCGTAACAGGCCAGGTTGAACCATTCGATCAGGCCCGGGTGGCGGCCCTTGAAGCGCATGAATTCGAGCCGGTCAAAGTTTTGCAATGGCGCAACGGCAAACTTGATTTCACCTCCATTCAGCGCTTGAAGGAGAGCCTGCGGGTCACCCCGAATGAGCCTCGACTGACACGGGGTCGCATGGTGGATGACCTTATTGCGCTGGAAAATGTCTCCCGGGATAAAAAAGTCCAGGCGCTTGCCGGCGGTCCCGCGGCTGTCGCCCGGTTGTGGGAAGTGTGCGGCATCCCGGACTACAGGAAGATCTCCGGGACCGACCATGCCGAGCTCGTAACCCGGCTCTACGGGTTTCTAATGAGCGATGAAGGGTATATTCCCGAAGACTGGTTTACAGAACAGGTGCGCCATGCGGAGAACACGCAAGGCGGCATTGACACGCTGGCCAACCGCATATCTCACATCAGGACATGGACCTTCGTCTCACACCGGTCCGACTGGTTGGCTGATCCAAATCATTGGCAGGAGCGCACACGTGCAATAGAAGACAAATTGTCGGATGCTCTGCACGAGCGCCTGACCCAGCGTTTTGTAGACCGGCGCACCAGTGTGCTGATGAAACGGTTGCGCGACAAGGATACACTGAATGCGGAGATTGAAGCAGATGGAGCCGTCTATGTTGAAAGGCATTTTGTTGGTCGGCTGGAGGGTTTCAGATTCTCCCCCGACAAAAGCGCCGATGGTGTCCATGGCAAGGCGGCAAGACACGCGGCGGCAAAGGTAATGGCTGAGGAATTCGCAGAACGCGCAAAACGCCTGATCGAGGCCAAGGCTGAAGACATAGCCCTGACACGCACCGGCCAAATTATGTGGGAGGGTGCCGAGATTGCCCGGCTCGAGGCCGGCGATAGCGTGCTGAAGCCTGCTCTTGCGATCCAAGCCGATGAGTTTCTCAGCTCACCCGACGCAGACCGGGTCATGGGCAAACTCTCCGAACGGCTTAATGCAGTCATTGATGAGCGGCTCAAACCCCTCATCGAGATGAGCAAGGCTGAGGATATTTCCGGCCTGGCGCGTGGTGTCGCCTTTCAGCTGGTCGAGAATCTGGGCGTACTGAAACGCGAGGATGTGGCAGAAGATATCCGCCAGCTTGACCAGGAAGCCCGTGGCCAGTTGCGCCGCTTCGGAGTTCGGTTTGGCGCATACAATATTTTCATGCCCGCACTTCTGAAGCCAGCAGCCAATGACCTTGTGGTGCTTCTGTGGGCACTGCAACACGGGAAAGACCACGGCATGGAGGTGGCGACACTGCCTGAGCCACCTCGCGGGGGGCTGACCTCCGCCGCCGCCGACCCCAAGCTTGCCGAGCCGTTTTACCGGACGGCCGGGTATCACCATTGCGGCATGCGCGTGGTGCGCATCGATATGCTGGAACGCCTTGCCGACATGATCCGCCCGCTGGTGTCATGGCGGCAGAAAAAACCGCCCAAGGAAGCTCCTGAAGTTAAAACCAAAAGTGAAGCCCCCGAAACCGGAACCGAGAAACCAGCAGAGAGCAAGCCAGCTGACGCTGGGAAAGAGGAGCCGCCCAAAGAGGTTGAAAAACCTGATCAGGCAACTCCGCCCGAGGGCGCCACGGGCAATGGAGGTTTCCGGGTCACTCCGGACATGATGTCGATTGTCGGTTGCTCGGGTGAAGAGTTCGCATCGGTACTCAAGGTGCTCGGGTTTCAGTGCCAGCGTCGCCCCCTTGCCGCGGGAAAGCAGGAAGCCGCCACTGGGGCAAATGTCAACGGCATGGCGACCGAGGACAGCGCAACGCCTCCCGGGGATGAAACTAAAGCGGCAAATGAGCCGCCCATGGAAGAGATATGGCGTCCCCGGCGCAAGGCACCGCATGGTGAGGCACGACAGGAACAGGGCAGAAAATCCCGGACCGGGAAAGGAGCATCAGCAAAGGCTGGAAAAGACCGGGGCAAGGGCAGCCACAAGGGCAAAAGTGCGGCATCTCGCAGGGCAAAACCCAATACCCGGCGTAAACCACCGGAAAAACCCATCGATCCGGATTCACCCTTCGCCGCTTTGAAAGACCTAAAACGTGATCTCGAAACCCGCGTCAAAGACGGTGCCTGACACTAGCCCTGTTGAACGCCAGCGTCTGGACAAGTGGCTCTGGTTCACACGCATTGCAAAAACACGGACATTGGCAACTCGGCTGGTCGAGACCGGCAAGGCCCGTATCAACCGCGCCCGCGTGACCAAGGCGAGCCGCACTGTGCAGCCCGGTGATGTCATTACACTGGTGATTCACGAACAGGTGCGTGTTCTAAAGGTCTTGGCCTGCGGGACGCGCCGCGGCCCGGCAGCCGAAGCTCGTGAGCTGTATGAGGATATGAGCCCGCCACCGCTGAAACACGAAACCGCCATCAAGGCGCCGCCTTCACCCGCGCAGCGGGAGAAGGGAGCCGGGCGCCCGACCAAACGTGATCGCAGGCAAATGCTCGCCTGGTTGTTCAATAAACAATCATCATCCGAATAGTGCTACTTCATGTCCTCCTAAGCGGCTTGAGCAAGGGTCATGATTGTACTACTAAGTCGCGCTGGCCCTCACCTGCGTCGCGCAGACGATTGCCCGAGGCACTGCCACTGAGTGACATCGACCGGAGACATTTGAATGACGTATATCGTCAACGAAAACTGCATCAAGTGCAAATACACCGACTGTGTCGAAGTGTGCCCCGTCGATTGTTTCTATGAAGGCGAGAACATGCTCGTCATCCATCCAGATGAATGCATCGATTGCGGTGTGTGCGAGCCCGAATGCCCGGTTGAGGCGATCAAGCCCGATACCGAGCCCGATCTGGAGAAATGGCTCGAGGTCAATCGCGACTTTTCTGAAAAATGGCCCAATATCACCGCCAAAAAAGATGCGCCGCCCAATGCGGACGATTTTGTCGAGGAAACGGGCAAGTTTGACAAATACTTCTCCGACAAACCAGGTGAAGGCGACTAGGGCATATTTAAAGAAGTCCGAGCCCCCCGCGCTCAGCCAACATCATAATGCAAGCGCAGAAAACCAAGGCATGGGTTGAAATAACAAGCGAGTTCCTCTGTTTTCGTATTAACCATAATCGCGCAATTGCAGGCGAGGACACGATAAATCCTCGATCCGCCTCTCTGCACCGCTTCCGATTTGGCTAAAAATGTGTTACATTGGTGTTCGTAATGGCGCAGGCTGCCGTGGAATTGGAAAAACCGCCCAATGGGCGGATTTTTTTTCGACTCCCGGAAAAATGATACCGATCAAGCATTTGTTCAGTATCAGAACCACTCAAATTGAAGCAGTCGCGTCATTGTATAAGGAGCTCCCGGACACCATTTACCGGGGTATATCTCCTTAACTGAGCAGGGGCGGTGGCTGAGATGACTGGATTTTCCAGCCAACCTTCCTTTGCCTGCAGATGCGGGTGTCCCGAGGCAGCGCGCGACAGTACGTCTTGCGCGTTTGATGACCTGATATTGAGAAAGAGAGCGTATGGCTGACAAGAAAAAACCCCAGCAGAGAAAAGGCTTTCGCACCAACGAGCAGATCGTTTACCCGGCACATGGCGTTGGCCGGATCGTATCGATCGATGAAGAGGAATTTGCGGGAGCAAAGCTCGAACTATTCGTAATCAACTTCGAAAAAGACAAGATGACTCTGCGGGTTCCCACCGAGAAATCAGAACGCGTGGGCATGCGCAAGCTTTCGGCAGACAACGTCGTCAAGAAAGCCCTGACAACTCTGAAGGGCAAAGCGCGCGTAAAGCGCACCATGTGGAGCCGCCGGGCCCAGGAATATGAAGCCAAGATCAATTCCGGCTCATTGGTATCGATAGCCGAAGTGGTGCGTGATCTCTACCGCTCCGAGTCCCAGCCCGAGCAATCCTATTCCGAGCGTCAGCTTTACGAAGCAGCGCTGGACCGCATGGCCCGTGAAGTCGCAGCGGTGCAGAAACTCGATGAAGAAGGCGCCATCGCTAAAATCGATGAAGTCCTCTCAAAGTCAGCGGCCAGCACTGCACAGGCGGCAGAGGCTGCACAGGCTGCACAGGACAGTGAGGATGCGCAGGCGGCTGCCTGAACCACTGCAATACTTCTTCCCGGTCTGACCGGAACAATAAACCCGGTGCAATCATTGCACCGGGTTTTTCTTGTTTTTCCAGACATCAGATTGTCAGAAAACTGCCAATTCCGGTCCCGGAACGCGGCACGCAACGGCGCGGGCGTATACTCGCGATACGTTTTATAAACACCAGAAAGTAGAGATTGCGGGAAAAGACCCATTCCCTGATCAACTAGTTATTCACCACTTGCGCGTAGTTATGGAAAGCAAATACTTCGCAGATAACGGCCATCAATTCATCGTTGTTTATTCAAGCAAACACAGTTTGATCGGTTCAACTGCGAAAAAAATGCCGAAACAAATGGCGCGTTATGGACCCGATCGACCAAGACATACCGACAGAGAATCCTGGCGGAAAAGCACTGATGGATGCGTTCAAGCGGTTGACGCCACGCTCCCACGTCCTCAATTCACTTCGGCTGATCATAGATGCCCACACCATTGTCTCGGTGGCCGATAGCACCGGGTGTATAATTTATACCAATGACAGGTTCTGCGAGGTCAGCAAATATTCCCGCGATGAACTGATCGGGCAAAATCATCGGATCGTCAAATCCGGTGAGCAATCCGAGTCTTTTTACGAGGAATTATGGTCAACGATCACTTCGGGCAGTATGTGGACCGGGGTTGTTCATAACAGGGCCAAGGATGGCTCGCTCTACTGGATGCAATCGACAATCGCTCCGGTATTTGATGAACGCAACAGGATTGTCGGCTACGGATCGATCGGGACCGATGTGACGGCGCATCGCCAGTTGATGATAAAGTTCCAGGACAATGAGCAAAGGGCCCAGGCCACCCTGAATTTAGCCATGGACGCGATCGATAGCGGCCTGAGGATGGTGGATGCCTCAGGGCGGATCATCAATACCAATGAATCCTATTCCGCGATGTATCCGGAGTGGGCCGAGTTAGAGCAACCTGGGCACCATCTGAGCGAGATTGTAAGCACTCAGCGTCCCGAATTCTCCGATGATGAAGTTGAGAACTTCACAAGGGAAATCCTCTCGGCTGACAGCACCGAGCACCGCCGGCTAAGCGACGGACGCAGGGTCAAGATCCAACGTAAGGTACTGCCAAGCGGTGGTTTTGTATCCCTGCACACCGATATCACCGATATTGTCGAACAGACCGAGAAGCTGGCAAATCAAGCCGCAATGATGGACCTGATGAATGCCGTCGCGGTTGAAGCAAACGAATCTCCCGATGCCGAATCTTCTTACGCAACTTGCCTGGAGCGCATCTGTGAATTTACTGGCTGGGAAGTGGGTCATGTCTTCCTTCCCTGTAACGATGGCACTGAACGTTGTCACTCGTCGGACCACTGGTATAGCTCTGAACGGGGAAAATTCACATCCTTCCAGGAAGTTACTGAACAATCGGTTTTTGACATTGGACAAGGTTTGCCGGGACGTGTTTTCCAGCACGGCAATGCAGAATGGTTACCCGAGATCCCGATGGACCCCACTTTCCTTCGAGCCAAGGCCGCAAGGCAGTCCGGCCTCAGGAGTGGCGCAGCGTTTCCGGTAAAAATCCGCGATAAGGTTGTCGCCGTACTTGAATTCTACTCGTCGAGAAAGATGGAGCCCAATCCGCAGCTTGATAAGATCCTCTCACATGTTTGCACCCAGATAAGCCGGGTGGCTGAACGTGACCACTCCGAAAAAATCCTGATGACCCGTGTTGCGGCTGAACTGCGAAAGCGCGACCAGGAAGTGGTGGAGCAGAATGAACGGCTTGATGCCGCTCTGAAGAACATGACCCAGGGTTTGTGCATGTTCGATAGCGGGCAACGGCTCATTGTCTCGAATGACCGCTATGCGCAGATGTATGATTTGCCGCTAAAACTTCTCCAGCCCGGCATCACCCTGCGACAGATAATCGAACACCGTATCGAAAACGGCATCTATGCGGGCGCTAGCCCGGAGGAATATATTCAGGAGCGCATGGACTGGGTATCAAGCGGCAACTATTCAAATAAAATCCAGAAACTGAGCGATGGCCGTTCCATCTCGATTACCCACCAGCCCATGGCCGATGGCGGCTGGGTCACAACCCATGAAGACATCACCGAACGCATGGAGTCGGAAAAGGCCCTGCAGGAAAGCCAGGAACTGTTGTCAAAAGCATTCCGCGCCAGCCCTGCTGCCATGGCCATTTCCAATCCACACGACGGCACGCATATTGATGTGAACGAAACCTGGACAACCATGCTCGGCTATAGTCACGAACAGGCCATGGAGAGTTCCGCTCTTGGTCTCGGCATTTGGATAGATTCTGATGCTCGAGACCGTTTCGTCCAGCAGATAGCCACCGAAGGCTCCCTGAACGGTTTTGATACGACATTCAAAACCAAGGATGGGCGAATTCTTGATGTCCTGGTATCCGGCGAGACGGTGGAAATTGGTGGCGAGCAACGATTGCTTGTGGTGTCACATGACATTACCGAACGCAAACGGGCTGAAGCTGCACTGCGCGAAAGTGAAAACCGATTCAAGGCCCTGGTTGAGAGCACCAACGTGGTGCCATGGGAATTCGACCCCCGGACTATGCGTTTTACGTATGTTGGACCTCAGGCTGTCGCGCTCTTCGGTTACCCTGTCGAGGATTGGTATTCAGAAGGTTTCTGGATGAAAACAATCCATCCCGATGATCGGGAGAAGACCATCCGGATTTGCGAGGAAGCAACCAAGAAATGCCAGGACCATGACTTTGAATACCGGGTTCTTACAGCTGACGGCGGCGAGATCTGGATCAGAGACGTGGTTTCAGTTGTCGTGGAGGCGGGTGCGGTCAAGGGATTGCGCGGCGTAATCATCGACATTTCGGAACGGAAGAAAACCAGCGAAGCACTGGAACAGAGCGAACAGAGATTCAAGGATATCGTGGAAGTTTCTTCCGACTGGATATGGGAGTGCAATGAAAACCTGAGATACACCTATTTGTCCGAGAGGTTCACACAGGTCACTGGGCAGCCCAGGGAAAAATTCCTTGGGAAAACACGCCAGGAGATAGCCGAGAATTCCGGCCCTGAATGGGATGCTCATCTCGTAGATTTACAGGCTCGAAAGCCGTTCCGTGGCTTCATGTGTAATACACTTGATGATGTCGGGGAGGCCCAACACTGGATGATCAGCGGGCGTCCAGTATTTGACTCCAGCGGAAAATTCAAAGGATACCGGGGAACGGGATCGGACCGGACCGCCGAGGTCCGCGATGAAGCCGAACTTATCCGCCATCGCGACCACTTGCAGGACCTCGTCAACGAGGCAACTGCGGAACTCAATCAACGCGCTGATGAACTACGCCTGGCTCTGGCCAAGGAAAAAGAGTTGAACGAGATGCAAAGCCAGTTCGTCTCCATGGCGAGTCATGAATTCCGTACCCCGCTGGCGATTATCGATGGCGCGGCCCAGAGGCTGTTGCGGCGGGCCGAAATATTGACACCGGAGGATACTGCAAAGCGCGTTGAAAAGATTCGCAGTGCTGTCGGGCGCATGACGCAATTGATGGAAAGCACCCTGGTTGCTGCAAGGCTGGAAGCCGGCCGGCCGACAATCCAGATCACTGACTGCTCCATCGGCACGATATTGCGCGAAATATGCGATCGTCAGCAATTCATCGCTGAAAATCACAATATTTCCTGCAATGTTGGCGACCTGCCTGACGTCATTCAGGCCGATTCGACAGCCGTGGAGCAGATTTTCACCAACCTGCTGTCAAACGCTGTCAAATACGCCCAGAACGCGCCCGATATCGAGATCACAGGACACATGGACGGAGAAACCGTCTTCATCCATGTACGCGATCATGGCATCGGCATCGACGAGGATGACTTGCCCAACATGTTTCAGCGGTTTTTCCGTGCACGGACTTCCGCGGGAATTGCAGGAACAGGCATCGGTCTTAACCTCGTGAAAACCCTAGTCGAGTTACATGATGGGTCAATCACTGTTGAAAGCAAAAAGGGCGAAGGTTCTTTATTCAGCGTTCGCCTGCCGATTAACGGTCCTGCCGCAGACAATGAAGCAGAAGGTCAGGCGGCCTAAGATTTGTAAAATTGAGTATGAGGAGAAGACCATGGCGGCCACAATTCTTTGTATCGATGACGAGACTCTCCTGCGGGAAGATATCGTCGAGGAACTCGAAGACGAGGGCTACAAGGTACTTCAGGCCAATGATGGGCATGAAGGCTTGAAGCAGATCCTGTCACACCGGCCCGATCTCGTGATTTGCGATATTACCATGCCACGCAAGAATGGCTATGAGCTTCTGAAAGAAGTACGCGGCGACCACGGGATCTCGGCAGAGATGCCCTTCATCTTCCTGTCGGCGCTGGCAGACAAGGAGCATGTGGTTGCAGGTTTGAAGCTGGGCGCGGACAACTACATGACAAAGCCGGTGGATTTCGACGTGTTACGGGTCAAGGTCAAGGCATGCCTGCGCCAGGTTGATCGCATTCGCACAACCGTCATGACCGGGCCGAATTCCGAGATTCTCCTCGACTGCTAGGTCACTACGCTGGGTTAATGCGGTGGATGCGTGGCCGCACCGCCCGCTTGACCCAGCACTTCGACTTGCTCGGGATGACTCGCCTTGATGACGGGTCCATTCCAGCGCTCTATCCAGCCGCGCACACGGACCTTCTTTCCTTCAAGGCTCTCAAGGGCAATATCCGAGTCCTTAAAGCTGTGCCGGTCGCCGGCGCGAATAGCCACGGTGAAATCCTTGCGCCAGTCGGTATCGAAATTCAGGAACGTCCACTGCGATTTCTTCGTCACTGAGAGTATCGTTCCCTCGACCAGTTGGAAGCTGCCGCTGCGCTTTGACAGGGCATCAACGTTCACGGCCTTAATCACCGCAAACCGCCCTTTGCGCCAAAGCCCTCGACTGCCGGCGCGGGCGTCACGTTCCTTTTCCTGCAAGTCACGTGCGCAGGCACGGTGGCCTTTAAACGAGTAGGCCCGAGCAAACCCTTCTGAGATCATGCGCCCCTGTACCCAGATGCGTTCCTTGCCGCGTTGCACATAGAGCTGCGCCAGGAAGCGCTCATGCCGGTCACGGGGTTCCTCGCCTTTCGCGAAGCGCAACTCGACTTTCTTCTCCCTGATCAGTTTCTTCAACGCTCTGCGTGCCCGTCTGGCCGGCGGCCAATCTCCTTCCCCCTTCCACCAGCGTGGAGTCTGCGGCGCCAACGCCCCGATCAGGCGTATTTCGCTTGCATCAGTGAGACGCAAGGTGTGCCCATCGAGAATTTCGGCAACGCTGGAGCTTTGCAGGTGTTGTGTCTCGCACGTCGCATGCGCGCCGCTAAAAACTGCGGGAATGGATGAAAACGCAATTGCGGCCCACAGGGTATGCTTCACACCAGGTCATCCACTTCATAAGGGGCCATGATGTGGATGTCTTCGCTGAGTAATGAAACACCGATATTTTCGCCCGTTGCAAGGGCATTACGCATCGCCGCATGAGATGGAATCGACATGAACAAAGGAAATTCCGATTGTCCCCCGACCTTGATTGCGACGCTTTCTATCTCCCCCAACTTCACCATGCTTTCAATAGTGCCATGCACCGGGTTTTCCCGCACGCCACGTGAAGGCTCACGCCGCCTGTGAAGGATGACACTGCCTGATGGCACCACCCAGTCAACCTTGTCACCGACGGCGAATTCACCATTATATCCGGCCTCGAGCGTGATCCCCATCCAGTCCAGCACCGTGATATTCTTCGCCGGATTCTGATCCGAAATCCGTGCCTGAAATATATTCTTCAGATCGATTAACCGGGCCACGGCGCGGCTGGCAGGATGAGACATGATCTCGTAAGGAGCGCCCTCCTGTAATATCCGCCCGCGATGCAGGATGCTCATGCGGTCACTCAGTTGAGCGGCTTCTTCCAGATCGTGCGTGACCAGAACAATGGGCATGCGTAACTGACTGCGCAGCTGACCCAGTTCACGGTAGAGCCGCTGGCGGGTGGCCCGGTCGACGGCTGAAAACGGCTCATCGAGCAACAGGACTTCCGGGTCGCGGGCAAGCGCCCGGGCCACGGCGACGCGTTGCTGCTGCCCACCGGAAAGTTGTGACGGGTAGCGGTGTTCAAGACCTCCAAGCCTGACAAGTTCCAGCAATTCACGGGCACGCGCCTCACGCTCACCCGCGGGCCGCTGCCCCAGCGCCTCAAGGATATTTACGAGTGCAGTGAGATGGGGAAACAGCGCATAGCTCTGGAACACGTAACCCACACGGCGGTGGCGCGTGGCAATATCGATATTCGATTTCGTGTCGCACCAGATGCTCCCGTTACAGGAGATATGCCCTTGAGCAATATGGTTCAGCCCGGCAATCGCGCGCAGGATGGTCGACTTACCGCTGCCCGATGGTCCTACCAGGGCCAGCACCTCACCAGGCGCGCATGAAATGTGGGCATCAAGCGGGATGGGCGCGTCCTGTGCCAGGTGAACGTTCAAATCCTTTGAAACCTCAACCACGGTGCCGGTCCGCCTTCGATGTTGCCCGGTTGGCGATGGCGATGGCGACAAGCGAAATCACCAAAAGTAAGGCGGACATGGCGCCGGCAGCGGAATTATCAAATGCCTGTACCCGGTCGTAAATCGCGATTGCCGCCGTCCTGGTTTCACCGGGTATGCTGCCCCCCACCATCAGCACCACGCCAAACTCGCCGATGGTGTGGGCGAACACCAGAACGAACGCGGTCATGATGCCCGGCCATGCGAGCGGCAACTCGATCCGCCACAAGATGCGCATTGGGCTCATTCCGCAGCAGGCGGCCGCATCACGAAACTCGTATGATATGGACTCAAAGGCACGCTGCATCGGCTGCACGGCGAAGGGCAAGTTAAAGATGATTGATGCGACGAGAAGACCCTCAAATGTGAACACAAGCGGGGTACCAAACAACCCCTCATAGAGCTGCCCCAAAGGAGATGCCCGCCCCAGCCCGACGAGAAGATAGTAGCCAAGCACAGTGGGCGGCAGCACCAGAGGCAGCGCCAATGCAGCCTCGACAAAGGCTTTGCCCGCATAACGCCGCCAGGCCAGGTGCCTTGCGATGATTACGCTGAGCGGCAAAAGGACGGCAATGGTCCAGACCGCAAGCTTGACCGAGAGAAGAAACGCCGTCCAATCCATTGCGCTATCCCTCTTTCGGACGGGCAAAGCCGTGCCGGGAGAAAATCTCACCAGCTCCACTGCCCTGGAGATATTGATAGAAGGTGCGTGCAACTTCGCCCGCACCCGGTAGCATGACCATACGTTGGCGCAGCGGTTGGTGCCATTGGTCAGGTACGAGCTTGAAGTTGCCACGCCCGGACAAACCTTCGGACAACGCCAGCGACTGGGCGATCAGCGCCCCCTCGCACGAGCCCGAAACAGCGAACTGGGCCGCTTGGGAGACATTCTCCCCAAGCACGAGCTTTGACTTGATGCCATCCCACAACCCTGCATGGTTCAGGACATCGCGCGCGGCACGGCCATAGGGTGCATGCTCCGGGTTGGCGATGGCGAACCGGTGAATATCACCACGCTGTAGCGCTTTCCCCAGTCCTGACAAGTCCGCGTCAATTTTAAAGCGGGCGTCATTGGGCGCGAACACCACCAGCCGACCGAGGGCGTAGAGCGCACCTCCATCCAGGGTGTGTCCATCTTTTTGGAGAGCCGCGACATAATCCTCGTCGGCCGAGAGAAAGAGTTCAAAGGGAGCGCCTTGGCGGATCTGGCGCGCCAAATTCCCCGAAGATGCAAACGAGAGACGCACACTTGACCCGGTCTCACGGGCAAAGACATCGGCCGCTTCCCGGAGTGCAAACCTCAGGCTCGCTGCTGCCGCGACAATCGGGCTTCCCTGACTGGAAAATGCACCGCCCACTCCCGCCAATGACGCTGCGCCAAGCACGGAGCCCGATACTATGCCGTGGGTGACTTGGCGTCTTGAATACATGGTGCCGCAACGCTCCAACGACTTGTTACGTCTTGGTTATAGCCGTAGCTCGGTGCACCTACAACGCAGGAGCCGGAGCAATTTCCATGGGATGACGCAGGCTGCCAATCTGCGGCTTCACACGTAACGCGGGAACATAATAGCTTCACAATTCTGTTATTGAATTTGATCTGTTGCGGGTTATCATAAAAGAAATGGTCCCAAGTCAGGCCAAGGAGGAACAGTCTTATGGCTGTTGGCAGGTGTGGTGACACTGTCGATCTTGCATCAAGCCGTTCCGGGGCTGCCGTGTCCCATAGAATAGTTTTCCTCAATTTCTGCGCCGTATTTTTCTTTTTGGCTCTCATTACAACTGCTTGGTTTCCTGCCTCGCCCGCAAAGGCGCAGGATGCCAAGCCGGGCGTAGTCGGCCTCGGCGACCTCGTCGTATCCGGCGCTTCAGGCATACTCCCACCGCCCGCAAATCCACCACTTCCCCCTGGCGTTAACGAACTGGACGAGACGTTTATCAACACCGATGGCGCCTCGCTCAAAGTGTTCGACGTTCGAAACCCCGGTGGGCCGGCACAGGCACAACTACTCAACGCCCCAACCAAGTTTGAGGCTTTCGCACGCGACATCGGTCAAGTGTTCGGCCTGGCTCTGGACAAATCCGACCCGCCCAACATTTATGCCGCCAGCACGTCCGTGCATGGCCTGCATATCGTGGTGCCGGACGCCGATAGTGATGGGCGTCCGGAACGCATCAAACTAGGCCAACCCGGCGCACAATGGATGAATGGCCAGTTCGGGCTGGCGCGCGGCGGTGGTCCCGGAAGCGTGTGGAAGATCAACGGCGAGACCGGCGAGGTTACAAAATTTTCCGACATTTTGAGTGGCGGGGGCCCCAACAGCGGCCCCGGGCTCGGCAACATCGCCTATGACGCAAAACGAAAACAGCTCTTTGTCAGCGATATGGAAGACGGGCTCATTCATCGTCTCGACATGGCGGGAACGGACCTCGGCAGCTTCGATCATGGTCTTCAGGGTCGTCCGGCAAATGGCATGGCAGCAGCGCCAGACGACGCGGTTCGGGCCGACATCACCAGTCCTGCCTTTGATGCTGAAGATTCCGGCAGTTGGGGTTTGACCTCACCAGACCGGCGCATCTGGGGTTTGGCCGTTCGCGGCAACCGGCTTTATTACTCCGTCGAGGCTGGTCCGCAAATCTGGTCGATCGGGATCAACCAGGACGGCAATTTTGGCGGCGACCCGCGCTGGGAGCTGGATGTCCCCTCAGACCCCAACGCATATCCGGTGTCTGATATCGCCTTCCAGGGCAACGGGCGCATGTTGCTGGCACAACGTGGCGGCATCGCCTCCCGCTACGATTATTCGCAATATCATACACCGCGCAAGACGAGAGTGCTGCGCTACAAGCTGGAATCTCCCGATGACCCGGCTACCCCGAGCCGCTGGGCGGCGGAGCCGGAAGATTACGCAATCGGCTTCCCCGGCATTCACCGAAATACCTCCGGCGGTATCGCCATAGGCTACGGCTATCGCAAGCAAGCCGATGGCAGCTACGGCCTCGGCTCCTGCGAGGGCACCCTGTGGACCACCGGCGATGCGCTCAGAGACAATCCCATTCATGGGGCCAAGCTGGCGCAAGGCGGTCCGCTCAACGTCCACGGGTTGCAAGGGAATGCGCTGAGCCTCGTGCGTCCCAAGAACGAACCGCCGTGGTCCAGCTACTATGTGGATTTTGATGGCCAGTTCGATGACCCGCAGGCGAGCGGCCATGTGGGTGATGTGGAAATTGCGCGCAAGTGCAGAAGCGCGCCGAAACGAGCTGACCTCCGAATATTGAAAAAGTCCAAGCCGAAGCGGTGCGCCGCGGGAGAACCCTGCACCTACGAAGTCGAAATCAAGAATGTCGGCGCGCTGCCCTACTCCGGACCATTGCTCGTCTTTGAGACCGCCGATGGCGGCGCCAAGCTCGTCGGCCACAGCCCGCCGGCCTGGACCTGCAAGGAGCTGTTCCCGGGCAACTACGAATGCACCCATCCGCCTGTAACGCTGGCGCCGGGCGAAAAGAGGATCCTTGAGCTCACATTCGAATTGCCCCCGTGGTGGGAGCGCAATGTCTACAGGAACTGCGCCGATCTCCGCATACCGGGCTTCGACAAGGACCCGGTCCGCTACAACAATCGTTCATGCGAGTACGTCCCCATCTGCAAACCGGGCGATCCCAACTGCAAGGCCGATCTGCTGCTCGAAAAATTCCCGGTCTATTTCGCCTGCGATGCATTCGGCAATTGCCACTACGTGATCCGCATCACCAATGTCGGCGCGGATGTTTATTCGGGCCCGCTGCACATTCACGACACCATCACGCAGCCTGCATCAGTGTTTGTCGATTGGGACCTGAAAGCCGAATGGGCCTGCGGACCATTGGGCGGAAACGTGTTCGATTGTTCCTACAATGGGAATGTTACTTTATCACCGGGTGAATTCCGCGAACTTCACGTCTACACCATTGGCCCGCCGCTTGGATTGGGTCACACACATGAGCGCAACTGCGCCAGGATCGACTGGAAGGGCAGCCCCGGTGACATGAATCCGTTCAATGAATATGACTGCGCCGAAGTCTCCCTTTTCCCGCCAGGACATCCTGACGCCAGACCCAAACTCGCAGTGGACAAGAAGGGTACGTCAGGCTGCTTTGAAGGTGCCGGACCGGGTGGCGGCTGGCTTTGCTGGTATGAAGTCACGGTCAGAAACAGCGGTGGTGCCCCTTACACGGATCCACTTGTGGTTACCGACACGACCGGGATATTTGTTGGCCCTGCAGATTCAAACCTGGTGGATCATGGCCCAATCCCCCCCTGGAACTGTGCGCCTGGAAACGGGGTGGCCGGTACGCAAACCTGTACGCACCCGGCGGTGGCCGGCGGGATTCAACCGGGCGACAGCAGGACACTATATTTGCTCCAGGAGTGGCCCGCGGGTATTGCGAAGCCGAATGCCGTGCAGAACTGCGCCAAGGTTTCTCATGACAATGACGGCGATGGTGTCGCGGAAGAGATGGAGGATTGCGTCACTACGATAATCTGCACCCCCGGTGCGGCGGGCGACTGTCCTGACGATTTGGCTGTATCGAAATATGTAAACGGTGGCGACTGCTGGCCGGGCTTCCCGTGTGGTTTCGGAGTTGAAATCTACAATCCCGGCCAGAATGATTTCCCTGCGGGACTGGTCATCACCGACGTGCCTAATCCTGATGCTGGAGCATGGACCCAGATATTCCCACCAGCAGCAAATGTCACATGCGTTCCCGCTGGAAACAATCACACTTGCACGGTCAATGACCCGATACCGGCCGGTGGAAACGTGGGTGTTTGGTTCCAGCTTGACGTGCCGCCAGCCTATCCCTGGACGACACTGAAGAATTGCGCCAGCATTCCAGCCGGGCCTGGAAACGTCTTCAACATGAACGACGAGGAATGCGCGATTGCCTACGTTCCGGGGCCGGACCTTGCACCACACAGCGACACGACATGCCAGCTTGACGCGCCCTGCAACTTGCCCGCAAGCATCGATAACAAGGGTCAACGCGACTTCAAGGGTTCCGCCGGTGTCAAAGGCACGCTCTCTCCGGAATTGCAGATCACCGGCATCACGAGCAAGACGTCAGGCTTCTCGTGCGCAAAGACCGGAAACGCCAGTTACGAGTGCAAGGGCTCCAGCCTGTCGATCAAGGCCGGTGGTGCTGTTGAATACGAACTCACCGTCTCGGTTCCGGCGAACTATCCGCACAGCCAGGTCAGTCACATCAAGAACATGGTCTGGCCTAATGCCAAGGTGAAGGACCGCAATCCGCAGAATGACCAGCATGTCTCGATCATCACCATCGAGCAGCCAAAGAAACCGCCGCCGCCACCTCCCCCGCCGCCTCCGCCGGCCGGCAAACCGGATCTCGCTGTCACGAAGACAGCCAACCAGGGGTCTGCACGGGCCGGTGGACCTACTGGATTCACAGTCACCGTGACCAATGTCGGGAACGCGCCGTACACCGGCGAGATCAGGATCTCGGATACGATCACGCCAACCAGCGCCCGGTTCACGGCATCCGGCCCCGCTCCGTGGCGGTGTGGCAGAAGAGGCGTGAACATCTCCTGCACCCATCCGAACACCACGCTCCTGCCAGGGCAATCGAAGGTGCTTTCTCTTACCTTCATCCTGCCAGGACGCATCACCGGCACTGTCAACAACTGTGCAGAACTCCGTTGGGGCGGAGCTTCACAAACACGCGGCAGCATCCGCAATGTTCAAAGTGCGCTGCTGGCGCAAGGTTTCAGTCCCGGCCCTGCCGATGGAAAACCGGGCAGAAAGACCACAAACGCCATCCGTTCCTACCAAGCGCAGAAAGGATTGCAGGTTACGGGACGGATTGATCAAGCGCTTATAGCCAGCCTGCTAGGCGGTCCTGCTACAGGAGATTCAAACCGTACGAATGACCGCGCCTGCGCCATCGCCTCGATCATCGGCCAGCCTCCTCCACCCCCTCCGCCCGTATGTACTGGCGGTCGCTCGCGGAACAATTACGGCAGCTGCGTATGCCCGTCTCATATCCCGATCTGGACCGGCTCGCAGTGCATCCCGCGCCCGCCGCAGCAATGCACCGGTGGCCGCATACGCAACAATTACGGCCAATGCGCCTGTCCGCCGAGCTTGCCGAAATGGAACGGTCAATACTGCAGCGGCATACCCGGTCCGCAGCCCTGCTCAGGCGGCCGCTTCAAAGACAGGTACGGCAATTGCGTCTGCCCCTCCAACAAGCCAATCTGGTCCGGCAGCCAATGCACCCCCAGCCATCAGGTCTGCTCGGGTGGCCGTACCTACAATGAGAGGCTGAAGCAATGCGTCTGCCCATCGGGCAAAATCTGGAACGGTCAATACTGCGCTCCGAAGCCGCAGCAATGCACCGGTGGTCGCTATCGCAACAATAAGGGCCAGTGCGTCTGTCCGGTCAGCAAACCGACATGGACCGGCGTGATCTGCATTCCGAAAATCAACCTCTGCTCCGGCGGACGGATCTTCAGTCTGCAGAAAAAGAAATGCGTTTGCCCCTCCAGCAAACCGATCTGGAATGGCAGGCAATGTGTTTCCAAGCCGTCTTGTTCTGGTGGCCGTTACTACAACCCGAGAACCAAATCCTGCACGTGTCCGTCCAACAAACCGTCCTGGAACGGATCGCAGTGTGTTCTCTACACCACCAATCCGGGACGTCCCCCGGGCGAAATTAACCCTGGCCCGTCCCAGCCAAATTGCTCTGGCGGCCGATACTATAATCAAAAGACCAAATCCTGTACGTGTCCGTCCAACAAGCCGATGTGGAAGAACGGCAAGTGCCAGCCGTTCCAACTGCAGAAGGGCCCGGTCCTTAAGCTGCCTCCGGGGATCAAGTTCCCGGGCATCAAGGTCCAGTAGTTCAATACTAACTGCCCGTCTCACCATCGCCTCAATCATGGGCTTTGACAGGCATTGGCCAGTACCGCGAAGAAGCGTATGGTCGTGATTCCCCCAATCTCACAGGAGACACATCATGAGACGTGTCACTTTTCTCGCAGCTATCGCATTGGTTTCCATGACGGCAACTGCAAACGCACAAACCCCGAGCGGCCCGATTCAGGGTGCCGTTCAGGGAACAGCACAAGGCACCCAGCATATTGGCCAGGGTGCTGTTCAAGGAGCCGGCCAGGCCGGATCAGGAATTGTTCAGGGCACAGGCACCATGGTGCAGGGCGTGACAACCAGCCCGGGCGCGGCCGTAAAAGGCACCGTCAAGGGTACTGGACAGGCCGCAGTCGGCGTCGCCAGGGGCACGGGAACCGTCGCGAAGAAGACGGGCAAAGGTGTCTGGTGTTTCGTAACGCTGGGATATGGCTGCTAGAAATATCAGCCGGTATGCTCGACTTCACCGCCAGAGGTCACCCAGGCCTTCAGGCCGCCCTTGAGATGTTTCACGCCGGTGAACCCGGCGTTGCGCATGGTATCGAGTGCCAGGGCGGAGCGCTCCCCATGGGCGCAATAGAGCACGATGTGACCGTGATGATCCTTCACGATGAGTTTCAGCGCACCTGATGGTGTAAGCTGTGAGTCCAGGCAATCATAGGGCACATGCAGGGAGTTTGCTATCCAGCCGTCTCGGGCGCGTTCGCTTTCTTCACGCAGGTCTACAAGAATGACTTCTTCATGGGCGCAGACCTTTTGGCACTGCTCCGAATCGAGTTCCTCGCCCTCTTGCACGAATTTTTCCAGTGACTTGCCCACGGCCAGGTTGGCGGGCACTGCTACGTCCATCATCTTCGGATTGGCAAGCTTGAGATTGTTCATGATGTCGGCATATTCGGCCGCCGAGCTGACCTGCAGGCGCGGATTGTGAGCGGCCTCATAGCCGATGGTGGAGGCCGTGTTTCCGTTATAGTCATGAGCGGGATAGACCAGCGTCCCAGCCGGCAGTTTCAGCAACTTGTTGAATAGGGAATCGTAGCCCGAAGCCGGATCACCATTCTGGAAGTCGGTGCGGCCTGTGCCCCCAATCAGGAGCGCATCGCCGGTGAACACCCGGTCGGCACCGGCGAACGAGTAGGAATCATCGGTGTGGCCCGGCGTGTAGAGCGTACGCAACTCGACGCCATCAATGTCGATTTTCTCATCTTCGCGCACGCGCATGGACACTACGTCCGCACCACTCCTCTCGCCCATCACCGTCACGCATTTGGTGATATCGCGAAGCGCCCCGAGCCCGGTCACATGGTCGGCGTGGATATGGGTGTCGACGGCCTTTACCAGTCTGAGGTCAAGCCGCTCCAGCAGGGAGATATAGGTCTCTACATGCTCGATGACCGGATCGATGATAAGCGCTTCACCGCCATGACGGCGCGCGAGCAGGTAGGTATAGGTACAAGATGCCGGGTCAAACAGCTGCTGGAATATCATTATCTCTCACCTGCGCCTCCTTGAGATTTATGTTTTTCAATTGCGCAGCGCAAGAGGGGAAAGCCCTGAAAGGGTCATTAGACCGAACAAATTCCAGCGGCAGGGGGGTGTCTCAAAGCCAGCCATGTTCACCCGCGCCAAATTCCTTTTTGGTTTGGCTGTGCCATTCTGCTATTTCATATCCATGTGTGTGTTATTCAGCTCACGCAATCTGGCCCCGTAGCTCAGCTGGATAGAGCATCAGATTCCTAATCTGGAGGTCGCGCGTTCGAATCGCGCCGGGGTCACCACTATATTATCTAGTTATATCAATGTATTGATTCTCTAACGCCCAGCCGCAAGATTAGAGCATTTTAATATCGGGTAAGCGTTGGGTAAGCATCAAACTGTGTTTCAACAATGTACCAGCCCACTCTCTGACTATTCCTAAGATTAAAAAGAAGCCCAATGTCCGCTTCGGGTCAAAAGCAGACATAAAATCATTCAGTTTGGAATGTCCGCTTTACCCCCGAAAGCGGACATAAAAGCACTCATCTTGGAATGTCCGCTTTGTGCCAAAAGCGGACATTCTGCTGGACACGGTTAACAGACACCATGAAGTAATGCTGGTTCCATGTAATGTTGTTGTGTAAATATTATATCTGAATATTTTGTGCAGGAGATAGGAGAACTGTAAGGATGCGTTTCAGTTGTTACTCCGCGTTAGCAATTTTGGTTCTCACATCCAGCTTCACCACTGCCAATGCGCAACAGAGTTATTATTACACCGATGGCCGACCACCATTCATGGACGAGGTACATGTCTCTTATGATGGAAGCAGTAAGGTTATCGTCTCGGTCAATATTCCGGATCCGAATTCCGGACGAGAGCTTCATTTCGTCCGCCATGCCTTTCACGACAATTCGCGGGACGGATACGTTTATTACACCAACAAGTGTATAATGACACTGACGCCCGTCGAGAACTGGGAAGGCATCAAGATACACATTGATACCAAGGCTTCATGTTGGAACTTGAAATCCGGCAGCCGAAGTTTCGGAGGCGTGACATTCGAGTACGGTCTGACCTCGAACGATACACCTCCATTTGCACGGTAGTGTTGGGAAGCGAGTTCTCATGGTTCGATATTTCTTTGCGTTCGGAAGTGCGTTGATGGGCGGCGGCGCCGGTATCCCTGCCGTAAGATATGCACCATTAGCCGCACTGTGCGCGGCCCTGCTGATCGTCTCATTGACTGGCACGGGCGTGATGGCGCAGATGTGGAACGACGAAGGTCAGGGCTATGCCTGCACCGCTTTTTCCAGTGATGGGATTACCGGCGGCTGGGGGCAGAGCCCAAGCCAGGCAAGGGCCAAGGAACTGGCGCTACAACATTGTCAACGCGAGGGAGGTTCGGGTTGTTTCGTCAATAACTGCGCGGGAGGCGGCGTTGGAGGACAGGCGACCCAGCCTATTGCCGTTCCCGCAGCGCCTGCACCCGAACCGCGGGAAAAAAAGACCCGGTACGGTTCGAAGCCATCCTGGCAATACAAGCCGAACTCATACGGCGGAGTAATGAAATACAACCCACCTGAAAAGGACGATCCGAAAGACCATGTACCGCGTGTTTTCAAAAATATTCCAGCTCGAAATTACGATTCACAGAGAACACAAGCGCCACCAACATTCGGCAGCATTAAGGGAACAACGTCGCTGCGGCCCGTGACGAAACCAGGTCAGCATGGCAACTCGGCAAATGCTAATGCAAAGAAAAAATATCAACATCCCTACACGGCTGGCGTGACAGATGGCCGCTCTCCTAATGTAACCAAGTATGAGTGCGAGAAGGGTGCGCAAAGGCTTCCGACCGCAAAAGTCATAAAAGTCAATCCGTGTGCTCATCCGGTGCAAGGACAAAACAAGCGAATACATGTTCCTCAAACCAAAGCTCTTCATGGGGGCGATATCTCAGCGAAATATACGCGTAATTTGATAGAAAATTGTCCGTCAGAATATCAACGAAACGGGGTTTGCACGGCGCCTAAAAAAAAATCTCAAAAAAGCGGAGCTGGAGGCCCTATTGATTTATCAATTGCTAGGTAGTTTTTCTCAATCTAAACCACAGCAAACTCAACGTTATTGGGAGTGATGCGATATGTTTGTGCGTGGCATCCGGTTCGTGATCTACTTTTCGTTCTTTGTATTTCTTGGCTCACTAGGTCACAATTCTCTCACCTTGAGAGCGCAGTCTGAAGCCGACTACTTTCCACCCACCGATGAGGCGGCAATCCAGCCTGTTCTTTTGCAATTCCGTAGGAGTGTCATCGCTGCCATTCAGTCTAGCGACAAGTCACAGTTCTTTGTCCGTCGTCAGAGTTTTTGGAACAGACTTCAGCTTGAGCTAAGTGAGTGCCTGGCTCATCTGGTTTGTTATGTTAGGCGGCGGATCTGCGATGTTG
>JAJFHQ010000098.1 GCA_021775525.1 Hyphomicrobiales bacterium
GACCTCTGCCTTCGGAGGGCAGCGCTCTATCCAGCTGAGCTACGGGTGCAATGCCTGAATGCGAGGACACTACTGTATCATCGTCGCACGTGCAATTGGCCCATCGGGCTTAGGTAGTTGGAACAAAATTGAAGAAAATTAGCTGAAAAATTGCACTCAATTTGACCACGCCAATTTCTGGTATTTCAGCACTTCAGGAGTAGAACAGGACCTACCAGAAAATGGATGACCCCATGAATAGCAACTATGTCCTGTTCACATTTTTTGCCGTTGTTATCGGCGCAATAGCAGCAACCCACGCTTATTCGACCGTGCAGCTCCCCGATGGGATGTCCTGCACCAACAAGCGTATGGCGTCATACGGGTATACCCATAAGCGGATGACCATGGCGGAATTTGCAGCCATCGTTATCTGGCAGAGAGACACCGAGAAACGCGACCCCGGTTTTGGCAACTGGCATCTGGCGCAAAAGCGCAAAATGAAATGCAAGGTGTTCCAGAACAGTTCGCACTACCAGTGTATCGTGTCAGCCCAGCCTTGCCGTTTTGACAAAACCTGACACTGCCTGCGCACAGGCTGGGGAAGAGTGCAAGATTCTCCTGACCTTGATGCCACGCGCGCCTATAGTGCGCCACCATGAGCGCCAGCGATACAGATTCGAAGCAAGCCAGCCCACGACCGGTCAAGAAGGGCGATCATGTATTCCTGATTGACGGGTCAGGCTACATCTTCCGCGCTTATCACGCTCTTCCTCCCCTGACACGGCCCTCTGACGGACTGCCCATCGGTGCGGTACACGGCTTTTGCAACATGCTGTGGAAGCTGCTGCGAGACACAAATGATGAGTTCGAGCCAACCCATTTTGCGGTCATTTTCGACTATTCGGGAAAATCCTTCCGCAACGATATCTACCCTGAATACAAGGCCCACCGTCCGCCTGCGCCTGAAGACTTGGTGCCGCAATTTTCGATCATCCGCGATGCGACACGCGCCTTCAACGTCGCCTGCATCGAGAAGGAAGATTACGAGGCCGATGACCTGATTGCCACCTACACCCGGCAGGCGGTGGAGGCGGGGAGCGATGTCACCATCATCTCGTCGGACAAGGATCTCATGCAACTGGTTCAGCCGGGCGTCATCATGGTCGATACCATGAAGAACAAGCGCATTGGTCCTGACGAGGTTGCCGAGCGCTTTGGCCTCGGGCCGGACAAGGTGATCGATATCCAGGCGCTCGCTGGTGACTCGAGCGACAATGTGCCGGGTGTTCCGGGTATTGGCGTGAAGACTGCGGCCCAGCTCATCAGCGAGTATGGCGATCTTGAAACGCTTCTGGTAAATGCTGGCGAGATCAAGCAGAACAAGCGGCGCGAAAACCTGATCGAGTTTGCCGAACAGGCGCGTATCTCAAAGAAACTTGTCACGCTCAGGCAGGACGTGCCCGTCGATGTGCCGTTGGACGAGACTGGCATTCGCGAGCCCGTCGCCGATGACCTTCTCGGGTTCATGACGCAGATGGAATTCACCACGCTCACCAAGCGCGTTTCGGAAGCGCTGGGGACCGAGCCGCCGGCGCGCAAAGCCCCCGCCCCGCGCGGGGCAGCGGAGGGGGCCGCCCTCGCAACCACTTCTGAAACAGGCACACCCGCCCGGTTGGCCGCGCAGCGCGCGGCCCAGGTTGCAAACCTCCCCATTGACCGCTCGGCCTACGAGACCGTGACGGACATCGGCGCACTGGAAGAGTGGTTCCGCGAAGCCAAGCAACAGGGCCTTGTCGCCATCGATACTGAAACGGATTCGCTCGATGCCATGCAGGCGCGTCTTGTTGGGGTCTCGCTTGCAACCCAACCGGGCAGGGCCTGCTACGTGCCGTTGCAGCATGGCGCGGGCGAAGGACTTGATCTCGAAGGCGTGGGAGAGGCGAAGCAAATTCCACTGCAAGACGCGCTCTCTGCACTCAAGCCAATGCTGGAAGACCCAGGCGTCCTGAAGATCGGCCAGAACCTGAAATATGACTTGCTGGTGCTGGCCCAGCACGGCATCGAAGTGGCGCCCATGGACGACACCATGCTGATGTCATACGCGCTGGATGCGGGTCGCGGGCGCCACGGCATGGACGAGCTGGCCCTGCGCCATCTCGGGCATGTGTGCATCCCCTTCAAGGATGTGGTGGGCACGGGCAAGTCGGCGCTCACCTTTGACCAGGTGCCGATTGAGAAGGCCAGCGAATACGCTGCCGAAGATGCCGACATCACGCTTCGGCTCTGGCTGTTGCTCAAGCCCCGGCTTTCCGGTGAGCAGATGGCAAGCGTTTACGAGACACTTGAAAGACCATTAGCCACGGTGCTGGCGCGCATGGAGCGCCATGGCGTTTACGTGGAGCGCCAGGTGCTGTCGCGGCTTTCGGGAAATTTTGCGCAGAAGCTCGCCGGTCTCGAGGCAAGCATCCAGAAAACCGCGGGGACTGAATTCAACATCGCTTCGCCCCGCCAGCTTGGCGAGATCCTGTTCGACAAGATGGGTCTGCCCGGCGGCAAGCGCACCAAGTCCGGGCAGTGGGAGACGCGCGCCGGGTTGCTGGATGACCTGGCCGGCAACGAGGAGCTGTCGGACGAGGCGCGCGGGTTTGTGACCGAGATGATGGAATGGCGGCAACTCGCCAAGCTGAAGAGCACCTACACGGACGCGTTGCCCGAACACATCAACCCGACCACCAATCGCATCCATACCTCATATGCGATGGCGGCAACTTCCACGGGACGGCTCGCCTCGACCGACCCGAACTTGCAGAACATTCCCATCCGCACGCCCGAGGGCCGTGAAATCCGCACAGCCTTCACGGCGGAGAAGGGCAACAAGCTCATCTCGGCAGACTACTCCCAGATCGAGCTGCGCGTGCTCGCCCACATGGCCGACATCGGTGCGTTGAAGCAGGCCTTCGAAGACGGCCTCGACATTCACGCCATGACGGCGTCCGAGATGTTCGGCGTTCCGGTTGAGGGGATGCCGGGCGAAGTCCGCCGCCGCGCCAAGGCGATCAATTTCGGCATTATCTACGGCATCTCCGCTTTCGGGCTTGCGGCCCAGCTTGGAATTTCGCGGGGTGAGGCGGGCAACTATATCAAAACCTATTTCGAGCGTTTCCCCGGTATCCGCGACTATATGGAAGCGACCAAGGAGACAGCGCGTAGCCAAGGCTATGTGGAGACGCTGTTCGGGCGGCGCGCCCATTTCGCGGACATCAATTCCAAGAACGCACAAGTGCGCTCCTTTAAAGAGCGCGCGGCCATCAACGCGCCGATCCAGGGCTCAGCTGCCGACATCATCCGCCGGGCGATGGTGCGCATGGAGGGGGCGCTTGCCGAGGCGAAGCTGTCGGCGCGCATGCTCTTGCAGGTCCATGACGAGCTGATCTTCGAGGCGCCTGAGGCGGAGGTGGACAAGACGATTGAAGTGGCCTGCAAGGTGATGGAAAACTCACCCGCGCCGGCGGTGCATCTCAATGTGCCGCTGAAGGTTGATGCAGCCGCGGGGGACAATTGGGACGAGGCGCATTAGGGGAGGTGCGTGTGGCACGGCCCAAATGGGTTCCAGGCCTGTGCGGGAAAGACGAAACGAGGGGCGCGGGAGTGACGATGAGGCGCACAACCGGCACCCACTACACCATTGACCTTTCCTCCCAAAGCGACCATATGAAGGACATTCGATTATTTACTCTGCCTTGCAGCAATGGCCTAACCACGCCCCTACCAAGACATCGTTGAAATCGGATACGCACTCGCGCGGATGTCGCGCGGGCTATACGCATTTCGCGTAGTCAATAAAGGAGGCCAACATGGCCACAGGTACAGTTAAGTTTTTCAATCACGATCGCGGCTTCGGTTTCATCGAACCTGATGAAGGCGGGAATGACGTGTTCGTTCACGCCACCGCCGTTGAAGCAGCCAGCCTTCCGGCCCTCACCGAGGGACAGAAGCTGAGCTACGAGGTTAAGGCTGACGAGCGCTCCGGAAAGTCTTCCGCAGTCGATCTTGCCAACGTCGAATAGCACTCTCGGCGCGAAGTCACCCGGCACGGTTTTTCCGGGTGGCTTCGCCATCTCTCAACAACTCCCCCCCCAATATTCAGCGGACACGGCCTTGCTTTAGAGCAAGGTGAATATTCCTGATCTTTCCCAGGGTGAAATCCACACCAAGCTCAGGAAAAGAAGCCCGGGAATGATTGCCAGCGTTCGCGGTGATATTCTTCCAATCGAAGCACGAGCATCCCGCGGGGGGGGCCGCCCCCCCCC